>NZ_CP122961.1:604127-1208254 GCF_029854215.1 Halomonas alkaliantarctica | reverse complement strand
CTTCACGGATATAAACACCGTTCAGCCACGTCAGCTTCTCCAGGTCAAATACCGGGCCACCTAACGAAACACGCTGAACATCGAATTCCGCCATCATTTCCTGGAGGCTGAATTTCTCGCGCTCATCGGGCATCGACCACCCCATCCGTCCCAAATAGTTGGTAACGGCCTGGGGTAAAAAACCCATCCGACGATAGTAATTGATGGAGGTCGGGTTTTTGCGCTTAGAAAGTTTGGACTTGTCCGGGTTGCGCAGCAGCGGCATATGGCAAAGCTGCGGCATCTCCCAACCAAAATACTCATATAGCAGTTGGTGCTTTGGTGCTGAGTTAATCCACTCTTCCCCACGCAGTACATGAGTAATCGCCATGAGATGATCGTCGACCACATTGGCTAGATGATAAGTGGGCATACCGTCTGATTTAAGCAGTATTTGCGCGTCCACCTGCGCCCATTCGACTTCAATCGTACCGCGCAACATGTCATTGACCACACAAACACCTTCGGCGGGCACGTTCATGCGCACCACGTAAGGCCAGCCTTCCTGTTCACGGCGTGCTTGCTCTTGGCTATCCAGCGCCAAATCAGCGGGCTTTAAAGCTAAGTGCAGGCCAGCGGCTTTGCGAGTTTCACGCAGCTCATCCAGCTCTTCACTGGTGCGATAACACTTAAACGCATGTCCAGCATCCAACAGCTGCTGGGCGTACTGGGCATAAATATCGCCACGCTCACTCTGCCGATAAGGGCCATACGGACCACCCACATCGGGGCCTTCATCCCACTCAAGACCCAGCCAACTCAATGAATCGAGAATCATCTGTTCGGATTCAGGCGTCGAACGCACCCGGTCGGTGTCTTCAATACGGAGAATAAACTGGCCGCCATGCTGACGTGCAAAACATAGATTAAAAAGCGCGATGTAAGCCGTACCAACGTGGGGGTCTCCCGTGGGAGAAGGTGCGATGCGAGTACGTACAGTCATGAAAACGTCCTATTGGCAAAAATGCATGGCGATATTATACGCACCTTAGGCGCAACCAACAGCGTCACGCAGGGAACAACTAGCGGAGGAAAGCGTCGGAGAAATTAACTCAACGTTATTTGTCCACTAATGCGCGCTAAAGCACAATCGCTTAGTATGGCTCTGCAGCAACACCTTGGGCGCATACCCCAAGCTTGAGACAGACCAATAAAGTATGTTCAAAGCACCACTATCTATAGTAGAGAAAATTATTATAGTGGAAGACATTCAACGAGCTTGTAAGCTCATTATCAGGAAGACGAAATGGAATCGCTAGGCTCACGTATCAAGCAACTGCGGCTTAGGGCCAAGCTCAATAAGGCTGCCCTTGCACGCAAAGTTGGCGTGTCAGATGTCACCATTTCTTATTGGGAGTCTGGGGCGATCAAACAGATCGGTCACGAACGACTTGTTGCGCTCGCTGATGCCCTCGACTGCTCCCTAGCAACTCTATTGGAAGGTGATAGCGCCCCCGAGCTATTGACGTTGACCCACACTGGCCCCCTCCCTTGGGAACAGGTACAGGCAACGACCATTAAAGTACCCAGTCATCTCCCGCTGAACATTGACTGGAAAGCACCGTGCGTTATGGCAACACCGGGCAAAGGCACAGATTTTTCGCCAGTTAACGCTGGTGACCTGCTGCTGCTCGGGCCGACTCATGTGTTTCACAAAGCGGGCCACTATGTAGTGCAACGCGACGATCGTTTCGTCATTGAGCACTTCGTCAAAGCCCCAAGCGATACTTCGATTCATGCAATACTGTTAGCCCATTGGCATCCTGCCTAAAGCGTCTACCTCCCCGGACTCTCTAGCACCTCCACCTGGTCACGCGTTTGCCTTGGTTCACTCCCCACCAAGAAGCGTCGTGAGTAGGTGGCCACTTGGCCCAGCCCATGGCGGGATTGGCTTACCAGCTCTCCTGCCAGGTGCTGGCCCTCGTGGCCAATACGCGCCTGAACATCTTCCGGCTGCACGCTGCCTTCGGAAACCTCAACCTGCACTATATAGCCGCCATCGGGTAAGCCACTGCCAGGGCCAAATGGCCCCGCTGCAAACACTCCATCTGCTACACGTGTCCTCTCCCGCCAACGCACACTGCTAATCTCGCGTTCGACAATAATCTGCACTAACGTTTCGTCAGGTAAATTGCTTTCGCCCTCGACCATTAAACGTCGATCGCTGCGCAGCGATACATGCGCCGTTATCTCGACGATAAGCGGCTCAACGTCTTCCGCCTCGGCAACTTCTGGCTCGGCAGCTGTCGGCTCAGGGGCTGACGTTTGTTCTGCGGCTGACACCGATTCACTCGGCTCGTCTGATTCGCCACAGCCCGCCAGTAGCGCAACGGATATCATCAACACGCCAACACTGCTTATTACATTGCGCATACACACTCCGAAATATTACTTGTTCTGCAGCTTACCACTGCATAGCTGCTACCACAGTGGAATACTTGTTTTGACTCCGCTGCAGGCGACGCTTCCGGTACAATATGATTATCATGCTAACAAGACATTTTAGGAGCAGCGGCTTTGGACATCATTTGGTGGTTGGCCTATGTAGCACTGGGCGGTTTTGTAGGTTTGATGGCAGGCTTATTGGGGATTGGCGGTGGCGGCATTATGGTGCCGATTCTCACCTCCCTTTTTGTACTCCAAGGCGTCCCCCACGAGCACCTTGCCCACTTGGCCTTAGGCACCGCCATGGCGGCCATCATTCCCGCCTCTACCGCTAGCTTGTTCTCCCACCACCGGCACGGCGCCGTTCGCTGGGACATCGTGCGCTTTATTACCCCTGGCATATTAATCGGCACTTTTTTGGCGACCTTTATCGCTGCGCTGATTCCCACCCGCGGCCTAGCCATCTTTTTCGCCTGCTTTATGGTGTTAATGTCGCTCCAGATGCTGGCTAACATCAAGCCTAAACCGAGCCGCGGCCTTCCCGGCCCTATCGGCGTCAGCGGTGTGGGCCTGGGCATCGGCGGTATTTCCGCGCTCGTCGCCATTGGCGGTGGATCACTAACAGTGCCCTTCCTCACTTGGTGCAACGTCAAGCTACCCCGCGCAATCGGCACCTCCGCAGCCGTAGGGCTACCCATCGCCATCGCCGGGGCGCTTGGCTACATCATCAACGGCTGGTCTACCCAAGGCCTGCCCAGTGCGGCGCTCGGCTACGTTTACCTGCCCGCCCTACTACTCATGGCGCCCTTCAGTATTCTTACCGCCCCCATCGGGGCAAAGTTAGCGCATAGGCTACCCATAAATCTCCTCAAACGGGTATTCGCTTTTATGCTGATGGGGTTGGCACTGCAAATGGTGTATGCAGTGTTTACGGCGTGAGCTATTTCGTGCGCACGCCTATGGGACGGCCTTCACGTTTAAAGCTTACGATTGACATTCAAAGTAAATTTCGCTCTTGTGGATTGATTAACCAAAAACAATTCAGGAGTCCACATGAGCGAAACTCGTCCCGATTACACATCACAAGGTAAATATGCCCGTTTAATCCCCACTCTGGCTGACAGTAAAAAAGAGGAACGAGCAACCTCTATACTGTTGGCAGCGCTCATGTCGGTATACGAGTTTCGTAAAGCAATGCTTCAATCGATCAACTTGCGTGTTGGAGCGCGTACAAAGCTTGAAGCCTGGACTGAAGTCGTTTTCAAAGACGAAACCCTAGCCAAAAAAAAGGGTCCCGACGACAGACCTGATGGCCTTATTGTCCTAGATACGGGACGTAAAAAATGGCATGCACTGATCGAAGCAAAAGTAGGAAGTGAGACCGTCGGAGAAGAGCAGCTACTAAAATACATCAAGCAAGCCAAAGAACACGGCATTGATGCTGTTATCACCATCACCAACCAGTTTGTAGCGTTACCAACCCACCATCCCGTTTCCATTCCCAAGAAGAACTTGCGCTCGGTTGAGATTTTTCACTGGTCATGGACATACATCGTTACGATGGCTCAGCTGCTCTTAACTCAGGACAAAATAGAAAGCCAGGATCAAAGGTTTATTCTGCATGAAGTGGTGAAATATTTAGAAGATCCAAGTAGTGGGAAGACTGGCTTTACCAGCATGAACGCCGAGTGGAAGACGGTGGTACAAAGCGCCTTTAACAACTCCAAACTTAACAAAAACTCTGATGAGGTATTAAAGACAGTCAGTAGTTGGCACCAGGAACAGCGTGAGCTTTGCCTTCAAATGTGGCCGTTGGTCGGAGAAAAAGTCGAAGTTAAGCTTCCTCGAACTCACCGTAATGACCCTAAGCAGCGCCTTACTGATGATTGTGACAAACTAGCTTCAGAGCAGCTTCTCTCCAGCACCATTGCCATTCCTAATGCTGCTGCGGACCTGCTGGTCACCGTCGATATTGCGCGAAAATCGATCACATGCAGCATGCGGCTTGAAGCACCTAAAGATAAGAAAAGCAGCTCAGCAAAAATCAATTGGCTCACCCGCCAATTACCTACTAGCGAAAAGGGGCCAGCAATTAGAGTAAAGGCTATCCGCAAAGGACAAGCCATGGATACCGATAAGCCTCTTGAAGAAGTACGCCAAAACCCAGTTATTTTAGATGCAGAAAACACAGACTCACTGCCTGTTTACTTTGAAGTATTTACATCACTCGACTTGGGCGGAAAATTCTCAGGCAACCGCGTTTTCATTGAGCATCTTGAAAAAATTGTTCCAGACTTCTATCGCTATGCAGGCCAATACCTGAAAGCCTGGGTAGCCCCAGCGCCACGTGTTAAGCACGTTGAAGAAGACCCTGAAGAAGAAACAGAAGCGCAGCTAACAAAGCCTGATGATGATTAACCAGCTTTCACCGAAATCCCCCCAGCCTTACATAGGCCGAAGTCTTACGCTAACAAAAGGCTTTTGCCTGTGCGTTTGATACATCAGCCGCCGTTGGTCTGCCCATTGCCATCGCCGACAGCGGCGTAGCCAAAAAATGCCCCAGCCATCTTTTATGACCGGGGCACTTTGCATCTATTGAGCATTAACCTGCACGCTGCTGCGATCAGTCGATTACAGGCGTTGATCAAGCCACTTTTTTACGTCCAACTGCTCGCGTGTATCGCTCGGCAACTCATCACGGATCATCTCTTCACCCTTGTGAAGCGCCGTGATGGGAGCGGAAGCGGACAACACCGTGTTCAGCATATAAAGCACTTCGTAACCCTGCTGGCGATTAAATAGCGTGCTGTCAGGCTCACCCGTTACGCGTGGATCATCGCTAGGAGCTGCGTCCCAATCGTAGTGATCCAGGCTCATGTTCGTTTGTGTAAAATTAGCCATGTGGCACCTCATTCATCCAATGAAATTGCCCCAGAAACCAGGGGCCGTAGCCGCCTCCTTCATGGCGACACCCCCAGCGTAGCAAAGAATTTCATTTATGCTCGCCCAATCACGGCGCTGTGGCATATACCCTGCTATGTGCGGCGCCCCCTTTCTTCCGTACAATGGCGCCCATACAACACGCTACCTGTGAGAAAGCTTTCAAGGTGTACCCGGTTTTTTGAGGCTTCAGTCACTACCGCTGCTGGGCACATCAGGTGCGTTAATTACGGTTTTAAGAGGCAATATGGCGGCCTTCATCGCAGCCAACTGTTTTATTAAATGACTAATTTATCTAAAGAAAATAGTGCAGATCGGGGCCGGCTTTTTTCGGTTGCGCCCATGATGGAATGGACTACAAAGGACTACAGAGCATTTGCTCGCACCTTAACCAAGCGAACGCTGCTGTATACCGAGATGGTGACGACCGGTGCGATTCTGCACGGGACGCCCCGTGAGCGCTTTTTGGGCTATAACGAGGTGGAGCATCCGCTGGCGCTGCAGTTGGGCGGTAGCGATGCCGGTGAGCTGGCGGAGTGCGCGGCGATTGCTGAGGCGTGGGGCTATGATGAGGTGAACCTGAACGTGGGTTGCCCGAGCGACCGCGTGCAGAACAATATGATTGGCGCGTGCTTGATGGGTTACCCCGAAAAGGTGGCCGATGCCGTGAGGGCGATGCAGGCGGCGGTGTCGATTCCGGTCACGGTGAAGTGCCGTATTGGCATCGATGACCAGGATGAAGACGCCGACCTTGAGCGCTTTATCGCTATCGTTGCTGACGCAGGCTGTGAAGTGTTTACCGTTCACGCCCGTAAAGCATGGCTGCAGGGTTTGTCGCCCAAGCAGAACCGCGATGTGCCACCGCTTAACTACCCCCGCGTTCACCGCTTAAAGCAGAGCCGCCCTGAATTGCATATTGGCATCAACGGCGGCATTAAAACGCTAGCCGAGTGCCGTGAACAGCTAACCCATGTGGATAGCGTGATGGTGGGGCGTGAGGCGTATCAAAACCCTTGGATGCTGGCAGGCGTCGATGAGCAGCTGTTTGGCGAGAAAGGCCCGGCGGCAAGCCGCTTGGATGCCGCAATAGCTTTCCGGCCGTATATTCAGCAGCGCTTGGATGAAGGCGCGAAACTGAATCACATTACCCGTCACCTGCTGGGCCTGTTTCAGGGTTGCCCTGGCGGCAGGCGCTTTCGGCGCCATTTGTCGGAACACGCCCACAAAGAAGGCGCGGGATTGCGCCTATTTGATGATGCGCTTAGCTTGGTGAACGAACCCGAGTGCGTTGTATAAGTGCGTCGTATAAAAAACCCGCTACGCAAGCGTAGCGGGTTCGTTTTTCTCATAACGTAGGCTTACTGACCGTTTTCCCGACGGTTCGCCATTACGCCCTTCTCGACACGCTCACCGATCGTTTGGTCGACGTTTTTCCAGTACTCAAATACTCTCGACAGCACCGGTTCTTCAACACCGTCGGAAACGTGGCCCACAATGTTGTTTACCAATCGGTCGCGGGCAGCGTCATCCATTACCTTATTGACCAGGTCATTGGCCTGGTTGAAGTCGCCATCGCCTGAGCGCAGCGTGTAGGCGGCGCGAACCAACTCGCCGTCAGTCTCCCATACCGCATCTTCCGGGAACCTTTCCGGGTTGGCGTGCGCGCCCCCTTTGCTATTAGGCGCGTAAACCGGATCGGTGGAGTGGTTAATACGCATCTGACCACCCTGGCTGTAACTGTTCACCGGGGTCTTGGGCGCGTTAACGGGGATATGCTGGTAGTTCACCCCTAAACGCGCGCGGTGCGCATCAGCGTAGGATATTACCCGCGCCAACAGCATTTTATCAGGCGAGAAACCGGTACCCGGTACCGCATTGCTAGGCTGAAACGCTGCCTGTTCGATTTGGCTGTGGAAATCGACGGGGTTGCGATCCAACGTCATCTTACCGACTTCATGCAGCGGGTAGTCGGCGTGTGGCCACACCTTGGTCAAATCGAAGGGGTTGATGTGGTAGGTCTTCGCATCTTCAAACGGCATAATCTGAACTTGCAGCGTCCAGGTTGGATAATCGCCACGTTTAATGGCGTCGAACAGGTCACGGCGATGGTAGTCGGCATCCGCGCCCGCCATCTTATCGGCCTGTTCCTGGGTCATGCACTTAATGCCCTGGTCAGTTTTGAAGTGGTACTTCACCCAAAAGCGCTCGCCTTCAGCGTTCACCCACATATAGGTATGGCTGGAATAGCCGTTCATGTGGCGCCAAGTGGCGGGGATACCACGATCGCCCATTAGCCAGGTTACTTGGTGTGCAGATTGCGGAGAAAGCGTCCAGAAGTCCCACTGCATATCGTGATCACGCAAGCCGTTATCCGCTCGGCGCTTTTGTGAGTGGATAAAGTGCTGGAATTTGAGCGGATCGCGAACGAAGAACACAGGGGTATTATTACCCACCATGTCGAAGTTGCCCTCTTCGGTGTAGAACTTCAACGAGAAGCCACGAGGATCGCGCCAAGTATCCGGACTACCCGCCTCACCGGCCACCGTCGAGAAACGAGCCAACATCTCGGTTTTCTTGCCCGGCTGGAGAAAGTCAGCTTTGGTGTATTGGCTAACGTCGTGAGTGACCTGGAAGTGACCAAAGGCGCCGCTCCCTTTTGCGTGGGGCTGACGATTCGGAATCATTTCCCGGTTAAAGGCAGCCATCTGCTCCATCAAATAGTGATCATGCAGAACAATCGGCCCATCGGGGCCTACTGAGAGTGAGTGTTCATCACTGTTGACTCCTATGCCCGCATCCGTTGTGGTGTGCTTAGGTTTATCGCTCGTCATCGCTTTTCCTCCGTGTCACGGTAGACGTGGCGTTTGATCGCCACTCGTTCGAGTACGATGAAAGCTTAGCTATCTATTTTAGTTGTTATCATTTTAACAGCCGCTAACAAAGCCCACCCTTAGGTATAGTCAAACGGCTGCTAACTTGCCATTTTTAGTAGCTATTTCTTAACTATGAGAGCAATAGCCTTTCATTATGATAAGCCATTAATAAAACGAATCAGGCGGCGGCACCAAGCTTGAGTTAAAGCTCTCGACAGCCGTTTCAGCCTCATCAATTTCATCAAAGCGGGCAATATGAAACAGTGCCTCGCCTTCATTGGCCAGGGGCAAACGGCTCATGCCAATCACAATGCCATCGGCGACGGCACGCACTTCGCCCTCATCATTGCCAAAGGGGTCGGCCACTTTGCCCAGCACCTCGCCTTTGGCAACGCGGGCGCCTAATCGAACCTTGGGCCGCAAAATGCCGTCGATAGGTGCCCGCGCCCAGCTTGACCCTTTGGCAAGCTCGGCGGGTGCTGGCGTTCGGCGGCGCTGTTCACCGGTCAGCATACCTAGCCGGCGCATGACGCGCAGCACACCACGCACCCCTGGGGCAATCGCCCACTCGTCAAAACGCAGTGCTTCGCCAGCTTCATAGGTCAGCACTGGAATCCCGCGGTTCTGGGCGTAGTGGCGCAGGCTACCTTCACGTAGTTCCGCATTTAGCACCACGGGGGCACCGAAAGCATCGGCCATGCGCTCGGTTTCGCTTCCAGGACGGAGTTGCGCACGAATTTGCGGCAGATTAGTGCGATGGATTGCGCCGGTATGGAGATCAATAATATGAGTAGCGTAATCGACGATTTGTTCGCGAAACAGATTTGCAATACGGGCGCCGAGTGACCCCGATTCGCTGCCTGGAAAACAACGATTTAGATCACGCCGATCAGGCAAATAGCGGGTTTGCTGCAAGAAACCAAGCACGTTTACAACAGGTACAGCGATCAAGGTGCCGCGAATACTACTAATCGCTTTCGCGCGCAGTACCCGACGAACAATTTCCACCCCATTGATTTCATCGCCGTGAATGCCGCCACATACCAACAAGACCGGGCCATCCTTGCGGCCATGAACGACTTCGACAGGTATATGCAGAGGCGTATGGGTATATAAGCGCGCCACCGGCACATCAACTTGTAAGCGTTGGCCGGGAATAATGGTATGTTCGCCCAGCTGAAAAGGAGCTCGCGTCATGCTTTCTATCCTGTTTTTTAATCCGTTTTGCTCACGACGTGAGTACGCATATGGACTAATCTCACCGCCTGTTTATACGCTTTAAGTCATGAAATGACGAATTTGTTAATCCACGTTATGAGATGGCTCATTTAACCATACAGTTTTGAATGTAAATGTGCTGCAGCTTAGGCTAAAATGTGACCATACTGAGTCGATAATGAGGTTCCATTTCCATGGCAAGAAAGACCAAAGCGGAAGCGGCTGCTACTCGCGAAGCCCTGCTTCACGCTGCTGAAGAGGTATTTTTTGCTAAAGGCGTGGCGCGCACTTCCCTTGAGCAAATTGCTCGCCATGCAGGCCTCACTCGCGGTGCCGTTTATTGGCATTTTAAAAACAAAGGCGATCTGTTTATGGCGCTGGTTGAACAGGTGCGTATGCCCTTTCAGTCGTTGATGGATGAGGTCGACAAAGCTGACGCTGAACTATCACCTCTGGAGTCTATACGCTTGGCGTGTCATGCGGGCTTGGTGCGCCTTGAGCAGCCCTCTTACCAGCGGATACTCTCCATCCTGCTGCATCGCTGCGAGTTCTTCAGCGATATTAACCCGCTCGATATGCAGGAGCAGATCGGCAACGAATGTTTTGAAGAAATGCTGAATGTCTTTGTACTCGCTGAACAACAGCAATTACTGCGCGAAGACCTTAGCCCGGAAGTGGCAACGCGCTTGATGCAGTCAATGCTCGGCGGCCTTTTCCACGATTGGCTGCGTAACCCCGAGGCCTTTTCGATTCGTGAACGCGGTGGCGAACTGATTGATACTTCTATTCGCATGATGCAGCGCTAAACAGCCAATCCCGCCCTCGCTGCAATGCAGCAAATATGCTTATACTGGCCTTACAGTTTTAGCCGTGTGAGTACACTATGGATGCCTTGGAGTTTGTCCGCGTACGCGAATTAGAAGTGGCCGTACGCATCTGGAACCCTACCGCCCCCCGCACCCTGATCGCCTGGCATGGCTTTGCCCGCCACGGTGGAGACTTTAGCGCGCTAGCGAGGGAACTCGGCAGTGAATGGCGGATTATCGCCCCGGATACCCCAGGTCGCGGGTTATCAAGTTGGTCGCTGTTCCCTGCCCACGACTACCTTTATAGCCATTACGTAACCATTGCAATCGCGCTACTTGACCACTTTGAACTCGAATACGTTGATTGGCTGGGCACCTCAATGGGGGGCCTGCTTGGCATGCTGATCGCTGCTGACCCACAGCACAGCGCGCGTATTTCTCGACTAATTCTTAACGACGTTGGCCCCGAGCTGAACACCCAGGGGCTTATTGGTCTTTCCAGCTATTTCGGCGTTACCCACCGTTTTTCCACGTTTAGCGAACTCCAGCAAGAGCTCAACCTGCATTACGCCAGTTTCGGTATTACCGGAGAATTTGCAAAACGCGAACTAGCCCTCAACAGTGCACGTCGGTTACCAGATGGTAGTTGGACATATCACTTTGATCCGCGTATAGGCGAACAGTTTGTGCATGATACGCCGCGAGACATGTGGGCGGACTGGACAAACATTCGCTGTCCGTTGATGGTGATACGGGGTGAGGAGTCGACGCTATTAGACCCCGAAACACTGCCGCGTATGGCCGAAGCACAGCCTAAGCTTGTGACCCTTACCGTGCCTAACTGTGGTCATGCACCCATGCTGGACATACCCGCACAGGTTGATCCCATTCACCAATTTTTAACTCCTCCCGCACCTCGTCCAGCCCCCGTTTATAAAACGCAACAAGCCACTCGCTGGCAGCGTGCAATACACTGGCTGGCGCAGCAGTGGCGGCGTTGGTGGAAGTAACCGGGATGTCTAAGGTCCGTGCTTCCCGGCGGCTCGACTGTGTGCAATGACGTATCAGTGAGAGGGAGAATAGTGGTTTGAATGGCGATTTTTGTGATTTAGCCGCAGCTTTTTCAAACGAACTCGCGTTTCAAGATACGCCTGCTCTGAGACGCTGCGGTAGGCTCCCTCATCAGGTAAGTATTTCACCAGGACTCGGCGCTCTCCCTGCACAGGCAGGGCATCGCTTTTGCTAAGTAGCTTCACCGTGCTATTGGGTTCATTATCAATCACTGCAGACGCCTGTTCACCCGTACCTTGATACCCAGTCACTACCACCGTTTGGCCTAGCAGGCAGCGCCGGGTGAAGGGACGGTAACGGTGCAGCCCACGGTGCAACGCCTGGCAGAGCATTGCCGCCACGGGTGAGGCAATCACCAACGTGGCCCAGAGCACCACCACGCCCACCGGAATACGTATCAAGCCGAGTGGCAGCCAGCGCAATACCAGTAGTTCGATTGCGAGTGTGAGTGCAGCAGCAATGGTCAGAATGACCGTTAAGGCTAACGTAGCGGGCACCCCAGCGAAACCTAAAGAAACCAGCGTGCTGGCCATGTGATCTTCTTTGAGGCTATCGCGTTCAAACAACTCTAAGGGGGCTAAGCGGATAATCACTAATAGCCAGTAAAGGGCTAACAGCCCGAGTAGAACCGTAAAGACAATGGTTGGAAATTGCGTAGCAGCGAGCACTAAGTGGTTCATGGCGACTCCTCCCCCGGTACTTAGCCGGCGATGTATTGTTACTTCCAGCTTAGCCCAGGTTAGCTTTTGGCCGCCAGCACTACCTTGATCTCGATCATCGCAATAAAAAACGGGCGCCACCCGAAGATGACACCCGCTTGTTCTCACCCTTTGTTGTTCGCTAAGGGCTAAAAGGTAACCGCTAAGCGTTAATGCTGGTCGTGCTCCAGCGCTGTCCGATTGGAATCATGCTTTTCCCCCTTCATTTTGCGACCCAACCAATCAGAGGCTGTCGCAATCATGGCATAAAAGCTGGGAATAAACAGACTCCCCAAGGTGGCAACAGAGAACATGCCCATGGCCACCGTGGTGCCAATATGGTGGCTGCTCACGTCGCTGGCGCCGGTCGCCAAGGCCAACGGCAAGGTGCCGAAAATAAACGCCAAGGAAGTCATTACAATGGGACGGAAACGCAGCTCTGCCGCGGTAATCGCCGCTTCACGGATTGATTTTCCCTGTTCCTTACGCTGCAGCTCGGCGAACTCAACGATCAGGATCGCGTTCTTCGCCGCAAGCCCGACCACCACCAGCATACCGATCTGCACATACACACTGGTATCCAGCCCGCGCAGCGCGATGCCACCTATACCACCAAGGAAGGCAAAGGGCGTTGCAGTGAGTACCGCCAGCGGCAACGACCAGCTTTCATACTGAGCCGCCAGAATCAGGAAGACCATCAATAGCCCGAAGACGATAGCCAGCGTCGCGGCGCTGCCCATGTTGGACTCTTGATAAGCCGTGCCGGTCCAGCCCATGCCCCAGTCAGAGCCTAGCGTCTCTTGTACGATCCCTTCCATCGCCTCAATGGCTTGGGCAGAGCTGTAGCCAGCCGCAGGCTCACCCTGGAACTGAGCACCCGCGTAAACCCCAAACCGTGATACGACTGCCGGGCCGGTTTGGCTCTCAAGCTCGACAAATTCGGAAAGCGGAATACGTTCGCCGTTGCCGCCGCGTACATAGACGCTGCTAACGTCTTCCGGTGTTTTACGGAATTCGTCTTCGTTTTGCAGATACACCTGGAAGTTGCGGTTTTGATAGCTAAAGTAGTTCACAAAACCATTACCAAACGTATTGCCTAAGGCCGAGTTAATATTCTCCAGTGCCACGCCATAACTCAACGCTTTCTGTTGGTCGATATTGGCGCGATATGACGGCACGTTCACGTTGAAGGTGGTGAAGACCCGGTTCAAGGCGGGATGCTGGTTAGCCTTTTGCATTATTTGCAACGAAGCCTGATAGAGCTCGCGTGTCGATGCTCCGTCAAAGGACTGAAGGTAACCGGTAAACCCGCCGGTGGTCGAAAGCCCCATGATCGGCGGCAAATTAAAGGCCATGGCAGAGCCACCATCAATACTTGCGCCTAGCCCCATAATACGCCCGACCAGATCGCTGGCTGTCAGTTCACGCTCAGACCAAGGGCTAAGATTGATAAACATTACTCCGCGAGCAGTATTCACTGCGCTTGAAAGGATGTCATACCCCGCCACCGCTGAGGAGTATTCCACCCCGGGAATATCTTCAATCGCCGCACTGAGTTTCGCCATATAACGTTGAGTACGGTCAAGCGAGGCCGCATCCGGCAACGACACGCTCACCAACACAACCCCCTGATCCGTTTCAGGCACCAACGTTGAGGGTGTATTAGCGTAAAGCCAGTAAGAGCCCACGCCCGTGAGCACCGTTAGCGCTAGCGCCAGCAGCCAAAACCGCACCAAGCCTTTTACGACCCACATATAGGCGGCGGTAATACCGGCAAACAGCCGGTCAAACAGGCGAAACGGTGTATTCAGGGCACGTTTGAACTTGGATTGACCGGCGCCCGCGATTTTATGTTTAATAAATATCGCCGATAGGGCTGGTGTAAAAGTCAACGCCATCACCGCAGAAAGCGCCACCGAGAGCGCCACAGTGATCGCAAACTGCTGATAAATCTGTCCGGTAAAGCCGCCCAGGAAAGCCACGGGTATAAACACAGCGGCCATAATCAGCGAGGTCGCAATCACTGGCCCGCCAACTTCTTTCATGGCCCGGATAGTGGCGTCGCGCACGCTGATATCATCCTCTTCACTCAGCACGCGCTCGACGTTCTCCACCACCAGAATCGCATCATCGACGACTATCCCTATCGAGAGCACCAGCGCAAATAGTGTCAGCAGATTGATCGAAAAGCCTAATAGATAGAAACCCGCAAACGTACCCACTACCGCTACCGGTACCACTGACATTGCAATCACGGTGAAGCGCCAGTTCTGCAAGAAAATAAACAGAATGACGATAACGATTAGAAACGCTTCAATGAAGGTATGAATGACCGTTTCTACCGAGGCATCGATAAACAGCGTGGTATCGTAAGGTGCCACATACTCAAGCCCGGGCGGGAAGCGAGTGGACAAATCTTCCATCGCCGTACGCACACCCTGAGCAGTTTCCAGCGCATTTGCACCGGGCTGTTGATTAATAATAATCGGCGCCATGCTTGAGCCGTTCAAACGCGCATCAACCCCGTAAGAAGAAGCCCCAAGCTCAAGGCGTGCAACGTCCTCCAAACGTAGTGAAGAGCCGTCGTTATTGGTACGCAAGTAAATGTTACGGAAGTCATCGACATTATTGAGGCGACCTCCAGCGGTAATCGTATAGGTGTACGCGCGTGGATCACTTTGCGGCGTCGATGCCAAACTTCCCGCTGGCACTTCCGTATTTTGCGCTCTAATCGCACTGGCTACTTCGCTAGGAGTGAGATCGTACTGGGCTAACTTATCCGGATCCATCCAGATTCGCATGGCAAACTCGCCGCCACCCAGTACTTCTGCATTACCTACCCCAGGTACCTGGCGAAGTTCGTCAAGCACATTGAGGGTAGCGTAGTTCTGCATGTAAATTTTGTCGTAGTCGCCGTCCGGCGAGGTCAACGCGATAAACATCAAAATAGAGTCGGAACGAAGCTCAACGGTGACGCCTTGCGACTGCACCGCTTCAGGTAGCTGAGAGAGCGCGCCTTGAACGCGGTTATTCACGTTAATCGTATTAATATCGCCATCGGTGCCGATATTAAATGCCACGCTCAAACTCATAGTGCCGTTATCGGAGCTGTTTGAGGTCATGTAAAGCATGTCCTCAACGCCGTTAATCGCTTCTGCGATAGGTGCCGCCACGGTCTGTGCAACAGTTTCCGCATCCGCCCCGGGGAACTGAGCCTGTACCGATACCGTTGGCGGTACCACGTTGGGATACTGCTCAATAGGCAGTATACGCATGGACATCACGCCCACCAGCGTCACGATTATCGCCAGTACCGTGGCAAATATCGGCCGACTGATGAAGAAGTTAGAGAAGTTCATTATTGCGCACCCTCTTCCCCTTCAGCGGGTTGGCCATCGGCTGCCCCCGCTTTCATCTCTTGCGCTTCTTCTTGCTCGGCCTCTTCGACCACCGCCTCAGCGTCGCCACTAAACGGCTGTGGATCAATCGTCATACCGGGTTCTAAACCGGCAGGGTCGCCGACAACAACGCGATCCCCCGGCTCGATGCCCTCACGAATCAACTGCCAAGGGCCTGCCACTTCGCCTAAAGAGATCGTCTGTTCGCGAGCCTTATTCTCTTCGTCTAGCACATACACCTGCGGGCCCATTAAGCCTTGGGTCACAGCGATTTCTGGCACGGCCAAGACATCAAAGCGCTTTAAGCCTTCAATACGAACGCGCACAAATTGGCCGGGCAGTACGCTAGCATCAGGATTTTCAAACGTTGCGGATGCCTGAACAGTGCTAGTGCCTTGATCCACACTGGAACCCAGGAAGTCTAAACGCCCTTCCAATTGGGAATCGCTGCCGCCGCTCACACCTGGAATACTCAAACGTGCGTGAATATCTGACGTTTCACCGCCCTCACTCAACTGGCGGCGCAGCTCAAAAGCGTCGCGCTGAGGCAGTTGGAAGCGAACTTCCAGCGGGTCTAAAGGCGTTATAGTGGCCAGTTCCGTTCCGGAAGTGACCAGATTACCGACGTTGACTTGGCTCAAACCAATCATGCCCGAAACAGGGGCGGTCACCTGCGAATAGCCTAAGTCCAGGTTAGCGCTGGTTAAGGCAGCCTCTGCTTGAGCAACGCTCGCTTGAGCGACCCGTTGGTCGGCCAATGCCTGGTCATACTGCTGACGGCTTACCGAGTTCTGGCTCAGCAACTGCTCGAAGCGCTGGGCATCACGCTGGGCGCGTGAAAGCTCGGCACGAGCACTTTGTAAATCGGCCTCACGCTGGTTGACGGTTGCCTGATAAAGATCTGGCTCGATGGTATAGAGATTATCGCCCTCCTCCACCAACTGGCCGGGTTCAAAGTGGCGCGCCTCCAGAAAACCGTTTACACGGGCAACCAGGGTGACTTCATCGTCACTGCGCAGCAACGAGGGGTAAGATTTATCCAGCGGTATGTCTTGACGCGCCATTTCGGCCACTTCGACCTTATGGGGCGGTGCTTCTTGCTGGGCACCCTGTTGAGGTGCCTCGGCTTGTTCTTGACCGCAGGCTGAAAGTGCCAGCGCAGCTACTAGCGTCACCAGACTCGCTCGGCGTGAGTGAATCATCTTCTTCATACGTTGCATTCCCATATATCTTTTTTAAGGTGACCGATAGCACATCCGCACCTGAATCACTTCCCACCGACGGGCAATTACATGCCAGGCTGGGGCGGTGCACCGATGTTGAGCGCGGGCTCATAGCGGTCATTGCCGCCGCTTTCTGGTAGGGTAAAGTTCACTTCATCGCCGGTTAACCACGCATTGACTTCCTCAATGGCACCGACATCCAGTCGGCCAGCCTGCTGGCGCAGCGAGAGTAGATTCACCACGTAGTCGTAGCGAGCCTCTGCGTAGTTGGCGATGGCGTTATAGAGATTTTGCTCAGCATTCAAAACATCCACGATGTTACGGGTGCCGACTTCATAACCAGCGCGAGTGGCCTCCAGTGCACTCTGGTTTGAAACGATGGCCTGCTCACGGGCCTCAACGGTTTCCACATCGTTGCTGACTTGGGTATACAGCGAGCGGACTTGTTGGATCGACGAACGCCGCTGGGACTCAAAATCGTACTGGCTACTTTCCAGTTGGTAAGTCCCTTGGCGGATGCTGGCACTGGTACTACCGCCGGTGTAGATCGGCAAATTGGCTCTTAAGCCCACCTGGCTAGAGGAGTCGTTTCCGGTGGTATTATCAATATCACTGTCACCATATTGATAGTTACCAAAGGCTTGAAGGGTGGGTAAACGACCCGCACGGGCAATTTCCACGCCGCTACGGGAAACCTCAATGCCCGCCTGCTGAGCTAATACTTGAGGGTTAAGTTCAAGGGCTTGCTCCACCCAGTAGTCGCGGCTGCTTGGCTCTGGGAGTGCAATTGGCATGCTGTCGCCCAACGCTTCAATGCTGGCGTAACGCTGGCCGGTCAATTGCTCTAATGCCTCAAAAGCCACCTGCAGATTACTCTCTGCGGTAATGCGATCAGCACGAGATTGGTCAAAGGTGGCGCGCGCTTCCTCAACTTCAGTAATTGCAATCAAACCAACTTCAAACTGCTCGCGCGCCTGCTCAAGCTGACGACCGATGGCCCGCTCTTGAGCTAAACGCGCTTCTAGCACTTCGTAAGCACGCAGAATGTCGAAATAGGCGCTGGCCACATCGATTAGCAACTGTTGCTCGGTCGCCGCTAACAGATAAAACTGCTGGTCAATTTGACGCTCGGCTTGAGTGACTTCTCGGCGAGTGACTTCATCATAAAGCGCTTGGGTGGCTTCTAACGAGAGCGATACGGTGTTGTAACGGTCATCACCTGCACTCACATTACCCGTGCCAGTACCTGCTCCCGCTCGGGTTGAACCCTGACTTTCATACTGTTCATTATGCGCCACGGTGCCCGACGCGTTGATTTGGGGGAGCAAGCCACTTTGAACAACATCTCTACCTGCTTCAACGCCCAAATACTCGGAACGTGCCGAAGCAAGCTCAGCGTTATTGTCCAACGCATCACGGGTAATCGTGATGAGGTCGGCAGCTTGAGCAGGCAAAACAAAGGAAGCGGCGAATACCGCTAACATTAGGGGTCGTAAAGGGGCATTGACTGCCCAGTGTGCCAGTCGCATGGGATTGCCTCTAGGTATCAACGTCAGGATGGCGCAAGTGCTAAACCAATTAGCGCATTAAACCATTCAGAAAGATGAGCATTATAGTTACATTCATGTATGTATGCTAGCCTTGAACAATCTAAAATTGTGTGTACAGCCTATTGTCAAGTCGCTTTCAGCTTACCTTAGTCCAAAGCGTGATGGGTTGGCGATAAATCGAACTTTCTTTTGCGAAACTCCCGTGTATCAATTCCCCATTTATTCAGGCGTGAAGCAAGCGTAGTGGGCTTGATGCCCAGCAGCTCCGCCGCACCTCCTGCCCCTGAAACTTTACCTCCCGCCCGCTCCAGAGCGGCAATCGTGCTCTCCCGCTGGCGCTGGCCAAGCGCATGTTCGGTCAGCAGCAGTGTTTCACTTTTCTCCACGCTAGCGTGGGCTGACGCGGGCACCGGGTTAGTACGACCTATTGAGCGCGGTGGCTCCCCCAACAGCAGGTCATCAAACATCAAGCGGCGGTCCTGGGTCACAATCACTTGGCGCTCAATAATGTTTTCCAGCTCACGAATATTGCCCGGCCATGGGTAGCGCTGAAGAATTTCCAACTGGGCGGGAGGAATGCGTACTCCAGGTTTATTAAATTTCAGGCAGGCACGCTGTAAAAAATGCCGTGCCAGTAGCGGTACATCTTCTATTCGTTTGCGCAACGGTACCGAATCAATCGGGAACACGTTGAGGCGGAAATAGAGATCCTCCCGAAAGTGGCCCGCGTCGATCATGTCACGTAGCTCACGGTTAGTAGCAGCAATCACCCGCACATCCACTTCGCGGGTGCGGTTATCGCCCACGCGCTCAAACTGCTGATCCTGCAACACCCGCAGCAGCTTGCTCTGCAGTTCCAAAGGGATTTCACCAACTTCATCCAAAAATAGCGTGCCGCCGTGTGCAAGTTCGAAGCGCCCTGGACGATCCTGTACCGCGCCGGTAAAGGCGCCTTTTACATGGCCAAAAAACTCGCTCTCAAACAGATCACGGGGAATAGCCGCACAGTTCACACGGATCAGTGGTCGATCACTGCGTGTACTCCCCGCATGGATGGCGCGGGCAATCAGTTCTTTGCCGGTACCCGACTCTCCGCTGATCAGCACGTTGGCGCTAGTAGGTGCAACCAGCTCAATCTGCTGGATCAGTTTTGCCACCGCCGGGCTATTGCCAACAATATCGCGGTGGTTAAGCTCCGCTTTTATCTCTTCTTGAAGGTACTCATTCTCCAGCTCCAGACGTTGCTTGAGTGACTCCACCTCTACAAGGGCATCACGCAGTTGCTGCTCGGCGCGCTTGCGCTCGCGAATATCGCGAAATAGCACCACAGCCCCTACCAAGCGGCCCATTTCAAAAATGGGGGTGCTGGTGTACTCAACCGGAATCGCTTCACCATTTTTATGCCAGAAGACTTCATTATCGACGTGATGCACCTGGCCATCGCTAAACGATGCGTGAATAGGGCACTGCTGCACCGGGAAGTGGCTGCCATCGGCGTGTGTGTGGTGGAACATCAGGTGCGCGCCGTGGCCTACCATATCCTCGGTACTCCAGCCCAGAATGCGCTCAGCAGCGGGATTAACAAAGGTGGTTTTACCCTCTGCATCCAGGCCATAAATGCCCTCACCCGCCGCGCCCAGAATCAGCTGGTTCTGTTTCTCAATCTGTTCGAATACCTGCTCGACCCGCTGCCAGCCCACCTCTCCCTGGCGGTGTTGGCGGCCTAATTCCGCTTTTGCTCGCCGCTGCTCAGCTTTATTGCGGTCGATCAGCGTCAGTAACAGCTGCGAAGAGTCTTCAATATGCTGAGCATAAACTTCTACTCGATAAGGCTGGCGCAGCATGTCTAGTATCACTAGGTCATCTGACCAGGCCGTTTTTTGCACCAGCGCCTCATCGGTAAAACACACCCATAACGGCAGTGAAGCACTCAAACGATGGCTAAAAGGCGCCTTTAGAGGGAGTGCTTCACCAATATTCAGCAACTCACAGGCGGCAGGGTTAGCGTCTAGCAACTGATCGGCAAAAGGGTCGACCACGACCATCGCTAGGGGTGAGAAGCCGCCCATCAAGGCTGCGGCGTGAGTGCGTTTTTGCTCATCCATTGGCATATCCATGGTTAAAGGTGGTCTCTCCTTAACCATTCAATTCCCGCGCCATTTACGAAATTTCGTCAATAAATCAACGAAATATCATTAATTACGATTTTTCGTAACGCATCAAGCGTTTCAAAAACATCTTCGTAAAATTAATTAATTAATTAAAAACAGATAATTAAAAACAATAAGCGCGAATTGGCACGCAAATAGCAGTAGTTAGGTGACAGTGCGATAGCGCCACACGCTTAATCTTTTTTGCACCAGGACGGCGCAGCCATCGGTTTTATTGCTCCTATTTATGGCTCCTAGCAGGAAACATTAAAACTCTTGGGTTAGGCGTTCATTAACCGAAATGACACAGGAGACATGCTTATGTCTTATCTAATGCCCAGTGAATTTGTCACCAAGTTGGTGGACCAGGGTGAGTCAAAAGTCTATATGGGCACCCGGGATACGCTTATCCGTGCCTTTATGGCGGGGGCGACCCTTGCGTTGGCGGTTATTTTTGCCATCACCATCGCTACGCAAACCGGCCACTTTTTGATTGGGGCGCTGCTCTTTCCCGTGGGCTTCGTCATGCTCTATCTGATGGGCTATGACCTGCTCACCGGGGTATTTATGCTCGTGCCTATTGCATGGCTCGACAAAAGACCCGGCGTGACACTGCCGAGAATGCTGAAGTGCTGGGCGCTGGTGGGGCTTGGCAACCTTGGGGGCGCCCTATTTATTGCCACCTTCGGCTACTTGAATTTCACCATGGGTGGTACTGAGGAGATCAACGCTGTTGGACAAACGATGATGGCCGTCGGTGAAAGCCGTACCGTGGGTTATCAGGATGCTGGCATTGCCGGTTGGATTGTGCTCTTTCTGAGAGGCATGTTCTGCAACTGGATGGTATCCATGGGCGTGGTTGGCGCTGCCATCTCCACAACGGTGTCCGGCAAAATCATGGCCATGTGGATGCCGATTATTGTGTTTTTCTATCTAGGTTTTGAGCACTCCGTGGTCAACATGTTCTTGTTCCCGATTGGTCTCATGCTGGGTGCTGATTTCACCCTGTATCAATACATTATGTGGAACGAAATCCCCACCGTACTGGGCAACCTGGTAGGCGGTCTGACACTGGTTGGACTGGTTCTCTATACCACCCACGTCCGTACCCAAGCCAAAAAAGTGTTGTCTTGATATCAAGCCTAATAGGCCAAAAAGGGCGTCAAACGCCCTTCACTCTAGAGGAGAACCATCATGGATAAGCTCGAAATGCGTCATACCCTGCTCGCCGCTAAAGCGCGTAAAAAGATGAGCTGGGACGATATTGGTAAAGCGGTCGGCATGTCGCCAGTCTGGGTCGCCTCCGCCTGCTACGGCATGAATAGCGCAAGCAAAGACGTTGCTCAACAGATATGCGATACGTTGGGCGTGGAAAGCGATGTCGCCGAAGCGTTAGTGGCGTTTCCCACCAAGGCCTGGGATGAAGCGATCCCCCAGGATCCCTTTATCTACCGCCTCTATGAAGTCGTCGGTGTGTACGGTGAGACCCTTAAAGATGTGGTGCAGGAGAAGTTTGGCGACGGCATTATGAGCGCCATCGACTTCACCATGGAGGTCGACAAAATCGAAGACCCCAAAGGCGACCGGGTATTATTAACCTTAAATGGTAAGTTTTTGCCCTATAAGTCTTGGTAAAACCTAGGCCCAGATAAAATCTAGATCCTGATGAAATATTAGACCCTGATAACTCAAGTGAAGGACTCAAGCCTCGCCACGCAGCGTTCAACCGCCGAACGATAACCGGCACCGAATAGCAGCAGATGATTCAGTAAGGGGTAGAGCTGAAACAGGGCTTCACGCCTCGGCCAATCGGTCGGGGCGTCACCGTTCCAATAGGCGTCAAAAAATGCCTCGCCCGGCGAACCAAATAGCGTCAGCATCGCCACGTCCACTTCTGGGTAGTGGCGATACACGGCCGGATCGATAATCGCTGGCCCCCTGGTGGTGAAGAGTACATTCCCCGACCAACAATCACCGTGTAGCAAGCCGGGCGGTGCATTCGGCAACCAGTGTTCTAAATCATGGGCTAAGCGCTCGATACGCCCTCGCAGTTCATTACCCAATAGACCATGCTGGTGGCATGCCTCACATAGCGGAAGTAGGCGCCGCACGCGCTGAAAAGCCCGCCCGTCGCTAAGCGGGGCATTCGGCTGAGGCGTTTGCCCACAGGCATTATCTTGATGCCATCCGTGGGCATCGCCAATTACGCTATGCAGGCCGCGCAGCCCTTCACCAAGCGCGGCCTCGCTCATCGGCTGCCCAGGCACTGTGTCTAATGACTCAATGACCAGCCAGCCCGCCGATAAACCTAGCACTTCCGGCACCACAAGCTTATCACAGGCGCTACGCAAAGCCCGTAGTCCCTCGGCTTCACCGCGCACCCGCGCCGCATCGTCGTGCTTGATAACCACCTGCCCCTGCTGGGTCTCCAAGCGATAAACGGCAGCAATATCACCCCCACTGAGCGGCTGCAAAGCGCCGGTGGGGGTTAACTCGATAGACTCGAGCAAATGGCTCAGGGTGGCATCCATCGCGTGACTCCCTATAGGGATGAGTGCGTCCGAAGGTTTGTAGATTAATTCAACCGTTTATCGATCAATGATTCCAGTTCCAACTGATCATCGTGGAAGCGGCGGATACCTTCAGCGAGCTTGTCGTTGGCCATGGCGTCTTGATTGTGCCCCCAGCGGAAGGCAGTTTCGCTTAGCGGCTCAGTAGGTTTGCCACTGCCTTTGCCAGATTGAATCTGCGCGGTGACGCTGCCTTCGGTGGCATCCAGCTCTTCCAGTAAGGCAGGCGAAATCGTTAGCCTTGGGCAGCCTGCTAAGGCGAGCACCTGGCCGGTGGTGCGGAAGCTCGCACCCATTACCACGGTGTCGTAACCGCCCTGGTTGGCACGCTCACAAACACCCTGAACAAACTGAACGCCTGGATCGTTCTCCGGCGTGTAGTCGTTGCCGGTCTCTTTTTTATACCAATCGGTCACACGGCCGACAAAGGGAGAGATCAGGAATACCCCGGCATCAAAGCAGGCCTGGGCCTGGGCATCGCTGAACAGTAGCGTCAGGTTGCACTGAATGCCCTCGCGTTCGAGCACCTCGGCGGCACGAATGCCTTCCCAGGTGGAGGCCAGCTTGATCAGCACACGGTCACGTGACACGCCGCGAGCGTCGTACAGTTCGATTAACTCATGGGCCTTGGCGATGCTGGCCTTAGTATCAAACGACAAACGAGCCGCCACTTCGGTGGAGACACGGCCCGGTACCACGGCGGAAATCTCACTGCCCATCGCCACCGCCAGACGGTCAACGGCATGCTTGACCTGCTCTTCACGGTTGCCGCCAGAGGCTTTTACGCTGCTCAGCTCTTCGTCGATCAGCGCTTGGTAACCGGACAGGCTAAACGCTTTGAGCAGCAGCGACGGGTTAGTGGTGGCATCCTGGGGCTGATAACGGCGAATAGCCTCAAGATCTCCGGTGTCGGCGACGACAAGCGAATGTTGCTTTAACTGTTGCAGCTGGCTGGTCATAAAATCTCCTTGATATGCTTTTAAGCGCCGCCATGGCGTTGTTCAAGTGCTGCGCAATAACGCGCATAAATCGGTTGGTAGGCGGCCACACTCTCTGGTTGTGGGTCGGCCAACGACTTGGCATCCAAATGGACGAGCCGCTCACACAAGGCCTCCAGAGTTACGCCCCCTGAACGCTGGTCACACCAAGCCGCTTGTATTGCCGCGCCAAGCGCGGCCGCGTCGGTAATCTCAGGGCAAATCACCTGGGTACCGGTAATATCCGCTACCATCTGCCGCCATACGGGGCTGTTAGCGCCGCCACCGATCAATCGAATCTGACTCGCCCCGGCGGGTAAATCGCCCAACAATTCCAGCCCATAGCGTAGCCCGAAAGTGGCCCCCTCCACCACGGCCCGACATAAATTAGCCTGGGTGGTATTCAGACTGGTCAGGCCAAGGAAATCCGCGGAAGCATCGGGCAGCATCGGCACCCGCTCGCCGTTGAAAAACGGCAATACGGTAATACCCTCGGCGCCTATCGGCGCGCTGGCTACTTTTTCGCCAAAGGCGGCCAGATCCAAGCCAAACAGCTCGCGCACCCGCGTAGTGGCTGACGTGACATTCATCGTACAGATCAGCGGCAGCCAGCCACCGGTACTGGAGCAGAAATTGGCGACCATGGCACTATCGCATTCAACAGGGTCAGCCGAGTAAGCGCAAACGGTGCCGGAGGTGCCTAAACTCAATGTGATGAGCCCTGGGGCAATATTGCCGGTGCCAATGGCCCCCAGCATGTTGTCACCGCCGCCGGAGGAGACGACAACCTGATCGCCAAGCCCAAGTTCGCGGGCCACCGCCGAGCACACAAAGCCTACCGGTTCATGGGCTTCCAACACCCGGGGCAATACCCGCGCTGGGTCTAGTTCTGGGGCTATTTCGGCAAAAACATCCAGCTGCCAGCAGCGCTTACGGGTATCGAAGTAGCCAGTGCCGGAAGCATCGCCCGCCTCGGTGACCCGTTCACCGGTTAGCCAAAAATTGAGGTAGTCGTGGGGTAGCAGCAGGCTTTCAATGCGTCGATACGCATCCGGCTGATGCTCTCGTAGCCAAGCGACTTTAGACGCGGTATAGCCGGTTTGCAACACCAGCCCCAGCTTCTTTAAACAGCCTGCCTCGCCACCCAGTCGGGCAACTAAATCAGCGTTCTGGGCGCTGGTCTCGGTATCGCACCACAGCTTGGCGGGATAGACCGGCATACCTTCGCCATCAAGCGCGACCATGCCATGCTGCTGGCCAGAAACACCTATGCCGCGCACTTGGCTAGCCGATACAGCAGCTTTATCCAACGCAGCAAAAAACGCCGCTTTCAAGGCGGCTAACCACTCCTCGGGCGCCTGCTCTCGACGACCATTTTCACCCTCGTCCAGGTGATGAGGGCGACTTGCTTCAGCCAGAATCTTGCCACGCTCAACGTCTACCACCACTACCTTGGTACTCTGGGTACCGCAATCTACCCCGATATACATCACAATGTTCCTTTGGACGACGCCAGACCCTCTAGGGTAGCGCGTGCGCCGCGTTCATGCAGTGAACTTAGGGTCGCTAAATAGGCATCAACAAAACGGGTGCTGTCGATTAAGTCACCAAACAGCTCGCGGTTTTCGATAAAGGCCGTTGGCCGTTGGCGGTTCTCAGCGGCAATCGCCATAAGCGGCGCTTTCAAGCGATCGACAATTTCAATGGGCTCGCCCTGCTCGTCTACCCCTTCTGCGTAGCGCGCCCAGCTGGCCACCACAGCGGCGCTGCGCTTTATCTCGCCACCTTGGGCCAACTGCTGGCGAATCACCGGTACTAGCCACTTAGGAATGCGGTCAGAGCTCTCGGCGCAGAGCCGTGCCAGGGTATCTTTGATTTGTGGGTTGGCGAAGCGTTCAATCAGCGTTAAGCGGTAGGTTTCCAAATCAACCCCCGGCACTGGCGCCAGGGTCGGCGTACCCTCTTCGCGCATATAGCCCAGTAAAAAATCAACGAATAGCGGATCTTGGCACACCTCATGGGCGTAGCGGTATCCGGCTAAATAGCCAAAATAGGTCAATGCCTGGTGGCTGGCGTTGAGCAGCCGCAGCTTCATCAGCTCGTAGGGTTCGACATCCTCCACGACCTGGACACCCACTTTATCAAAGGCAGGACGTCCAAGTGGGAAGTGATCTTCCAATACCCACTGGGTGAACGGTTCACAGACCACCGGCCATGCGTCCTCTACCCCAAAGCGCTGGCTCAGTTCATCAATATCCGTGGGCGACGTCACCGGCGTAATGCGATCCACCATGGCGTTTGGAAACGCCACTTCGCTTGTAACCCAAGCGCCTAGCTCGGCGTCCCGCGCCTGGGCATAGGCGCCAAACATACGCTTGGCCACATCGCCGTTGCCTTGAATATTATCACAGGACATCACGGTGAACGGCGCAATGCCCCGCGCACGACGGCGGACAAGCGCTTCCACTACCAGCCCGAAGCTGGTGGTCGGCTGGGTAGGGTTAGCGAGATCGGCGCGCACCTGGGGGTTATCGAGGTCGAACTCGCCGCTCACCGGATGAAAATTGTAGCCGCCTTCGGTCACCGTCAGCGACACAATGCGAATCGCTGGATCGGCCATCTGCTCAATGACGGTCTCGGTCTCTTCCGGTACAAACAGATAATTCACCATACTGCCAATGACCCTCGGCTCATACTGGCCATCGGGGTGTTTCACCACCAGAGTATAGAGATAATCCTGCGCTGCCAGTGCCTGCTGCATGCGTTTGTCGCCAGGCATCACGCCCACACCCACAATGCCCCAATCCAGCGCTTCGCCCTGGTTCATTAAAGCATCCAGATACATCGCCTGGTGGGCGCGGTGAAAGCCGCCGACGCCGATGTGTACGATGCCGGGGGTGAGCGTCTTGCGGTCATATTGAGGTTTGGCAACATCGCTAGGCGTGGCAACATCGTCGGTTAGCTTGCCCAGGTTGTGATTGTTAAGTCGGGTCATGGGACTCTCCAGCCAAGGCCTACTTGGCGCGATGGGGTGAATAACGTCAGGTAACAAGTGGCGATATAAGCGAGTTAACACAAAAGGCGAGCACAAATGGTCTAACAAGCAGGTATTAGCGCCAGCGCTGGTCGGGCGGTAAACAGCAATTTTTGACTAATTGAGCGTTGAGCATATCTTTGTGATGGGTGCGCTCCAGCGCACCGGCTCGTCCCTGGCCCATCTCAAGCCAGCGATTGATCAGCCGCTCAACCAGCACGACGTCATCGACGTCTATAAATAGCGTCCAATCAAACAGCGGGCGCAGTTCGCGCCAGGGGGAGCGATCCAGCAGAAGGTAGTTGCCTTCAACAATGACGATGCGCTGTTCAAGCGTGATGAGTCGTCCACCGGCACGGGCGATATCCAACGGGCGGTCAAAAACCGGCACCGCTACCGGATGAACCGCTTGGCGGATGCGCTCGAGGTCGCAGCGCAAACCCTCTACATCGAAGGTGTGGGGCGCGCCTTTTACCGGCACCTGTTCTTCGCCCAGCACTGCGTTATCGAAGTGGTAGCCGTCCATAGGCACCAGCCCGGCCTGGCCCGGCAAGCGCTGATTAATGGCATCGCAGAGCTGGACGCTGCGATAAGATTTCCCCGCCCCCGGCGGCCCTGCCAGCGCGACTAGATAGCGGGAAGCGCCTTCGGCGGCATGAATAATCTGTTGTGCTAAGGCATCAAGATCAGGGGTCATCGCCATCTCAACTCATCCAGTTGCCGCCATCGACATTGAGCGTCTGGGCGACCACGTAATCGCTATCCTGGCTGGCCAGAAAAACCGCAGCGCCGGTATGATCTTCCGGCAGGCCCATGCGTCCGAAAGGAACCGCTTCGCCTACCAGGCGTTTCTTTTCACCGAGCGGACGGCTCTCATAACGGGCAAACATTGCATCGACCTCTTCCCACATCGGCGTGTCCACCACGCCGGGGGCGATGCCGTTGACGTTAATGCGGTGTTTGATTAGATCCAACCCGCTGGATTGAGTGAGGCTGATGACAGCAGCCTTGCTGGCGCAGTAAACGCTTACCAGGGCTTCACCGCGGCGACCTGCCTGGGAAGCCATATTGATGATTTTGCCCCCCTGACCGCGGGCCACCATCGAACGGGCAACCGCCTGCAGGGTAAAAAACATGCCCTTGGTATTGACCGCAAACTGCTTATCAAAGCTTTCCTCGGTCACCTCAAGCACCGGTGCCATATCAAAGATCGCCGCGTTATTGACCAGAATATCGATGCCGCCAAAGCGATCCGTTACTGTGTTGACCATGGCATCAATTGAGATCTGATCGCAGACATTCAACTCGACCCCCATCGCCTTTTCGGCAGGCGCCTGTTGCTGCAGCGTTGCTAAAGCATCATCGATAGCGGCACGATCGATATCGGCCACAACCACGCTGGCGCCTTCGCTTAAATAACGCTGGGCAATGGCCAAACCAATTCCCCGAGCCCCGCCGGTAATCACCGCAATTTTATTGTTTAATTTCATCGTTATCTCCAGGTTACTCAGCGGGGCCTTTATCAATTAGCCGGTCGACTATCGGCTTGCCACTCGTCTATCAGGGCTTCCAGGCCGTGCATATGCTCTAAAATGCGCCAGGCGCCAGCTTGAATAAGCCGCGCCGACTGCTCGGCATCTACATGGCTGGCGCCGACAAAACCAATGACGCACATCCCCGCCGCGTGGGCGGCGGTCACCCCGGCCACACTATCTTCCACCACCAGGCAGTCCCGCGGTACTTGGCCTAAGTGGGAGGCTGCCAGGCGATAGAGGGCGGGGTCGGGCTTGGGGCGCGCCACCTGATCAGCGGTAAAAATAGGCACCGTACCCAAGGCATTGTCCAACCCCGTGCTTGTCAGTGACGCCAATACACGGCTGCGCCGACTGTTGGAAACCACCGCCTTTTCCAAGGTGATGCCGCGAATCGCCTTATCGACACCGTCTATGGCTTTAAGCTCCCGAGCCAGTCGCGCTTCAATGGCTGTGTCCACCTGCTCTGTGGCGTCGGTTGGCAGCGTGTGGGCACTTAACGCTTCGAGATGATGCAGAATATCCCCGGTGGTCATCCCCAATGCTTGACCAAGCGCTTGATCAATATTCAGATCGGGCAGCCAGCGTGAGAGATACTCCACCAGCGTGCCTTCCGCAAGGGCCTCGCTGTCGACCAGCACGCCATCGCAGTCAAAGATGAGCGTCCTCATGCAGGCTCCTCAGAAGGCGAACCGGGGGCACGGTTATCGTGGCGGGTCAGCCCCGCTAACGGATGCTGCTGCAAGCTCGGCAGGGCCACACCGCCCGCGTCAAACAGGTGAGCACGCTCAGGATCAAAGCCGAAGCGCACGGTATCGTTGACCCGATAGGCCACGTCGCCATCGGCCATGATAGTGATTAGCTCATCGTCCATTTGAACGTAAAGCGAGGTTTGCCCACCCAAACGTTCCAGTACCTTGATTTCGCCGCTCAACGGCCCCTGCTCCTCGAGTACCAGGTGTTCAGGACGAACACCCAGCTCAAGGGTAGCGTTAGCATCCAAGTGCGCACCGTCGACCGGCACGCTGCGCTCGCCGCCGCCGGGCATCCGAATGCCGACCCCGTCAGGCGTTACGCCGGTTAGCGTTACCGGCAGAAAATTCATTTTCGGTGAGCCAATAAACCCCGCTACAAAGCGATTGCAGGGGTGATGGTAGAGCGCCATGGGCGAGCCCACCTGCTCGACCACGCCGTCGTGGAGCACGACGATTTTATCCGCCATGGTCATCGCCTCGATCTGGTCGTGGGTAACGTAGATCATGGTGGCGTCCAGCTCATCGTGCAGTCGCGCCAGCTCGATGCGCATCTGCACACGTAGCGCGGCATCCAGGTTGGAGAGCGGCTCATCGAACAGAAAGATGCTGGGGTTACGTACAATCGCACGGCCAATCGCCACCCGCTGGCGCTGACCGCCAGAGAGCGCTTTGGGCTTACGGTCTAACAGCGGCTCTAGCTGGAGAATCTTGGCCGCTTCCAGCACCTTGGCGCGGCGCTCTTCCTTGGGCACACCGGCCAGGCGCATGCTGAAGCCCATGTTGCCTTCGACCGTCATGTGCGGATAAAGCGCGTAGCTCTGAAACACCATGGCGAGGCCGCGGTCAGCTGGGCCGACGTCATTGATTCGCTGGCCGTCAATCAAAATATCGCCGTCGGTCGCGCTTTCCAGCCCGGCGATCATGCGCATCAGGGTCGATTTGCCACAGCCGGAAGGGCCAACGAAAACGACAAATTCGCGGTCGTTCACCTCAAGGTCGATGCCTTTGATCACTTCGGTGTCGCCGAAACGCTTGGTAATATTGTGCAGTTGTAGTGTTGCCATGAGGAAAATCCTTTACTTGACGGCACCAAAGGTCAGGCCACGTACCATTTGTTTTTGGGTCATCCAACCGAGTATCAAAATTGGCGCAATCGCCATGGTGGAAGCAGCGGACAACTTGGCCCAGAACAGCCCCTCTGGGCTCGAGAATGAGGCGATGTAAGCGGTTAACGGCGCAGCATTTGAGGTCGTCAGATTGAGACTCCAGAACGCCTCGTTCCAACTCAAAATGACCGATAGCAGGCCCGTTGACGCGATACCCGGCAACGTTAGCGGCAGCAGCAAAAAGAACACTTCCTGGAGGGTCGAGGCACCGTCCATACGCCCTGCTTCAAGAATGTCTTTGGGCATATCTTTAAAGAAGGTGTAGAGCATCCACACCACAATCGGCAGGTTCATCAGGGTATAGATGATGATCAGCCCGGTGCGGGTATCGAGTAGCCCGGTGTCTCGGAAGATCAGATAAATCGGCACCAGCACGCCCACCGAGGGCAGCATCTTGGTAGAGAGCATCCATAGCAACGTGCCCTTGGTACGCTTAGTGGGCAAAAAGGCCATGGCGTAAGCCGCCGGAATCGCAAGGAGCAGCGCTAAAAATGTAGAGCCAAACGCCACCGCAACGCTATTTAGCGCAAATCGTGCGTAGCCCGAGCGGTCCTGTACCGCTTGGTAGCTCTCTAGAGTGGGTGAAAAAATCAGCGAGGGATCAGCAATCGCCGCCGATTCGGTTTTAAAACCGGTGAGAATCATCCAGAAAATCGGAAAGAAGATCACCAGCGCCACCGTCCAACCCAAAAGCGTCAGCAAGATGCGCTTGCTTTGCGCTGACCGCCACCCTGATACCGAGCGTGGCGCTGCCGTTTTGGAACTTAATGTTGTCATCGAAGTACTCCCAAGACACAAGTGCCGGTCTAGTCTTCCAGGTTTTTGGCCACCATACGGACCAGGAAGATCGCCACGATATTGGCGAGAATGATCGCGATCACTCCACCGGCGGAGGCAGTGCCCACGTCGAAATCAAGTAGCGCACGAATGTAAATCAGATAAGCCAGATTGGTGGTCGCCAAGCCTGGGCCACCGGAGGTGGTGACAAAAATCTCGGCAAAAATGGTCAGCAGGAAGATCATCTCGATCATGATGACCACGCTGATGGCCCGCTTTAGATGCGGCAAAGTGATGAAGAAGAAAATCGCCACCGGCCCTGCGCCATCCATACGTGCCGCTTCCACCTGATCTTCATCCAGCGACTGCATCGCAGTCAGCAGGATCAGCAGTGCAAACGGCAGCCACTGCCATGCCACGATGATCACAATTGACGTCAGCGGCAGCGAGGAGAACCAGTCGACGGCGGGCAGACCGATGGACTCAGACAGCCACGCCAGCACCCCATTGGAGGGATGCATCATCATATTTTTCCACACCAGAGCACTAACGGTGGGCATTACAAAAAACGGTGAGATCGCCAGCACACGGGCGATACCGCGGCCCGCGAACTCCTGTTGGAACAGCACCGCCAGCAGGGTGCCGCCCACCACGGTAATCGCCAGCACCCAACCCACCAGCAGCAACGTGTTGCCCATGGCAGCCCAAAGGGCTGGGTCGGTGAGAAGATATTCATAGTTTTCCAACCCGGCAAAGCCGGTCATGCCGGGCATTAGCAGGTTGTAATACTGAAAGGAGAACCATAGCGTCATGCCTAACGGCACAATCATCCATAGCAGCAGTAGCGTCACGGCCGGCGCTTGGAGCGACAGCGTTCTCAGCCCACCGACGGTACGGCCGGAAGCACGTGTTTTATTCATGGGATTACCTGCAGAAACAGTGTGGGTGCAATGCCTGCCTAGCTAGGCAGGCATTGCGGCCATCAATCTAGATAACCAGCCCGCTGCATGGTGCGTTCGGTGGCACGCTGAGCACTTTCTAACGCCTGCTCCACCGTGGTATCACCGGTTAGCGCCGCGGCAATGGTTTGGCCTACCTGGGTACCGATCGACTGAAACTCTGGAATACCGACGAACTGCACACCCACGTAAGGGTTGGGTTCCAGGGTAGAGTCGGTTGGGTCGGCGTCCTGAATAGCCTTTAGCACGAAGTCAGCAAAGGGGGCTGCTTCGGTGTACTGTTCATTGGCGTAGGTCGACTCACGGGTACCTGGCGGCACGCTGGTCCAGCCTTGGGTTTCACCGACAAGTTCAATGTACTCTTGTGAGGTCGCCCAGGTAATAAACTCACGTGCCGCTTCCTGGTTCTCTGAAGAGGCTGGGATAGCTAGCGCCCAGGACCACAACCAGTGTGAGCCTTTGGGTGTTTTTGCCACCGGTGCCGGGGCAAAGCCTAAGCTGTCCGCCACATCGGATTCATTACCGTCATACAGCTTGCCCGCTGCCGACGTGGCATCCACCCACATCGCGCAGTTGCCACGGGAGAACAGCGCCAGATTTTCGTTAAAGCCATTGGAACTTGCGCCTGGCGGGCCGTAGTCGTTGAGCAAATCGACATAAAACTGGATGGCGCTAACCCACTCCTCAGAGTTGAGCTCAGGGTTCCACTCCTCGTCAAACCAGCGGCCACCGTAGGTATTCACCAAGGTGGAAACAAAGGCCATGTTTTCACCCCAGCCTGGTTTACCGCGCAGACAGATACCGGCCAGACCCTCTTCGCTGCCGTGCAGCTCGCCCGCCCACTCACGCACCTCTTCCCAGGTGGGCTGTTCGCTCATTTCGATGCCCGCCTTATCAAACAGATCCTGGCGGTAGTACATCATCGAGCTTTCAGCATAGAAAGGCAGCGCATGCAGCGTGCCGTCCAAGCTCAAACCATCGCGCACAGAGGTCAGCAGATCATCTTCGTTGTAGTCGTCAGGCAGATTATCCAGCGGGGAGAGCCAGCCGCGCTCTGCCCAAATAGGCACTTCGTAAGTACCGATGGTCATAACGTCGAATTGGCCGCCACCAGTAGCAATATCGGTGGTCATGCGCTGACGTAACACGTTCTCCTCAAGTACCACCCAGTCCAGGGTGATATCGGGGTGAGCCTCTTCGAAAGCCTCGGTGAGGCTCTGCATGATCACCATATCGTTGTTGTTAACCGTGGCTACGGTAATTTCGGTTTGCGCCTGGGCGTGGCCCGACATGGCAATGGCGGCCGCTAGCGTGGTAACAGGCAAGTGACGTGCGAGTCGCATAAAGTACTCCTATGGGCTGATATTGGCATTGTTGTCGCCTTGATCTTATTGATCATCTATCGAACAAATGATCGTACGTAAGCCAAAAAAAAGCAAAGCTGATTGACTTAGACTTTACGCTAACTTATCACCCCTGACGCATGTTGCAGTGCACCCGCTTAGGATTTTAATGCCCTAGAGTGCTTCGACGATCTGCCTAGCAGCCATTTCGTCGGTAACCAGGCCTTTTAGCCAGCCGCCGCGCAGCGCGGCGTGAATCGCCGGGGCTTTTTCGTGGCCTCCCGCAATCGCCACCATATGGTGCTTACCAAAGCGCTCCAGAGGAAGACTGGTGACCCGCCGCGTAATTGAGCAGTCGATCACTTCGCCGTCACGATTCAGCGGCCAGCCGAGCAACTCACCTACCGCCTTCAGGCCCAGCAACTCATTCAGCTCGCTTTCACTAATGAAATGATCTTGAAACAGCGTGGCCTGACGGTCGATACGCCCAATGCCGATAAACGCCGCTTCTGACTCCCGTGCCACATCGGCAATCGCCTTAAAAAGACGTTGCGCCAGCATTGCCTCTTTTTCAGCCAGCGATTCGGCGACCACCGGCGCAGGCAGTAAGAAGCGCTCACCACCCGTTTTATCCGCCATGACCATCACCGCGTCATACCGGTTAGCCGAACCGTCCCGGGCAACATTACCGACCAGCGATACAAAGCGGTGCTGGGGCCTTTCAAGCCGGCTAAGCGCTTCTACCGCTGCCCGCACCGAACGCCCGGTGCCCAGCGATAGCGTTAACGGCTCGCTGCGCTCAACCAACTGCGCAATCCGCTCGGCGGCTGCGATTGCCAGGTAGGATGCGGCGCTTTCGGCGGCGTGGTTATCGGCGGGCACCACTTCACAGTAGGTCAAGCCAAAGTGATCGCGCAGCGTGCTGCCCAGCGCCATACAGTTAGAGATAGGATGATCTATATGCACTTTGACCAGCCCTTCCTGGCGTGCTAACGCCAATAAGCGCTGCACACCAGGACGCGAGACACCCAACTGGCTGGCGATTTCATCCTGGGTCATTCCACCGACGTAAGACATCCAGGCGGCTCTGGCTGCCTGATCCAGCTTTACCTCAAATTTATCCATAGGGTGGCTCACATAAAAGACGTAGGTGACAGTCATAAAAGCATCATCATACAAAGCCAAGCCCGCGACCAGTAGTCGCCTATCCGCTAACATGGCCTGAGCTCAGCGTTTCACAATGGATAGCTTGCTTGGAGATACAGCATGTATAAACTCGCTTTTTTTGTCCCCATAGAAGATGCCGAAAGCGTTAAGCAGGCGGTGTTTGAAGCCGGCGCTGGCCGGATGGGGGCATACGAAAATGTCTGTTTTCAAACCCAGGGGACGGGGCAGTTTCGCCCAACAGAGGGCGCCCACCCGCATATCGGCTCGGTGGGCAGCTTGGAAAAGGTCGAAGAGTTCAAAGTAGAACTGCTCTGCGATGAAGCGCATATTCACGGCGCCATCGCGGCCTTGAAGCTTGCCCACCCCTACGAAGAAGTCGCTTATGATGTATGGCAGTTGGCCGATCTGTAAGTGGATTTTCGCCGGGGTGAGAATGACTCACGCGCTGCCAAAATAGCGCTCGCGGTCTTCAGGGGTCACCATGCTGATATGCAGCGGAAACTCATTGTGGGCGCGGTCAGCGTAAAAGTGGCGTAGTGTGCGCTCAATGGTGGTGAAAGCCAATTCATCCCAGGGGATTTCATGCTCTTCAAACAGCGCGACTTCCAGGCTTTCCGGCCCGGCGCTGAAGCCACCGACTAGCTCGGCACGGAAAATCATATACACCTGATTGATGTGCGGTAGGTCAATCAGGGTATAGAGGTTGGCCAGTTCGACTTCGGCGCAAGCCTCTTCACGGGTCTCTCTGGAAGCTGCCTGCTGGGTTGATTCGGCATTTTCCATATAGCCTGCGGGCAGCGTCCAGTAGCCTTTGCGCGGTGAAATCGCCCGCTTACAGAGCAGCACTCTACTACCGCTAACGGGCAGCGTACCGGCCACAATGCGTGGGTTTTGATAGTGAATCGTGCCGCAAGCATCACACAGGTAGCGTGGGCGGTCATCCCCTTCCGGGACGGCAAAACGTACTTTATCACCACACTGGCTGCAAAAGTTCATCGCGTATTCTCAACGGCTAGTGAATAGAAGCCTCGACGCGCTTGACGTCAACGACCGCTGCTGGGTAAAAGAGAACAAAGTAACGGGATACCCCATGTTAGAGAAACTGCGTAAACAGCTGCAACAACTGACTCCTCAACGCTTGGATCACATCGTGATGCCCGAGGCCGCCGTGCTGTTGCCGATTGTCGAACGCCCAGCGCCTACCTTGCTGTTTACCCGCCGGGCCAGCCATTTGAGCACCCATAGCGGCCAAGTGGCATTCCCAGGCGGCAAGCGCGAGCCCTTCGATAGCGACCTTTACGCCACGGCGCTGCGCGAGGCAGAAGAGGAGATTGCCCTCGACCCCGCTCTGGTGCAACCCCTGGGTCGGCTGTCGGACGTTATTTCGCTGCACGGTATACGCGTTACCCCCTGGGTCGGCATTATTCCACCGGATTTACCGTTGATGGCCGACCCCGGCGAGCTGGACGCTATTTTTGAAGTGCCGCTGAGCCACTTTCTGGACGATCACCGCACCCATACCGATGTCATTACCGTGGATGGCGTTGCCCACTACGTGCCCAGCTACCACGTGGCAGGTCATGTAATTTGGGGGCTTTCGGCGATGATGCTGGTGGAATTGCTGGCCGAGGGCTTCGGTATGCCGATTGATTTATATCAGCGCCCCCAGGGGCCGCTGCGTCACCACCCTGAACGCAAAAATCGACTTTCTACATCTTCTACGACCGCTACCGGCTCAGCGCCATCGAGATCCAACCAATGACTCCCAGTGTTGCTACGTCGACACCTGCGCTTCAGCCCGCGACGCAGGTCGCTCTTGTGGATGCGCTGGTTGAACAGGGCTGGTATGTGGGCCGCGGGGCTATTGACCTGGCACTATGCGGCGCGCTGAATAATGAGCTTCTCCATCGGGCGGCCTATAACGGACTGGATGAAGCGGGCATTGGTCGCGGCCAACAGCACCTACTGCGTAAAGATATCCGCGGTGACGCTATTCACTGGCTTGATCGGGAAAGCGCTGCCCAACGGCGATACTTAGACGCCATGAGCGAGCTACAGCAGGCGCTTAACCACGCGCTGTTTTTGGGTTTATTTGAGTACGAAGCCCATTTTGCCCACTACCCACCGGGCGCTTTTTATCAACGCCACCTGGATAGTTTTCGCGGTCGCGCCAATCGGGTCATCTCGACCGTTGGCTATCTGACGCCCGACTGGCCAAGCGATGGTGGCGGTGAAATGGTGATTTACCACCCTGACAACCCCAACCAAGAGGTCGCCCGGGTGGTACCCGAAGCGGGCACCTTCGCCTGCTTCTTATCTGAAACCATTCCCCACGAAGTGCTGCCTACCCGCTGCCCGCGTAGCAGCATTGCGGGCTGGTTTCGGCGTAATGCATCGCTGGGTGGAGTGTTGGATCCAGCACACTAACGTTTAGCTAATCGGCACGATCTGACCATTCGCTTGCTCTAATATTTCACTTACCTGCTCGTAGTTGACGCTAGCCGCGTTTCCATCGCCATGCTGTTCAATTAAGCCAACAACGTTTAACAGCGTTTCCATACCAAATGCTTTCTCATCCGTCGCAGTGAAGGCTTGTATGTAACTCTCTTTCCCTTCACCCCAGCCTACTTTAATCGGCGAATCGATAATATTGACCTGGGTGCCGACCGGCACCCGCCAGAAGATCGACTCGATATCTTCCGGGTGCATGCGAATACAGCCTCGACTAGCCCGCATACCAATACCATCGGGCTGGTTGGTGCCATGAATCAGGTAACCGGGAATATCCAGCAAAATAGCGTATTGACCTAAGGGATTATCGGCGCCGGGGGGAACCACCGCCGGGGCTGGATCCCCCCTCACGGCGGCTTCACGACGAATCGACTCAGGTGGGTACCAGGCTGGGTTTTCAAGCCGCATGGTGGTTTCGGTAATGCCTAGCGGAGTGTTATAAGCATCCCGCCCGATACCAATAGGGTATGTTTCGACCCGCGGCATCTCACCCCCTTCCACCTCGGGGTAGTAGTAAAGGCGCAGCTCCGCCACGTTAATCACAATGCCGATACGCGCCACATCGGGAAGAATATACTGCCCGGGGATCGTCACTTCGGTGCCTTCTCCCGGCACCCAGAGGCTGGTATCAGGATTGGCCATACGAATTTCTTCGTAGCCCACGTTGTGTGCCCGGGCAATATCCAGCAGCGTATCCTCTTGGGTCGCCGTGACGGTATACACCTGGCCCACCATATTGCCCTCTTCAGGCAGCAGATAATGGCCTTTGGGCAGCTCGCTGCTGTCGGCCACAGCGCTTGAGGCTATTAGCCAAGCGCCTAGTGCAACGCTGCTAACACAGAACTGCTTTAAATACTGCAAAGGGTGGGATGTCATGGTCAAGGAGTCTCCTTTTTATGCGACCTCACTTTTATCAAACCGGAGATAAAAAGCGTGTCATTTGAAGACGAATATGAACACTGGGCGGTGGCGGGTCAACTCGAAAGACTGTCGCATGGGGACAAGAGCCTAGGCCAATAGGAGCGAAAAAAAGACGATCATGTTCCCTAAAAGTTTCAATTGAACGGTTGTATTTTTGAACACAGCGACTAACCTGATAGCTGTCTTAGTGCAGTGAAGCGCAAGATAGCGTCAATTATCCTGATGCATTCAATCGCCAGGATAATTAACATAATTAGGAATAATAGTACCGGTGTAGCCATCGTTTATTTTAAACGAAGCCAAACCCGCCACTATTGATTTATTCGGGTTGTTACGCGGAGTCGTTAAGCCCAATAAAATCGCAAGGAGCAAGCAAAATGAAAATGATCAAACCCGCTATTCTAGGTACTCTCATGGTTCCAGCTTTGATGTTTACCGCTGGCACGGCAAATGCCGAAGAGAACACCACCACCATGGAAGCAACCTACCTGACTGAAACGCCAGCAGGCACTTTCCATACTGATGCCTTAACCGGCAATCGAGTCAAAAGCAGCGTCGAAGATGACGAAGATATCGGCACCATCACTGATCTGGTGATCGATGAAGATGGTCAAATTAACGCTGTCGTCGTTGGTGTTGGTGGTTTCCTCGGTATTGGCGAGAAAAACGTGGCCATCGAATGGGATTCACTTGAGCTGACAAAAGACGAACAAGGCGAAGATTACGTTATCACCGTTAATGCGTCAGAAGATGCGCTTGAAGCAGCTGAAGAGTATAGCCGCGACGAAGACGAAGACAAAGAAAAAGGCGAATAAGCACTAGCCAGTTACTAAAAGCCTTGGCAATTGCCAAGGCTTTTTTAATGTTTGCCTTTTTAAAAAACCATAAATATTTAAAATATTCTAATTAGGTTAGACAGCAAAATGGCTCGCGCACACTGTTTATACGCGAGCCATCCATGTTAAAAAACCATCTATTGATAAACGAACTAAAGCCTAGATCAAGTTTAGGCTTTAAGTTTAGCCGTCATGCTAATATCAGCATTAAGGACTTTGGAAACAGGGCAATTAGCTTTGGCCGTTTCCGCTGCTTCCTGAAAAGCGGCCTCATCAGCGCCACTGATATCAGCAACAACGTCGAGGTGAATTTTTGAGATATCAAATCCTGCGTCGCTTTGCGAAAGGGTCACTTTGGCGCTGGTTTCGATAGAGTCAGCAGTATAGCCCTTCTCACCCAAAATCATTGACAGTGCCATTGAGAAACAGCTGGCGTGTGCCGCACCGATCAGTTCCTCTGGGTTGGTCCCCTTTTCATCTTCAAAGCGCTTGCTGAAGGAGTACTTGGCATCTAAAACGCCACTTTCGGTTGAAACGGAGCCTTTTCCATCCTTGAGACCACCTTCCCAACGTGCGCTAGCTTTACGATCCATGAACAACTCCTTGTGTGTGCCAATATGCATAGACATTTTGTCAAACAGGGTCTAACGGCGGTTGCCGCTAGTCCACCTAACCAGCGTAGCTGATTTTCTGCTGTTCTGCTGTCCCTGTGTTGCAATCGCTTCCATCCCCCTCTATTCGGCCTTAAGCTAGTTAGCTACCTAACTGCATTATTTCTTTGACGTTAAGGACTCGCCATGTCGTCGGCTGACGCGCTGCGCTTGATACTGCTCTCTTCACTGTGGGGTCTGTCGTTTATTTTTATGCGCGTGGCCTCCCCCGAATTCGGGGCGGTGCCGTTGGTGCTGGTGCGCATGGGCATTGGCGCGCTGCTATTGATGCCGCTGCTGATCAGTCTGCACTACCTGCGGCTCATTTGGCAGCACAAGGGTCCACTGCTGTTTTTAGGAGTGGTCAATCACGTACTGCCTTTTTCACTACTGGCACTTGCCACCACGCGCCTAGAAGCAGGCTTTACCTCATTGATAAATGCCACCACGCCTATTTTCACTGCGCTGATTGGCGCGCTGTTTTTCGCTACCGCCATACAGCGTCAGCAGTACTTAGGCCTCGCCTTGGCCCTACTAGGTGTTTACGTACTCTCTGCGGATCGGCTCGATTTTGCCTTGGGCGGCGACGGCTGGTTCATTTTGGCCGTTTTAGGCGCAACGTTTTGCTACGGCATAGCAGGCAACTACTCCAAAACGCGCCTTGGCCATCTACCAACCCGTGTGCTGGCCGCAGGTAGCAGCGCTATGTCGGCGCTGGTGCTGCTGATTCCGGGCATACTGCTATGGCCAAGTGACCCTGTCAGCCCACTGGCGTGGGGCAATGCCCTGGCCTTGGCAGGGCTTAGCACCACGCTGGCTTTCCTGCTTTACTTTGGCTTACTCGCCAGCGCGGGCGCCACTGCCACCTCCACGGTCACGTTCCTGGTTCCGGTGAGCGCGCTGATATGGGGCTATCTGCTGCTGGGTGAAACACTTAATCTTCAGATTATCGCCGGTATGGTGATTACCCTGATCGGCACGGCAATCGCCACCAAACTGCTGCGCATTAAGCATCGCGAGTCACCGCCGTCAGTCTATCCCCCACACGAATAACGCTACCTGAACCTTCGAGAAGCGTGGCGTTTTGGCCAAAGTGGGCGCCTTTAAGGCTGGGTTGCGTATTGAGTTCAATCAGGGTTTTCAGTGGTTCCGCAGGGGCAGGTACCGCCGCCGTATGCTGATCGATGGTGGTGATTTTGCAGCGTTTGCAGGGTTTACGCAGCGCTAATTGAAAGGCGCCACCTTGCTCATTCAGCGTTGCCCAACGGTCTTCCGCCCACGCCTCCTCGCTCTCTACAACGATATTGGGCCGAAAGCGATTCATGGGCACGGGGGCGTGCCCGCCCGACACTAGCGCTTGGTTTAGAGCGTCTAGCGACCCCGTAGTAGCAATCAAAAAAGGGTAACCGTCGGAAAAGTAGGTATGCGCCGCCCCGCCATCCAGGAAATCCTCTTCAACGGCACGGGTAAATTCGGTGGCAAAACGCACCATGCTAAGCCCCTGGGCCTGCTCGCCTAAAGCAGCGACCAGCCAGCGCGCTACTTCTTCGCTCTCAGGCAGAGCCTTGCAGTGATCATTCCACACGCTGACCAGGCGCAGATTCCCCTCTGGCTCGGCCAGCGGCACGCTCAATGGCTCGACGTTGGAATGCGACAGCACCAGGTGTTCATCGGTTAGCGCGACCTCAACGGTGGCAAGCGCCGGTAGCTGGCGCTGGGTCACAAAACGCTGCTGCGCGTCCACCAGCATCCAGCGGCGATCCCAGGCTAGGCCGTGTTCCTGCAGCTCGCTGTGAGTCACGCTGATGCCTTTCAGCGATTTAACGGGATAGATGTTGAGTTGAGTAATCTGCACGACGGCCTCGCGACGAGTGAAAACTCTACTTTAGCCACTCACTGCCTTGGCGGCTACTCGAAAACGCGCCCTATAGCGTCATCCCTGTTTCGATACGATAGCCCAAATCGACCACTTTTTGGGTCAGCGGCTCACCGCGAAGCCGCGCTAATAGCTCTCCCGCTGCCGCTTCGCCAATGGCCTGACGCGGGGTCACCACGCTAGCTAGGCGCGGCGTCATTACATGGCCTACATCGTGGCCATGGAAGCCCGCCAGCGCCATCTCCCTGGGCACGTCAATGCCCCGCCGCTGGCACTCGAAATAGGCCCCGACCGCGACGTCATCGTTGGTGCAGAACAGACCATCTGCCGCAGGGTAATCAGTAATCACCTGTTGCAGCAGCGCCGCCCCCACGCTGTAAGAGGAACGCTGGGTGCTTTGAAGGGTAACGGGCGTTAAGCCGTGCTCTTCCATCGCTCGGCGGTAGCCCAGTTCGCGTTGGCGAGTACGCTCATCCAGGCGTACCGCCAGATATATCACTTGGCGTCGACCCCGTCGGATCATCTCGCTGACCATGTCGTAGGCGGCTTGAACATTGTCGTAGCCCACCACCTGCTGTAGCGGAGGGCGGTGGGTGTCCATGATTTCCACAATCGGGATACCGGCGGTTTCCAGCATCCGCAGGCTCCGCGAAGTATGGTCACGGTCTGACAGAATGATGCCGTCGACATTATAGGAGAGCAAAGATGCCAGGCTGCGCTCTTCAAGCTCTGGGCTATAGCCATAGTGGGAAAGCATCAGGTGATAGCCCGCCGGTTCCGTCAGCGTTTCGATACCGAGGATGACTTCGGCGAATACCTGGTTGGTAAGCGATGGCACCAGCACCCCGATGGAGTGGCTGGTCGACCTGGAGAGCAGATCCGGCGCACGGTTGGGAATATAACCAATCTGTTCGGCAATCGAGAAGATGCGTTCGCGCAGGCCTTCCGAGACCGTTTCAGGGTCGCGCAGGCAGCGGCTTACCGTCATTTTGGTAGCCCCGACATGGTCGGCAATATCCTGCAGGGTGGGGCGTTTCTTCTTCAAAAGTCACTGCCTTATCCAAGGTATAAGCATTGAGGCCTTCCCTAGAGCGGACCTCAATGATTATTTTGCCTTTAGCTTACTTCCTTTAAATGGGCGAGCGCCTAGGCGTCGATAGCGTGGCAGCAAATTGCGTAACGATCACCTGGGGCGATAAGGCAATTGAGGCATTGAAGGCTTCCTCTTCGCTGGGCGGCTCCAGGTCGGCCAGTTGACTGGCCAACATGGTATCGCCTTTGAAGAAGTGCCCTGCCCGGGTTTCAAGTCGTTCAAGTAGTAACTCCCGGCTGCCCTCTAAATAGAGGATCTGCAGCGCTGGATCGCCTTGCCGCAGCCGATCTCGGTAACGTTTCTTCAACCCCGAGCAGGCAATCACCAGCGATTCACCCTTTGCTTGATACTCAGCAAACAACGCCGCCAAGGTATCCAGCCACTCGCTCCGGTCATCGTCGTTTAGCGGCTTGCCGCTAGCCATTTTGGCCACGTTGGCGGGCGAGTGGTAGTCATCGCCATCGATAAACGTCGCCCCCACGGTTAGCGCCAACTGGCGACCAATGTGCGACTTCCCCGAGCCGGATACGCCCATCACCAAAATACGATGTGAGAGGGTCTTCACAGCGGCTCTCCTATTCATTACCAACAACCTTAATTGCCGCGCACGGCGGTAAGATCAGGCAGCCAGGTCACGATGCCAGGGAACGCGATCAGAATTACCAATACGACCAAGAGTGCCGCATAGTAAGGCAGCATGGCTTTGACCAACGACTCCATGGAGACTTTACCTACACCACAGCCGACATAGAGACAGGTGCCCACTGGAGGGGTTAAGAGTCCAATGCCCAATACAAACGCCATCAGTACGCCGAAGTAAGCCGCATCAACGCCCACCGAGGTGACAATAGGCGCTAGCATAGGCGCCATGATGACCATCGCCGGGGTTAAGTCCATTACAAAGCCCACCAACAGCAGCAACGTCGCCACGATCAACAGTAGTAGGAACGGATCTTGGGTAATCGCCTGCACTTGGCTAACCAGGGTCTGCGGCACCATATTGATGGTCAGGAACCAGGCAATCACCGTGGCAAATGCCAGCAGCATCATCACCATGCCGGTCAAACGAGCAGTACGAATCAGCATACCGCCAAGCTCTTTGAGCTTGAATTCACGGTAAACCACCAGCGAAATCGCCAACGCATAAAGCAGTGCCGCCACGGCCGCTTCGGTGGCGGTAAATACGCCTCCAATAATACCGCCAATCACAATGACCGGAAGCACTAGCGCAAGCCATGCATCTTTAAAGGCTTTCCAGAGACGATCCCAACGAAACTGTTGCACGCCGCCGCCATCCTTTTTGGCAAGAATATAGGTGGTCACCATGAGCGCAAAGCCAATCAATAGACCTGGGATAATACCGGCAATAAACAGGCGGCTAATCGATGTCTCGGTGACGATGCCATACAGAATCAGCGGAATCGAGGGAGGAATAATGATCCCGATCACCGAAGATACCGTATTAATCGCAGTGGCATTAGCCGCGGTATAGCCCTGCTCTTTCATCGAAGGAATCATCATCGCGCCGGTGGCAGCCGTATCGGCAACGGCTGACCCGCTGATACCGCCAAAGAACATTGAGCCGGTAATGGCTACCTGCCCCAGACCACCGCGCATAAAGCCTACCAAGGCACCAGCCAGTTCCATCAAGCGGCGGGCAATACCGCCATTGCTCATCACCTCACCGACTAAAATAAAGAACGGGATCGCCAGCAGCGGAAAGCTGTTCACCCCGCGGATGGACTGCTCAATCATGATCGACAGCGGAATATCAGAGAGCACCGCCATCACCAGCGCTGCAACGCCGAGGCCAAAGGCAATGGGCAGCCCAATAACGATGGAGGCCAATAAAATAGCCAGAAAAATCCATAGCATGATTAGCGCTCCCGCTCTGGTTGACGAATAACGGTCAAACTGACCCACATTCGCCAAGTTGAAACCACCGCAATAAAGATGACGCAAAGTACCAGCGAAAGACTGATGAAACTCAGCGGCACATCCAGAATCGCCGAACGCCCACTAGAGCGCGCCAGCACTTGATAGCCGCCCCAAATCATCACTACCATCAGGGCGGTAATAATCAGGTGCTGCAGCAGATATAATATATGCGCCACGCGCAGCGGCAGTCGCCGTACCAGTGCGTCAACGGCTATGTGCTCGTAGCGGGAAAACGCTGCAGCAGCACCGATAAATACCAGCCATACAAACAGCATACGCGCTAGTTCATCCGCCCAGGGCAACGAATAGTTGAACAGCGCACGCCCCACCACGTTGCAGGAAACGGACATAATCAACGCCACTAAAATAGCGCCGATCAGATACTCCATGCCCAAGGTGAGCCAGCGAAAAAGTGCTGGGCCCTGGCGAGTATCGGTATCGATTTCCAGCAACTTGCGATTAGGGTCATCCAGATACACCGTTGGATCTTCAATCGGTGTGGGGGTATTAGGGGGTGTAGAGGAGAGTGACATAGGAGCTCCAGGGGCACTGACACGCTGGGCAGGCTCGATGGCCTGCCCAACGGTGCGCTAAACGTAAGGTTTAGTTGCTGCTCTCTTCAACGATCTTCTGAATGTCCGCGATCAGGTCTTCACCAATGCGCGGCGCCCACTCTTCATAAACCGGCTGAGTGGCTTCTTGGAAAGCGGCTAACTGCTCATCGTCCAAGCGGGTAATTTCCATACCACGCTCTGCTAACTGGTCGCGTGACCAATCATCGTACTCAGCTGACAGCTGAATTTCATATTCAGCGGACTGACGAGCGGCTTCCAGCACCAGCTCTTGATACTCAGGTGCCATGCGATCCCAAGTACGCTCGGAAAGCATCATGATAAAGGGAGTATAGACGTGGCGTGTTTCAGTGCCATAGTCCTGCACTTCGTTGAAGTTAGAGGTAAGGATGGTGCTCCAAGGATTTTCCTGGCCATCAACAACGCCCTGCTCCATCGCGGAGAACAGCTCACCAAAGGCCATCGGCGTTGGGTTAGCGCCTAAGGCTTCCCAAATCGCCAAGTGCACCGGGTTTTCCATGGTACGAACGCTCAAACCGCGCACATCGAGACCTGCAACATCATCAGGGCTCGTCACCGGGCGAGCACTGTTAGAAAGCTGACGATAGCCATTCTCAGAGAAAGCGAGCGCTTTTAGACCGGTACCTTCAAAGGCGTCTAGCATGCCTTGAGCCACATCGCTCTGCATCACGGCGACAGCGGCTTCACGGCTCGGCAACAGGAAAGGCAAATCGAAGGCTGACAGTTCTTCAACGTAACCGGTGGTAGCTGAGCTTGACGGATAGGTCATATCCAGCGTGCCGGTTTGCAGCATTTCCAGCATCTGAACGTCGTCACCTAACTGACTGTTAGGGAAAACGTTAACGGTGATACGACCGTCGGTGCGCTGCTCCAGAATCTCACCAAAGTATTGGCTGGATAGGTACTGCGGAGAGCTTTCCGCAAGACCGATGCCCATGCGTAGGGTATGCGAACCGTGATCACCAACCACCTCACCTTCGATTTCAGGCGGATCAGAGAGCTCTGGGCTCTGGGCATGGGCCATACCAAGCGTCAGGGTGGTCGCGCCGACTAAGGTCAGTGCGTTGCGCCAAATAGCGGTCATAGCGTTATCTCCGAATACTCGTTGTTGTTAATAGCCAATTCAATGACCGGCAACTTGTTACCGGTAACATTCAGTAAGCGAAGGCTAGCTATCTGCCCTGTGCGTGTCAAAACAAAACTGCTAACTTACGACCAACGTCTAGCTCTAGTCACTGGCGCGTCATCACGCTACATTAGCCTACGTATTTCAGATCGGAATCCATGCTTGTGCAACCGTCTTGTAACGAATTAGAGCTCGATCAACAGCTTTGCTTTGCGCTCTATTCAACCTCGTTGATGATGACCAAAGTTTATAAACCCCTGCTCAAAAAGCTGGGGCTTACTTACCCGCAATACCTTGCCATGCTGGTGTTGTGGCAAAACGATGGCATCACAGTGGGGACAATGAGTAAGCGACTACTAACCGATCCTGGGTCGCTTACACCGCTGCTTAAACGCCTTGAAGCCGACCAACTGCTGAACCGCAAACGCAGCCACGAAGACGAGCGCGTGGTAGAGATTTATCTTACTGACAAAGGCAAAGCGTTGCGTGAACAGGCGTACGATATTCCTAGCTGTGTGGTGCATGCCAGCGAGCAGTCGGTTGAGGCACTGACCACGCTAAAAGAGGACTTGGTGCGGCTACGCGATAGCCTGCAAAAGAACCAGTAGCCCTTCACTTTATGGCTCAGAGATCAGAATTTATTTGCCATTTACCTTGCGCACAAAATAAAGCTGCGCTAACTTAATGGCACAGATTAATCACTAATAACGCAGCCAGGAGATACAAAATGACGACCACTATCGAAAACGTTGTTTATCGCGCCCACGCCACTGCAACCGGCGGCCGTGAAGGCCAGGCAAAGTCATCCGACGGCGCGCTGGATGTTAAATTAAGCACGCCCAAAGAGCTGGGCGGCGCAGGCGGTGATGGCACTAATCCCGAGCAGCTTTTTGCCGCTGGTTACTCGGCCTGCTTTTTAGGTGCGCTGAAGCACGTGGCGAGCCAGGAAAAAGTAAAGCTTCCCCAGGATACGAAAATTGATGGTCATGTAGGTATCGGCGCCATTCCTACCGGTTTTGGCATCGAAGTCGAGCTAAAAATCAGCTTACCCGGCCTTGAGCAAGACGTAGCCCAGCAGTTGGTTGATAAAGCCCATGTGGTCTGCCCCTACTCCAACGCCACCCGTGGCAATATTAATGTCACCCTGACATTGGTCTAAGCGTCATTACTTAGCTTGATCATTTAGTGCCCACGCCACCGCTCTTTGGGCATGCAGAGCGGTGGTGTCGTAAAGGGGCACCAGGGTATCGCGCTGGCCCACCAGCATGGCAATTTCAGTACAGCCTAAAATCACTGCCTGGGCGCCTTGGGCATGCAGAGAATCAATGATTGCCAAGTAGCGCTGCCGGGATACATCTTCTACACGGCCCTGACAAAGTTCATCAAAGATCACCCGATGAACAGTGTCGCGCTCAGACTGATCAGGCACCACGACCTCAATACCAAACTGTTTTTCTAAGCGGCCGATATAAAAGTCCTGCTCCATGGTAAAGCGCGTACCCAATAGGCCGACGCGAGTGATACCGTCTGCGGTGAGCTGCTCAGCCGTAGCATCGGCAATATGCAGCAGCGGAATGGTAATCGCCTGTTCAATAGCGGGCGCCACTTTATGCATGGTATTGGTGGCAATCAGCAGACAATCGGCGCCCGCTCGCTCGACGCTTTGGGCAGCGTTGGTCAGCAGTTCGCCAGCGGTCTGCCAATCGCCCTGCTGCTGTAATGCTTCAATTTCGGCAAAATCGACGCTCACCATCACGATCTTGGCCGAATGAAGGCCACCTAGCGCTACTTTTACGCCCTCGTTTAGGGCTCGGTAGTAGCCTTGGGTCGACTCCCAGCTCATACCGCCTAACACACCAATTACACGCATCCGCCACCTCAATTTAGGAAAATGGACTACTTTATTAACAGGCTAATCACCAGCTAAATTTAGTAGCCACTTTGTTACCGATAAACTATTTATAACGAGGAAACGAATGAGCGACAACACCTATACTCCCCCGAGCGTTTGGAAATGGGAACCTGGCAACGGCGGTAAGTTTGCCAATATCAATCGCCCAATTGCTGGCGCTACTCATGACAAGGCCCTGCCGGTGGGCAAACATCTTCTTCAGCTTTACTCCCTGGCCACACCCAACGGTGTCAAAGTCACCGTGATGCTGGAAGAGTTGCTGGAGAAAGGCATAACGGGCGCCGAATACGACGCTTACCTGATTCAAATTGGCGAAGGTGATCAGTTCAGCAGCGGCTTTGTCGAGGTGAACCCTAACTCCAAAATTCCCGCACTGATGGATCACACGACCACTCCACCCCAGCGGGTGTTTGAGTCGGGGGCGATTCTGCTCTATCTGGCAGAGAAGTTTGGCGCATTCTTGCCCAGCGACCCGGCGAAACGCACCGAATGCCTCTCCTGGCTGTTTTGGCAAATGGGCAGCGCACCGATGCTAGGCGGTGGCTTTGGCCACTTTTACGCCTATGCACCGGAAAAGTATCAGTACCCGATTGACCGCTACACCATGGAAGTGAAGCGTCAGCTTGATGTACTTGACCGCCATTTGGCGGATAACCGCTTTATGGCAGGCGATGAGTACACCATTGCCGATATGGCGATTCATCCCTGGTACGGTGCGCTGGTGAAAAACCGTGTTTACGAAGCGGCTGAATTCTTGGAAGCCCACACTTACAAGAACGTTCTACGCTGGACTGAAGAACTCGATGAACGCCCTGCCGTCAAACGCGGCCGTATGGTGAACCGCACCTGGGGCGAACCCCACGAGCAGTTACACGAGCGCCACGACGCCAGCGACTTTGAGCTTCGTACACAAGATAAACTGGCTGACGGCGAGTAAGTAAGCGCCAAAAAAAGGGCCTACGCTTGATCTCTCAACGTAGGCCCTGGGTAGCTTTCAACTTACAGGTTAAGACTATTCAACCCGTGAATTATTCAACGCGTAATTCCATACCCGGTAGAAGTAGAAAATATACCCCAGCCCAAAGGTGACCAGCGAAATCAGCATCCAAAGGATAATATGGCCGATATTGCTGAACAGGTTGATATCACAAACCATTTTTCGCTCTACCCCAGCAGTATCCACTACCGAGGTACGGTTAATAACAAAACGCGAAAACGAATAGGGGAAGAAAAACAGCGCTATGCCAAGAGTAACAATACTGAGTACCACCCAAACAATCAGATGGCCAATAATATCGAGAATGGAAAGATCAGCTTTGATATTCACGTTGCGTCCTTAAAATTAACAGTGGCGAAGAGTACCACTGCTAGGCAGAAACGTGAACGCAAAAATTAATATTACTTAGACATATGAGCTATGAATTGGCTTCAATGGGGGCCCCTAACACCCTCTAAGCTGGATTGACGGCTCTCCGCCTGCCGTTTGACGACACTTAACGAACCATCGGTTTCTAACACCACTGCTTCTACCCTGGTCACGTCACTAAGCCCACTACTGCGAATGGCCGAAAGGACTTCGTCTTGGGTTACCCGCGCTTGTCGCAGCGACGTTAACAGAAACTCGCCCTGATAGAGCAGCATCAGCGGCTCGCCAGTGACTAACCGACGAACCCAACGAAATCGCACGCTTGTCCAGGTAATTATAAATTGAAGTGAAATCAGTAATGCTAACGCGACCGCCCCATCCACCAAGGCGACATCTTTAGATAGCAGCACAGTGGCCAGCGTGGAGCCCAGCGCTACCGTCACGATTAAGTCGAAGGCATTCATTTTCGAAAGCGTACGATTGCCTGACAGGCGCAGGAAGAGAACAAGCGTGGCGTATGCCAGTACTCCAACGATCACAATGCGTAATAAACTACCCCAGCTATTGAAAAAACCCAGTTCCATTGACCCTTACTCCTAGACGCCGAGTGGTATGTGGACATCACACACCTCTACGTAGGCTAGCAGCCCTGAGTCTGTTGTATACGCTAGGAGGGCATTGAGTGATGACGCTCCCACCACTCGGCATAGGAACTGTTATGGGGCGCAAGGCCGCCTTCATCGGGGGCTTCATCATCCCACCAGACGGGGCCACGCTCTCCGAGTGCTTCTTTAGCGCTCTGCACTGCGTTGCGGGCTTGGCGAAGCGCATCTTCATCGTCTTTTTGCTGGGCTGCTCTAACCGCTCGACGGGCTTTCATCAACTCTTTGATATGGGCTCGCCTTTGCTCTTCATCTAAACGCGGGTCAGTGCAGCGCCAAAGCCGATTTTTGGCGACAAAGTAGCGCCCATCTGGGGTGTGGGGGTACTTGTTAGCCATAAGCACTACTCCTTTCCCGTTGAACGCGAGTGACTAACCGAACTGTTTTAGAAGCGTTTAGATAGCGTGATAGAACCAAACTTATCCTGCTCTTCCTGGCCGTCAAATTCACGTGAGCGTTGAACAGCCGCGTAGGTGACCTGCCAATCATCCCAGGCAAGCGCCAACCCCGCGGAGACATCGCCCACCCACTCTTTGCGATCTACCGAATGGCTACTCCTAAACGTATTGCCGTCAAGCGTCAGGTTTTGCGCCATATAGTAACCGTCGACGCTGGCAAAAAGGTACCACTGCCACCCCTCTTTACCGGTCATATGGTGCCGGCTGCCGGGGCTTGGCGTTAGCGTAGGAATGCCTGGGGCCTCATCCCCCCAACGAACGCTATACCCAGCGCTTGCGTAGGTATAGAGGTTACCCAAAGCGGCGCTGACGCTAGGGCCATGGGCAAACTGCTTGCCGATCAATGGGGAGCTATGCCACCACTGGCGACGCATGGCGACGTTGACGATGGCCTCATCACCAAGCTGGTTTTTCCAACCTCTAGGGCGCTCGCTGTCGGTGATGCGATGCACTTCGCGTTGGATGCTATCGGCAAGTGACGAGGGCCCTACCAAACCAATATCCAGGTGCAGATCCGTCGCTTGGCGCCAGTTACCCATGGGCACATCTTCGTAAAGTGATATACCGCCATAAACAATTCCTGCGTAGGGGCGATCATCTTCAACCAACTCACGCTGCTCAATATTGTTGGGCGTATAAATCTGATGCACTAGCCGGAAAGCGGCCATATCCGCGTTGCTAATGATGCTATCAGGCAAAGCAGTGGCCAAACGCTGTGTCCAGCTTTGCGCTTCAGGCTCATAGGCCCAATTAAGTTCGAAACCACTGGTAAAGTGGCCATCATCACTACTGGCCATGCCATCATTTGCATGCTTAATTGAGAGGACGCTATCGTCGGCTTGCGCCAGCGTTGACGCCAAACTCATTGCGGCTATCAGCGGCAACCATCGTAAGGGGAGATTTCCTTTCATTACTCGTTCCTTGAGATTTTCCTAGGGAGTGTTTTTGAGAATGCTTTTGAAGAACGACAACAAACATTGTTGATTGTATGTAATTGTGCAAAAAGATAGCAAGCATACTTTTACTGTTTTCTACAGAAAAGAGCTAAGTCACTAAAAATTAATGGGTGGTCCGTAGACCACCCATTATGCTGCCGATTGCTTAGGTTTATAGCGTAGTAGACTAGACGAAAACTTGAAGGCTACTGGTCGAGATCTATCACTCTCTATCGCGTAGCAGCCACTGCGGAGTAATCTCATGCTGGCCATTCTCATCGGTAATAAACAATGATCCTTCGCTGATCATTACCGCCCAGTTAATCGCCCTTGGCAGGTCTTTAGCGATAGTCGCTAAAGCCTCTTGTGGCAGCCCCGCCACGTGCACATTTTTCAGCGACGCCACGCTGGGCAGTACTTTGTTCTCCCATAGATCTACCCGACCATAAGCGAGCAGCGATACGCGCTCAGCTCGCCGTGAGCACCAGGTGATGCGCTCAGCATCCGGCAGCCCCACTTCGATCCAGTGCAGCAAGCGCCCGTCTAGGCTTTTCTCCCACAGCGCCGGCTCGTCTACATCGGAAAGCCCACGCCCGAAGGCTAGCGTCTCGTTGTACCACAGCACATAGGCAAGCAAGCGCGCGGTCATGCGCTCTTCGGTCTCGGACGGATGGCGAGCCACGGTAAAGCGCAGCGTTTCATACACCCCGCGATCCAGATCGGTCAGATTGATATCAACTTTGTAGGGCGTTGCGCTAAGGGCCATGGATGTTTCCAAACGAAATTTGCGTCAGTATACCCGACGCTGGGTGTTCTTGGTGAATAGCCTGACAGGTTAAGCTTTGCGGTAATCGGCTGTTACTGTGCCATTTTTCAGCGTATCGGCCTCGTGCATGGCCTCGCGCCACGGCTCTTCTAGCGCGGCTTGATACCACGCCTGCATGGCAGGCAACGCTAACAAGCGCTCGACATACGCCTGGGACTTCTCACTAACCGGCAAGCTGAATGTCTGCATGCGAAAGGCCACAGGGGCGTAAAACGCATCTACCGCGGAGAAGGTTTCACCCGCTAAAAACGGCCCGCCAAAGCGCTCAAGCCCTTGCCGCCATAGTACATCCAAGCGTGCCAGATCGGCCTCAAGCTTGGCCGATAGGCTATTCAATTCCACCCGCATACCGCAGTTCATCGAGCACTCGTCGCGCAGGGCGCCAAAGCCGCTGTGCATTTCGGCAGTGGCTGAACGTGCCCAGGCGCGGGCGGCCTTATCACTCGGCCAAACTTTAGCGTGCTGCTCGGCCAGATACTCGACAATCGCCAGGGAGTCCCACACCGCCAGCTCGCCTTTGTCCGTTACATCCACCAAACAGGGCACCAAGCCTGAAGGCGAAAAGCGGGTAAAGGTGGCATGACTAGCGCCAGTGCCGCCTTCAAAGGGCATCAGGTGTTCGTTAAACGGAATCTCCAGCGCTTTCATCAGCACCCAAGGGCGCAGCGACCAAGAAGAGTAATTCTTGTTGGCAATATAGAGATCAAACATGCAGCGCTCCTTTTGTGGAGAATTGAATTAACCGATCGATGAAGGCAGCCTCTCTTAACGTGCCGCCTGAGCCAGCGTATTACCGCCTAACCCCATTAATACACCACCGCCAAAGCGCTGAATGAGTCGGGAGGAACCATGGGATTTTTGTAACCACTCACGCAATGGGCTGGCCAGCAGCACCACCACAACATCCGCCGATGAGAACAGCGCATTGGTGGCGATACCTAACCAGAGCAGTTGCCACGCTACCGGCATAGCGCTCTCGGGCTGCACAAACTGGGGAAGAAACGCGACAAAGAAAAGCGCGGTTTTAGGGTTGAGCACCTCCACCAAAAAGCTGTCACGCAACACGCGTTTAGTGGTTGCCAGCGGTACCTCATCACCATGGGCACGAATGCCCTGTTGCCATAGCCGCAACCCCATCCAGAGCAGGTAGAGCCCGCCAATGATTTTCATGGCGATATAGGCAGGCGGAATCGCTGCAAACAGCAGTGCCAAGCCTAACGCGGCGGCTACCACATGAACGTAGCAGCCCATGTGCACACCCATGACCGCTAACCACCCTGCTCGTCGGCCACGCCCCAGGGTTTGCGCTGCGGTATACAACATCGCAGGCCCAGGTAGGTAGGCAAAACCCAGCGCGGCGAGGATAAACGCGGCCCATTGCATCGTGGCAACTCCGAAGAGATCAGTAGTAGGAAGCCTTTGAGAATAAAACGGGGATGACGCAAGCGCCACCCCCTAAATAAGTAAAACTGGAATGAATAAAGGCTTAGAAATTAGCTTTACGCTTCTCGACAAAGGCCGCCATACCTTCTTTCTGCTCATCACCGGCAAAGCAGAAGGCAAACAGGCTGGTTTCCAGCGCCAGCGCGCTGTCCAGGTCTTGATCCATCCCGTCGTGAACCGCCTGCTTGGCACCGCGCACTGACTGCGGGCCGTTACCTTTAAGCTGTTTAGTGAGCTCTTCAGCGTAGCTCTCCAGCTCCGCTTGCGGCATTACCCGGTTCACCAAGCCGATACGCAGCGCCTCTTGGGCGTCGATTTTGCGCCCGGTGGTGACCAGATCAATCGCCATCGCGGGGCCAACGCGGCGTGGCAGACGTTGCGTACCCCCAAAGCCAGGAATGACGCCCAGCAGCACTTCCGGTTGACCAAACACCGCGTTGTCGCTGGCTACCGCCCAGTCGCAGGCCAGTGCCAATTCGCAGCCGCCGCCAAGGCAAAACCCGTTCACCAGCGCGACCACCGGCACGGGCAGAGTCTCTAGGCGTTTAATGGTTCGCAGCGCTTGCATGGCAAAAGCCCGCGCTTCTTCAGGCGTTTTCTCACGCATTTCAGTGATATCAGCACCCGCTACGAAGGACTTCTCGCCCGCGCCTGTAATCAGCACAGCACGTAGATTCGGGTGGGACTCAAGCTCTACCAGATGCGCTTCCAGCGCGGCTAATACATCGCTGTTCAGGGCATTCAGCGCTTTAGGACGATTGATGGTGAGACGTACCATCCCATCGTTATCAACCTTCTCAATCACTGCTTCGCTCATGGCGGACTCCTTATTTGATTTGTTATGGAATAGTAAAGTGAACACCACCCAACCCTAGCGAACGCTTGGTTGAGTGGCAATGACTTCTTTATGCCGCGCTCTTCGCTTCAGCGCAAGCTAGTCATAGTGATAAAAACCGCGCCCGCTCTTACGGCCAAGGTAGCCCGCTGCGACCATGCGCTTAAGCAGTGGGCAGGGACGATACTTAGGGTCGCCAAAGCCCTCTTGCAGCACCTGCATAATCGCCAGACAAACATCCAGTCCGATTAAATCCGCCAGCGCCAGCGGGCCCATGGGGTGAGCTGCGCCGAGCTTCATGGCTTCATCCACCGCTTCTGGTGTTGCGGTACCTTCTTGAACAATAAACGCCGCTTCGTTGATCATCGGTACCAGCAGGCGATTCACCGCAAAGCCCGGCGCGTCGCCTACCGGCACGGCGGTTTTACCCAACGCTTTAGCCAGGGTTTCAATCTCGCCAACGGTAGCGTCCGAGGTTTGCTCGGCACGAATCACTTCCACCAGCTTGAGCACTGGCACTGGGTTAAAGAAGTGCATGCCCACTACTCGCTCGGGGTGCTCGCACACCGCTGCCAGCCGGGTAAGCGACAGCGAGGAGGTGTTGGAGGCTAAGATAGCCGTGCTGCTCATTTGGCTAAGATCTCGAAACAGCTTCTCTTTGAGTTCAGGCTGTTCGGGGGCGGCCTCGATAATAATTGCGCAGTCGCTTAAGTCATTGAGTGTGGTAGTGGTAGAGAGACGGGCTAGAGCAGCGCTTTTATCCGCCTCGCTGATCTTTTCTTTCGCCACCAGCTTGGCTAAGCCTTTGTCGATACTCGCCTTGGCGCGGCTTAACTGCTCCTCAGCCACATCGTAAAGGTGCACCTGATAGCCACTGGCAGCCACTACCTGGGCAATGCCCTGCCCCATAGTACCAGCCCCGACAACGCCAACTTGTTGATCACTCATGCACGCTCTCCTCTATCTATTATCACCACTATCTATTATTACCACTGGGGAGTTATCAATGCTGCTTGGCTTCTTCGCGCAGTACGAATTTCTGAATCTTGCCCGTTGAGGTTTTGGGAAGTTCGCTGAAGATGACCGTTTTGGGCACTTTGTAGCCCGCCAAATGTTCGCGACAGTGGGCGATAATATCGGCCTCGGTGACTTCACCATAACCGACTTTGAGCTTCACGAACGCACAAGGCGTCTCGCCCCACTTCTCGTCGGGCTTGGCAACCACCGCTGCCTCTTCAACGGCGGGATGGCCGTAAATTGCGTCTTCCACCTCGATGGTCGAGATATTTTCACCGCCGGAAATAATGATGTCCTTGGAGCGGTCTTTGATCTCGATATAGCCATCCGGGTGCCATACCGCCAGGTCGCCAGTGTGGTACCAGCCGCCCTCCAGCGCCTGCTCGGTAGCTTCCGGGTTCTTTAAATAGCCCTTCATAACGTTATTGCCGCGCATGAGTATTTCACCCATGGTTTGGCCATCCTTGGGCACTGGCTCCATGGTGAGCGGATCAGCCACGCACAGCGCTTCGAGCATGTGGTAGCGCACCCCCTGGCGGGCTTTAATTTTGGCTCTTGCTTCCAGCGGCAATTCATCCCACGCTTCCCGCCAAGCGCATACGGTTACCGGCCCGTACACTTCGGTTAAGCCATACACGTGGGTTACCTCAATGCCCAGCTTTTCCACCCCGGCAATTACCGAGGCAGGCGGTGCGGCACCGGCGGTGGTGACTTTGACCGCATGATCGAACTGATGCTTATCTTCTGCTGGCAGGTTCACCAGGCCATTAAGGATAATCGGCGCCCCGCTAAAGTGAGTGACCTTCTCTTCGGCAATGAGCTGCATGATCTTTTTAGGATCGACGCGACGCAGACAAATGTTCACCCCGGCGTTGGCGGCAATCGTCCACGGGAAGCACCAGCCGTTGCAGTGGAACATCGGCAGAGTCCATAGGTAGATCGGATGGTGGGGCATTGCCCACTCCATGATATTGCTCACCGCATTCAGGTAAGCACCGCGGTGGTGGTAAACCACCCCCTTGGGCTTGCCGGTGGTGCCAGAGGTGTAATTAAGCGAGATCGCATCCCACTCATCGGCAGGGAGCTGATAGGCAAAGTCAGCATCGCCCTCGTTGAGTAGCGCCTCGTACTCAATCTCCCCAATGCCCTGGGTCTCGCCGAGAAACTCCACATCGGCGACATCGATGATCAGCGGCTTGTGAGTAAGCTTGGCAACGGCTTGCTGGATGACCTCGGCAAATTCTGGGTCGACAAGAATGGCTTTGGCCTCGCCGTGCTCCAGCATATAGCTGATCGCTTCGGCATCAAGGCGAATATTCAGTGTATTAAGCACACAACCCGCTAGCGGCACACCGAAGTGCGCTTCAAACATCGCCGGGATATTGGGCAGCATCGCCGCAACCGTTTGGCCTGGCTGAATGCCTCGCTTTTCGAGCGCAGAGGCAAGCTGGCGACAGCGTGACCAAGTTTCGCTCCAGGTGCGTCGCGTACTGCCATGTACCACCGCCGGGTAGTCGGGATAGATCGACGCCGAGCGCTCGATAAAGGTCAGCGGAGATAGCGGCACGTGGTTGGCAATGGTTTTGGGCAAGCCTTGCTCAAAGATAGCGGTCATAATCGGCTCCTGAACTTTGTTGATCTTATTGAAAGCGTTCGTTTTAAGGGTTCGTTTAAAATAATTGTTTTGATAGCTTAGAAACAATAACGCCGCCCAAAGAGGCGGCGATACTGGCTGAAATTAGCGTTAGTGAACCTCAAATTCGCTTAAACACTGCATACCTGCCTCAATCACCGCGCGTTGAGCGCGGCCTACCGGCAGCCATTGCGTGATGGCAAATTCGGCGCTGCGCATCTTGGCAGCATAGAAGGGATCATTGCTGCCGTTGTTAACGGCGGCCTGGGCGCAAAGCGCCGCCTGCCCCATCTGCCAAGCGCACAGCACGTGGCCCGCCAAGTTAAGGAACGGCGTAGCATAAGCCTGCACCGCATCTGCGCCTTTTTCAGGGTCGCGGCCTTGTTCCAGCACAATCGCTTGAGCGGCTTTTAAATCGTCCAAGCCTGCGGCCAGGCCACTGCCCAACGCTTTTAGTGCGGGGTCGACGTTTAGCTGTTCCACAGTGGCGGCAACGTCGTGAAGCAGTGCGTTGAGCGCTTCGCCGTTGTCACGCTGGAGTTTACGGCCCGCCAAATCGAGCGCCTGAATGCCGTTGGTGCCTTCGTAAATGGGTGCAATCCGCGCATCGCGCAGCAGCTGTGCCGCGCCGGTCTCTTCCACGTAGCCCATCCCGCCGTGTACCTGAATCCCCATGGAGGCAATATCCACCGCTTGATCGGTAGAGAAGCTTTTGATCACCGGAATAAGGATATCGGCGCGGGCCTGGGCAGCCTGACGGGCATCGTTACTTTCAGCTTGGCGGGCGGTATCCAGCTCGGCTGCGCAGTAGAGCGCCAGCGCACGCAGCGCATCGGTGCGGGAACGCATCGAAAGCAGCATACGGCGTACGTCTAAATGGTCGCTGATGCTGCACTCAGCGCCGCCACGCGCTTTGGGAGAACGTCCCTGACGACGCTCCAACGCATAGGCAAAGGCGTGCTGGCAAGCTCGCTCGGCCACGCCTATACCCTGAATACCGACTTTGTGGCGCGCCTCGTTCATCATGGTGAACATGTGGTTAAGGCCACGCCCTTCTTCACCAACTAAATAGCCGATGGCGCCACCGTTTTCGCCAAAACTCAAGGTGCATGTCGGCGAGCCATGAATGCCCAGCTTGTGTTCAATAGAGGCACAGGTGACATCGTTGCGCTCGCCCAAGGAGCCATCGTCATTGACTAGGAACTTGGGTACCAAAAAGAGGGAGATGCCTTTGTTGCCTTCAGGGGCATCAGGCTTGCGGGCCAGTACCAGGTGGATAATGTTTTCGACGGCGTCGTGCTCGCCCCAGGTGATATAGATTTTCTGACCACTGATGCGGTAGTGGTCGTTGTCAGGCACTGCGCGGGTGCGTACTTGGGAAAGGTCCGACCCTGCTTGGGATTCGGTCAGATTCATGGTGCCCGTCCAGGTGCCTTCCACCAGTTTGGGCAAGTAGGTCGCTTTGAGCGTTTCGCTACCGTGATGAGCCAGCGCTTCGATGGCACCGGCGGTTAACATGGGGCAGAGCCCCAGCGCCATATTAGCGCCGTGGAGCATCTCCTGAACCGCACTGGCAACCACTTCGGGCAGGTTCTGACCGCCTAGCGCTTCGGATACACCAATACCGTTCCAGCCACCTTCAACATAAGCCTGGTAAGCGGCTGCGAAGCCTTCCGGTGTCGTCACGCTGCCATCGGTGTGGCGCTTGGCCCCCTGCAGATCACCACTCTTGTTTAGCGGACCCCAGACGTCACCGGCCAGCTTTGCGGCCTCTTCGAGTACCGCCTCGACCAAATCGGGCGTGGCTTCTTCAAAGCCCGGCAGGCTGAGCGAACGGTGCGCTAATAGCTCTTCGAGCACAAAGCGCAAATCACGTACCGGTGCGGCGTAAACATTCATGGTGAACCTCGGGCTGAAAAATTAAACAATTGTTTGAAAGTGTGCCATAGATAGTAGTAACACTCTCCTGCCTACACCATTAGCCCAAGGTATCACCCGTTACCGATAGCGTCTCCATGCCGCTTTATTTTCGCTCAATGGCTTGCTCCACATCATCATAATAAGTGATATGGCTCTCATCTTCCGCGGGCGGCCCCACCACCGGTTCGGCGGCATTAACGTCCCATACGGCTTTGGAAAGATCCTCCAAGTGCTCGTGTTCCAGTGCACCTTGCATCAACTCTTCGGTGACCACTAGCTCGGCACCGGCTGCGGTCATTGGCGTAGTGGGTGTAAATGGTGCCACGGGCACAGGTGCTGGGCGTACGCTGCGACGCCAGGAGAAGAACATTAAGAAGAATAGACTTAGTGAGCCAAAGGCCCAGAACAGCCCTGCATCGCCCATCAAGGTCATCACCGGGGAGATCATCAGCGGGCTGATCGTGGCGCCAATAGAGTTAATCAACAGCAGGCCTTGGCTCATGCGCACCAGCGCCCCTGCGGGTGCGCGGTCGGCGGCGTGACTCACCGCCACCGGGTAAAGCGCGAACACCCCACCACCGAGCAAGAACAGCAGTACCGCCAACAGCGGCGTAGAGAGCGGCAACCAGAGCATCGCCGCCGAGATGAGTACACAGAAACCACTAATGCCAATCAGCACCATCTGGCGATCATGGCGATCCGACCAGCGGCCAATCGGGTACTGCAGCAGCATCGCCCCCATAATCACCACTGCCATCATCTGCCCCACCTGGCTGACACTCATGCCATTGCGCTGCAGATAGAGCGGTAAAAGGGTATACGCTGCGGCTACCACCATCCCGGAGCCTAAACTGCCCATCACGCCGGTAGGCGTCAGAGTAATCAAACGGTGTGGGGGAAGCGGTTCAGCGTGCTCCATAATCGGTGATACCCGGGGGATCATTGCCATCGGTAACACAGAGAGCGAAGCCAGTAGCCCAATCACCATAAAGGGCGCAGTGACGCCCATGGCGTTGGTCACACCAAGAAGCAGTTGGCCCAATACACCGGCGGCATACAGCGAAATCATATACAGCGCCAGCAGGCGGCCACGAACCTTCTGGTCGCCTGACGTGAGCAGCCAGCTTTCAATGACCAGATAAACCCCAACCGTGGCCCAGCCGCCGATCAGGCGTAGTACAAACCAGGCCCAGGGGTCGAAGAACAAGCCTTGCAGCAATACTGTGACGGCCACCAAGGAGGCAAAACTACCGTAGGCGCGAATATGGCCAATGCGCAGCAGCAGGCGGTCATTCACCATCGCGCCCAAGGCTAAGCCGATAAAGTAGGCCGACGAGACAATACCGATTACCGTGGCTGACTCACCGGCGGCATCCAATCGCACGGTAATTAAGGTGGCAAGGAAACCATTGCCAATCCCGAGAATGAAGAGCCCTAAAAGGGGCGCCAGCGCCATAGCTAGCAGTTGCCGCGACATGAAAACCTCGTCTTGCCTAAAAGTGGTGAAACAAAGGGCTGAAAACAGGTGTGAAAACGCTAAAAAGCGTGTCCACGAAGACCGTTATCTCACCTGGCACATCGAGTCAGGCCGGGATAGCGGCGCGCAATTATTGCCCTCAAGGGGGTAAAGTCAATGCTTTTCTAACGTTACAATTGTTCACGTTAGCGTTTTATATAGAATCACCGTGTCTGGCCCAGGAAATTCCACTACTAAACTATTCTTTTGTGCCCACCACCGAAAGGACGTTTCACTAAAAAAGCTGATATGGGTGGGATCGCTAATATAGTGCCAGCGGGCAAAGGCTTCAGGCGAAGCAACACGTTTGGTCATTAACCCCAGATAACCACCTGGCGCGAGCTGAGCAATCAACTGCTCAAGCACCTTGCCGGGCTGCGCCAAGTGCTCAACAACTTCGGTGGCAGTGATAAAATCAAACGTCTGGGTGAGCGCCGACGTATCAGGAGCGTAAAAAGGGTCGTAAATAGCCATCGAGTGTCCCTGCTCTGCGAACATCACCGACAGCGTCGGCCCTGGCCCCGAACCAAAATCAAGACCGCGGGCGTTGGGGGTAAGCTTAGCTAACAGCGGGGTAAATAAACGCCCTAAAAAACGCCGGTATCCCGTATCATGCGGCGAGTTTTGATGTTTATCGTATTCAGCCTTTTCTGCAGCGGCGCTCAAATGCTGCTCGGGGGGGACAAATACCAGCTCGCACGTGGCACACTGATAGTAGTCACGACGCCGATCCCGGTGGTAGAGCGCAGTAGTGGTTTCCGCGCATAGCGGACAGCGACGCATCATCGTATTCTCTGGCTTATCGTTACTTATTAAGGAAAGTGGCATGCTATCAGGTCTGGATCATCTTGTTGTAACCGTGACCGACATGGGTCGCGCCGTCGATTTTTACTCGCGGGTTTTGGGCTTGGATGTGCGCTATCGGGATGCTCAACGGGTGGACTTAATGCTCGGAGATACGGCGCTACGTCTGCATCAAACTGATACTGACATTGCGCCCATTTCAGCGACGCCTACGCCCGGCAGCCTGGATTTATGCTTACGTTGCCAACTGCCGTTGGATGAGTTTAAGCAACACCTGGATGCACTGGCTATTGAGGTAGAGCTGGGCCCCGTGGCTCGCCAAGGCGCCAATGGCCCAATTGAGTCAATTTACCTACGTGACCCGGATGGCAACCTGCTAGAGGTTTGCCGCCCCGCTTCGCGCTAATGTTAAGTGTAATAAGCCAAGGTATCATCAACCACTGCGGCACTTAATACAGATTTATCGAAAGGAAACGTTATGCTTGATAACGAAAGTGATTCTCCACTCGAAGGCAAAGTCGTCAGCGAAGAGCAGCACCCTCAGCCAGATACCACCATGGCCATGGTTATTTATGCGCTCTATCTGGCCAGTTTTATCCTTGGTTTTACATCGATTATCGGTGTGGTTATCGCCTACGTCTATAAAGGCAAAGGCCCTGTGTGGCTGGACGAGCACTACCGCTATCAGATTCGTACGTTCTGGATAGGGTTGGTTTATGGCGTTATTTTTTCGCTTTTGACTCTGATCCTGATCGGTTTCCCGTTACTGTTGGCGCTCGCGGTCTGGCTGATTATCCGCTGCGTCAAAGGCTTTAAAGGGTTACAAGAAAAACGCGCCCCTTCTAACGTAGATTCCTGGCTGTTTTAGATATGACGCAACCAACGGATAACACCAGCAGGCGTTTTTCAAAGGCCAGTGCCATAAGCTGGCTATGGCGTCAGCTGTCACGTTGGCCGCTTGGCCTGCTATGGCGTTTTTCTTCACTGCTAGGCCCGTTGGTCTATCACTTCAGTCAACGCGAACGCCGGGTAACAGAAGCCAATCTTGACGTCGTAAACCCGAACTCCACAGTTGATGAGCGAAAAGAACTCGCCAAACACAGCCTGAAGCATTCAGCAGCCACCATGCTGGAGTTGGGACACGCCTGGATGGCGGAACCTAATAAAGTGGAAGCAAGCATTCTAGCGGTGCATGGTCGCGACAAACTCGATAACGCCCGCAGCGAAGGCCGCGGCGTGATTGTGCTTGCGCCTCACTTCGGCAACTGGGAAGTACTTAACTTTTGGCTATCGAGCCATTTCCCTTTCACCGCCATGTACGAGCCACCCCAAATCACCGCCCTCGACCCAGTGATTCGCCGTGGCCGCGAGCGGATGGGGGCAAGTCTAGTGCCCACCAACCCCCGCGGAGTAGCAGCACTACTTAAAGCGCTGAAACGCAGCGAGGCGATTGGCATACTGCCTGATCAAGAGCCCGATTGGGGCAGTGGCGTTTTCGCGCCCTTCTTTGGCCGGGATGCCTACACCGCTACCCTGCTGCCGAAACTGGTCGCACGCACCCAGGCACGTGTTGTTACAGGCGTCGCGCTACGTATCCCTGGCAAAGGGTTTGAAATCCATTTTTTAGATGCCGACGAGCGGGTCTATAGCGACGATGATGTGCAGTCTGCCACTGGTGTCAATGCCAGCGTCGAGAACGCGATTGCCCTGGAACAAGCCCAGTATCAATGGGAATACAAACGCTACCGTAAAGTAGTGCAAGAACAGCAAAAACTGGCCAACTTCCGCGACTTCCGGCTTTATTGATAAGAGCTTACTGATGACTCAGAAATCTATACCTCGCGATGATATCCGCACACCGCAGATTATTTACGCACTTTACTTAGCAGGCATCGTCACAGCCAATATCACCCTGCTAATTGGCGTAATCATCGCCTATGTTTATCGTAAAGAAGCGGCCCCCTGGCTGCAGCAGCACTACCGCTACCTGATCCGCACCTTCTGGATCGGCACGCTGTATGCCTGCATCGCTTTTTTGCTCAGCATTGTGATAGTCGGCACCCTGCTGTGGCCGCTGCTAGCGGTATGGCTGGGCGTGCGCTGCCTGCTCGGCTGGATTGATATACGCAAAGGCCAGCCCCCAGCACGCCCCGCTAGCTGGCTTTGGTAAGGGGCGCGTTACTCCGTCCTTCACTCATCGCTATCACGGGCGTAAACATCATCTAGGCGCTCTATATCGTCTTCGCCCAAGTAGCTACCCGACTGCACTTCGATCAGTTCAAGGGGTATTTTGCCGGTGTTTTCCAGCCGATGCAGAGCCCCAATGGGGATATAGGTGGACTGGTTCTCGGTTACCAAGAAGCTACTCTCATCAAGGGTTACCTGGGCGGTACCTCTCACCACAATCCAGTGTTCAGCGCGATGATGATGGCGTTGCAGAGAGAGCCGCCCACCGGGCTTCACGGTAATGTGCTTAACCTGGTAGCGCTCGCCGCTGTCCATCGCTTGAAAGCTGCCCCAGGGGCGCTGTACTTGGGGAGCCGAACAAGGTTCGCTGCGCCCCGCCTGGGAAAGCGATGCCACCAAGTGCTTCACGGCTTGCGCCTGATCACGGCGGGTCACCAGTACGCTATCCGATGTCTCCACTACGATAAGATTCTGCACGCCTAGCGTAGCCACTAGGCGGTGTTCGGCAAACACCAGCGAATCCTGGGTATCGGTCAGCCATGTATCGCCTTTAGTGGCGTTGCCCGCCGCATCAGGCGTAACGGTCGTCCATAGCGCATCAAAACTACCGATATCACTCCACGCAGCGGCTAAAGGCACCACGGCTGCGTGATGGCAGTGTTCCATCACCGCGTAGTCGATGGAGTCCGCTGGGCAGCGTCGAAATGCCGCCTCACCCAAGCGCAGAAAATCCAGATCATGATGCGCACTGCTAACCGCCTCCTCGCAGGCTTCAAGCATGGTTGGCTGTAGCCGTTTTAGCTGGTCTAAATAGCTGGAGGCACGCAGCAAAAACATGCCGCTATTCCATAGGTAATCGCCGCTGTCGACTAACTCGACAGCACGTTTGGCATCGGGTTTTTCAATAAAAGCGGCAAGATGGTGGCCACCTTTCAGCGGGGCACCACAGGCAATATAACCATAACCTGTTTCCGGCTGCGTCGGCACAACCCCAAAGGTGACGAGGTAACCCGCTTCGGCTAACGGCTCGGCGAGTGAAACGCTGTGTTGAAACGCCTGAACATCGCCAATCACGTGATCTGCCGGAAGCACTAGCAGCAGCGGATCATCACCAGACTGGCGAGCCAGCAGCGCCGCACAGGCAATCGCCGGGGCGGTGTTGCGGCCCTCTGGTTCAAGCACTAGAGTGGCGGCTTGATCCATTTCACGCAGCTGTTCGGCCATTAAAAAACGGTGGCTATGATGGCCCATCAACATTGGCGCTGCGTCGGTTAACCCGACTAAGCGGCTTAGGGTTTGCTGGAGCAGGCTCTGGGAGGAGGTTAAACGCAAAAACTGTTTCGGCATCTGTTCCCGAGAGAGCGGCCAGAGCCGTGTGCCGCTACCGCCGCTTAAAATCACTGGCTGAATCATTGCTGCGTCCTTGTCATTGTCTTTGAGCCAGAGGCTGACCGTGAATTAGCGATTTTCCCTGTTGCCGAGTCAGCGACTACGTCAATCGCCAACTCTCCAAAATCGGCCTGTAGCCAGTGGCGTAACTGGCTCATTCTTGGCGCATCGCTCGCCTCTTCGAGCGCAGGCAATGTACCGGGAACAAAGCCACGCTTTATAAAGGGTGCCAATAGCTCTGGGTCGCCGCTAATAACATGCACCGGTACTGCCGCGTTAGCATCGTCGCCGGTAATCAACGGCGCAGCTTGATGGTCACCCAGCACTATCATCAGGGTATGGTCATCCACGACGCGTTCGGCCCAGCGGCCAGTGACTTTCACAGCGTAATCCACCGACCAGGCGTAGTGATCGCGAATACGCTCAATGTCCTGCCACAACACTTCTGGCGGGTCACCAGCGTCCTTCCAAGGGGCAAAAATACGCCCATCGCCAATGGATTCCCAATCATCCAGTACTGGCAGGATAGGTGTCCAGGGGGCATGGCTGGAGATCAGTGCCAATTGGGCAAACACCGGCGTCTCGCCCAGCAAGTAACGCTGGGTGTGATCGAGGGTAAATTGATCCGGCATGGTTACCCAATTGAGAGCAGGCCCGGCATAGGCGATATCTTTCGCTGCGGCAATCTCATCGAAACCGTAGGCCTCCCCTTCCGGCCACGCCAGGGTAATCGCGGGCATCACGCTGAGGGTGCGCTGCCCAGTGGAACGAAAATCATCGATCAAAGTGGAGTGTCCGCTATCCAACATCAGCCGATACCACAGCTGATTGTCGATCCATCGGCCGCTGAGGGCGGTCGCGTGGGCCAGCCAGGATTGCCCACCGCGAATCGGTGACGCCAACATCCCCGAGACCACGTGGAGATCACGCGCTGCTAAGCGCTGCTGCATATCGGCAAGGGTGGGGAGCAGAACATCCGCATAACGCGGATCCTCCAGTGCCGAGATACCGTAAGACTCAATAAAGGTGAGAAGTACATTGTGTCCTTCAAGCCCCGGTAACGGCTGGGCTTCCAGCGGTGCGGCTTCCAATTGGGCGGTAAAGGCCAGACGAGCGGCATGGGTATCGGTAATTTGCTGCCACTGAAAACGCGTGGTGTTCACCATTGGCAAGCGCGCGCCATCTACCAGTCGCACACCATTGAGTTCAAGCGCTGCGCTTGTGGTAGCAATGACCATCAGCATTAATGCGACTGCGCCAGGCAAGCGCTTAACAGAATAGGTGACGGGTGGATGCATCAGGCGCGCCAAGCCGACAGTGATAGCGACTAGCATGGCGGGCCCCGCCAGCATTGCGCAAACTGCCAGCAGTTGGCCTACATTACCCACTAGCAGATGATAAATTGAGCGCAGCAAGGGCACGTCAAGATAGAGATTGAGTGGTCGGGCAAAGGCCATTTGGGTGGCGGCAGTACCTAGATTCGCAGCGGTTGCCAGCATGACCCAGATGACAAGCCCGCCCCCCACTATGCGGCGCGCCTGGCCGGCAGGAAGCAGCAGCATAAGTGGCGCAATGATCAGCGCCTCCCAGGCAAGCCAATGGGTGCTGATCTCGCCAAAGCGCCACCACAGCGGCGCGACGAGTAAGCAATTCAGCATTAAAATCATGAGTAATAATCGACTCATCGCATCCCCATAGGTGCCTGCTTTAGCATACAGTGTCAAAGATACAACCTGGCAGCGCCCAGCCTTCAAGAGAGGCTGTACCCAATCGCAAGATAAGAGAGCAAGGAATAAGGCTGCTGAAGCACACAATAATCATGTACTGTAATATTTTATCGTATAGTTATTGTGTAAACATTTCACTCTTTGCTTGGCATAGGCTATGCATTTTGCAGGCCTTCACAGGAAAGGAATTCGCCTATGTATTGTAACCCCGTTGGTAGGTGGCAAGTTGGAAGGTGGCAGGCTGGTAAGTGGATGGTGTTAATCGGCTGTACGCTCGCCTTACCGGCGTTTGCCGAAGACGATAGACACTTTAGTGCTGTCATTGAACGCGCCCAACAGCTTGCAGGAGAGGCCTACCAAGCTCCCGAAGAGACATTGCCCGCGGTATTGCGTGAGCTTGATTACGATACCTATCGGCAAATTCGCTTTGACCCCACCCAAGCCTACTGGAAGGACGAGAGCCCTTTTAGCCTACAGCTGTTTCACAGCGGTTTTATCTTTCAAACCCCGGTTGCACTGAATGTCATTGAAAACGACACGGTCACCCCCCTGCCTTTTTCGGCGGAGGATTACTCCTACGATGGCAATGCCGAAAAGCTTAAAGAGCACGATTTATCCGCTAGCGACCACGCTGGGTTTCGTCTTCACTACCCTCTTAACAGCGATGCCTACGACGACGAATTTGCGGTTTTTCTCGGCGCTAGCTATTTCCGCCTAGTCGGGCGCGATCAGGCTTACGGGCTCTCCACCCGCGGTTTGGCAATCGATACGGCCTCCTCTGAAGGCGAAGAGTTCCCGGCATTTCGCGAGTTTTGGCTCTATAAACCCGACGCTGATGACGAACAGATTGAACTATTGGCGTTAATGGATAGCCCCTCGGTCAGCGGCGCCTACCGGTTTATCATCCAGCCGGGTGAAAATACCCAGGTAGAGGTCGAAGCGGAGCTGTTTGCTCGCGAAGATATTGCCAAGCTGGGGGTCGCCCCGCTCACCAGCATGTTCACTTACGGTGAGGCAAGCCGCGAGCGGCCGGACGATTTTCGCCCCCAGGTGCACGACTCCGACGGCCTGCTGATGCATACCGGCAGCGGCGAGTGGATCTGGCGCCCACTGAATAACCCATCTCACGTGCGTACATCTGCTTTTATTGACGACTCTCCCCAAGGCTTTGGGTTAATGCAGCGAGAGCGTGACTTTAACCGCTACCTGGATACCGAAGCCCAGTACCACCGCCGCCCCAGCCAGTGGGTTGTCCCGCTAGATGAGTGGGGGCCGGGCCGAGTAGAGCTTGTCGAAATCCCTACTCCTGATGAGACTCACGACAATATTGTCGCCTACTGGGTAGCGGACGATACGCTGGATTCAGGCGACTCCATACGCTTGCACTACCTCACCCACACGCTGAACGGCCAGCCCGACGCACACAACCTTGGCCGTGCCATTCGCACTCGCCATGGCAGCGCGGGTGTGCCGGGGCAAGCGAATTCCCCCTCGCAAGATCAGCGTCAGTTTATCGTCGACTTTCAGGGTGGCCCCTTAGACAACATCGCCGCCGACCAGCCCGTCGAACTCGATATCAGCACCCAACAAGGCAAGGTACTACTACCTCAGGTCACCGCGCTGCCCACCAATGGCTGGCGGGCGAGTTTCCGCCTGCCCGCTAGCGATCAACCCAGCGATGTTCGCCTAAGGCTAACCTTAGACGGCGAGCCGGTTAGCGAAACCTGGAATTACGTGTGGTATCCCGATGGCGAATAATGCTGATAAAACAAACTATTTTACGTCAGCGTCCGGGGAGCCCAACTAATGCGGCGCATGGCGCTACAACGACTGCGTAGCGCGGGTGGGCTAGCTCGCTCGCTGTTTATTTATTGGCGGCCGGGGCGTCAACGCGGGCTCCAGCGCCTGTATCAGCCTTTTATTCAACCCGGTACCGTTGCCTTTGATATTGGTGCGCACTTAGGTGACCGCAGCGCGGCTTTTCATGCACTCGGCGCCAAGGTGGTTGCGCTAGAGCCCCAGCCCGACCTTGCCAAGTGGTTCAAGCGCCTGGTGAAGCCGCCGACCATCACCCTGCTGCCGATGGCGGCAGGCCCGACGAAGGGCTTTGCCGAGATTGCTATTAGCCCCAGCAACCCCACGCTTGCCACGCTTGCCACTGAGTGGCGAGAGCAGATAGGCGAACGCAACGCAGGCTTTAGTCAGGTGCGCTGGGAGCAACGGCTACGGGTGGCGGTGACAACGCTGGATACGTTAATTGAAGAGTATGGCGAACCGAGCTTTATCAAAATCGACGTCGAGGGCTTTGAGGCGGAGGTATTGGCAGGGCTAAGCTCCCCGGTGCCCGCGCTTTCGGTGGAGTTTGTTAGCGGTACTTTAGAGGTTAGTCACGCCTGCGTGAGCCATCTAAGCCGCCTTGGCGAATACCGTTATAATGTGGTGGTCGGTGAGCAGCGACATTTCCGCTGGGCCGAGTGGCAAACGCCGCTGGCGCTTTGCGAGTGGTTAAACGCCGGGGCCGAAGAATTGCCATCTGGCGACATTTACGCCTGCCGCTCAGACCATCCGCTACTGCTGAGTCCACTTTGATTTTTTAAATTTCCTAATAGGCACGTCACCCAATGATTCACCACTGGCAAACTCTCACCGCGCCGCAGTTAGCCGAGTTCGCTCAGCACGACCCGGTAGCGGTACTGGTGCTCGGAGCGATTGAACAGCACGGCACTCACCTCCCTTTAGCCACCGATCTCACCATTGGCGAGGGTCTCCAGGCCGCTATGCTGGAGCAACTAGATCCCTCACTTAACGTGATCTGCCTACCGCCGATTGCGGTAGGCGCCAGCGATGAGCATGCGAGCTTCCCTGGCACGCTCAGCCTGCCCGCTCCGCTGGCGATTGCCACCCTAGAGGCCTACGGCGACAGCTTAGCCCGCGCCGGCATTCGACGCCTGGTGCTGCTTAACAGCCACGGCGGCAATAAGGCGGTGATGGATTTGGCAGGGGCAACCCTGCGGCGGCGGCATGGCATGCGCGTCGTCAAAGCCACCTATACCCGGTTGCCGCCTTTAGAGGGTGCGATTGCCTTTGAAGAGCTGCGCTACGGGTTACACGGCGGGTTACTCGAAACCGCAATGATGCGCTATTTGGCACCATCGCTGGTACGGCTGGATAGCTACCAGGCCACCCCGCCGGCAGTGCCTCAAGGCGATGCATTGGTGAGCCCAGAAGGTGCTGCAGCCTTTGCCTGGTTGGCGGAGGACTTAAGCGCTCAAGGGGTCGCAGGCGATGCCAGCCAAGCAAGCGCTGAATTAGGCGAGCAGCTGGTTCAACACTACGCCCGCCAACTGGCGGCCGTAGTGACCGAAACCGCTCACCTGCCGCCGTTAACCCACAATTGAGAGCACCGACCTGACCGCTTGGTACGGTTTAGCGCTGGTCGCTTAATACGTCTTCCAACAAGTGCCCACCCCGGGTTGCCTTGGCATTAAGGTAGCGCTGGTTATGGTCGGTAACGCTGCCGTACAGCGCCTGACGTGATACCACTTCGATTCCACCCTGGCGCAACGCTTCCATCTTCAAGGGGTTGTTGGTCAGCAACTGCACCTGGTCGATGTTGAGCGCATTGAGCATATCCACCGCCACCGCATACTGGCGCTCATCGTCACCAAAACCGAGGACTTGATCCGCATCCACGGTATCCAGTCCACCATCCTGCAAAGTGTAGGCACGCAGCTTATTGGCCAGGCCAATGCCCCGACCCTCTTGCGCCAAGTAGAGAAGCACGCCGCCGCCCATGGCTTGAATATCCGCCACGGCGTTGCGCAACTGCTCGCCGCAGTCGCAGCGCAGGCTGCCGAACAGGTCGCCAGTTAAACACGCCGAGTGCAGGCGCAGTGGCACTGCGCCTTCCCAGCGCTCCGGCTTACCAATCACCACCGCAACGTGCTCACGCAGGCCGTCCGGCTCCCGGAAGAGCACAAAGCGGCTGTCAGCGGCATCCTCAAGAGGGATATTCGCTTCACTCACCCGTTTGAGCATACCCGGCGCTCCGGCAAGGCACTGTTCAGCATCTTTAGCGGTGACTTCCAGCAGCCGCCCTTCTGCCAGCTGCTGCTCAATATCCGCTGCGGCCTCGTCACTAACAAAGGCGCAGAGGGCGGCGGGGATTAGCAAAGCGCGGCGCATCAGGGTAACCGCGCCTAGTTTGGCTAAACCTGCTGGCTTTAAGCCGCTTAGCAGTCCACTAGCGGGCTTGGAAAGCATTTCCTCAGTGGCCAGGGTATGCAGCTGGCTGGTGGTAACGGGGGCCACCAGCGGCAAGCTGCCGGCTTCTGCAGTTAAGCTCACGCCCAGCGCCGCTAGGCGATGACGGGTAAGCACCAGCGAAGGCCGCTCGCCCGCCAACTGTGCAAGCGCTTCCACTGACTCGCTGCCTTCCAGCGCCTGCACTAGCAAACGTTTCTCACCGGCATTCACCACCACTGGCAATCCACGACGGATATCGAAAATAGCTCGTTCAATCTGGTACATGTAGGCCTCCTGGCTTCCTTACGAGGGGGATGGTGCACGCTTGCACTGAGTTGTTTGCTCTCAACTGCCCGACTTCCTGCTCTGAACAACTTGCTCTCAACTGATCAGAGCCCGCATGATGGAGCGGTTTTTTTTGTGCGGAGGCGTCATGCCCGAATCCCCTATCAACATTATTGCGCTGGACGATGCCTGGGCATGGCTGCTGGCGATGCGTCATCAGCGCTCTTGCGATGTGGCGATCACCTTGACGCCAAACGGCGAGTGGCAAACGGACGAAACGGTCACCGCTGAGGCGCGTGAACTGCTCGATTGCCTGATCCCACTGGCCAGCCGACCGGCGTGGGTGGTGGCTCAACTGGGGCAAAGCATGGATGGCCGCATTGCCACAGAAAGTGGTCATTCTCACTACATCAACGGTCATGAAAGTTTGGCTCACCTGCACCGTCTGCGCGCCATGGTCGACGCGGTGGTCGTCGGCGCGGGTACCGCCAGCGCCGATAACCCGCAGTTGACCGTCCGCCATGTTAGCGGCACTAACCCGACGCGGGTGGTGCTGGATCCGCGAGGCCGCATTCCCAACGACTTGGCGCTGATGAATACCGATAGCGCCCCGACGCTGCATATAGTGGGGTCTGCCGTGGGGACTGAGTCGCTGGCGACGGCGGGCTTGGCCCACGTTGAACGTTGTGTGTTGCCGCTGAATGCCAGCGGCCAGTTCAACCCCAGTGATGTTGTCACCCTGCTTGCCGAGAAGGGCCTGCCGCGGGTACTGGTAGAAGGCGGCGGCATTACGGTGTCTCAGTTTATCGAAGCGGGAGCCGTTGACCGGCTGCACCTGCTGGTCGCCCCACTGCTGATCGGCTCCGGCAGGCCAGGACTTAAGATGACGCCCATCGAAACGCTTGAGAGTGCGCTGCGACCGCCCACGCGAACCTTCCGCTGCGGCGACGACACGCTGTTCGACCTGCAACTGCGGGATACTACCGCCTGAGGGCTGAGCCTCTTTACGATGGCCCATCGCCACCCACATACCCGGTAGGCTCGCCAGCAATACCAGCACACCGTAAGCCAACGATACCGCTACTCCTTGGGCAGACGGCAAGCCAACCAGCACCCAGACACCAGCGGCGGCGCCTTCGCGAAGCCCCCAACCGGCCACCGAAAATGGAATCAGCATGGCCAGTAGCAGTACCGGTGTGAGCGCAAGCACTTCCAGCGCCGGTAGTTCCACGCCAATCGCCCGGGCTGCACAGACCATTACCAGGCCATAGCTCAGCACAATCACTAGCGACGACAGCAACTGCCGAGGCCATACGCCGCGCTGCAATAAGCCACGCTTTACATCACCAGCCAGGGCCTGGCACCAGTCCGGCAGACTTGACAACCAATGGTGAAAACGTTGACGCAGCAACAGGCCGCTGGCGATGATCAGCGCAAGAACCGCAATAACGCTTAAGCCCACCGCTGTAATCACTAGCCCACCCAGCGCGGCATGCCAGAGCGGCGATAACAGCAGTGCCGTTAGCGTTAGCACCACCACGGCTACCTGTCCCGAGGCGCGTTCAATAATCACCGCTCGCCACGCACGCCCCGTAGACTGCGCTTGCGTGGCATGGCGGTGCGCCCGCCCGGCGTCGCCTAATACACCGCCTGGCAGGATTTGATTGACCAGCAGAGCCAAGTAGTACTCACGCAGGGCGTAAGCAAACCGCAGCGGCACATCGATAAGCCCGGCGGTAAACTGCCAGCGCCAGGCGCAAAGCATAATCTGTAGCGTGCTGATGGCTAAGGCCAGCACGACCCACCCAGCCGAGAATCGCTGCACCTCTGCCACGATAGCCTGAGGCTCAACCCATAGTGACACCGCACCCAGCAGTGCCAAGCTAACCACCACGCGTCTAAGCCATGGGCTTTGCAATTGAACACCTAGCCGAGTGTGCCCCCCCTGAACAGGCCCCATAGGCTTAGGCCTCTTCTCTGGGGTTGGCAAACAGGGGTGTGGCAAACAAATCGCGATGCCCCACCCAAATACCCAGTTCGCCATTGGCCACCGCTTGCTGGCGCTGCTTCAGCCAGGTGGCAATGCGTGCCGCCGCTTCCGGGGCTTGCTCGGTAGCGGCTTCGGCCCAGCCCTCAAGCAGTGCCATCATCAGCGGCTGCTGTTCTTGGCTGCCAGCAGCAAGCTGCCAAGGCGTTTCGGCTTGCTCGACGCGGTAATCAGCCCCCTCTAACGCGGCGACTAACGCCTGGTGGGCCTGACCGCCCAACGCATCGCCCAAGCCTTTATCGCGCTGCTGATGGGCAATAAACATCGCCAGCAGCCAGTGGTCTTCGTCATCCAGCACCGGCGCGCATTGAGGGTCAATAAAGTGCCATTCACCGGTCACGCTTAGCGTTATCAAAAGCGCTTGCTGCTGACCGGCAACACGTGTCACCAAGGCGTCAATCCACTGCTGGGAGACCAGGTCCAGTAGCGCCGATGCGGTCACCAAATGCGCATCGTCGAGCGGCACATCGGCAAGCGGCTCCAGCGATACGCAGTGCGTCTCAACGGCCACGGGCTGCCCTTGGCTATCGCTTAGGCCAGCGGCGCGCTGGCGCGCCTGGGCTAACAAAATGGCATCGTGGTCGATCAGCTTCCAGCGCTGGTGGCCGCTCAGGCGCGGCGCCAGAAAGCGCATATTACTGCCCCGGCCACAGCCAAGGTCTGCTATCAATGGCGTTGGGGCGCGGGCGCTCAACCACTCCGCGGCAAACCCGGCAAGGCGCTGGCTGCGTGAATCGACATCAGCTGCCTCACGCAACGTCAGCCAGTCGGACTCAAACTGGCTTCCTGCGCGCAGGTTCGGGAAATCGCCTAGTGAGTCCGCTGTGGAACTGCTTAATCGATTGGCTGGCGCAATTAATGCCGCTGCAAAATTAGCCCCGGCTTCCTGCCAGTCGCTTAACGCTTCGCGGGCCTGAGCAGCTCCCTGGCGCAGCTGGTGGCGCAGTTCGTCATGATGGCAAAAACGGCTCAAGGCGTCTTGAAGCGCGTCGGCATCACCCGGTTCAACGCCTAACCCGGCACCTGTAGGCAAGGTATCGCGCAGCGCACCACCGGTGGTGGTAATCACCGGCAGGCCGTGGGCCAAGGCTTCGGTGACCACCATGCCGTAGCCTTCATACCAGGAGGGCAGCACCAACGCGTGGGCGCTGCGATAAGCCGCTTCAAGCGTCTCGCTATCGCACTCGCCATGAAGCTTCACGGCGCTTTGTAAGCCGTTCTGATCGATCAATTGCTGTACGAGCTGGGTAAAGGCGGTATCTCGTGCGCCGCCGTAGCAGTCGCACTGCCAGTGAGTACCGGCAACGCCCGACAACGCTTGAACAAGAATATCCTGTCCTTTGCGCGGCGTTAGCGTTGCTACGCATAGCAAACGCAGTGCCTCACCAGACTCTGCTGCGGGGCTTATCGGCGCCTGGGAAACGCCCGGCTCAACCACAGTGACACTGGTATTGAGAGGCAGGGCGTAGTGGGCTGCCAGCTCCGGTAAGCGCCGGGCGGTAAAATGGCTGGTGACAATAATCCGCGCCACGGGGGCAAGCGCGGTTAACTCACTGCGATGAAAGCGCTGCTGATCGGCCTCGTTAAGGCCCAGCTCATCGCCTAAGGGGTGGTGCAGCAACGCTGTGATTTCCAGCCGCGGGGCATGTTGAGCTACCACCTCGGGCAGCGCCCCCATGGCTAGGCCATCAATTACCACCGACGCCTGATCGGGAAGCGACTCAAGAGCCTGCGTGAGCGCTTCTGCCGCCTCGGCATCCGCGTCGGGGAAAATACCCGCCAAGCCGACAACGTCAATTGTCCAGCCCTGGTCACGCAGGGCTGAAACAATCTGGGCATCATAGATATAGCCGCCGGTACGCTGAGCTGGGTCACCGGCAACAATCAGGGTAAACCGCTTACTCATAGCGCGCCTTCGTAGCTTGCCCAGGCCACATGGGATTCATGCAGTTTGATCTCCATATGGGTAATTCCTTTGGCGGTGATACCCATTTTGCCCTCACCAATCGCTTTGGCGAGCTGGTCAAAGATCACCTTGGCCATAAACTCGGTAGTCGTGTTCTTACCCTTAAATTCAGGCACTTCATCGAGATTGCTGAAGTTGTAGTCAGCCAGTACCGATTTCACCGTTTCGCTGGCAAGGCCGATATCGATTACTAGGCCATCCTCATCCAGTTCAGGGCGCTGAAAGACCACATCGACAACATAGGTAGCGCCGTGGGTACGCTGGGCAGGGCCAAAGATCTCCCCATTAAAACTGTGGGCGATCATAAAGTGGTCACGGACACATAAACGAAACATAGAGACTCCAACTGATAGGTAAATAGGTTATGAGGAGTAGCGCAGGCGGTGGCAAAGCTCAACACTGCCGCGGCCAAATAGCTTAGGGGCAAGCGTGGGCAACTGGGCAAAGTCGCTTTCGCCGCTGATCAGTGCATCCAGGCGCTCATCCACCAGTAGGCTTAACGCTAGCCGAAGGCGTCGCTGGTAGTCCCAGCGGGGGCGTAGTTTTGGCGATAGTTGGCCTACTTGGCTGGCCTTGAGCGTCAGCCGCTGAGAGTGGAAAGCCCCCCCTAATGGAATGGCGACATCCCCCTCGCCAAACCAGCTCATTTCGATAATACGACCTTCACCGCCGACTAATTCAAGGGCATGGCGTAAACCCGCTGATTGGCCGCTGGCATGGATCACGCAATCTTGGTCGTCAGTAGCTTGTTCGGGAGTGCAGAATGCCACGCCTAACTGCTCGGCCAGTTGGCGGCGCTCGGGGTTGATATCGACCAACTGGACGATAACGCCGGGCACCTGGGCGCATAGGTATGCCACCAACGCGCCCACCACGCCTGCGCCAATCACACTGATTCGCTCACCCAGCATCGGTTCGGCGTCCCACACGCCGTTAATGGCGGTTTCCATATTGGCAGCCAATACAGCGCGTTTGGCAGGTACATTCGCGGGCACTTCAAGCACTGCCGAAGCAGGTACGATGTAATGGTCCTGGTGGGGAAACAGGCAAAAAATGGTTTTATTCAACAGCGCGTCTGGCCCTTGTTCTACGCGGCCAACGCTGCAGTAACCGTACTTGACCGGAGCTGGGAAATCACCTGACTGAAAGGGGGCCCGCATGCGTGAAAATTCGCTTTCGGGTACGCGACCGTTAAACACCAGCGATTCGGTGCCGCGACTGATACCGCTGTACAAGGTGCGTACGAGCACATCATCTTGCCCGGGGGGGCTAAGCTGTTCACTACGCAGCTCGCCTTGTGCTGGGTTGGTTACCCAGAAGGCTGTGGCCGAGTTTTTTTTGGCAACATAGCGGTTTCTGCCAACATCGTCAGGCGCCGACATGAGCGTTCCTTTTCGTTACGAGCCCCAATAACCCGGGCTCTTTTTCATTCCGTTGAAAGTGGCGTGGCACCAATGGGCTGCAAGTTAAGACTAAGTTACACGTTGTATGCCGTGGGCCATTACCATAGTGGATGGCAACATACTGGGTGACTCCATGCAGAACAGTTTTCAATGGACCACCTCCTTCAGCGTAGCGGGTGACAAGAAAATATTCGATTAACCAATTGGAACAATTGAAACTAACCTGTCTATTTCTTGATCATATGAACAACCCTACCTTCTTCTACAAGAATGGTACATATAAAAATAGTTGCATCATTTATTTCAACTGCGGATAGCGACGCCGCTTCGTGAGCCCCCATGCCGCTTTTTTCCAACACTTCTTCTTTTACTCTACCCAAGCGGCTTTACAGCGCCGCAGAGGTGCTGCTGGGCGGTTTACCGCTTATAGCTGTGGGAAAGGCCCTACCGCTTTTAATGGCGACCCCTGCTAACTGGTGGGTGGCTATAGGTTTCTACACGACTATATCCACCCTGGTCGTCATCTTCTGGCCCTTTGGCTCACTGGGCTGGGCCAACCGGGTCACGCTGGCCCGTGCGGTACTGGTTGCGCTAGTGGCAGGCGCGCTCGCCGCCAATGCCTTTGTAGGGGCAATATGGCAGTGGCTGGCTATCGCGGTAATCGCCCTACTGCTGGATGGCATCGACGGCTGGATAGCCCGACGCACCAAAAGCCACACCCGGTTCGGTGCGCGTTTTGATATGGAGTTGGATGCCCTGCTGATCTTGCTGCTGTGTGCGGGACTGTTGCGACTGGAGTCACTGGGCCTTTGGGTGCTAATGATTGGTGGTATGCGCTACTGCTTTATCGCTGCCAGTTGGCAGTTCCCATGGCTCTCAAAACCGCTGTTTGATAGTTTTCGCCGCAAGGCTATTTGTGTCTTTCAGGTAGTCGCACTGTTGCTGGCATTAACGCCTATAACCTCCCACCTAGTCGCCAGCCTCCTGGCCATTAGTGCGTTATTCTCATTGCTCTATTCATTTGGTGTCGACGTATGGTGGCTGTATCAAAAAACACAGCGTTCGTAGCGCACTACATCTTATTAACGAGCCGCTTGGCGACTCCGAGCGATAACGGCTTGGATAAGTTATTTTTTCCTGACTATAGTCGTTGTTAGGCTATCTTTTCGCCATTTCGAGCCCTGGGAGATTCCTATGGATCCCTCGATAATAGCCCCCTATACGTCCACCCAACAAACAGCGCAGGCTGTCACTCATGCCTGCGAACCGCTGCCAAGTTTGCAGGAAGAAGATGCGTTCGGCGCCCATTTTGATCGTTTCGGCGATGCCAAGATTGTGTTGCTAGGTGAGGCGTCCAACGGGAGCTCTGAATTCTATCGCGCCCATGCCGTATTACGAAAAGAACAGGATACGTGCGAAGAAGCGGTAGTTGAGCAACTTCAGGAGCTACTGAAACACCGCATTGAGTACATGGCTAAGGAAAGCGAAGAAGCCTATTTTAACGCCACTCAGAACGCCCGCGTAGTGAGAGCCGCCGAACAGTATTATCGGCTTATGTACCATGGTTCTACCCAGTCATGGAACCTACGAGATCGCCACATGTTCGATACGCTGCAGCAGGTTATAGAAGCCAAAGGGGCAGACGCTAAGGTGGTGGTCTGGGCGCATAATTCCCATATCGGTAATGCGCCTGCCACTGAGATGGGCTGGCAGGGTCAATTCAATATCGGCGAGCTATGCCGCACCGCCTATGGGGATCAAACAATTTTAATCGGTTTCGGCACACATACTGGGAGCGTGGCCGCGGCTGACAACTGGGATTCGCCGATGAAAATCAAGCAGATCGTACCCTCACGAGCAGACTCATTTGAGCGAATTTTTCATGAAACACAATTGCCCCAAGCCCTAATTGATCTGCGCAACCCTCAACACTCTAATGTTCGGGAATACTTAACTCAAACACGCCTAGAGCGTGCTCTTGGCGCTATCTATCGTCCCGAAAGCGAGTACTACAGCCATTACTTCAAGGCCTCGCTAGCGGAGCAGTTTGATGCCTATGTGTGGTTCGATCAGACCACCGCAGTGACGCCACTGTCGAGCGAAAGACCCCAGGGAGTACCCGATACTTATCCTTTTGGGGTTTAGGAGCCACACATGCGCAAGCATCAAGAACTTTTTGATAATCGACGAGCATCAGGGCGAAAGCTTGCCCACGTATTATCGGGCGCGCATTACGACCTAGTGCTGGCATTACCTCGTGGGGGCGTACCCGTTGCCTACGAGGTAGCGACAGCACTTAAACTTCCGCTTGATGTGGTCATCGTGCGTAAGATTGGTGCGCCTGGACAACCCGAGGTTGGGCTAGGCGCTGTCGTCGATGGCGACCCACCTCAAGTGCTGTGGACACCGGCTTTGCTGCAGATTTTTCAGCCTACCGAAGATTATCTGGAAGCTGAAGTACAGCGCCAACTAAGCGAGATAACCCGCCGTCGTCAGACTTATATTGGTGACCGGGCGCCCATTAACGTTAGCGAACGTCACGTATTATTGGTAGATGATGGTATCGCCACAGGCGGAACCGCTAAAGCAGCCGTCAGAGCACTACGCCAAGCAGGAGCCGCGTCCGTTACCCTGGCAGTGCCTGTCGCCCCGCAGTCCACGCTGGATGAGCTGGCTACCGAGGTTGACGGCTTGATCTGTTTAGCTACTCCCGAGCCATTTATCGCCGTTGGCCTTCACTATCAAGATTTTAACCAAACCAGCGATGACGAAGTGATCTCCCTATTGAAGAAGGCTCACTCTTTTTAGCTTTTAGCGCATTCTTTGATATAAATTAAAATACAAAAAAGCCAGCTTTCACTGCGAATGAAAGCTGGCTTTATTTAATCAATTAGGCTTTTAGGCAGCCATCGCAGCACACTCACTGGCGCAATGATGGCACGCTTTGGCACACTCCTGACAATGCTCAGCATCGTGTTTGGCACACTCATCACCGCACGCTTTACAGATATCAGCGCATATCCGACAAATTTCCTTGGCGTATTTACTCCCCTGGGCCATGAAGGAGGCTGCCAAGCGGCATATCTGTGCACATTGACGATCCGAACGGATGCACTCTGCCATCATTTTTACATCAACTTCCTGCAAGCATGCCGTTGCGCAAGAGTCACAATAAACTGCACATACATTGCACGCTTCAATACATGACTTATATTTTTCAAATTCCATCTTTCTACCCTCCTTGTCATCAAACGAGCACACGGCCCGCTACCTGCACAGGCGGGACAAGCCGTATGTTGAGTTCCTGAAGAACTCGTCTAATAGAGTAGAACAGAGAGCTTGCAACACAAGCGCGGCAAACGGCGCCACTTAAGCTCTAACGCTCCAACCCCAGGCGCTGGTGCCACTCAGCAAGACTTTCATCCGGGTATTCGTCGAAGCATTTATCTTGGAACTGCGCATTGACCTCGACCCAGTCCGCACGGCTTCCCAGCATCATGTGCGTTTTCCTCGGAGGGGTCGGCAAGTCCGTATCAATCGCCGACGCGAAAGGATGTACAAGCTCGGGCCAGTCGGGATCGTAAACCCACAGCGACGAGGCGCAGTGCTTACAGAAATGCCGCTCTCCCGTGCTTTGTACGCCGTTGATGACCGCGCGATAGACGGAGATGTGCTCACCACCACTTACGTTAAGCGTTTTGCTTTCTCCACTCAGGTTGATAGCGTAACCACCCCCGCCGGCCGTTTTGCGGCACACAGAGCAGTAACAGCGATTGAAAGGATAGGGGTGGTGCGACTTCACGCTGAATGCCACTGCCTGGCAGTGGCATGATCCTTTAAGCAGCATAGTTACCTCCGTTTGCAGCGGTTACCCAAGAGGAATATCGAGACACGGCTTCATGAACCGAGTGCGATCTTAAGTACTCTTTTAAGCGCTCTCTCAGGCCTTCTCTTACTATCTTAGTTTAGCGCATAGGTTCTAGGCCGCTTTCAACGGGGATAATTGACGCTGTTTGTAAGCTAAGGCATCAGCGTTCAGCTTCCAAGGCTTGAAGCAATTCAGCCACGGCCATCTCCCCTTCAGGCTCGTCAAACGCTTGAGCCAGCGAACCTTGTACATAGCACAAAAAACGAATGGCGGCGGGGGGTAAGCGGCGTTGCCGTCTGACCACAAAATGCCAACGACTTTTCAGCGGAAAGCCCTGCAGCGGCAGCTCTTGGACACCGTTTGGCGAATCGCCAACAACGTGGCGAGATAACACCGCTAGGCCCATGTTTGACGCTACCGCTAGCCGAATAGCCTCGTTACTGGCGATCTGCTGGGTAGAGCGTAGCTCAATACCCGCACTGTACAGCCAGGCATCAAAGGTGTGCCGAGTCGCAGAGCCCGGTTCGCGCAGCAGAAATCGCTCCTCTTTGAGTGCGTCCATGCTGAGACCTTCTACGCTTGCCCAACGACAATGCTGGGGCCCCACCACGACCAATGGATTACTCAGAAAAGGCGCGGCCAATACATCGTCATCAATAGGCGGGTGGCTAAATACGTAGATGTCATCCTCATGGCGCTCAAAACGATTGAGCATCTGCTGGCGATTACCTATCTCCACCGTGACATCTACCTGGGGATTAGCCTGACCAAACGGCCCTAACAGCCGTGGCAGTACATATTGCGCGGTGTTCACCAAGCCGATACTGAAGTGCCCGCGCCCTCCGCGGTTGTACTCTTCCAGGTACTGACTAAACACATCGGCACGGCTAAGCAAGTCCTGGCTGAGTTGATAAAGCGCCTGACCAACCTCGGTGGGCACTAGGCGCCCTTCCTCATGGCGCACAATCTGTTCACCGACAATCTCTCTCAGCCGCTTTAACTGCTGAGACACTGTGGGTTGGGTCAGGTGGAGCCGATTTGCCGTGGCCGTCAGTGAGCCTGTACGAACCACGTCAGCATAGACCTGTAGCAAGCGAAAAGTGAGTTGTCGCACCTTCATAGCCAACACCATAGAAAATCATCTATGACTGTATAAAGTTTATTTGTTTTCATCAATCTCTTTGGGTCGCTAAAGTAGCCACTTTAATACTCATCAAGGAGATTTGCCGTGCCGGATATTGTGGTGATGTTTTTTGTGCTAGGTGTGGTTGCCGGTGTGGTGCGCTCCGATCTCAGTATTCCCAAAGCCGCTTATGACATATTGAGCCTGCTGTTGATGCTGACCATTGGCCTTAAAGGCGGCATGGCGCTGCATGGCAGTTTGAGCATATCGCTGCTGGTCGAGTTAGCGGGTGTCACTCTGCTGGGGATCATCATTCCACTGATTATCTTTCCGGTGGTTCACTATTTGGTGCGGCTATCCATCGCCGACAGCGCCAGCCTTGCGGCCCACTACGGCTCCGTTAGCGCCGGTACGTTCGCCGTGGCCCTGGCGTACACCGAAGCACATAACCTGTTGACCGGTGGGCAGGTGACGCTTTACCTGGTACTGCTCGAACTACCGGCCATCATGCTGGGCCTGTTGCTCTACCGGCGCTTTAGCCGTGAAAAAGCCGCTGACACAACGTCAGAGCCGATCAAAACTTCCGGGCTGTGGCACGAAACGCTGACCAATCGCGGCGTGATCCTGTTGGTGGGCGGTGTCCTTATTGGCTGGCTATACGGCCCCGATGCCGGTGAGTCGGTGACTGGCCTATATACCAAAGCCTTCCATGGCATTCTGGCACTCTTCCTATTGGAGATGGGCCTGGTCGCGGCAGAAACACTGCGCAGCCTACGGTGGGGGCACAGCCGTCTGATTATATTCGCGCTAACGGCACCTATCGTGCTTTCCTGCTTTGGCCTGCTAATGGCGTACTGGCTAGGACTACCCGCTGGCTCAGCGGTTATTCTGGCGAGTCTTACCGCCAGTGCCTCTTACATTGCAGCCCCCGTTGCCATTCGCGCCGCTATCCCAGACGCCAACATTGGCCTGGCCATGTTGGCGTCATTAGGACTTACCTTCCCCTTTAACGTGCTAATCGGCATCCCGCTCTACCATCAACTTTGGGCATGGCTGGTAGGATGAAGTGAAGTATCAAACGTAGTGCTGTGATGGCTGACAAGCGGTTGCGAGCCCGAGAGTTTACGCAGCGCCACGTAGAACACCGGAGTCAGGAACAGGCCAAACAGGGTGACGCCGATCATGCCGGCAAATACCGCAGTTCCCAGTGCCGCCCGCACCTCGGCGCCTGCGCCGGTAGCGATTACCGAAGGCAAGACAGCTGCCGTGAAAGCGATCGAAGTCATGATGATCGGCCGCAGCCGCAGTCGGCAGGCTTCCAGGGCTGCTTCCAATATACCCTTGCCCTGCAGTTCCAGCTCGCGGGCGAATTCCACGATCAGGATGGCGTTCTTGCACGCCAGGCCAATCAGCACCACCAGCCCCACCTGCACGAAAATGTTGTTGTCACCCCCGCCAAACCAGACGCCGATCAGCGCCGCGAGCATCGACATGGGCACGATCAGGATGACCGCTAGCGGTAGCGTCCAACTCTCGTAAAGAGCCGCCAATACCAGAAATACCAGTAGGATCGACAGCGGGAAGACCACCAGCGCCGCATTCCCTTGGGTGGACTGCTGATAGCTCAGGTCGGTCCACTCCAACGCCATGCCCGGAGGCAGCACCTCTTCCGCCAGAGCGTTAATGGCGTCCATCGCCTGGGCGGAAGAAAGCACGCGTGGGTCAAATTCGCCGGCCAAGTCTGCCGCTGGGTAGCCGTTGTAGCGCAGCACCGGGTCTGGCCCGAAGGTTTGCGTGATATTTACCATCGTGCCGATAGGCACCATTTCTCCCTGGTCGTTGCGGGTGCGCAGGCGGGCGATGTCCTCCACGCTGGCCCGGTAGGGAGCGTCCGCCTGGGCGATCACCTGCCAAGTGCGCCCAAAGCGGTTGAAGTCATTCACATAGGTCGAGCCAAGATAGGTCTGCAGGGTGTCGAACAGTTCGGTCAAGGGTACGCCCTGGGCCTTGGCCCTTAGCCGATCCACCTCGGCATCCAGCTGCGGCACGTTGGATTGATAGCTGCTGATCGGAAAGCCCATTCCCGGCGTCTGCGCAATCGCGCCCTGGAGTTGATTGACCGCCTCCTGTAACGCGCCATAGCCAAGATTGCCGCGATCCTCGATGAACAGCTGAAACCCCGAACCATTGCCTAGCCCCAGAATCGGCGGTGGCATAAAGGAGAACGCAAAGCCCTCTTTCAAGCCGCCAATACCCTGGTTGATCCGTGCATTTATTTCCGCTGCGCTGAGGCTGCGCTCACCAAAGGCGCTGAGGGTAAGAAACGCCACACCGGTGTTGGAGGTGTTGGTGAACTGCAGCGCGTTCAGGCCGGGAAAAGCAATGGCGTGCTCCACGCCCTCGGTCACCATGGCAATATCCACAACGTCCTGAAGCATCTGATCGGTTCGTTCCAAAGACGCCCCTTCCGGCAGAATGACGCCCGCAATCAGGTACAGCTTGTCCTGCACCGGAATAAACCCAGGCGGCACCGCTTTGAACATCACCCCGGTGCCCAGCAGTAACAGCGCATAGACCACAAACACCGCGCCACGATGTTTCAGGGATCGGGCCACGCCACCTTGGTACTTATTGGAGCTGGCGTTGAAAAAGCGATTGAAGGGACGGAAAATCCAGCCAAACAGCTTATCGATCACTCGGGTGAGTCGATCTTTAGGCGCGTCATGGGGCTTGAGCAGCATTGCGGCCAGCGCGGGCGACAGGGTCAGCGAGTTGAGGGTGGAGATCACCGTGGAGATGGCAATCGTCACCGCGAACTGGCTATAGAATTGACCGGTCACCCCTGACAGGAAAGCCATGGGAATAAACACCGCACACAGCACCAGCCCCACGGCGATAATAGGGCCGGATACTTCACGCATAGCCTGATGCGCGGCGGCCTGGGGCTTCAGGCCCTCCTCAATGTTCCGCTCCACGTTTTCCACCACCACGATGGCATCGTCCACCACGATACCGATGGCCAACACCAGCCCAAACAGCGTCAACGTGTTGATGGAGTAACCCAGCAGGTAAAGCGCCCCGAAGGTGCCGATCACCGATACCGGCACCGCCAGCAGTGGGATAATGGACGCACGCCAGGTCTGCAGGAACAGCGTCACGACCAGCACTACCAGCAGCACGGCTTCCAGCAGCGTCTTCACCACGGACTCAATCGAGTCATTCACGAAGATCGTGGTGTCGTAGACCGCTTCATACTCCACGCCTTCCGGGAACTGTTCAGACAGCTCGTCCATAGTGGCGATAACCTGCTCGCGAATCTCCAGCGCATTGGCCCCCGGCGCCTGGAATATCCCCACACCCACCGCGTTATTGCTGTCCAACTTCGAGCGCAGCGTATAATCCCCAGCGCCCATTTCCAGCCGGGCCACATCCGAAAGCCTGAGTATCTCGCCGCCCTCGCCGCGCTTCAGCACGATGTCGCCAAACTCCTCCACCGTTTCCAGCCGCCCACGGGCGTTGATCAGCGTGAGGAAATCACTCTCTTCAATGGGTTCGGCCCCCAATTGCCCGGCGGAGACCTGCACATTCTGTTCGCGCATGGCCCCGACCACATCGCTGGCCGTCAGGCCACGGGCAGCTATCCGATCAGGATCGAGCCACGCTCGCATGGCGTAGTCACCCCCGCCGAAGATTTGCGCGTCCCCAATCCCTTCGAGCCGGGCCAGACGATCGCGGACATTCAGCCGCACATAGTTGCGTAGGTAGAGGGTGTCGTATTCACCGCTGGGCGAGGTCAGGTGAACGACCATTAGAAACGTAGGCGACTGCTTCTGGGTGGTAACGCCTTGACGACGCACGGCTTCCGGCAGCCGGGCCTCGGCCTGACTGACCCGGTTCTGCACTCGGACGGCAGCCTGCTCGGCATCGGTACCAGGGCGGAAGGTAACGGTCATCTGCAGCACGCCATCGGAGCCCGCCACGGACTTGAGGTACATCATGTCCTCGACGCCATTAATGGCTTCTTCCAAAGGCGTTGCCACCGTTTCAGCGATCTCTTTCGGGTTTGCTCCAGGGTAAATCGTTCGCACCACCACTGAGGGCGGCACCACGTCCGGGTACTCGCTAATCGGCAGGTTGGGAATGGAGATCAGCCCCACTGCCAGAATAATGATCGACAGCACCGCCGCAAAAATCGGGCGGTCAACGAAGAAACGGGAGAAATTCATGGCGGTTTACTCCTCCCTGGCCGCAATGGTGGGCTGATCGTCGGAACTAGGGATATCGGCCGCTGGGGCGGCCGCTACGCTTTGCGGGCTCACTTCCATTCCCGGAAAGAACACTTTTTGCACACCATTGACGATCACTCGATCCCCCGCCTGGAGCCCATCGGTGATGACTGTTCGTTCTGCCACCTGCCGCCCTGTGGTTACCTGGCGCCGCTCTGCCAAGTTATTCTCATTGACGACATAGACGTAGCGGCGATCCTGATTGGTCAGCACTGCTTTGCGATCCACTAGCAATGCTTGCTCTAAACGAGCGACTGGCATTTCAACCCGTGCAAATTCTCCAGGCCGAATGCGACCATCCGGGTTAGCCAGCACCGCACGGAATTGAAGGGTGCCCGTATTGGGGTTTAAACGGTTATCGATAAAGTCCAAGGTACCAGTGAACTGCCGCGTGGCGTCACCACCCAGTTCGATCTGCAGGCTGTTTGGCTCCTCGCCACTCAGAAGTGCATGACTGGCAAACGCGGCCTGCTCGTCCGCCTCGAAGTAGACGTGGATCGGATCAATGGTGACCAGCGTGGTCAACAGGCTTTGGTCAGCGTTAGCCAAATTACCTCGGGTCACCATTGCCCGACCGACGCGGCCACTGACCGGCGCGGTAATGCGGGTGTACTCAAGGTCAAGCTCGGCGGTCTGCAACGCTGCCTCGGCGGCATCGACCATGGCACGAGCGTTACTCAGGGCCGATTGACGCTGGTCATGCACCTCCTGTGAAATGGCCTGACGCCCAAGCAAGACGCGGGCACGCTCAGCTTCACTGCCCGCCTGCGCCTGCTGGCTCCGGGCCTGGGCTAGATCTGCCTGGGCAGCGCTGACACGGGCCTGGTAGGGACGCGGATCAATTAGGAAGAGTAGATCTCCCTGCTCTACCAGCTTTCCCTCCTCGAAGGCCACTTCCTGGATATAGCCGCTGACCCGGGACCTTAGTTCAACTGTTTCCGCGGCTTCCACCCGTCCGGTGAATGATTCACTCAACACTACCGGCTGAACGACGATTTCCGCTACGTCAACCTCTGGTGGCGGCGGAGGCGCTGCCGCCTCCTCGCTCTTGGCCTCACAGCCGGCGAGTAAGACCGCTATTAGCAAAAACGGGATCACCGCTCGGCTGCTTGCAAAGCGGGCTCTTTGAAACAAACTACCCATGATGACTTGCTCCCCTGGCTACCGGTATTCGATAGCAGCGTTCGTTATATAGATGAGTACCGCGTTGGCAGTTATGTAGTCGGTTAAGCAGCGTAAGATTCGACCACAAACCAAGGCACCGACCGGATAACAGCTAACATAGGTGAAGGGAGAGCTCGGGAGGTATCAGGTTCCTGCGGGAAGATTGCCTAATCCTGTCGTCGGAAGTAAAAGCGCAAATAAAAGAGTGAGGCGAGATAACGACCTATTTCGGTGCATAGGTACGATGACAACATGATGACATTTAGTGCAAATTGTCGGTTTCTACGGGGTGCTTGCCTAATTCTGCAAAACCAGCCGAAAAGCCTTCGATTCCTCAAGCGAGGGCATATACTGCAAACTGTTAAGGAGGAGAGCCCGTGACCGTTATCGCACCTGAGCAGATCACCCATTTCAGCGGCGGCCTGCCGCAGCAATTGAGCCAAGTCGTCCGCCGCTGGTCGCCCCTGGAAGCACTTCAGGACACGGCGATTGCAGAGGTTCAACTGGTGCGCGTTGACGCCCCCACCAGTTTTCACTGCGCCGTCTATGAACCATGCCTGTGCTTTGTCATTCAGGGCAGCAAGACCGTGCTACTGGGTGACAAGGAGATCGTCTACACCGGCCCCAGCTACATGGCGAGCGCCGTTCACTTACCGGTGGTCGGCAGGGTTGACCACGCCACGCCGGAAAAACCCTACTTGGCAGTAAAAATTTCGGTAAACCCTCAGGAAGTAGCCGGACTGATATTGGAACTGGGCGATAGAGCCCCCGCAGCAGGAAGTGATGCTATCTGCCCGGAGATGGATTGCGGCTTGAAATCGGCCCCCATGGATGAACGGATGCAGGGCGCGCTCTATCGGCTGCTGAGCCTGCTCGACTCCCCGGAAGATATTAAGGTGCTTTCGCCCTTGGCTCGGCGGGAGCTGATCTACCGGGCATTAATGGGCGCAATGGGCCCACATATGCGCCGGTTTGCCGCCTCGGACTCCCAAGCTCATCGTATTGCGCAGGTTATCTACACCCTTAAAGAGCACTATGCCCAGCCGCTTAAGATCCGTGATCTGGCAGATGCAGCCAATATGAGCGAGTCGACGCTTTATCACAGCTTCCGCCAAGTCACTCGCATGTCGCCTCTGCAGTATCAAAAAAAGCTTCGCCTACATGAGGCCCGGCGGCTGATGCTGGCAGAAGGACTGGAGGCGGCCACCGCCAGCTATCGTGTGGGTTACGAAAGCCCTTCACACTTCAGCCGCGAATATAGCCGCATGTTCGGCGCGCCACCTCGCGCTGACGTCAGCCAATTGAGGAGGCAACAAGCGGTACCTCAGCCCGCCTAGGCGCCAACCTTTTAAGCGGGCATTCTTAAATATTTAAACCGTTAACTCTTAGTTTCAAATTACTCAACAACACCGCTTTTAAAAGATAAACAAAACACTAAAAATCATTAAACATTAAAATCCCAACAAAATAAGCTAACACACACATTGTTAGCCACGGCTATATTAGTTCGCATCTACAAACTTTATTTTTTAACCAGCCTACTTATTTAAGCATTAAAGCATGCTAGCATTCGTCGCTATTAACCACCCTATATTTACACTCAGACATGGTTTTTTATGGCCATGTTCTTGGATTTATATACCCGGTATTTTTTCAGCGAGAGAATTCCTCTTTAATGACACCCATCACTCTGCTATTTCTGGCTGTTTCCATGTCAGCGGATGCCTTTGCTGCTTCTATAAGCAAAGGCGCCGAGCTGCAAAAACCTCGGTTCCGTCATGCTTTGGGCATTGGTTTGGTATTTGGCCTAATCGAAGCTTTAACGCCGCTACTCGGCTGGGCGGCTGGCAAGGCATCGCAACAGTATGTGCAGGCCTGGGATCACTGGGTGGCCTTTACGCTACTCTCAATTATTGGCCTGCATATGATTTATGCCGGGCTCAAAAAAGACGACAAAATAGAGCACCGCAAGCAAACCCTCTGGCTGTTAATCCTCACCGCCACCGCCACCAGCATTGATGCCATGGCCGTCGGCGCCAGCCTGGCGTTTATCGATGTCAGTATCATCGCCACCAGCTTGGCTATCGGCCTCGCGACTACGGTAATGGCCTCTATGGGTACATTACTGGGCAATAAGCTTGGCAAGTTTGTTGGCCACTGGGCAGAGCTTATTGGCGGGCTTGTGCTTATCGGAATTGGATTAGCAGTACTGGCGGAGCATACGGCTTTTTTTTGAACCTTTGTACTTATCACCTTGCTTTTCATTAATAGTCATAAACACTTTTCTAGCATTTATAATTTAAACTCTACCCCTTCCAACCTCCCCACTCCCTCTGCCCATTAGGTCTTCAACCTGTACTGTTCGAGCTTAAGGGAGTAGGGTAGCCAACCGGATCGACTTCCCCAGCGCTTTGTTGTGATTCACTGTGGAAGTCCATCTGCCTTCCTATTTAAGGCGTTTCCAACGCCTGACACTTGCACGACCTGATCGCCTTTGGGTTTTGCGGAAGTCGCGTCGGCTTAGTCGTCAGCGCTCTATGTGCCATTGCGCTTGCTTACTTCAGTCTTGGATTCCTGCGCGACTACACGGTGCTACTGGCTTCATTAATGGCCTACGGCGTCAGCACCATCGTCTGCATCGCGGTCAACCTGATGAGTTCGAGCAAGTTCGACTTCTCGCAGATCGATCAGAAAGTGATCAACTACGACCCGGCCAAGCCCGCTACGCAAGGCTAAGCCAAGCGTTACGCTAGAGCCACTTCATTACAGTACTAGAGCCTATTGACACTTCACCGTGGTCGCGGAGGAAGCGTCAACAGGCCTTAGTGGTGTAGAAACCTAGTTTATTATGGCAAAAGTCGCTCACCCCAGGCGGATACCTAGGTCGTCTTCTCCACCTCCTCATTAAGATGTTCGGCAAATGCTTCGTCTTCGTGCCGTTTTATTGAGGCGACCAAGCCAATACACATCAAGGCTAGTATGAAGGCGAGTATTATCAACACTATCAGCTTGTCGGCGAATATAAAGTAGGCAGCGACTTCATCCCAGCTGTTGAATGATGTACCCATTGTTTATCTCCTGTTTTAAGCATTACCCAATTTATTGGGAACTTCGCTCTGTACCGTGGCAGGCACGTTGGCCTCTGGATAGGACTTGGCAATCAACTCAACCTCATCAATACCCAGGTCTTCCACCTTTTCAGGCACCCGCAACAGGTTGAGCTTTTTGAGCGCTAAAGAGACTCCGTAGCCTGGAACGAAGCCAACCAATGCCATCACGACTGATGCGATCATTTGGCCGCTGAGTGAAATAGGCGGATAGCCATTCGCGTTCGGAGTACCACTGGCAAATATACCGACCAGAATCAACGCTGCCACGCCTGCGAAACCATGCACGGCAACCGCACCCACGGCATCATCGATACCTCGACGTTCCAGTAACTGAGCAAACTTGACCGCCATTACGCCGACACCCGCCGCCGCGATGAAAGCCAACGCCGGATCATAAAGATCAAGGCCCGCCGCAACAGAAATGATACCAACCAACCCGCCTGACATGGTCCAAAACGGGTCTCGAGTTGCAAAATAGCAACCAACAATGCCACCAGCAAAGCCCATCAAGGTATTGAAGGCAAACGCCGAGAGATTGGTTGGTGTGTTGTAGATGGTCGTCCAGCCAATGTCACCGGTATTGAAAATGATGCACCCCCCCAGGAAACCAAAGAAACCAAAAATGATCATCATCAAGCCGATTAGCGTCATTGGCAGGCTATGGGGCGCGATCGTCTGAGCGATGCCATTAATAAACTTACCCCGACGCGGCCCAAGGTTGATAAGTACCCCCAACGTAAAGAATCCGGCTACCGCATGAACGACACCAGAGGCCCCCACATCGTGATAGCCAAGTTTGGCCAGCATCCATCCGCCCGGGTGCCATCCCCAGGCTGCGCCCAATATCCATACGATGCCACCCACCAAAACGGTGAGAATCAGGAAAGCACTCACCCGGATTCGCTCTATTACCGCGCCGGACAGGATGGAACCGGAAGTTGCACCAAAAAGTGCAAACGCTGCCCAGAATACACCAGTCCCCATTTCATCCAGGTTCGGCCCCATACTGGCCGACCAGGGCAATGCTGCAGACACCGACACGGGTATCAAGCCCCCTGGGAAGGAAAGGTAGATCCACCATCCCACCAGATAGAACACGGGTATAATCATCGCGAGGGCAAGAATGTTTTTAACTCCTGCTGCCAGGGCGTTCTTACTACGCGACGCGCCCATCTCATAGGCAAGAAAACCTGCATGGATCATTAACATCAGCGCCGTACACCACCAGTAGAACACCTCCATATTCATCGACTGATGCATCTCGATAATCGCTTGTTGCGCGTCAAGAGAAGCCCGTAGGCTCTCAAGTGTTAGCGTTTCAGTGCCCATGGGGCCCTCCTTACACCGCTCGGGTGTCAATAAGATCCAGCCAACGGCGCACCACGGTGCTAGCAAACGCAGTTTGCGCCACTTGATACTGCTTAAAGCCGTTTTTCGCCTCGGCCATCATGTCTGCGATTCGATTCTGGTCGTGAGTGGGGTTATCAACCAGTTCTCGTCGGTTCCAGATATCGACTATCTCCGGGGTCACCTCAAAGTGACATTGGAACGCATAGATTCTGTCCCCCAAGCGATAGGCTTGGTGCTTGACCGACTTTCCGTACATTAAAAGAGTGGCGCCTTCTGGCAGTTCGAAGGTGTCCGAGTGCATCTCAAAAAGGATTGATTGGGGTGGCAAACCGGCCAGGAGCGGATCGTTGAGACCCGTCTCAGTCAGCGCCAGTGGTGTGAAGCCATATTCCAGAAACCCCTGAGGCTTTACGTTTGCGCCAAAGGCATAGGCAATCGCCTGACAGCCAAGGCAGGAACCCAGAATCGGCTTCTCAGACGCGGCAAAACGGTGGATCAACCCTGCCAGCTCATTGAAGTAGTCTTGTAGGCGTGGATCGTGAACACTCACTTCTCCACCAAAGACAATCAAGGCATCATAGTCCTCAATGTCATGAGGTAAGTGGTCGCCGCGACGTCGGTAGAACCAGTGCAAACGACCACCGCACTCTGCCACCACCTCGCCGATTCGGCCAGACTCGGCGGGGCCCTCCATCCCGCCGGCCATGATGGCAACAATGTTCATTACATAATTCCTTTGGCTAGATAATCGTCCAGCCCTGGCGTTCGGTAACCATCTTTACGGTAGGTAATCGGAAAATAGCTTTCATCGACCTCATTAGATCCGAATTTCTTGTACTTGCCGTAGATCGGCCCATTACCGACAGTCATCAGTTCGGGATTGAACTCGATATCATCCTGGAAGAAGTGCGCTGCCAGCGCCCTGCGAGGCACCGCTGCTTGGTTAATGCGTGAGCCATGCCATAACCAACCATCATGGAAGGCACCACCACCTGGCGGTACCACAACCGGCACCAGCTCCAGTTCAAGCCCATGAGACTCGGCCCATTCGCGGACCTCTTTAAGATCATCTTCGGGGCCGTGGAACTGCATGATTGGCTTGGCTTCACCCCACTTGTGCGACCCCTTGATATACACCAGGGTGCCGCCATCAGAGGTCGTTTTATCCAGCGCCACCCAGCAACTAACCAATGCGGGCTTGTTGATCCAGAGTGAGTACATACTGTCTTGGTGGAAGCCGATAGAGCGACCTTTAACGGGTTTCCAGAGCAGGTTATCGATCATCAGGCGACTTCCCTCCCAGCCACCCAATTGCGCGCAGGCTCGCCCCAGGTTCTCCGACAGGATGTGCCGCGCAACGCTGAGATCCGATTTCCAGGCATTACAAATCTGTTTGGTATAAGGCGGGTCGCCGACCGGCAGGTTTACTTCATCCGGCTTTATGCCGGTTTGATAGGTGCCGTCAAAAACGCTGGCAAAGTTTTCTAGAATGTCAGCGGCAGCTTCAGGCTCAATAATTTTATCGACGATTAAAAAGCCGTCTTGGCGAAATTGTGCAATCTGTTCTTGAGTGAGTTCGAGCATGGTCACGTATCCTTATCAATTGAATCAGCAAAGCGAGTTGAGCTAGTTGGCAGGTTGAATCAGTAAAAGGTGAGATAACGGTTGATTTCCCATTCGGAAACGGCACAGTGATACGCATTCCACTCTTGGCGTTTCATGCCAAGGAAGCTAGCGACCAGGCGTTCGCCAAGGGCGTCAGTGAGTATGCTGTCCGCTTCCAGCGCCTTCAGGGCTTCATTCAGGTTTTCAGGTAGGCGAGCAACATCCAGCTCATCAACCTGCCTGGGGCTCAGGTCGTAGAAATTGACCGAATGGGCGCTGGGCGCCTGCAACTCGCGGTCGATGCCGTCAAGGCCCGCCGCGATAATGGCAGCAGTCGCCAGATAGGGGTTCATGCTGCTGTCACCGATACGCACCTCAATGCGCCCGTAAGGAATCCGCACCATGGCGGAACGGTTGTTGTCGCCATAGGCGATAAAGACCGGTGCCCAACTCGGGCTTTGTGGCGTCCCGGTGATCAGCCGTTTGTAGGAGTTCACCGACGGGCAGAGAAGCGCTGTCAGTGCCGGAGCATGCTCGATGACACCGGCGATAAACTGATAAGCGGTTTTCGACAGCCCCATTCCGCTCGGATCACTGGCATCGTGGAATAGATAATTGCCTTCGTCATCCACCAGCGAGCAGTGCACATGCATACCATTGCCTGTGGTCGTCGCTGACAGCTTGGGCAGGAAGCTGCAAATAGCGCCAAGGTTATTAGCTACCTCTTTGGCGGCCATCTTGAAAAACTGCATGCTATCAGCGGACTTCAGCGCCTCGTCGTACTTAAAGTTAAGTTCGAACTGCCCGTTGGCATCTTCATGATCGATCTGGTAGACGTCTAATCCGACCACTGTCAGAGCGTCGTATAAGCCCTCAAGAAAAGCGGCGTTACGGGTAATCCCCTGGTAATCGTAGGTGGGCTTGTCGAGGGTGTCGGTAGAATCAAAAGGTACAACCCTGCCCTCATTGTCCTTCTTGAGGAGGTAGAACTCTGGCTCCAGTCCAGTCATGAAGCGTAGTCCCCGCTCCTTTAGGCGCATGGTTTGTTTCGCCAGCACATTGCGCGGGTCAAGCGGATAGGGCGTTCCCCCGACCATACCGGTGCCTCGCACACAGGCATAACCAGGCAGCCAGGGCAGCAACGTCAGGGTAGCGAGATCAGCCACTACCATGAACTCTGGATCATTAGGTTGCATATCGAAGCCCAGAATCGCGCCACCGGCAAAACCGGCACCGTCCTCTGACAGATCGCGGAGACAATGAACCGGAACCGACTTGCTTTTGATACCGCCGTGCAAGTCAACAAACTGGACAAGGATATATTTGACGGTATGACACTTCAGGAAGATATGGGCTTCCTCCAGCGCGTTCTCGTCAGGGCATACCCATACGGAGGGCAAAACGTTAGGCATCTGAGTCATGATTCCCATCCTTTAATGTTGGACGGTCTCAGTGTCTCAGGGAGGATGGGGAAAGGCGTTGTGCGTGGAAACGGAAGTTTTGTGATTTGGCGCCATTCCGATAGCACCCGGCATCAACAACAGCCTACTGCATACGCCAATCACTCGGACTCACATCTTTCCAGCGCATGAAGGCATGGGTGAACGCGCTGACGTCAGAGTAACCCAAGCGGTAGGCGATTTCGGACACACTAAGGCGCTCATAATTCAAGTAGCAGACGGCCTGCTCTTCGCGCACCTCGTCGACCAGACGCTTGAATGAATGCTTCTCGGCCGCCAACTGCCGCTGCAACGTGCGAGAGGAGAGGTTTAGCCGCCGGGCGACGTGATCCAAACTGGCCTCACCGTCAGGTAGGAGTGCAATAATTTCGCTCTTGGCTCGCTGCACGGTCGTCAATGTCTGCTCAACCAATCCGGCAAGTTCACGGATGGAGCCGAGGGTCACATTATTCAACATCTGGTGGGCATCCGGCATGGGCAGGTCAAGACACGACTCTCGGAACAGGATCACGTTGCGTTCCTGATGAAAGCGAATATCACAGTGGAATGCTTGACGATGCTGCTGGGCGTCCACCAGGGCGGGGTGTTGGAAATGAATTTCAAGAGGGGATCCATGCCCCCCCATGGCCCGCTTCAGTACATTGTTTAGCATCCCCAGTGTCAGTTCGGCATCCTGTCGACGATCCATGATCTCACCGTCAAGTAACCGATATTCCAACTGACAGATGCCCTCTTTCACCTCCATCTGAAGCAGGCTATTGCGCTGGAATACAGGAAAATATTCCTGCATGCCCTCAATAGCCGAACGAAGATCCGGCGATGTCATCGCATGGAATCCGAACAACCCCAACCCTTCCGGCTCGAACTGCTCGCCGAACCATAGTCCAAAGTGCTCGTTGCCAGTCGACAGCGCAGCCTCGTGCATGGAATTTATATAGTGTTTGAGGGAAATATGACGATTCGGGCTTTGGTAGAGCCCCGATGTTAAGCCGGCTCTTGATAACACCTGTGCACTGCGCCCACCCTGCTCATCGATGAACTCTTCTAACCCCATCGTTACGGACGCCAAAACACTAGATGGAACGGTGCCTCTGGAAAATCTCTGTCTAGCGAGATCCATAGTGCAAGCCTCATATTTGTTGTAAACACGGGTGAACAAATTGAAACCTGCATAAAACAGACCAAACCTGCACGCAGGCCCAAAAATAGGCTTAGCACGTCACTGTTGCTTGAATGGCGTCAAGAACGATGCTCTGGAAAGGTGCAATCTTCGACCTGCTTGCTAACAAAAGTGGCAACCATAGTCTATCCCCAGGTTCTGGCTGTCGCAGAGTTGGTATAATTGTCGACACACCAGCCAAACAAAAGGAATGAAGAATTACACTGATAAGGGAAAATAGGTGCGGCAAAGGACAACCGTGGCTTACACGCCTACATCAAGCTCCAAAATGCATCGACCAGCGGGTTTTTTAAGTTTTTCTTTAAGGTGAACAAGCCAATATCGTAGGGTTCCAACTCTGGCGTCACGTCGAGCACCCGAATACGATCTTTCAGTGGGCTGTTATCGAGCACAATTTTTGGCACCACGCCGATGCCAAAGCCCAAGCTCACCATGCTCACAATCGCCTCATTTCCCGTCACCTGTGCATAAATGCGCGGGGCGATATCGCGTTGGCGAAACCATTCGTCCACACGCGCTCTTGAGACACCGCTCTCGGATAAAATCATCGGGATATTCGCCCACTCTTCCGATGCGGTAGGCGAGGTCGTGGGAACATTCGGCACTTGCTGCTCAAGTGGGGCAATAAATAACAGCGGCGACGTCGCTATGGGCTTAAAGGCTAATCCGCGAGGTAAGTTGGCGGGGCGTGCCGCGATGCTGAGGTCTTCCTTACCGTCCAGCACATGCGCAATCGCGTGTTCGGGATCCCCCGTACGTAGCTTTATTTCAATCGCTGGGTAGGCAATACGAAAGCGGCGCAGCAGCTCGTACAGAAAGCTGTAGCTCGCGGTGACGGAACCGTACAAGCTGATTTCACCGCTTAATTGATCAGCGTTGTCGGTTAACTCATGGCGGATCAAGTTCCACTGGCTGCTGGTATCGCGCGCGTATTTAAGAAACTTCTGGCCTTCCTGGGTCAACGCTACGGTTCGGTTGTCGCGATTAAACAGCGGCACACCCAGCTCGTCTTCTAAATGACGAATGTTGCGCGACAGCGCAGAAATGCTGACATGGCACTCATCGCTGGCGCGCCCGAAATGCAGCGTTTCTGCCAGGGCGAGGAACTGCTTTAACAGTTTAATATTCATAATAACGTCGGCGCTCCGCGACTGTGCTTGTTGCAATATCCGAATACTAATCGACTGTTTCGAAAAATGGGACGTGTTATTGCAAATATATCAATTTAAGAAAGAGTCGTACTTGTATACATTACCCCTACTCGCCTAGCGCTAGCGCCCACCACTAGCGACGGCGTCACCCTTTTTAATATCGGTGTATCTTACATCGACACATTGATCACAAAATTAGGATGTTAACGATGGCTAATTATTTCAATACCTTACCGCTTCGAGAGCAATTGGCTCAGCTTGCGCAATGCCGCTTCATGCATACCGCTGAGTTTGCTGATGGCGTCGAAGCGCTGAAAGGCAAAAAAATGGTGGTGATCGGTTGTGGCGCCCAAGGCCTTAACCAAGGTTTGAACCTACGCGATAGCGGCCTAGACGTGTCTTACGCACTGCGCCCGGAAGCCATCGAGCAAAAGCGTCAGTCTTGGAAAAACGCCTCTGAAAACGGTTTTGTGGTGGGTACTTACCAAGAGTTGATCCCCACTGCAGACGTTGTTTTGAACCTCACCCCTGATAAGCAGCACACCTCGGTGGTAAACACGGTGATGCCGCTGATGAAGAAAGGCGCCTGCCTGTCTTACTCTCACGGTTTCAACATCGTAGAAGAAGGCATGAAAATTCGTGACGACTTAACCGTCATCATGGTGGCGCCGAAGTGCCCAGGCTCTGAAGTTCGCGCTGAATACGTGCGTGGTTTCGGTGTTCCCACCTTGATCGCTGTTCACGAAGACAACGATCCCAAAGGTGAAGGCCTTGCGCTCGCCAAAGCCTATGCAGTCGGTACTGGCGGCCACAAAGCGGGCGTGCTGATGTCCTCTTTCATCGCGGAAGTTAAATCCGACCTGATGGGTGAGCAAACGATCCTTTGCGGCATGCTGCAAACGGGTTCTCTGCTGTGCTTCGACAAGATGGTCGAAGAAGGTATCGACCCGGGCTACGCCTCACGTTTGATTCAATACGGCTGGGAAACAGTCACCGAAGCGCTGAAGTATGGCGGCGTAACGAACATGCTAGACCGTCTTTCTAACCCAGCGAAGATCAAAGCATTCGATCTTTCTGAAGAGTTGAAAGAGATCATGCGTCCGCTGTACAACAAGCACCAAGACGACATCATGAGTGGCCACTTCTCTAAAACCATGATGGAAGACTGGGCGAACGATGACGCGAACCTGCTAAAATGGCGCGCCGAAACCGCTGAAACCAACTTCGAGAAAACCCCCGCTAGCGATGTAGAAATCTCTGAACAAGAGTTCTTCGACAACGGCATTTTGATGGTGGCGATGGTTAAAGCGGGCGTTGAGCTTGCTTTCGAAACCATGACAGCAGCCGGCATCATCGCTGAATCGGCTTACTACGAGTCGCTACACGAAACGCCGCTCATCGCGAACACCATCGCGCGTAAGAAGCTGTACGAAATGAACGCGACTATCTCTGATACCGCGGAATACGGTTGCTACCTTTACAACCACGCCTGCGTGCCGCTGCTGGCAGACTTTATGAAAGGCATCAAATCCGACGTCATCGGTAAAGGGCTTTCGCTAGACGACAACGGCGTTGATAACGCACGCCTGATCGAAGTTAACACTGCCCTTCGTTCACACCCCGTAGAAGCCGTTGGCTCGGTTCTTCGTGGCTACATGGCTGACATGAAAAAAATCGTTTAATCGCCTGATTAACCGATAGACGTTCAGGTCTTCAACACCTAGGCCATCAAAAAAAGCCGAGATATCATCACGATATGCTCGGCTTTTTTGTTCCTCGAACAGCGTAAGGAAGAGAGTAATGGATTCGTTAACCCGCCTAGACGATATTCACCAAAACCATATCCGCCTATCAAAAGCGACGGTTAGCTTTGATGACCGCTTCACGCTAAGCGAGATTGATTGGACCATTACGCCAGAACAACATTGGGTGATCACCGGCCCCAATGGCGCAGGTAAATCCGCCCTAGCGGCTGCGCTTGCGGGTATTGGTGACCTTCAGAGCGGGAGCATTCAAGGCACTCCCAACAACGTGGAAATTGTCTCTTTCGAAGTCCAGGCGGAGCTCATCGCCCAAGAGCTAAAGAAAGACGACGCCGACATTATGGACGTCATTTCGCTCGGCACCCCCGTCAGTGAAATGATTTTCGATCATTGCCAAGACACTGAACTTGCGCAATCCTTGGTCGAAAAGTTTGGCCTAAGCAAACTCCTCGATCGCGCGTTTCGCAAACTCTCCACCGGCGAAACCCGTAAAGTCATGCTGATTCGCGCACTGGCCAACAAGCCTGATTTACTAATTTTAGACGAGCCGTTCGATGGCCTGGATGTCGACACCCTCGCCATGCTGCAAGCACATCTAGCCTCACTCATCGACACCGTTCCCATGGTCATGGTGCTGAACCGCTTTGATGAAATGCCGGACTTCATCACCCATGTGGCCTACTTAGATAAAGAGCATGGGGATAAAGAGCGTGGGGAGAAAAAGAGAGGTGATAAACAGAGTGGCGATAAGGGGCGCTTAACGCTCACGGTAGACCGTCAGGACGACACCGCCTTCAATGAGCTCTACCAATTAATGCATTTGAAAACCACCGAGCTAAGCGTGCCGGAGGCCGACCCCACCAACAGGCTCCCTCCTCTCGACCCGAGCCAGCCATTAGTAAAACTAACCCAAGCGTCCATCCAATACGGCGACACAGTGATTGTCGATAAGCTCGATTGGACGATAGAACAAGGCCAGCATTGGCAACTGAGTGGGCCTAACGGTAGCGGAAAGACGTGCGTTTTATCGTTGATCACCGGCGATCATCCGCAGTGCTATACCAACGATATTTTCGTGTTTGGCTTCCAGCGCGGTAACGGCGAAAGCATCTGGCAGATTAAACAGTTTATCGGCTATGTCTCCACTAACCTGCAGTGGGAATACCGGGTGAGCACCAGCTGCAAAAACGTAATTATTTCCGGCTTCTACGACAGCATCGGTATGTACACCAAGCCCACCGACAGCCAGAAAAAAATTGCCGACCAATGGCTCGAACTACTGGGTATGCAAGAGCGCGCCAACCAGCCGTTTAACAAGCTCTCCTACGGCGACCAGCGCCTGCTGCTCATCGCCCGCGCCATGGTCAAACATCCGCCGTTGTTGATTTTAGACGAACCCTGCCTTGGCCTGGACGACATCAACCGCCAACTCGTCCTCGCCCTGATCGAAAAAATCTGCCAAGGCTCAGAAACCACCGTGCTCTACGTCAACCACCACGCGGAAGACCAGATTTCAGGTATCGAGCATTATTTAGGGCTGGAAAAGAATCACTAATTTTCAAATAGTTAAGAACAGTAACGATACTGAAAAATGGCCAGCCAGCTAGTCTTTTTTGTCTATCGTTACTTCAATAGATTTGCTATCACCAGCAAACCATTTCTGAACATACAGCGTGCCCACAATAGGCGCCGTTCCTTCATCCGGCACTTCCTTATAGCGAACGCTATTCTTGGTTTCTTTCTCGTATTCAAACATCACTACTTTCTTCGACATGAAACATATCCAGTAAATAATCATTAGGCATTGGGCGACTAATGCCGCTCAACAGGTTTGTTAGGTTTTGGAGTTAATCAGTCTCAAAGCGAACGGTTACTTTCGATCCACACGCCTGAGCAATGCAACGCGCATAGCCTTCAAGAGATCATTGACCTTGTGATGAGATAGATCAAGGTCTACGTTGGATGCAGGCGCAGCCTGTTGCCGTGCCTTCACGCATCACACGGAGGTGAATATGATCAGCACACTTAAAATCCCTGCCCAGTCACAAACGTTGCCCGGCAGCGAGGCCACCATGGACCCACCGGCCGAGATGATCCGTGATGGTTACAAGGGCGCCGACAAACTTGACGGCAAGGTCGCGCTCATCACTGGCGGCGACAGCGGCATCGGCCGTTCGGTGGCTATCCACTTCGCCCGCGAAGGGGCCGACGTGGCTATCGTCTATCTCAGCGAAACCGAGGACGCCACCGATGCCAAGCGTTTGGTCGAGGCGGAAGGACGCCGCTGTCATCTAATCGAAGGCGACCTGTCAGATGCCGACTTTTGCCGCCGCTGCATCGAAGAGACAGTTGATAAGCTGGGCGGGCTCAATGTGCTAGTCAATAACGCAGGCACACAATGTGTCAGCGAAAACCTAACCGAGCTGCCCGATGAGCAGTGGCGCCGGATGTTCGAGGTCAACATGCACAGCCAGTTCTATCTCGCCAAGGCGGCGCTACCGCACCTAAGCGAAGGCGACTCAATCATCAACACCGCCTCGATCAATGCCTATGTCGGCCCCGACTTCCTCGTCGACTACTCGGCCACCAAGGGTGCAATCGTTAGCTTTACCCGCAGCCTGTCGAATCAGGTGGTGGGACGCGGCATTCGCGTCAACGCGGTAGCCCCCGGACCGGTCTGGACGCCACTACAACCCGCCACCCTGGGCGCCCACAACCCGCAGTGGCTGGAAGGCTTCGGCGAAGATACGCCGATGGGTCGCGCCGGTCAGCCCAGCGAACTTGGTCCGGTTTTCGTGTTCCTGGCTAGCCAGGATGCTTCCTTCATCAGCGGCCAGACGATACACCCCAACGGGGGCACCATCGTCAATGGCTGAGGCACGGAGCCTACTCAATTAATTGAGAGCATTAAGGATAATGGATGCAATGAAACACGATACTAAGCCCTATGAAACTGAGCCCTATGAAACTAAGCCCCATGACACCGATCAAAAGCGCTGGCTCGATAGCGCCACCCACCACTTCTGGCTGACCCGCGAAGGGCTCGCGTTGTTTGAGTTTCACCGCCAGGCGCGTCTAGACTCCGGCGGCTTCGCACCGCTCAATGGTGACGGGCGCATACCCGACGACGCCGTGGCCGACACAATGCTTACCGCGCGCATGGCGCATAGTTGTGCCTTAGCAGCGCTACAGGGCGTGCCGGGCGCTGCCGCGCTGGCCGAGCATGCTATTCACGCGCTGGAAGGTAAGCTGCGCGACAAGCATCACGGCGGCTGGTTCGGGGTCGATCCTTCCACCACCAACGACCACACTAAGCAGTGTTATATCCATCACTTCGTCGCCCTCGGCGCCGCCACTGCGACCCACGCAGACATTCCCGGCGCGGCTGCTCTGCTCAAAGAGGCCGTTGAGGTGATCGACACCCGCTTCTGGTCGATAGATGAACAAGCATTCGTCGAGAGTTTTAGCCAGGATTGGAGCGAACTGAGCGACTACCGCGGCGGTAACAGCAACATGCACGGCGTAGAGCTGTGCTTGGCGCTAGCCGATGTGCGCGACGAGCCGCTGTGGCTTGATCGGGCGCTAGCCATCGTTGAACGGCTGATACACCACCACGCGTCTCCCCGGGATTACCGTATCCTCGAGCATTTTCATGGCGACTGGTCAGAATGGCCAGAGCACAACGCCGACCGCCCCGAAGACGGATTCTATCCCTATGGCGCCACACCGGGTCACGGTTTCGAGTGGTCGCGGCTGATGCTGCACCTGGAGGCGGCGCTTGAGTCTCGCGGCCGTGCGGCTCCTTCTTGGCTATTCACTGACGCTGCAGCGCTATTTGACGCCAGCCTGCGTGATGGCTGGGCCACCGACGGTGCACCGGGGCTAGTGTATACCGTGGATTGGGAGGGTCGCCCAAACTCCCTGCGGCGTCGCCACTGGACTCACGCCGAAGCACTGGCCGCCGCTGCCGCGTTTCTACGGCGCACCGATCAGGCCCACTACGAGCGCTGGTATCGGCGACTTTGGGATTTCATCGACACCACCTTTATCGATCGCGCGCGGGGCGGCTGGTATCAGGAACTCGACGGTAAGCTACAGATCGACACTGCCGAAGGTGATATCAAGCCCGACCTCTACCACGCTTACCAGGCCACGCTGCTACCGCGGCTCCCCTTGGCACTCAATTTAGCGTTGACTGTCGAGCGGCTGTAGTAGCTCAATTAATGATGGCAATGTCTTCGCCCACCAATGTCGTTGCGCCAACGTCCTCGTTGAAAGCGCTTCCGAAAGACGAGTACCAGAGAATCATCCAGCCCATACGTGCTTTGTAGTGCGGCAGTTTAAGACACTACGTTATGATTTGCTGTACGCGATACACGCTTGAACAGCACTCGAAAATCGAGCCGGACTCTCCGCCATCATTAGATGCCCTGTGTCCGCAATGTTGATTCGCATCGTGCATGTCCGAGTTAACCAATCGGGTACGTCCCAACCATCAGGCGATCGAGAGCCAGCAATTAAACTGACAGCAAGACCAGAATCGATAAGGCGAGAGAGTGTTTGGAGATACGTACTCGGCTTCGTCGCTTCGACTACCGCTTTGGCTTGCGCTTTTATTGTCGTCGCGGGCTGATTGGAAAGCCAGGAGGTAGCTAGACGCGACGTCCATTCCGTAATTGGCACGCCGGCGCTCGCGAACCAATCAGATGGCGCGTGCCTATAACCGGACACTATTTCTTCAACTTTCTCTATCGGCATAGAGGCCAATTCGGCAGACCAGAAAGCGTCTTTAATAGTGAGGTTTCCTTCCACGCTTATTAAAGACGCCACTAGCTCTGGAAAACGATCGGCCAGCAAAACTGCAATTGCGCCTCCTACCGAGTGCCCTACGATGTGAGCCTGTTCAATTCCGGCGTCTAAAATGTACTTAGCAACGTGTTCCGCTTGAGCGAGTAAATCGATGCCCGCTGTTTCTTGCTGGGAAAGCGCGCCGTAGCCAATCAAGTCAGGCGTATGCACCTCTACTTGCTCGAACTCGGCCAATATTTTCGGATCGTTCAAAGAGCCAAACAAACCGTGAATAAGAACGACCGCTTGCTTTCTATGCGTCATTTCAATTTCCTCGCTCAATAAGATTCACAACATTATGTCGCTCGTTGAGCATACTCAAGGAGCGTCCGATGGATTGCCATGTTGGTTGATTGGCAGCTTATACTCCTTCGGGTGGTTACTGTATTTAATGAACATGAGTCGGAACAGCATCACAACCGGGAAGAAACTATGCAGACGATTGAGCTAGGCGGAGAAATCATACCCCGTATAGGCCAGGGCACTTGGCATATGGGCGAGAATGCCGGGCAGCGGCAGGCTGAAGTCAGGGCGCTGCGTGAGGGGCTAGATCTGGGCATGAAGCTGATCGATACCGCCGAGATGTATGCCGAGGGCGGCGCTGAAGAAATCGTGGGCCAAGCGATCCGCAACCGGCGCGATGAAGTGTATCTGGTCAGCAAGGTCTACCCACACAACGCCAGCGCCAAGGGTGTTCAAGCCGCCTGCGAGCGCAGCCTGCGCCGATTGGGCACCGACACTATCGATCTATACCTGCTGCACTGGCGCGGCCAGTACCTGCTGAGCGAAACAGTAGAAGCTTTTGAGCGGCTGCGCGAACAGGGCAAGATCCTGCGCTGGGGCGTGTCAAACTTTGACATTGATGACCTAGCAGAGCTCGATGCTCCCGCTTGTGCCACCAACCAGGTGCTATACAACCCCGAATCACGGGGCATTGAATACGACCTGCTGCCCTGGCAAGCACAACATAACATGCCGCTCATGGCCTACTGCCCCATCGGGCAAGGTGGCGCGCTACTGCATGACGCCGCCCTGCAACGCATCGCCGACAAACACAGCGCCACCACCGCGCAAGTCGCCCTTGCCTGGGCACTGCGACACCCCGGTGTGATTGCTATTCCTAAAGCCGTGAATCTGGAGCACCTCAAACAGAACTTTGATGCTGATAACGTCAGACTCGACGCCGATGATCTGGCCCAGATCGACGCCGCCTATCCTCCGCCAACGCGCAAGCAGTCTTTGCAGATGGTGTGAGGAGGAGCCATTAACGGCCCAGGATTAACGGAACAGGACAGGAGCGATGTCATGTCACTGCCCGCCCCACAACCCAACGCCTGGATCAGCTTCCTCGCCCACCTGCTGTTTATACTCGCGGCGTGGACGCTGTTCATCAAATACCTGTTTCCCATGGGTTACTCGCTGGCATACGGCGAGCCCTGGGCACGTTATATCTATTGGGATCTGTGGCCACTGGCGCACGTCTGGCTGGGCTGGGCGCTGCTCACAAGGCCTCGCTATACGCGCGCACTGGCGGTAGGCATGTCCGTCATTGAAATCCTCATCATCTGTACCCTATTCGCCGGTTTTCTCGCCGACCCAGAGTGGACGATCTGGCGTACTAACTGGTTTGTGAATAAGGTGTTTGTACTGACCTGCTTTGTGCTGGTGTTGGCTGCCACGGTGCCGATTCAAAAAAATCGGAAGGAGCGACCACTATGAACCATCTCATCAAGCACCGCATCAAGCATCGCATCACGCGCAGACAAAGCCTTACGCTCATCGGCGCCACTCTCGCCGTCATGGTGCTCCCCACCGCATCGCTTTTTGCCAACACCGGCGGGCTGCGTCAGAAGACTTTTGCGGGTACGGACAAAACGCTGCCCGTTATCGGCATGGGCACTTGGCGTACCTTCAACGTTGGCAGCGACCCAAAATTGCTCAATGCCCGCACCGAGGTGGTTAAGGCATTCTTTGAGCATGGCGGTGGCCTGATCGACTCTTCGCCCATGTATGGCTCGGCGCCGGACGTGATGGGCTATGCCCTGCAACAGCTTGGCACGCCCGAAAGCCTGTTTTCCGCCGAGAAGGTCTGGAGCCCCGCCGGTGGTTCAGCCCGCGAGCAGGTAGCGGAGCTTAAAGAGCGCTGGAAGGTGGAGCACTTCGACCTGGTGCAGGTGCATAATCTGACCGACTGGCGGGAGCACTTAGCAGCGCTGCAGGAGATGAAAGCCGAAGGCCTCATTCGCCATGTCGGCATCACCACCTCGCACGGGCGCCGCCATAGCGAGATGGAGCAGATCATGACGTCAGAGGATATCGACTTCGTTCAGCTCACCTACAACATCACCCACCGCAAAGCAGAAAACAGGCTACTGCCCCTGGCAGAAGAGCGTGGGATCGGCGTGATCGCCAATCGCCCTTACGATGGCGGCAGTCTGATCAAGAATCTCAAACGTCGTAACCCGTCATTGCCCGAATGGGCCAACGCTGAATGCGGGTGCACAACCTGGGCGGACTTTCTGCTGAAGTTCATCGTTAGCCACCCGGCGATCACCTGTGCAATACCCGCCACCACCCAGGTCAAGCACCTGCACGAGAATATGCGCGCTGGCCACACTCCCATGCCCTCACCCGATGCTCGGCAGCGGATGGCCGCCTATATCGAGTCACTATGAACGAGTGGGCGAGCTACCAGCTGCAGGATTTTATTCCCTTCACGGCGGATGTTTACTTTCGCCTGTTGGAGCGTATGGGCGAAACCTTCTGGCCACTGCATCTGCTGACCCTCGCCCTAGGCGCTGCCACTCTTGTATTGGCGCTGCAACAGCGTACGCAAATCGCTTGCCTGCTACCCGCCCCACTCTGGGCCTTCGTCGCCTTCGCGTTTTTCTTTCAGCGCTATGCAGAACTTAACTGGGCCGGGGGCTATGTTGGCGTCGCGTTCATCGCCCAAGCCGTGCTACTGGCATTGATAGCGCTAACGGGATGGGGAATGGATAACGCGCCAAGCGCATCAAACCCACCGGTTGCTCTAGGCATAGCCATCACCCTCTTCGGCCTGATCATCATGCCACTGATGGCGCCGCTAAGCGGCGGCTCCTGGTATCAGGCAGAAGTGTTCGGCATCCATGCCGACCCCACAGCGGTCACCACGCTGGGCTTGGTACTGATCATGCTCCGGCGTTTCGCTCTCTGGATCGCCATCATCATTCCAGCGCTCTGGCTGGTCGTGTCTGGCCTGACCCTGCAGGTGCTGGATTCGACGGTCGCCTCCGTGCTGTTCGCCATACTGGCGATTGCGCTCGTTGGGTTGGTCTGGAAAAGCATCAAGGCCAATTGATAACGTCGCAGCACCTATGCCGTTGAAGCAGAGGCCCTGCGTCTCGCGCTTGGTTAAGGGTTTTATTCGATATTTAAGCGGCGGCTTCAAAAAACGTGGCATGGTCGTCGGCAGTTACATGCCGGTACTTTTCAATATCCGAACTCAATACTTCATGAGCAAAAGAGATCGAGTCTGGCCGAGACAATAGCCCCGACGCTAACCGTTCATTGAGAATGCGACGGGCAGACTCCGATATGACGCGATAGCTCCGCTAAGGCATCAAGGAGCGTCGTTTTTTTCATCACAGAGGCCACCGGTGAGAACGAATAGATGGTTCATATTAATTCTAACGCCACGGTTCACAGGAGAGTGACCGAAGGGAGCGAATCCTGTGCGGCCGATTCTTATGCATTTTTACTAATAACTTCATGGCCGTATGAATTGTCGATAGAACATAGCCAGACGCCACTAGGTGATTTATTGAATACGTATGTAGCCTTACGTTCTGCAGACGGAAAACCTGGGCCAGATATTACAGTGTTTGCTAGCACCAAAGCTGTATCTCCTGACGCTAGTATCTTCATACCGTTTTGCTCAACTTGTAACCCGTTTTTGAAATATACAGCTATAGCTTCAAAAGCTTTACGGATTTCACTTTTCCCCACTGCATTCCGCCCCGGCTCTATAACTAATACTGCGTCATCAGCGTATATATCCATGAGCACATTAAAATCCTCAGCAACGATAGCGTTGTCTGCCCTTTCGATTTGAAGCTGTACGGGATGTTGATTCACTTTCTCATTTCTCCTTTATGCATAGCGCTGTTGTTTAGCGACGACTACGGAGCGCAGCGTAGTAGGCGTCCGAAGTAGGGCCGCCAAGCCCGTAACGCACTACAACAATTTGTAATGCAATGCCCAGTCGTCGAACGTCATTCGATACACTCGCACAGGTCGGGCATGGAACGCTCTAAGCGTATAGTCTCCGAACCCGACCTTCTCCGTCACCCTGACAGAGGCTGTATGCTCCGACTCGATAATAACAATTACCGACTCGCAGTGTTTTTGGTCGAAAGCATACTGGAGAACACCATTGACAGCTTCTGTCGCATAACCCTGATGCCAAAACCTGCGCGCCAGACGATAACCTAGGTTGATTTCCTCAACATCGCCCACCAACTCCGGCCCAACGCCGCAGAAGCCAATAAAATGCCCTGATGCCTTCTCGCACAATGCCCATGGACCGATTCCATGAAAGGTGTAAGACTCAAGGCACCAATCAACAAACTTTCAAGTAGCTTCTTCGTCGCAAACTCCACGGATGGAGAACTTCATGACTTCCGGATCACTGAGCATTGTAATGAACACCGGAACGTCTTGATGGGCCAGCTTCCTTGTAATCAACCTCTCTGTTTCAAACACTGGCATCGATCTCTCCCTGTGCATGACGTTTGGTTAAGGTTCGGGCTTTAGTCGGTCCCAGTGAGCGAAGCGAACGACTTGAACCAGTTGTCAGCCGTTACCTAATACTTTGTTGAGGAGCTCATACCCTGCTCTCTCGGTATATCCAAAGCTATGGTAGAACTTACGAGCGGAATTGTTGTTCACCTCCACCGTATGAACTTAGATTCGGCGTTTTTTAGAAATTCTGCACCAATGCCGCTTCCGCGTTGTGACGACGATGCGAAAAATTCGTCGACGTCTGCTGTAAGACCTAAGTATTCAAGGCTAAATACGTGAACTGCAAGCAGATAACCATTGTGCCGTAAACACAAAACTTAACCAGAGCAACAAATACCAAGCGTAGCGAATCACTCTCAAATTTTTCGTTAGGCGATTTTTCGAGCTTTAATTGAATACAACAGTGGAACCTGCTTTCCCTTATGTAACATCTGATATCCTAAGTTTGGCACTAACTCTAAACCATCAAAACAATTATAGGGGCTATAAGGATATTCAGAGAACAACTCAATAGTTAAACCTGCACCAATTAAAGCGCTTACAACCTCACTTATTGAATGCGACCAAGTCACCACTGTTGAGCTAGCGCCATCGCAGTTTTCTGTATAAGTACCTTCCTCTTCAATGTCAGGTTCGTTGCTTGGGAAATACGAATAACCTAACAGCAAATCATTAAACGCATGGAACTCAACCAGGTGGAATTCACCTCCAACTTTTAATGAACTAGAAATTGTGTGTGCCCAATCAGTTAAATTGGATAGCCAGCACAAGACTCCATATGAGGTAAATACGATATCAAATTGTTGCGTATTTTTACGACCAAATTGAACCACATCACTTTCTATAAAATCGGCTTTTAAGCCCAAAGACTGTTTCAATAAATTTGCTTGCTCGATTGCGTCAGCAGACAAGTCTACACCTGTGACTTTTGCACCCAAGCGAGCCCAAGACAAAGTATCTTGGCCAAAATGACATTGTAGATGTAGCAGAGACTTTCCTTGTACATCTCCAACTTGCTTGAGTTCGATTGTATTTAACGAGCATTTACCATTTTTAAATGACGCAACATCGTAGAACGCTGATTCAACATGCACTTTGGTTCTCTTGTTCCACGTATCTTTATTTATGCTCAAATAATCCATTTTTTGTCCGTATATCAATACTACAGCTTAATACTGTTAATCAGTCATGCGTTTTTTTGCGTCGGCTGAATTAGCTTTTTTAGGCGATTTTCTCATTGCTGCTTTTGTAGCGAATATGACGATTCCACCTCCCAGAAAAACCATAATAACCAACACTATGATCATAGCATTCGATGTGATTCCAGAGGCGTTGACACCACCTTTTGAAATAAACACATTGGCAAGGGATAGGAATGTTAGCGGTATCGACAGGACAAAGCCAACAACCTCAATCCAGAACAATGCACGTGGCATCCTATCTGGAGACACAGGAAATATCTTTGTTAAATCTAGGGCATACACTAGTAAATACGATATGCCACAAAGCGCTGCTGCAATGAATGCAGGTTTGGCTCCTACAATTGAAAAATAGACTAACGCAAAACTACCAATTCCCAAAACAGTTAGAAACACATTAAACATTCCCAATTTCAAGGGGGATATATGTGAGAAATTCCTATTTTCAATTGGTCCGCCTGGAATCAAGGCGCTAAGTAATGCTGCTGATAGTGCAAGTAAGCCCGCCACAGCATATCCGATGTAATTTTCCATAAAATCTCCTCTCACCTAGCGCCCTGCTTAAGAGCAATAACACGTAGACTAAAATCGGAGCGAAGCGACCCAGCGAGCGGATAAAGCGGCTTCGTTTTTGGAGCCGTGAAGCGGTGGAAAACCGAGCGCTGCGCAGTCGATTGTTAAACCACATAACGTACAACATTCTGTACATTAACAACATCCTATACAGCAGCGATCTTATGGATGCCATCAGCTACACGGCCGCTAGAACCAATCTAGCAAAAAACCTGCAGCAGGTCTGTGAAGACCATTCACCGATGATCACCAACCGCAACAAGGCGCAGTCTGTGGTAATGATCTCTCTCGAAGACTATGAGGCACTGCAAGAGACAGCCTATCTTCTGCGCACCCCCAAGAACACCCGCTGTTTACTGGAATCCGTTGCCGAGCTGGAGCAAGGTGGTGGTCAAGAAAAGGAACTTCTTGAATGAAACTGATCTTCTCCGAGAACGTCTGGGAAGACACTCTGTACTGGCAGAAAACCGACAAGAAGGTTCTTAACCGCATCAACAAGCTCATCAAAGAGGCAAAACGAGGGTCATTTGAAGGCATCGGCAAATTAGAGCCTCTTAAACACAGCCTCGCCGATTATGGGTCTCGATGAATCAACGAAGAAGACCGAATGGCTTACAAAGCCACAGATGCCGCTTTGCTTATTGCCCAGTTGCGGTATCACTACTGATCTAACCCCTTATTGGAACCTGGGCTAGCTCTGCGCCTTAGTAACGCTGGCAGCGTGCTATCTGGAAGTATGCGAGGGTTGCGCGAGATAAAACAGCAGCGCCGGGGCTCGCCCCGGCGCTGCTATCGCACATGGTAAAACAAAATTGACGGTTAGAAGCGGAAACCGGCTGACGCGGTAAAGGTGTCGATCTGATAGTCGCTGTCGAAGTCGTAGCGCTCGTATTCGGCACGGACCAGGAAGGGATCGAAGTTGAACTGCGCGCCGACACCGTAGACCGGATCAGTACCGTCCTGATCTTCAAGATCAACGCTGGCACCGCCAAGGTTACCGTCGACGTCGGTTTCCCACTTGGCCACACCGGCCTTAGCGAAGGCGGTAAACCAGGAGGTGATGGGCAATTGACCGACCAGACTCACCCCGTAGGCGTCTGATTCCAAATCGGTATTGGCGTCACTGTTACCCTTCAGGCGCGTACGACCGAGATCAGCATAGAAGATTTCGGTAGCGAAGTAAGGATTGAATTCGTAGCCGACGAAACCTTTAAAGACGTTGTCTTCGTCATCATCCAGATCAAAGTCTTCAGCGCCATCGGAGATGAAATTGTCGATATCATCGTCGTCGTTCTCCAACGAGCTGAAACCGGTACCGATGCCCAAATAGAGTCCATCCGCATTGGGCGCGGCGAATGCCGACGGTGCCGCAGCGAGCAGCGCGGTAGAGGCAAACGAGGCGGTAAGTAGAGTTCTGAGTTTCACGTGTATTCTCCTTGTGACGACTTGCTATGAACGATTCTATGAATCTTCAAGGTATTGAAAGGCTATCCTGCCGTGATTCACGCAATGTGACAGTCGTTTGATTCACACGCATCAACCATAGGAAAAACACTGTTCGATAACAAGGAAGATTCAGTTACGGCAGGTAAGCTTTTGTTACAAAGAAGCATTTCTACCGGAAAAGAAGAGCCGCTTCGGTCATCGACTCAGAGCAGAAAAAGGTTCATCAAAGAGACCCTGCGAGAACCGTTTGAAGGGATGTGGCAAACCAGCGCCACTCAAACAAAGCCTCGCCGTTTACTGGTCTCGGCGAATCAACGAAGTACCCGAATGGTTTAAAGTCACAGATAAAGCTTTGCTTATTGCTGAACATCGGTACCACTACTGATTTAACGCAGACAACACCCGCGGCTGCGCAATGGCAGCGAAGCCGCACTGGAGTAGACGTCGCTACGCCACAGGCAACGATTCACTGCTGCCCCATTCGGCCCAGAAACCGTCGTACAGCGACAGCTGAGCATACCCGGCCAGCTCGGCCGCCAGTAGAATGATGCAGGCGGTGATGCCGGAACCACAAGAAAACACCAACTGGTGCCCGTTGCTGGGCTGAAGGGAGGGAGCGAGGAGAGCAAACGTTGACGCCAGTTGGCTGGCTGGCTTGAATCGATACCCCTCCAACACCTCTGTAAACGGCAGGTTGAGAGAATTGGGAATGTGGCCACCGCGCACACCAGGCCTGGGTTCTGGCGCTTGCGCCAGGAAACGCGCCTTTGATCGCGCATCGATGACCGTTACTCGCTCGTCCTCCAGATGCTGGAAAACGTAGGCAGAATCTCGCACCAGAGTGTGGTCGAGTTTGCCAACCACGCTGCCATGCTTGGCCGCCTCTGCCACCGAAGCAGAATCGACCTCACGCCCTTCGGCCAACCACTGCGGCAGGCCGCCATCCAGAACAAACACCTGTTTGAGGCCCATAGCCCTCAGAATCCACCAAGCGCGTGGTGCCGAATAAATACCCTGATCGTCGTACAACACCACCAGGCTATCGGGCTCGATGCCCAACCTACGGACCTCCGCCGTGAACTGCTCTTCTGTCGGGAAGGCGTGGGCTTGGGAAGCTCCGGTATCGCAAAGCGTTCCTTCCATGTCTATTCGGAAACTTCCCGGGATTAACATCGGACGGTCATAAATGATCGGCTCCTTGCCAACGACATTGGCCATGCTAGCGTCGATCAGTACCAAATGTTCGTTATCCAGATTCTCCTGCAGCCAGTCGGTGGTCACGAGAGGGGAAGGCATGGCGTTCTCCGGTTAGGTCATTATGTAACAGTACATGATCGCGGACGGGCGCAACTAGCAAGTTGACGCGGACCGCGTCATCCGCAGCTGATCGACGAACTACAGAGCGCTGGGCGTGCCGATTGAATCGGGTGCGGGAGCCGTATTCATATCGCCTTTTCTCCACTAATAACTGACGCAGGCGAGGATTTTAGCATCCGCCCCAAACCTCGCAATCAGGCCTGATATTATTCGGGACTACTTACCTCGCAGCCGCAATATCCTCATCTGAGGATATTGCAGCACCCTAACATTTGAATTAAGGGGCGCCGTTAGGCGTCCCGCTTGAATGATGGGTTAGGCGCCATTTAGCAATGCAACATAGATCACCGAAGCAATGAGACTCAATGCGCTCCGTACACCATGGAGCTTGCCCCACTTCTCCAATAGGCCTCGAGTTTCAGTTGTGGAAAGGTCGCGGCCAGGTGCTAGCAGCTCGTTATTCGTTGGCATGATAACGATGAAGGTAAACGGAACGACTGCGCCAATAAAGAGTGCACCTATAAGCCACATTGCTCCGCCACCGAGTAGCCACACTGTGACCCCAGCGAAGAGACCCACAATCGCTAGAGATGCTTGCATGAGTGTGGCTCTTTCGTAGCTTGGCGCCCACACGGTCGCAGCAGTTTTGGTATCGCAGCCCATCCTGGCAGGATGTTCAACGAGGTTAATGTAGACGGCTGCTCCGGCGAACAGACAAGTACTTAGTGTGGCCAGGAATTGTAATGTATGCATTACGATGGTCCTCGGTGTTTTTGTGGCGCCTAACGCCTAAGCTCAGGTAGTTTGATCCGGTGCTACGGCTTGGCGTAGCAAAACCGAGTAGCGGGTCAAACGTCACCTGCAGCGATTTGTTAGATTTCGGCAATATCAGTGGACAGTATATTTAACTAATGCTTCCGGGATGCGATCAGTCCAAGGCTTTTCGGCCCGTAGCGCGAATTACATATACCGCCCCCGGATCACCGAAGATGTACTGATCGACGCATCGGCCGCAACTGACAGGCCCCGGCGTGGCCAGGTTCGTTCAACGCCCCGTCGCTCGTCGAAGACATTCTGTTGCCCACGCAATAGCCGGGTCCCGTGCCGCCCGTCCGTGCCAAATCACGCAGTAATGGATCTCGCCCGCCTGCGGGAAATCGATCACGGCGAGATCTGCCAACGGCGCAACGAGTTCCGCCGCCCGCCGGGGCAGACAAAGCACGCGTTCGGACTGACCGATGAGCAGCGGGCTGGAAAGAAAATATGGCGTTATGGTATCCCCCGGACCTCGTGCTCGGCCATGGAGTGCCAACGGGTCGTCGATCGCTGTGGCACTGCCTTCGGGGTAGAGCAGAACCACTCGGGGCAACTCGGCGAGTCGTGACGGCGCAATGTGGCCGTCGCCGTCTCGATGCGCCAAAACCGGATGATCGTGCCGCACGACGCAGGCGAAGCGTTCGGTGAACAGACTCTCGTGATGGAATCCTGGCGGCACTGCCTCATCGGTATAGAGCGCGAAGTCGAGTCTGCCCTCCTCCAATTCGACCAGCGTTTTACTCTCCCAAGCGCGTAAATCCAGCGATACGCCCGGCGCTTCGCAGGCGGTTACACGCGCAAACTCCCTAATCACGACTGCCGCGCCATAGTCGGTCGTTGCCACTCGCAGGACACGCTCCGAGGATGAGGGGTCGAAGCTCGGCGGCTGAAACAAGCGGTCTTCTGCGGCGATCACCTCGGCCAGTTGCGACATCAAAGCCTCTGCGCGCGCGGTGCGCACGTAACCACCGCCCTGAGTACGCACCAACAGTGGGTCGTCTCCCAACGCACGACGCAGCTGCGCCAGCAGCCGGCTTGCGGCGGGTTGGCTCAACCCCATCGTCTCGCCAGCGCGCGTCACGCTACGCAGACTCAGTACCTGCGCCAGAAAACGCAGTGAACGTAAATGAAGGTGGCCTGTCGCGTGATCATTCACTTTTTGCATGGTGCTCTACCGTAATTCGTCATTCCCAGAATGCAAGACCTCTGGCTAAATTAATCGCAGACAACATGGCATCGCCCTGAAACGCACCAGAGGATCGAGTTCATGCAGCCACAGCCAGAAGACGACATCACTCAGACCCTGAAGGCCATGGCCAAGGGGTGGAGTCAGCCCGGGCGCTCACCCGTGCTCAGGACACCGGCAGATGAGGGACTTGCCTTCGAGAATGTGACCTTTCCGTCACAGGATGGGGTGCCCCTCGAAGCATGGTACATCCCTTGCCCCGACTCTCGTCGACTCGTCATCGTCAATCATCCACTGACGTTCAACCGCTATGGCCTGGCCAGCCACTTGGAACCGTGGCGATCCTTCGGCGCCGCCGGCGGTAACATCTTTGAAGTCGATTATGTGGCCGACTATCGCATACTTCACGAGGCAGGTTATCACGTGCTCACCTACGATGAGCGCAACTTCGGGTTGAGCGGATCTGCCAATGGCGGACTCAATAGCGGTGGTCGATTCGAGGCGCGCGACGTGATCGGCTCACTGCGCTACGTGCGCTCGCGGGCCGATCTCGAAGGCGTGACAGTAGGGCTGTTTTCGCGCTGCAACGGCGCCAACGCGACGCTCTTCGCGATCCATACCGAACCGCAGGAATTCGACAAAGTGCGCTGCCTGGTGCTCTGTCAGCCGCTGTCGATCAGCTCGGTCATGCGTCGCGAATTGGAAATGATGAATCTAGTCAATCACCTCGATACGCTAGAACGCGAGGTGCAACTCGCCTCCAGTTTCACCTTCGACCAGATGTCGCCCAACGACTGGGCGCGCAGCGTTCACACGCCGACATTCATATATCAGGTGCACGACGACCTGATGACCACCCCCGCCGATGTCCAAGCCACCTTCGACTCGCTTCCGATTGAAGAGAAGTCGCTGCACTGGATACACGGCACCAAGGCCCGGTGGGATGGCTACCTGGAGTTCCAGCGCCGCCCCGAGCCGATGCTCAACTGGCTCAACAGGTACATGACATGAAGGCTGCGAATGTCGAATCCGATGCTGCTCGCTTCGAAGCCTTGCGGGCTGAAACCGATGAGCATCGTCAGCGTCACGGTTGCAATGCCTATGTGTTCGAGGACGGCGCTGGACTTTTGGCATTGGCAAGAGCAGAGCGCCCCGAGCGTATTCTCGAGCTGGGTACAGCGATCGGCTATACCGCTTGCCTGCTGGCAAGTGCAGAAGATCGTACTCAGGTAGATACCATCGAGCGCGATCCCTGTCACGTGGCTTTAGCTCGTGAGAACCTTGAGGCCGCTGGATTCGCAGAACGGGTCCGCGTTCACCACGGCGATTTTTTCGACGTTCTCGCTGATCTGCCCGGCCCTTACGATCTCGCATTCTTCGATGGTCTTGCCCCATCGCTGTCGCTCATCGAGCACCTGTACGAACGGCTCAAGCCGAATGGACTGCTCATCTGCGGCAACCTGTGTCTTGCACAGGGTGCCAATCAGCGCCTGCTCGACGCCGAGTTCGCGTACGCCGAACGCTGGCATATCGATGGCCATATCGAAAATGGAGCCACGTCGCTGATACGCAAGAACGGCGGCTCGACTTGACGCGGATCTCACCGGGATTCGCCTCAATCCTCTGTTGACAATGCCCTGACACTGACACACGTCAACATGTTCACTTTCTCAACCAACCCAGGAACCGACCCATGAACCATGATGAGAGACAGATTCGCGCGTTGCGCGCAGAATGGAAAGCTGCAGTGCAGTCACGCGATCTTGACCGAACGATGGCCACCTATTACCCAGGAGAAGAGTATCTCGGCTTCGATGTAATGCCACCCTTCTGCTTTGAAGGCTGGGAGTCCTTCCGCCAAAATTGGATCACCTTCTTCGAGATGTTCGACGAAGACCCCGTATTCGAGTTCAAGGACATGAAGATTCATTGTTCCGGCGATGTCGCCTTCACCACCGGCTTCACCCGCTTCATTGGTTCTGTGGCCGGCAACAAGATCGATCTGTGGACCCGTGAGACCATCGGTTTGCGGAAGCTGGATGGCCAATGGCTGATGATTCACGACCACGTGTCGGTACCCATCGACCTGGACACCGGCGTCGGTGTGACCAATTACCGTCCCTGAGCGCTCCCATCGACGCCGTCGCGTATGAAGGCATAATCACGAAGAAGAACATGTGCCACAACCAGCTAGTGGGCATATCTTTCAAGAGTCATAACGTATCCTCGTGATGTCTAAAGCCACGTTAAGTAGTGAGCAACGCTACCACCTATACCTCAGCTACTGCACCGTAAACACAAAACCCAACCTTGGGCTGAGAACCCCAAGCGTTGGGAACCTGCCTTAAACGCCTTGTTATGGTGATTTACTTTAGGCTTGCTTGAATGATTAGCAACTCAATTTCACTGTCCGAGGTATTAACCAAACCATGGGTGCCAAAACGTTTATTAACTATCATATCTCCTGAAGCCACTTTTCTTTCCTCACCTTCAATGGTCATAGTGCCTTCACCTTTCAAAATGATATACATTTCTTCATCATCTCCATGAGTATGCTCGCCCATGGAGCTGCCCGCTGGCATGACAACACGAATAGCGAAATCCCATGCACCATCAAAATCTTTACGCCTGAACGCACGATAGATGTCTATTGATCCTTCGCCATCATGACTATTTTCATCCACTTCTTTATCGCAAGTATAAAAATTACGTATCACCTTTCCCGAACTCCTTTCCGATTGTTTCCCGCAGATATGCTGAGCGCTTCAACGCACTGCTAAGGGGTGAGCAACGTAACTACCAACTCAACGCATAGCGCCGTAATCACGAAAACCGCCGCACAACAAAAATGTCACGCGTATTAAAGAAATCGACTTTTATTGACTGGAAGAAGTCAAGATCGCTCAGAATGTAACTTCCCTCCTTTAGCCCAATGCTCGTCGTCAAAATCTTGTAAAAAAATTGTGACTGCCTCGGGGCTTGTTCCATATGCTTCTGAAAATGCTTCGGTTATCCGCTGCACTAAGAGTTCACGCTGCTCTTTAGTTCTGCCTGGAGACTGCTGAACGGTTACGATTGGCATATAGATACCCTAATAAAATCCAAGATATATAGGTTTAAATGAGGCAGGCTGCACCACCTTATTAAACCTTACGACCAGTTCATTTAAGTTATGTAAACCCTAGCACGACTCTACTCCACTTTTTCACAACCAAGCAAAGCCTAATTCGGCAGCATTACCCTTCCCCTTGCATCTCCCCCACCCGCCTCCTACACTCCATCAACGAACAGCTTGACGGGGTGCCGGTGATATCCGGCTGAGATGGCGCAGGGTGTGCATTTTGCTACCAAGCGCTGGTCCCGCTGAACCTGATCCGGCTAATGCGCAGCTTTTTTAAGAGCGGCGCGGGTACCGGCGTAGGGATCAAGCGATGGCCATGGCTAGCTCTCACGATTGCACGCCACCTCTCTGCGCCATTTTCTCGATCTCTCCCGCCTGCCCTCCGGATCATTACCACCGGAGGCAACATGGGCTACCGCTTTACTGATCTCACCACCGCCTGCCAGGACGATTGGCGCGCCTATATTGAGCACGATTTTGTGCGTCAACTAGGCAACGCCACGCTGCCTGAAGCGTCGTTTCGCCACTACCTGAAGCAGGACTACCTGTTTTTGATCCACTTCGCCCGCGCCTATGCGCTGGCCGCCTACAAAAGCCCCACCCTGGCGGATTTGCGTCAAGCCCATGAAGGCCTGAAAGCCATTGTGGATGTGGAGCTGGGCCTGCACGTGGGCTTTTGCCAGGAGTGGGGGATTTCCGAGCAAGAACTGGAGGAGCTTCCCGAAGCCCGCGCAACGCTTGCCTACACCCGATACGTATTGGATACCGGCAACCGAGGCGACTTGCTTGATTTGCATGTGGCGCTGGCTCCCTGTCTGGTCGGCTACGGCGAAATCGCCAACTGGCTGAACGACCAACCTTCTACCCTGCGCGGCAGCCAAAACCCTTATGACGCATGGATTGCCATGTACGAAGGCGAAGAGTTTCAGGCCGCCATGCAAACGGAGCTTGAGTGGCTGAATGCCCGCCTTGCCGACGTTACTCCCGCCCGCTTTGCCGAACTGAGCAAGATCTTCCGCGATGCCACCCGCCTGGAAATCGACTTCTGGCAGATGGGCCTAGAGCTAATAGACGAAGACCTCACACATTAATGACTAACAACTAAAAGGAATCTAATCATGAGCAAAACAAGCCATTTTCTAGCCGAAACCGCCCAGGTCGATGCCGCCGCCATTCAGCCGCTACCCGGCTCGCGGAAGGTGTACGTCGAAGGCTCCCAGCCGGAAATCCGTGTGCCGTTTCGGGAGATCACCCTGTCACCGACCAAAACCACCGGCATCGATGAAGAGAACCCGCCGCTACTGGTATACGACACCTCCGGCCCTTACACCGACCCCGATGCGCAGATCGATCTACGCCGTGGCTTACCGGAGCTACGTCGTGTCTGGATCGAAGCGCGAGACGACACTGAATTTCTATCAGGCCCCACGTCTGATTATGGCAACCGCCGCGCCAACGACCCCACCCTTGCCCAACTGCGCTTTGATCTAACACGCACCCCACGCCGGGCAAAGCCGGGTAAAAACGTAACCCAGCTGCACTACGCCCGCCAGGGCATTATTACGCCGGAAATGGAGTTTATCGCACTGCGCGAAAACCAGCGTCGCCAAACGCTGGGGACCGCTGAGGTGGAGCGGATTCTGGGCCACCAGCATAAAGGTCAAAGCTTTGGCGCCAGCTTGCCGGAGGAAATCACCCCAGAGTTCGTTCGCGATGAAGTCGCTAGAGGGCGGGCCATTATTCCCAATAACATCAACCACCCGGAAAGCGAGCCGATGATCATTGGCCGCAACTTCCTGGTCAAGATCAACGGCAACCTGGGTAACTCGGCGGTGACGTCTTCCATTGAGGAGGAGGTGGATAAGATGACCTGGGGTATCCGCTGGGGCGCGGATACCATTATGGATCTCTCCACCGGGCAGAACATCCACGAAACCCGCGAGTGGATTCTGCGCAACTCGCCGGTGCCGATTGGTACGGTGCCTATCTATCAGGCGCTGGAGAAGGTCAATGGCGTGGCCGAAGACCTCACCTGGGAAGTCTTCCGCGATACGCTGATTGAGCAGGCCGAACAGGGTGTGGACTACTTCACCATTCATGCAGGGGTGCTGCTACGCTATGTGCCGCTCACCGCCAAGCGGGTCACCGGCATTGTCAGCCGCGGCGGCTCGATCATGGCCAAGTGGTGTTTGTACCATCACCAGGAGAGCTTCCTGTATACCCATTTCGAGGAGATCTGCGAGATCTGCAAGCAGTACGATGTGGCGTTCTCCCTCGGCGATGGCCTGCGCCCCGGCTCGGTGGCCGATGCCAACGACGAAGCACAAATGGCGGAACTCAAGACCCTCGGCGAGCTGACCCATATCGCCTGGAAACATGATGTGCAGGTGATGATTGAAGGCCCCGGCCACGTGCCCATGCACCTGGTGAAAGAGAACATGGACAAGCAGCTGGAGTACTGCGACGAAGCGCCCTTCTATACGCTTGGCCCACTAGTGACGGATATCGCCCCCGGCTACGACCACATTACTTCTGGCATAGGGGCGGCGATGATCGGCTGGTTTGGCTGCGCCATGCTCTGCTACGTCACCCCGAAAGAGCATTTGGGTCTGCCAAACAAAGATGATGTCAAAACGGGCATCATTACCTACAAGATTGCCGCCCATGCGGCGGATCTTGCCAAGGGTCACCCGGCAGCGCAGCGGCGTGATAATGCCCTCTCCAAGGCGCGCTTCGAGTTCCGCTGGGAAGACCAGTTCAACCTGGGGCTAGACCCGGATACCGCCCGTGAGTACCACGACGAAACCCTGCCCAAGGATTCGGCCAAGGTGGCGCACTTCTGCTCCATGTGCGGGCCGAAGTTCTGCTCGATGAAGATCAGTCAGGAAGTGCGTGACTATGCCAACGAGCATGGCCTAAACGGGGATCAGGAAGCGGTAATGAAAGGCATGGAGGAGCAGGCGGAGAAGTTTCGCAACAAAGGGAGCGAGCTGTATCAGGAAGTTTAAAAGCATCTGATAAAACAGCCCTGCTGCTGACCGTGGCGCCTGAATGAAACCTCAGGCGCCATTTGCGTACCAAGCCTAAACTTGCCGTTTAATAATCAATTTCTCGTTAGCCTTGACTGAATCTGCGCTTAACGTGTGAAACGTATTTGCTATTCAAGCTTAAATTAATTATACATTGCCCGTGTGTGATTCTCATTTGCAGAGTATCCTATTCGCCACGCTTGATTTAAAACCACCAACTTGCAAAGAACTGAATTCAGATGAAAACCAACCTTTCCATGGCGGTATCCCTTGCCCTGTTAAGCACTTTACCGCTAAGTGCCTGCAGCGAAGATAACGAACCAACGGTAACTGCCACAGAGCAGGAAGCGCCGAAAACAGTCACTGCCCCCATGCTGAAATATATTCCGGCTGACTCCCCCTATTTCATGGCTACGCGTGAAACAAAGCCTGAGCAAGAGGCTTTTGATCTTTATCGGCGCATGCAGCCTATGGGGAGCCTTGATGCTGATCTGGATGAACTACGCGAGACACTGCCGGATATAGAAGACGAAGTGCAGCGTTCGTTGATGACGCTGTTAATCTCCATGGGTGAAGAGCTGGACAGCGTTGAAACATTGGACGATGCCCATGCGTTGGGTCTCAAGATGGGCCCTCAGGCCGCTTTATACGGACTGGGGCTGATGCCCGTACTGCGCATGGAACTACACGATGAAGATGCCTTTCGCGAAACGCTACAGCGTATCCTGACCAAGGCAGACCTCAACCCGAGCACGGCCACCACCAACGGCACCGAATACTGGGTGCTGACGCCAGAGGGTCCCATCAAAGCAATCCTGGCCATTGACGATCAGCAACTGCTGGTTTCTATGGTACCGCAGGATGCCAGCGACGATCTGCTCGCCCAGGTGTTGGGTAAAACCCTGCCCGAGAGCAATATCGATGATACCGGTGCATTGGCAGAGCTTGAACAGCGCCATGACTTCACGCCTTACGGCGCCGGACAGATCTTCTCCTCACGTCTGTTTAATGAGCTGAGCACGCCCACGCATCAAGGTACTCAAGCGCTTATGGAAGCAGTGGATGCTGAGCCACTGGATCTATCCAGTTGCCAGGCAGATATCGACCGCATTACCAGCCGCCTCCCCGGCCTGGTAATGGGTATGCGTGAATACAATGACGAACGCATGGAGATGAACCTCATCCTGGAAACCGATGAGGATATCGTCAGCGATCTGCGTGCCCTGACCACTCAAGTTCCGGGCTTTGGCAGCGCAGGGGGAATGGCCAGCTTTGGATTGGGCCTGGACCTGCCTGTATTGACGCAGACTATTCAGAAGTATGCTCGGGAAGTGCGTGAGAATCCCTTTAGCTGTGATGAGCTACAGGATTTGAACAGCTCTTGGAACGAGATCAACATGACGGTCAACAACCCGATCACCCAGATGATGGGTTCTTCGCTGTCTGGCTTCAATGCGCGTATTGACAGCCTGGCAATGAAAAACGGCGACCCTATCGCCACCGGCGTCCTGGCCCTCGCCTCACAAAACCCTATGAGCCTGCTCTCTACAGCAAGCACCTTCTTACCTGAACTGGGGGCTCTTGGCCTTGAACCTGGTGGAGAAGCCAGGAAAATTAAAAGCACGCTGCTACCACCAGATATGCCAACGCTCTATGCCGCTATGTCTGACACAGCCATTGTGCTGGGCGCGGGCATCAGCGACTCAGCAACACTAAAAGAAGAGCTGGATGCCCCTGTATCAGAGCGCGACCTGCTGCTACATGGCCACATGAGCGGTGAGTTTTATCATTCGCTGGCTGATGTACTGGAGCAAGTACCCACGGAGGAACTGACCGAGTCTGATATTGAAATGTTCAAGCAGTACGGCGATATCTACGAGAGTATGGAGTACTGGTTCAGAGTGGATGATGCTGGCGTTGAAATGAGTTTCTCGCTGGAATTGAACTAAGTCCAGACTGTCCCAGCAATTCGGAAAACCCGCTATTGAGTGTATGAATTATCGCTGTATAAGCGCTCGTTAGCGGTTTTTTTCGTCGGCAGCCTCACCGCTGAATGTGGCGCTTGAGTTTTAAGAGACCTCAAGCGCCACTTTCAATACGCCGTCGCGCTGGTGGGAGAAGGGGAGTAAACGCCAAGGCTTGATAGCGTTCGGCCGGGCTTTAGTACGCGCAAAGCGGACTCGAACGTTTCAAGCCCAGAACGCACCGTCAATGGCAGGTTCCGGGTTCATTCCTTCAGCTATAAAGGGGTTTACCTGGAATTGCAGAATGGGCTCAGCTACCGCCCAGCATAAAACACCTACCACAGTACCAGCAGCAAACAGCATTGAAATCCAGGAGTAAAAGGTGAACTCTGGCTGTTCGCCCCCCATAGACTTAGGTTTTTAAAGTGTCTAACACCTAGCCAAATCATAAAAAGTAGTAGAACCCCACTAGCAAGACGCAATACCACTCGAGAAAAGGATTCACTAGGTTGCGTATGCGCTCCAGTACATCTGCGAGATGCTCGGTAAAAAAAGCTTCATAGCACAATGTGGCGGTCACCATGATGATGGAGATCATCGTGACCTGGACATTAATTCCTTTAAACAAACCCGAAGTGGCTTGGCGATGCATTACATCTCCTTGCTTGGCAATCTTGTATTTACCTTCACTCTCTTGGCGCAGGCAATGATATATCTAGCGCGCGGCTATAGCTTAAAAGCCGACCAGTCAGTTTTTAATTGACCAAGATCAATGCTTAAATTAACAAGACAAGGATAATTGAACTAATTTCTAATCTAGCCCCACGTTTTACTTTGAGTATGGCAGCGGCATAGATGGTTTCACTTCTTTATATTCCAAGGACACAGTGTAAGCCTACACAGTACTTGTGCTTTAGCTGATCGGTTGCATCTCCCTCACTGCGTTTCACGCCTTATATTGAGCGGCCCTCTCGCTATCAAGATGGGGTTGTAAATACATCAACATCAAGCAATACCAACCTTCGCTGAAACCAACTAGATTCAGGCCAAGCTTGCTGAGCCATAATAGCCACATCAATTATGCGGTGGCTCGAACGTAAAGTTAACCTATTAACCAACTGCCAACCGTGGATTCGATATTATGAAGACAAGTAGTAAAGGCAAGTTGATCAAGAGCCTGGTAGCCCTTGCCGCTATCAGCATCGTGGCTTGGTTTGTCTGGTGGGAGCTACAGCCAGATGGCCTAGGCGAGGGTATCACTGGCGGCAACGGACGCATTGAAGCCACTGAGATCGATATTGCCACCCGCGTCGCCGGCCGCCTCGACGAAGTATTAGTCGAGGAAGGCGAGTTTGTCGAGGCCGGTCAAGTGGTCGCTCGCATGGATACCGCTACCCTAGAGGCCGATCTGGCCCAGGCCAGAGCACAGACTCGCCGAGCTGAGAACGCACTGGAGACAGCCCGGGCCATGGTTGCTATGCGTCAGAGCGAGCTGGAAACCGCACGAGCGGTGGTCAATCAGCGACAGGCTGAGCTGAATGCCTCTCGAAAGCGCTACGAGCGTTCGTCTGAATTGGTGGAGCGCAATGCCATTTCCCGCCAGCAATTCGACGATACCCTGGCCGACTACCAAAGCCATCAGGCAGCACTGGCCTCAGCCAATTCCCAGGTACTCTCTGCCCAGGCTGCTATCCGCGCTGCCGAATCCCAGGTTATTGAAGCCGAGTCAGACATCGACGCAACCCAGGCCGCCATTCAACGCATTGAGGCTGACCTGGACGATAGTGAGCTGAAAATTAATCGTTTGGCCCGAGTACAGTACAGGGTGGCCGAACCGGGCGAGGTACTCGGCGCGGGGGGAAAAGTGCTCAACTTGATCGACCTCACCAAGGTCTACATGACCTTCTTCCTGCCTACTAGAGAGGCTGGTCAGGTTGCTATCGGTGACGAGGTTCGACTGGTGCTGGACGCCGCCCCGGACTATGTCATTCCTGCCCGGGTCAGCTTCGTGGCCAGCACTGCTCAGTTCACACCCAAAACCGTGGAAACCGAGAGCGAACGGGAAAAACTGATGTTTCGAGTTCGCGCTCAGATAAATCCTGATCTGCTGCTCAAGCACATCAATCAGGTTAAGACAGGGCTACCCGGCATGGCCTACTTGAAGATTGAGGAAGAGGTGTCCTGGCCCGACTATCTCGAGGTCAATGTTTCACCATGAGCCAAGAGATACTCTCTGTCGCCCGCGTCAGTGCGCTAACATTGCGCTACGGACGCATCACGGCGCTTGACGCGCTGGATCTGGAACTGCCAGCAGGCTGCATGATCGGCCTGATAGGCCCAGATGGTGTCGGCAAATCCAGCCTGCTGGCCCTGCTCGCTGGCGCTCGTAAGGTGCAAGAAGGCGAAGTCACCGTGCTAGGCGGCAACATGCGCGACAAACAGCATCGTAGCCGCATAGGGCCACGTATCGCCTACATGCCCCAAGGATTAGGTAAAAACCTCTATCCTACCCTCTCCGTAGAGGAGAATCTGCAGTTCTTCGCCCGCTTGTTCGGCCACGAGGCAAAAGAGCGTCGTCGACGCATCGATGACCTGACTCGCAGTACCGGATTGCATTTGTTCTTGACGCGCCCCGCTGGAAAACTCTCTGGCGGCATGAAGCAGAAGCTCGGGTTGTGCTGCGCACTGATTCACGATCCTGACCTGCTAATCCTTGACGAACCCACCACCGGCGTCGACCCGCTGGCCCGTGCCCAGTTCTGGGATCTGATTAGCCGCATCCGCGTTGATCGCCCGCACATGAGCGTGATAGTTGCGACGTCGTATATGGACGAAGCCCAGCGCTTCGACTGGCTTGTAGTCATGGATGCTGGACGGAAACTCGCTACCGGCACCTCCCAGGAGCTGCTTGCGCTCACCGCCAGCGACTCACTGGATGCCACCTATATCGAGCTACTACCGGAGGAGAAAAAACGCGGCTATCAACCTGTGGAGATTCCCACGCTGGAGGTTGATGCCGATACAGACATCGCTATCGAAGCCCAAAGCCTAACTATGCGCTTCGGTGACTTTGTTGCCGTTGACCATGTTAATTTTCGTATTCGACGCGGCGAAATCTTCGGCTTCCTCGGCTCCAATGGCTGTGGCAAATCAACCACCATGAAGATGCTAACCGGTCTGCTGCCCGCCAGTGAAGGCCAGGCTTGGCTGTTCGGCCAAAAGGTCGACCCGCGCGATATCGATACCCGTCGACGAGTCGGCTACATGTCCCAGGCTTTCTCCTTGTATGGCGAGCTCACAGTGCACCAGAACCTGGTACTGCACGCCAATTTGTTCCAGCTTGCAAAGCACGATATACCCTTACGAGTCGACGAGATGGTCAAGCGTTTTGAGCTAGACAAGGTACTCGATGATCTACCGGAAAGCCTTCCCCTTGGCGTTCGTCAGCGGCTCTCGTTGGCGGTGGCGATGGTGCATAAACCCGAGCTATTGATACTCGACGAACCTACTTCCGGCGTAGACCCTATCGCCCGCGACAACTTCTGGCGCCTACTGGTCGAACTATCGCGGCGTGACCGGGTAACAATCTTTATCTCTACCCATTTTATGAACGAGGCTGAGCGCTGCGACCGCATGTCAATGATGCACGCCGGACGAGTACTCGATAGCGACACCCCGGCAGCGCTGGTCGAAAAGCGGGGTGCAGCAACACTCGAGGAAGCTTTCATCGGCTACCTGCTTGAGGCCGAGGCCGAGGCCGATCAGAAGAGCACCGCATCACAAATCCCGTCACAAGAATCCGGCGGTTCACCAGCATCAGCTAATCTTATTGATTTACCTCGCCCTAATGCACCGCACAACCGGCACTTCAGCCTCCAGCGGCTGCTCTGCTACATGTGGCGCGAAACACTGGAACTACGCCGCGATCCGGTAAGGGCAGCCCTGGCACTCGTCGGCTCGCTAATCCTGATGTGTGTAATAGGTTTCGGTATCAGCATGGATGTGGAGGATCTTCCCTACGCCATCCTCGACCGCGACCAATCTCCGCTTAGTCACAGCTACGCACTGAATATCTCTGGAGCCCCTCACTATTTTATCGAACGGCCGCCACTGACTGACTATAAAGAGCTTGATCGCCGCATGCGCAGCGGGGAACTCGCATTGGCGATCGAGATTCCTCCAGGATTTGAACGCGACGTGCTACGCGGTCGTAATGTGGCAATAGGCGCCTGGATCGATGGTGCTATGCCTCAGCGCGCCGAAACCGTGCAGGGCTATGTCCAGGGGATTCACCAGCAGTGGCTACAGGAGCAGGCGAGGCAGTCTGGCTTCTCTGCCAGCGCGATGGCGGCGACTATCGAAAACCGTTACCGCTACAACCCCGACATCCAAAGCCTTCCCGCTATGGTGCCCGCCGTAATCCCACTGCTGTTGCTGATGCTGCCAGCCATGCTCACTGCGCTCTCAGTCGTGCGTGAAAAAGAGATGGGCTCGATTATTAACCTCTACGTCACTCCGGTCACCCGGGCCGAGTTCCTGATCGGCAAGCAAATTCCCTATATTGGCTTGGCAATGATCAATTTTCTGTTGATGATAGGGCTGGCTATCACCCTGTTCGGCGTACCGATTACGGGTAGTTTCCCGACCCTGGCACTTGCGGCGCTGGTGTTCTCTGTCATCGCTACCGGTATGGGCCTGTTGGCCTCCACTATCACCAAGAGTCAGATCGCCGCCATGTTTTTCGCCATGATCGGCACCCTAATACCCGCTATCCAGTTTTCAGGTCTGACCAATCCCGTTTCTTCACTTGACGGCGTAGGCCGCTTTATCGGCGATATCTACCCGGCAAGCTATATGTTCACTATCAGCCGTGGCGTATTCAGCAAGGCCCTCGATCTTCGCGACCTGATCAGTTCTTTCCTACCGATGCTGCTTTCGGTTCCCGTGATCATGGGGCTTGCAATTGTCCTACTCAAAAAGCAGGAGAGTTAAGATGCGCCAGGTTGCCACTATCTTTCGCCTTGGCATCAAAGAGTTTTGGAGCCTGCTGCGCGACCCGATCATGCTGGTACTTATCACCTACGTGTTCAGCATCGCCGTCTACTCCTCCGCCACGGCGATGCCCGAGACACTGAACAACGCACCTATTGCGATCGTCGATGAAGACGACTCTCAGCTCTCCGCGCGGATCACCTCTGCCTTCTATCCCCCTCTGTTTGTGGATCCAAAAATCATCTCGCTTCCAGAAATGGACGCAGGGCTGGATGCTGGGCAATACACTTTTGTGCTGGTCATCCCTGCTAACTTCCAGCGCGACGTGCTGGCCAAACGCACGCCCGCTCTCCAACTCAATATCGATGCAACCCGCATGAGTCAGGCCTTCTCAGGAAATAGCTACGTACAGCAAATCGTCATGGGCGAGGTCAACGAGTTTGTCCAGCGTTACCGCGCGAGCGCTTTACCACCGGTAGACCTGATCCTGCGCGCCCGCTTCAACCCCAGGCTGGAACAGTTCTGGTTCGGCTCGCTGATGTCGATTATCGATCACGTCACGATGCTTTCCATCATTCTTACCGGTGCCGCGCTGATCCGTGAGCGTGAGCATGGCACCATCGAACACCTGTTGGTCATGCCGGTCACACCTACGCAGATCATGCTAGCCAAAGTGTGGTCGATGGGGGTAGTGGTCTTGCTGGCCGTGGTCCTTTCTTTGACCTTCGTGGTTCGAGGCCTACTGCAGGTACCCGTGGAGGGCTCGGTTGCACTGTTCCTAGCGGGGGCCACCCTGCACCTGTTCGCCACCACCTCAATGGGCATTTTCCTGGCTACGCTGGCACGTAGCATGCCGCAATTCGGCATGCTGATGATCCTGTTACTGCTACCACTGCAAATGCTATCGGGAAGTGCGACACCACGTGAAAGCATGCCCGAACTCGTCCAGAACATCATGCTCATCGCTCCCACCACTCATTTCGTCGAGCTGAGCCAGGCCATTTTATTCCGTGGGGCCGGCTTTGATGTCGTATGGACCCAGTTTCTAATGCTAATCGTGATTGGCAGTGTGCTGTTCGCCATTTCCCTAGCTCGTTTCCGTAAGACCATCAGTCAGATGGTCTGAAATAAATCACTATCCATCAAGCCGGCACCCACTATGTGCACCAAATTGCTCGTACCAATCGACGACAGCCATTCATCTCTTTTGGCTTTGCCCCAGGTAAGCTACCTAGCAATGCTGACCGTCACTAGCATCGAGTTAATTCATATTATTAATGCACGGGAGTGCTCCAATGACTTCGTAAGCCCGCGTGTGTATGACGAGAAAGCACTAGGCTAACTGGCAACAACGTTGTGCAAGTGACGCGTATTACTCCAGCAACCGTCATGCTAGTGCGGAACGCTCCCACACATGCAATTTCTCGTACTCCATGAGGAGAAATGATGAACACTTACGCATTCACCAACTAACTGAAGAGTAATTGTACGCCCTCGCTCAAAGTCGAGTATCAAGGCGTGGTTGGAAGTTGCTCGATATGCCTACGCTCTCGGGTTGGGCAATCACTAACGATTTAACCGGTGTACAACTCGTAGAGGGCGTTGACCTACCTGAGGAGCTGGTTTCTGCGTCACCACTGAGCTTTTCTGGCCTATGCAGTACTTATCGTCGCAATGGCATTGGTGCCGAGCTGGTCGCCATAATGAATGATGCTCATGCGCTTTGGCGATCCAAAGTCTACAGCGAGATTCCCTTTCCAGTACTTACAGCGCTGCTCCTTTTTCCAGGCGAGAACCTTGAGCAGGTCTGGAAATCAGGCGTATCTTGCTTCAAGACCTAACCGAATATAGTAATTGAAATTCATCCCAGCTGCGCTTTACCACCACTGCCTAGTGCCCTGCGCAGATAAGCAATGATGACAGGTAGAGAAGAACGGGCGGAGAAATTTCGCCACAAAAGCAGAGTACTGTACAAGGAGACGTGAGCTGAGCACGCCTCCTACTGAAGAACAGCCTTGCTGCTGAACATCAATCTTAGCTTTGAACCTCAGGAGACCTCAAGCGCCACTTTCAATACGCCATCGCGCTGGTGGGAGAAGAGATCGTAGGCGTCAACGATATTCTCGAGCGCATAGCGGTGGGTGACCATGGGCCCAAGATCCAACCGACCGGCGGCGATGATGCTCATCAGCCTGCGCATCCGCTCTTTACCGCCGGGGCATAGCGAAGTGATGATCTTATGGTCGCCGAGGCCCGCACAGAAAGAGCCCAACGGAATCGTTAGGTCCTGGGAGTAAACGCCAAGGCTTGATAGTGTCCCGCCGGGTTTTAGTACGCGCAAAGCGGACTCGAACGTTTGCTGCAAGCCGAGTGCTTCAATAGCGGAATCTACCCCGCGCCCGCCGGTGAGCTTGAGGATTTCTTCTACCACATCGACTTTACGAAAATCGATCGTGACATCCGCACCCATCTGCTTGGCCATGGTTAGGCGCTCATCAACACCGTCTACGGCAATGATCAACCCCGCCCCACGCAGCTTTGCACCTGCGGTTGCGCATAAGCCAATCGGACCTTGAGCAAACACGACCACGATGTCGCCAATTTTGATACCGGCAGCTTCTGCACCGGCAAAACCGGTGGACATAATATCCGGGCACATCAACACCTGTTCATCGGTCAGGCCATCGGGTACTGGCGAGAGATTGGCCTGTGCGTCGGGAACCAGCAGGTATTCGGCCTGGGCGCCGTCGATGGTATTCCCAAAGCGCCAGCCGCCCATCGGCTTGTAACCGTGGCTGTGGTGACCGCCATCCTGTGAGCAGCAGTCATCCTGGCAGGCATAGGAGGTAAAGCTGGGGCAGATCGCCCCGGCGATTACCCGTTGTCCCTCTTGGTACCCCTTAACGTTGGCCCCCAGTTTTTCGATAACGCCCACCGGCTCGTGGCCAATGGTTAAGCCGCGCTCAACCGGGTATTCACCTTTTAAGATATGGATATCGGTGCCGCAGATCGTCGTTGTGGTCACACGCATCAGTGCGTCGTTGGGGCCGATCTCGGGGATGGGTTTATCGTCTATCTCGATGCGGCCGGGCTCAACGAAGATGGCCGCTTTCATCATGGTAGGCATGGGTCGCTTCCTCAATGAGGGGAGTCATGACACTTCACCATTAAGTCATAGCAGACAGCGTGAGTAATTGCGCTAGATCAAGCTTAGGATTGACGTGGGGCAAGTCGGCAAGCGTCCACCCGATTTAGACTTAAGTAATTTCTTTAGCACTGCTTTTTATTATCTGAAAGCGCGCTACAGACATCTACTTACTTTGGGGTACCACGATGCCGACGCTGCCTTTCAAACCCTGGCCAACCGCTATAGCGGTGGCAATCACTCTACTGATATGGCTAGTTATTCCCTTACCAGAAGGCCTGACCACTGATGCCTGGCTGATGCTGGCTATTTTTGTGGGGACGATTGCTGCGATTATTGGCAAGGCCATGCCCATTGGGGCCATCTCAATCATTGCCATCGCCATTGTGGCAGCGAGTGGGGTGACTAGCGACAACCCGGGCACCGCGATTAACGATGCGTTAAGCAGCTACTCCAACTCGCTGATCTGGTTAATCGCCATCTCGATTATGATTTCCCGGGGGCTAATTAAGACGGGGCTGGGAGCCCGCATCGGCTACTATTTCATTTCGATCTTTGGCAAGAAGACGCTGGGAATCGGTTACAGCCTAGCTTTTTCAGAGCTCTCCATTGCCCCCGTAACCCCCAGCAATACTGCCCGCGGTGGCGGTATCATGCATCCCATTATGCGCTCTATTGCTAAAGGCTTTGACTCACGTCCGGAGGACGGCACGGAGGGTAAAATAGGCAAATATTTGGCGCTGGTGAACTATCACAGTAACCCGATTACCTCAGCGATGTTTGTTACCGCCACTGCCCCCAACCCACTGACAGTAGAGCTGATATCTATCGCCACTGGGGCGGAAATCCAGCTGAGCTGGATGACCTGGGCGCTCGCCATGCTACTGCCTGGTTTGGTCGCTATCCTGGCTATGCCCTATATTCTTTATCTGCTTTATCCGCCGGATATTAAACAGACACCCCACGCCACGCAGATGGCGCGGGATAAACTTGCCAAAATGGGTAAGCTCAGCCGAGACGAAGGCATTATGCTGTTTGTATTCTTAGTGCTATTGCTGCTGTGGGCAGATATCCCGGCGCTATTTCTAGGTGACTCGGTAACCCTTAATACCACCACGTCGGCGTTTATTGGACTATCGATACTGCTAATGACCGGCGTATTAACCTGGGATGATGTCCTAGCAGAAAAGAACGCCTGGGATACCCTACTCTGGTTCGGCGCCCTGATCATGATGGCTACCCAGCTCAACCAGACCGGTTTGATCGACTGGTTCTCTATCAATATGCAGAACTGGATCACCATGATGGGCATCGGCTGGATGGGAGCATCGGCCTTGCTAGTGCTGACTTTCCTCTACACTCACTACTTCTTTGCCAGCACCACCGCACATATTACTGCCATGATGGCGGCTTTTCTTACCGTTGGGTTAACACTCGGCGCACCGCCCATGCCGTTTGTGCTTATCATGGCCGCCACCTCCTCCATCATGATGACCTTAACTCACTACGCCACTGGCACGTCGCCCGTCATTTTTGGGTCGGGCTACCTAACGCTGGGCGAGTGGTGGAAAGCGGGCTTTATTATGAGCGTGGTCAATCTTGTGATCTGGGTAGTTGTCGGCGGTTTGTGGTGGAAATTACTGGGTCACTACTAAGGAAGGCTTTCAAAGCTATTGCCCAATGCTTCAGTACTGAAGGTGAGATACAGTAATTTCCGAGCTCATAAACACCAACAGGGGGCCGAAGCCCCCTGTTGGTATCAGTATTCCATAACTAGCACTAGCGCTGTTTTTTCTGGCTCTCCTTGGCTTCGCCTTTGCCTTTTTGCAGTTCGCCTTTCGCCTGCTGGGCCTTACCTTTGGCTTCTGTTTTATGACTACCCGTCGCCTTGCCCGCGGCTTCTTTCACTTTGCCTGCTGCTTTGTTGCCTGCGCCTTTAGCTTTATCATCTTTACCCGTTGTCATGACGAACACCTCTAATCCGTTAGTAGGGAAAACGCCGTGTGTGAAAGGTGCGAGTAGCACGGCTAATCACACGTCGACACATTCATCAGAGTAGCCTTTATTAAAAAAGTTGCGCTAATTAATTTATGGCGAGTTGCTCGCGGGTAAACGCGTAGGCGTCCAGCGGTTAAACGCAAAATGCAAGCAAGCTAAGGTCAGCAGTGTAAGGACCAGAGCAATGCTCATCGAAGAGAAGCGATAGAGGGCGCTATACACCAGGTCCTGCTGCGGGCCCAGCGACTGGCCAAACAGAATCCCCAGGGTGGTCATCCCGCCAAAGCCAATTCCCGAGCCACCGCCTTCATGAATATGCTCCCGAGCGAAGAGCATGAGCCCCAGCCAGTAGAGCAACACCACCAGCAAAAAATGGTGACTTTGGGTATAAAGAAGTAGCTGCATGAGTAGCGCCAAGTTACACCCTAACAACGTTCCTACCGCTCGCTTGGCGGCTGATACTTTCGCTCCAGAGTAGCCCAGCGTAAACAGCACCAGAATGGTGGCCATTTGCGCAGACAGTGAGCCCTGCAAATCGAATACCTGAAACACCACAAATGAGAGCGTGGCAGTTAACCCCCCCATTAAGGTTTCATGGCGAATTTGCGAGGATGTTTTGGTAACCCGTGGCGGCGGCTTGCGTGCTTCCACGTCGGGAAACAGCGTATGCATCAGCATGGCAATAAATACCGCCAGACCACTGGCGACGAGATTACAGGCGAGTAAATCGCTCAAGTCCACATTGGTGTAGCTGGCAAAGTGCAGCAAAATACTGAGCGTCAGTACGCCATTGGCGCCAAATAGAAACAGTGGCCCCTTCGCCATCAGGTTAAAGCGAAATAGAAAAATGCCCATTACGGCCAAAGTCATCACTACCGGCATATGCTTGAGCAAGCCCACCACCAGACTAACTTCGAGCACGTTGATCGATATATTAGCTAAAAACTGGCGAATGATATGACCGTTAAGAATCGGCACCATACCCAGTAAAAACATCGGAAAAACGGTAAAAAACACCCCGTAGTTCCACCCCATCAATTGGCTGACCACAAATCCTAGCAAGCCACCCCCGGCGACTCTAAAGCACTGACGCAGGCCATTCTTTGAGAGTTCGGGCTTGCGCTTAGTTGTCGCTACGCTCGAAGACCGCAATCTGGGAAGCCTATTTTTTATAGACCTAGAACTGATTTTAATAAACATAGTGCAGCCAACTGATCAGATGGGCCTGTAACCACACAAATGGCTTCGCCAAGGCAGTATCACCGGGCTGAAGCTGCACCGTGGCGCGTGCACCGCTGGGTAATAAATTCACGATTGGCTGGGTAAGCGCTAGGTGTACGCGCATACGCTGGGCATCGCGTACCCAGCGGTCGGTGGTGGAAATATCGGCGAGCTGACCATTGGCGGCCAACTGCCCTTCGAGAACACCGGCCTCCATGGCAAGCACTTGCGCATCAAATACCTGACCCGGCCAGGCATCAAACACCACTTGCGCGGCATCGCTGGGAGCCACATGGCGCAGGCTTTTTTCACGAAAATCAGCAATGATATCTATCCCATCCGCCACTACCGCTACCGCTGGCTGCCCCGCCTGAACGAAGTCACCTACACCTAGCTGCAGATTGGCAACTCGCCCGGCTTGCGCGGCGCGCACCTGGGTATGGGCAAGATCCAACTGTGCCTGCGAGAGCGCATTATCTGCTTGACGCAAACGCAGGTTTGTCTCACCAGCATCGCCCAACTGCACTTCCAGGCTGACAATTTTAGCTCTGGCTGCCGCTACGCCAGCCTGTGCGGTGCGCTCAGCAGCCACCTGCTGTTCGTACTGTTGGCGGGATACACTCTGCTGCGCCACTAGGGTTTCGGCGCGATGAAGTTCACCCTGCCGCTCGGCGGCCGTGGCCTCAGCGGAGGCCAGCTCCGCTTGGGCAGAGGTTAGCTCTGCTTCCAACTGGGCATTCTCCCGTTCGGCCTGCTCGCGATTAAGCTGAGCCTGTTCAACGGCTAAGCGAAACGGAGCCGGGTCGATCCGAAACAGCACATCACCTTTGGCTACATGCTGGTGATCACTCACCAACACCTCGCTTACTGGGCCACTGAGCTCTGGCGCTATACGTGTTACCGGCCGCATCACCCTCGCCTCCGGCGTCATGGGCATAAAGCTATCGGCTACCAAAAAATAGATAAAAAGCAGTACAAAGGCAGCAAGGGCTACCTTCACCCAGCGGGCAAATGTTTGATCAGGGGTCATGCAGAGCTCACTTGTTAGCCACCAGGCAACCACCTGGCCAGCGCCTCTCAACGGGCACGTATCGTATAGGGAATAGCACGAAAGACTTTAGTCTAACTATTAATTAGCACGCTAACAATATGCTTATTAAATGACGACAATAAAAAACCCCATAACCAATTGGCCACAGGGCTTTATATTGAATAAATCACACGAAGATGATTACCGCCCCTTGGATAAACTCAGCACGACAATACCGCTTACGACGACTGCCCCACCCACCAACTGGCCAGGGCTAAGCATTTGCCCCAATACAAAGTAACCGAGCACCAGGGAGGCAACCGGCTCGATATTCATCACCGGCGCATTGCGCGCCATATCCAGCCGCGGCACAAAAATAAACAGTGTTGAAAACGCCGAACCATACAGTAGACCGAGAAGCGTCAGACCCAGCCAGCCGGTACTGTTATCAGGCAGGCTCATTCCCCCAGGCACCACACCGGCGATGCCACCAATGAGCATCACTATAAACACCGTTTGCATGGTCAGCAGGCTGCGCAGAGTACTGCCAACCCCGGCGAGGCGGTGCTCAGTGACCCACAGCGCGCAGGCAAATACGAAGGCCGCCAATAGCCCAAACCCAATGCCTGCTATCCAACCCGGCCCCATTCCATCGGCGCTGGCAATCCATGAGGGAATATCCAGCACCACCAGTAAGCCGATTAAAATCGTGCCCATAATCAGGCAGCTACGCAGCGTTGGGCGCGGACCACCCAGCGCCCAACTGAGCAGGGCCAATTGAATCGGGAAGGTATTGACCAATAGCAGCGCAATCACCACGGGCAGTCTGGCCACCGCCGAGTAGAGACTGACGCTTTGGATCGCGATCAACAGTCCCACGCCGAGTTGCCACGGCCAGGAGCCTGTGGGCAGCCACAGGCGCTTTCTCTGTACGATGACTAACGCCACTAAAATCAGGCATGCCACCCCCGAGCGGGTCAATACCGCCAATAACAGCCCGGTGCCATTATCAAACGCCAGCCGCGCCGAGACGTGATTGGCGGCAAACATGGTAGCCACGGTCATCATTAACAGAATGGCCAAATGGCGCGGCAGTAGTTTCGGCAAAGGGGACGCTGACATAAGAACAGAACGGCTCATTAAGGGGGAGGGTTAAGAAGGTGTAAGGTGAAGATCGGGCGTGTAGCCATCAATAGCCCAGAATGCCTCGCTTTTACATAGTAGGCTAACGAAATCCTGGCACTGCTTTTCCGCAGCGCAGCATGTTAAACTAAAGTCTATCTCTTTGCTCACTAACCGCCTAGCGAAAAGGTTTTTATGAATGCATCGGTGCTGGTAATTAACTGCGGTTCCTCCTCTATTAAATACGCGTTGATTGATTCAGCCCCCCAGGCACCGCGTCTTGAGGGCATAGCGGAACGCTTGGGTAGCGAGGAGGCGTGCTTAAAGGGCAAAAACAGCGCCGGTGAACGTTTTACTCAGCCACTTCCGGGAGCAGACCATACCCAGGCACTTAACGCTATTCTTGAGCGCATGGAGGGCCGCCTGCCAGCGGCGGTGGGTCATCGCATCGTGCATGGCGGCGAACACTTCACCCAAGCCGCACTCATTGACGATAGCGTCATTGCGGCTATTCAAACCACCGCAGCGCTAGCCCCTCTTCATAACCCAGCAAATTTAGCGGGGATTGCGGCGACCCAAAACGTCTTTCCGGAGCTGCCTCAAGTGGCGGTCTTCGATACCGCTTTCCACCAAACCATGCCGCCCCGCGCTTACCGTTACGCCCTGCCTGAAAGCCTCTACGCTGAACATGGCATTCGCCGTTATGGCTTTCATGGCACCAGCCACGCTTACGTTAGTCAGCGGGCGGGCGAACTGAGCAGCCATGGCGCAGGCGGCTGGCTGACGGCCCACTTGGGCAATGGCTGCTCCACCAGCGCGGTGTGGAACAACCAGAGCCAGGATACCAGCATGGGCCTTACGCCACTGGAGGGCTTGGCGATGGGCACCCGTAGTGGCGACGTTGATCCCGGACTGCACGCCCACCTGCACCGCCAGCTGGGCTGGTCGTTAGATAAAATCGACAACGTGCTCAATAAAGAGAGTGGCCTACTGGGGCTTTCAGGCTTAACCAACGACATGCGAGAAATTGAGGAGGCCGCTGAACAAGGGCACGCCACCGCACAGCTGGCGGTAGAGGTATTCTGCTACCGGGTCGCCAAATCGCTAGCGGCGCTCTCCTGCGCACTACCCCACTTAGACGGGGTTATTTTCACCGGTGGCATCGGCGAAAACTCGCCTATTGTGCGTCAACGTGTGCTCGCCCTACTGCCCCACTTCAACTTTGCACTGGATAACGACGCTAACGAAGCGACTATTCGCGGCAAAGAGGGCACGCTGGATAGCGCTGGTCATCAAGGCCCGCAAGTGTGGGTGATCCCTACCGATGAAGAGGGCCGCATTGCCATGGAAACCCGTCACTGCTTAGAGACACATGTATGACTCACCCCGATCAGCCACAAGTCATTCTATTAGTGCCCACCAGCCAGGGCGCCGGGCTTACCTCAGCCTGTCTGGGATTAATTCAAGCGCTGGACACCATCGGACTGAAAGCCGGATTTTTAAAGCCGTTTATGCAGAACGAGCTGAACGGACCAGGCCTGGATCGCTCCACCGCACTTGTCTCACGGGCACTGAATCAGCGCCCTCCTTCGCCGATTTCCCAGGCGCGGCTGGAGCGCTTGCTGCGCGACGACCAAACCGATGAGCTAATGGAAAACGCCGTTGAGCTATATGAGCAGGTTGTCCAGCAGGCCCACCGCGATGGCAGCACCTTAGACCTTGTCGTGGTAGAGGGCGTGGTGCCCACACAGCACACCACCTATGCGACTCAAACCAATGCCCAACTCGCCAACGCGCTGAATGCGCGGATTATTCTTGTCGGCACCGGCGACTTGAACGAGCCCCAGGCCCTGGCCGAACAGCTGGATATGCATGCCCGCAGCTTTGGTGGGGTTAGCTCCAGCCGTACCCTGGGCGGCATTTTAATGCGCATGAAGAACCTGCCCTACGCCCAGGAAGACGATCTTTCTGCCGCGCCGGGCACCTTCAAACCGCAGTTGGAAGAGTCGGTACTCACTGAGCTACGCCAGTACTCCCCGGCCCTGGCGACCGATAAATTCCACCTGATTGGCGTGGTGCCTTACAGCAAAACGCTCAGCGCCCCGCGCACCCTGGATGTGGCGCGTGCGCTGAATGCAAAATTGTTGAACGAAGGCGAAGCCTCTAGCCGCCGCGTGCTTTCCACCAGCCTTTGCGCCCGCAGTGCTGCCAACGCGCTGCATATTTTCACCCCTGGCAGCTTGATAGTGGCCTCCGGCGATCGCGACGATGTGGTGTTGGCCTCGGCATTGGCGACCATGAACGGTATTCAGCTAGCGGGCGTACTATTGACCAATGGCTTTATGCCTAACGACAGCATGATTGAAATGTGCCGCCCCGCACTCAAAACGGGCTTACCGGTATTGGCGGTGCAGACCGACAGCCTGACCACGGCGCAGAACCTCAGCCAGTTAAGCAGCGAAATTCCTATGGACGATTTCGAGCGCGCCGAACAGGTGGCTCGTTACGTCGCGGCCCATATCGATCTTGAGTGGTTGAAAGCCCACCTTAGCAGCGGTTATACCCGCCGCCTTTCGCCTTCGGCGTTTCGCCATCAGTTGGTTAAGCTCGCCCAGTTGGCTAAAAAGCGCGTGGTACTACCAGAGGGCGATGAGCCGCGTACCGTCGAAGCAGCGATTATCTGCCAGCGCCGCGGCATTGCCGACTGCGTACTGCTGGGTAAGCGTGACGATATCGAAAACGTAGCGCGTAACCGCGGGCTTACCCTGCCCGAAGAGTTAACGATTATTGATCCCGAAAGCAGCCGCGCGCGCTATATTGGCCCGATGGTCGAGCGTCGGCGTGGCAAACTTAACGAGCTAACCGCCGAAGCGCAGCTACAAGACAACGTGGTGCTCGGCACCATGATGCTGCAGTTGGATGAAGTCGACGGGCTGGTTTCCGGCGCTGTGCACACCACCGCCAATACCGTGCGACCCGCCTTTCAACTGATTAAAACCGCGCCGGAATACAGCCAGGTATCATCGATCTTCTTTATGCTGCTGCCCGAACAGGTCGTGGTCTACGGTGACTGCGCGGTAAATCCCGACCCGGATGCCGAAACTCTCGCCGAGATCGCCCTGCAAAGTGCCCACTCCGCTGAAGCCTTTGGTATCGAGCCACGTGTCGCCATGATCAGTTACTCCACAGGCGACTCCGGTACCGGCGCCGATGTCGATAAAGTCCGCGAAGCCACCCGCATTGCTAAACAGCGCGCGCCGCACCTGGCTATAGACGGCCCGCTGCAGTACGACGCCGCCGCCATCGAGAGCGTGGGCAAACAGAAAGCCCCCGACTCTCCGGTCGCAGGTAAAGCTACCGTGTTTGTATTCCCCGACCTTAACACCGGCAATACCACCTACAAAGCGGTGCAACGGAGCGCCCGCGTAGTAAGCGTTGGCCCCATGCTGCAAGGATTGAACAAGCCGGTGAACGACCTTTCCCGCGGCGCATTGGTCGACGATATCGTTTACACCATCGCACTCACTGCCATCCAGGCCAGCCAGCGAAAAAGCTGAGTTACAGAAACCTTCCCTCACTCAATAAAAACGCCCCGAGCAGATAACTGCTCGGGGCGTTTTTATTAACTTCTTAAAGGTGTGTGAGGGCTAGACCCACATCGGAACCATCGATTCCAACACCATGACTAAACTCATCGCGGTGATGGTAAGGATAGAGACGCCAAACACCTTTTTGGCCCAGCGCACATCGTCATCTAAACGGTAGCCGCGCAGTGCCAAGTAGAGCCAGTAGCCGCCCATGGTCAGCGCCACGCACAGATACCCAGCGCCCGCTTGGCTGGCCAGCCCTAGCGCCAGCGAGGCGGGAATAAACGCCACGATGTAGCCAAGGATATGGTGTTTCGCCATTTTGACCCCGCGCACCACCGGCAGCACCGGGATCGACGCGCGGCGGTAATCGGCGTAGCGGAAGATCGCAATCGCATAGGAGTGAGGCATCTGCCACAGGCAGAAAATCACCAGCAGCATAATGGCACCGCTGTCGAACTGCCCCGTCACTGCACAGTAGCCCACCACTGGCGGCATGGCACCGGAGAGGCTACCCACCAAGGTGCCGTACTCTGAGCGGCGCTTCATATAGAGGCTATAAAGCCCCACATAAACGCCCCAGCCAATGACTGCCAAAGCAACGGTTAACCCGTTGGTGCCCAACGCCAAACATACCACACCCGACACGCCCAGCAGCGCTGAAACGCCCAGTGCCTGGGTGATGGAAATGCTGCCTCTGACCAGGGGACGATGGCGCGTACGCGCCATCAATGCATCAATATCGCGGTCAATGACGTTGTTACACGCACAGCCCGACGCAATGATTAATGCAATCCCCACCATGACCGCGACAAAGCTGAGCCACTCGAACTGCCCCTGGGCGGCCAGGAAATAGCCGCCTAGCGTAGCAATCAGGTTGCCCCCGATAATGCCGGGTTTAGTCAGCTCAAGCAGATCCCGCCAGCGACTAGGTGCTGAAATCAGCCGATCATCATGTTGAGATGCAGATGCTGCATGATCCACAGCGAGCCTCCTACCACTAGGACGAGAATCGTCAGTGTGAAGACGAAGGACATCAGGTTCCAGCCTTCGTCGGCTTTGGTACTCATATGCATGAACATGACCAGCTGTACCAGTATTTGCAACACAGCGGTCACGACGACCACCAATACGGTAGCCAGTGTGCTGAGCGCGCCACTCATCACTACCGCAAAGGGGATGATGGTCAGTATCAGCGACAATACCAGTCCTGTCACATACGACTTAACGCTGCCATGGGCGTTGGGTGAACTAGACGCAGAATGACTCATCTCACAACACTCCCATCAGATAGACGAATGAGAAGACACAGATCCAGACAATATCCAGGAAGTGCCAGAACAGACTTAGGCACAAAATCCTCGGCCGGGTCATATCGTTCAACCCTTTGGTAGACAGCTGAACCAGCATGACCAGAATCCAGATCAAACCAAAGGTCACGTGTAGGCCGTGGGTGCCCACCAGGGTGAAAAACGACGACAAAAACGCGCTTTGGTCCGGCCCGAACCCTTCATGAATCAAGTGCTGAAATTCGTAGATTTCCATACCCACGAAGCCCGCACCCAGCACGAACGTAATGGCCAGCCACGCTTTTACCTGACCAAGGCGTTCGGCGTTCATCGCCAGCACGCCCATACCGAAGGTGAAACTACTGAACAACAGCAAGAACGTTTCGACCAGTACAAACGGCAGCTCGAAAATTTCCGCCGCCGTGGGGCCTGCTGCCGTGCCTTTCATCAGCACGGCGTAGGTGGCGAACAGCGATCCGAAGATCACCAAATCGCTCATTAAATAGACCCAGAAACCAAACAGTTTCGTGCCCGTGGCATCGTGATGCTCTTCCTCGTGCTCTACCGGGTGGTGCGAGCTATGATTTAGCGTATCAGTCGACATTACGCTTGCGCCTCCACGCCTAGTTTTTGTTCACATTTGAGTTGATGCTCACGTTCGATGCGCTCAACTTCTGCGGCGGGAACGTAGTAATCGATATCGTCATTAAATACCCGTGCCATAAAACTCACGAAGGCACCCACAGCACCGACGCCGGCTAACCACCAGATGTGCCACACCAGCGCAAAACCAATCACGAGTGCGAATAGGCTAATCACCGGTCCTGCCACCGTGTTACGCGGCATGTGAATATCGGTGTAAGGGGCTTCTTCAAGCTGCTCTTCACCACGCTGTTTCTGCGACCAGAAGCTGTCGATGTCGCCCACTTCCGGCAAGCGCGCAAAGTTGTAGAACGGCGCAGGCGAAGAGGTTGACCACTCGAGGGTACGGCCATCCCAAGGATCTCCAGTGACATCAGCATTTTGTTTACGATCACGAATGCTCACCCAGAACTGAATAACGGTGCAGGCAATACCCATCATGATGATCACCGCACCTACCCAGGCCAGAATCATCCACGGTTGCCATTCGGGGTTGGCATAGGACTGCATACGGCGCACGGCGCCAAAGAAGGACAGCACGTAAAGTGGCATAAAGGCGACGTAGAAGCCGATGAACCAGCACCAGAACGAACGCTTGCCCCACTTCTCGCTCAACGTGAAACCGAACGCTTTGGGGAACCAGAAGGTCAGGCCCGCCATCATGCCGAACACCACGCCGCCGATAATGACGTTATGGAAGTGGGCGATAACGAACAGGCTGTTATGCAGCACAAAGTTGGCTGCGGGCACTGCCAGCATGACACCGGTCATACCGCCCAGAGTAAAGGTGATGATAAAGCCCAGCGTCCACAGCACCGGCGAAGTGAGTTCCAGGCTGCCGCGGAACATGGTGAACAGCCAGTTGAAGACTTTTACACCGGTGGGAATGGCGATGATCATCGTCATAATACCGAAGAAGGCGTTGACGTTGGCCCCTGCCCCCATGGTGAAAAAGTGGTGTAGCCAAACAATAAACGACAGCAAGGTAATCGCAATGGTTGCCCACACCATGGTGGCGTAGCCGAACAGGCGCTTACGGGCAAAGGTCGAAATAACCTCGGAGAACACGCCGAAGGCGGGCAGAATCAGGATATAGACTTCCGGGTGGCCCCAGGCCCAGATGAGATTGACGTACATCATCATGTTGCCGCCAAAATCATTGGTAAAGAAGTGCATACCCAAATAGCGATCCAGGGTGAGCAGTGCAATCGTCGCGGTTAAAATTGGGAAGGAAGCGATGATCAGCACATTGGCGCACAGCGATGTCCAGGTGAAGATCGGCATGCGGAACATCGTCATGCCCTTGGTGCGCATTTTAATAATGGTCACGAAGAAGTTGATACCGGTGAGCGTGGTACCTATCCCGGATATCTGCAACGCCCATATCCAGTAATCGACCCCCACCCCGGGACTAAACTCGATCCCCGATAAAGGCGCATAGGCAAGCCAGCCGGTTTTGGCGAATTCGCCCACCACCAGCGAGATATTGACCAGTATCGCCGCTACGGCAAACAGCCAAAAACTTAAGTTATTCAGGAAAGGAAAGGCGACGTCGCGGGCGCCAATTTGCAGCGGCACCACCAAGTTCATCAGGCCGATGACCATGGGCATGGCGACAAAGAAGATCATAATAACGCCGTGGGCGGTAAAGATCTGGTCATAGTGCTCAGGGGGCAAATAGCCCGCTGCATCCCCGGCGGCCATAGCCAACTGGGTACGCATCATTATCGCATCCGAGAAGCCACGCAGCAGCATGACCAGGGCAACAATGAAATACATAATGCCGAGCTTTTTATGGTCAACGGAGGTAAACCACTCGTTCCACAGCCAGCCCCATTTACGGTAGTAAGTTATCAAACCAAACAGTGCGATCCCGCCAATGGCCATAACGGCCGCGACGACCATGATGATCGGCTCATGATAGGGAATTGACTCTAAACTGAGTTTTCCAAACACGGCTTAACCTCCCGCTTCTACGCTAGAGGATTGACTGCGCATGGCATGATCCTGACTAGCATGGTTATTGGTGACATGACCTGATTCAGCCGCTTGATCGGTAGCGTGAGCGCTTTCACCATCGTGCGAGTCAGCATGATCGCCGCCCATCTGGTGATCGCTACCCGTATGGAAGCTTTTCACAATGCTTTCATATAGCGACGGCGAAACAGCCGAGAAGTACTCCACCGGGTTCGATTCGCTGGGTTCCGCCAGCGCCTCATAACCTTCGGGATAGGTCAGCGTTTGTGGAGCACCGCGTACTGTTTCCACCCAAGCGTCAAAATCGGCGGGCGTGGTCACTTTGGCGTCAAAGGTCATGCCGGAGAAGCCTGCGCCACTGTAGTTGGTGGAACGACCTGGGTAGATGCCGATTTCATCGGCGATGAGGTGTACATCATTATCCATGCCCGCCATGGCGTAGATCTGGCTGCCGAGGCGAGGGATAAAGAAGGCATTCATCACCGAGCCGGAACTCACCCGAAAGCGCACCGGCGTATCCACCGGGAAGGCCACTTCATTAACGCTGGCCACGCCCTGCTCGGGGTAGATAAACAGCCACTTCCAATCCAGCGCCACGGCCTGTATTTCGATCGGCGCCACGTCGCTTTCAAGCGGCTTGTGCGGGTCAAGGCTGTGGGACGTTTTGTAGGTTAACAGGGCAAGCACGGCAATGATCGCGCAGGGTACGATCCACACCACTGCCTCGATCACATTGGAGTGCGCCCAGTCAGGCATGTATTTAGCCATGTCATTACTGCGGCGATAGCGCCAGCCAAACAATAGCGTCATGGCAATAACAGGAATAACCACAATCAACATTAGGCCAAAGGCGGTCAGGATCAGCGTGCGCTGCTCAGCGCCAACCTGGCCTTTTGGGTCTAGCAGCGCTGAACTACAACCTGCTAGAAACAGACACAGCGCAAGGAGCACTAGTGTGCCTCGCCTGCGCCAAAGTGAGCGTCGTTGCATGGGGTGATCTCATCCAGGTTTTAAAAAAACAGGTTGATTAGAAACTAGCCAGACACGCCAGCTAGTAACCTAGCAGGCTAACTACCACCTCATACTCTTCCCAAAGCATGCTCATAAGAACGCTGTTAAAAAACGTTGCTAAAAAAGTGCGTATAGCAGTGAGCGTCATTGCTCCGGGAAAAATATGCGTCGCCGAATGGGAATTGGCGACGAGCCCTGCTGGCCCAATCACAAAAGTGTTGGATCAACCAAGACTAAAGTATTTTCCATTGATCGAGATCATGAAAGAAGTGGCGCATTGCCGCACCCAAGGTATTGACAGGTATGGCTATTGGGAAAGTCGCTTACGCCACTGTGACTGAGGGGACCACTATCTCCGGTACAGAGCGATCATTGTCTTTAAGCAGTTGCGGAGCGCCCTCTTCGTCGGTGACCACCACATCAAAGTCGTCAAGTGCGGCGAAGTAGGCGGGCCGTACTACGCCGAACTTGCTGGCATCTACCACTAGCAGGCGCTGTATGGCGGTGGCAATGGCAGCCTGTTTAGGCGCGACTTCGTGAAAGTGAAAGCAGCTCACTCCACGCTCTAAATCCACCCCTGCTGCGGAGATCAGCGCTTTATTAATACCTAGCCGTTCGACAGCGGCGGCCATATTGTCGCTGCCAAACGACTGTGAGGTGGCATAAAACAGCCCACCCAGTAGCACTAAGCGCACATTGGGGAGTGCGGCGACGGCATTGGCAACATTAAGCGCATAGGTCACGACCGTCAGCTCATGAAAATGACTTAACTGGCTCAGCAATGGCATCAGCGTCGAGCCGCAGTCAACAAACAGCGTATCGCCCTCTTCTATGTAGGCTATCGCACGCTGACATAGACGATATTTTGTTTGATAGTGGCTCGCCTGCTGTTCGGTTAAGTCATAAATAGGCGTTACGCCGGGGTAATTTGCCATCACCAGGCGCCCACCCAGCAGGCTAATAGCGGTGGGTTGGGTAGTCAGATCGCGGCGAATGGTCATCTCAGAAACATCGCAAAGCTCTGCAGCATCGCGCAGATGAAGGGTGCCGCCTCTGGCAAGCGCTTCCTGAAGTTTTGCGAGGCGCAGCGCGCTACGGCCATTCATGGTGGGCATCTCCTTGCAAACCCTCTCTCTTATCGTATTGATAGACAGCATTCATTTCTATGCTGCGCGAGCGGCGACGGAATTTCCACTGCTATCTTTCCACTTCTTTATTGCCACTGCCACAACGGTTTTTGTCGAGCCCAGCGACCTTATTTGAACCATGTGAGAGCCATATGTCATTTAAATAGCGTTGATGTGACAACTATTGCAAATCAACGTTAGAAAAATAACACTAAATGTTATAATTTTAACATTAACGCCAGCCCGCACGACTATAACCCCGGATAGCCAAACTCATATGGCTCCGCGATAACCCTTGTTGAGGCTCTCATGACTGCTCGTACACACTCTCACATCCCTTCGTCTAAAATCGCGCTTGCCGCTGGCGTAATAGGGGCAATGCTGACTACGCCACTAATGGCAGATGAGGCTGCCCAGCCGCATCCCCTTGATCGGTTGTGGTCATTCGCCAACGTCTCTGTTAACTATCTGGACTGGTCGAACGGCACCGAAGCACGCACCGCGTCTAACGCCGCGAAAAGCGACTTTATGTTTCTCGAAATCGAAGGTGGCGCTGGCTTTAGCTGGGGCGAATTTTACGGTTTCTTTGATTTCGAGAACCCCACCAATGACCAGTTCGATGAGTCCAGCGGTGGCAAGGACAACTTCCGCACTGCGGGTAAAATAACCTCGCACATTTATCTGGGCGACAGCCCGCTGTCGATTTACGCCCACCTGTATGACTTCCGCGATTACGGTTATGAAAGCCGCGAGCAGGATCAGATTCTGGGTCTAGGCTACCGGACCACCTTTGATAACGGTCTATGGTTTAAACCCTTTATTGGTGCGGCAAGGGTACAAAGTAACAGCTATACCGGCATGAACGGCTTTATGGCCGGCTGGGTCGCGGGGTATGATTTCTCGGCGCTCAACCAGAACTTCAGCGTCACCAACTGGCACGAGCAAACGTTTGGCCGTGATGATGAGTATCTAGAGCAGAACTATATAGGCGATAAAGCAGGCAGTGTGGGCACTAACGGTGCACTGAGCCTGTGGTGGCATCCAAGTGATTTGATCACCACCGGTATTCAGTATCGCTACTCTGAAAACAAGTTGGGCACCCCCGATGATTATCAGAATGCGATGATCTACTCCGTCAAGCTCAACTTACTTTAATCGATTTAGGAGCCTCTGATTAACGTAATGAGCGCAGGCTAGACAAGGCAAAAATCAACGAAAAGGCGGAGTTTACTAGCAGTAAATGAGCACTTTGAGGCGATTTTTAACGCAGTATAGGCAAGCGCAATAGTTAATCAGAGGTTCCAGGACTCGAAGGATCTCCCTATGACACTCCTTATGAGCTTGGTGGGCATGATCACCCTGGTGGCCATCGCCCTGATCTTCTCTTACGACCGTAAGTCTATCCGGCTACGTACCGTGCTGGGCGCTTTTGCCATCCAAGCAGGTATCGGTGCCTTTGTACTTTATGTACCCTTTGGTCAGGCCGTGCTGCAGGCCATCTCCTCCGGCGTTAGCCAAATATTGGTGTATGCCAACGACGGGATCGGCTTTCTGTTCGGCGGCTTAGCCGATGTGGATAACGTCGGCTTTGTATTCGCCATCAAAGTACTCCCGGTCATTATCTTCTTCTCCTCGCTAATTGCAGTGCTTTATTACATCGGCATTATGCAGTGGGTCATTCGTATCCTCGGCGGCGCCCTGCAAAAAGCGCTGGGCACCTCACGCACAGAGTCGCTCTCCGCAACGGCAAATATCTTCGTCGGCCAAACCGAAGCGCCGCTAGTGGTGCGTCCGTTTATCGCCCGGATGACGCCGTCGCAATTGTTTGCGGTGATGTGTGGTGGTTTGGCGTCTGTCGCCGGTTCGGTGTTGGCGGGTTACGCTGCATTGGGTATTCCCATGGAATACTTGGTGGCGGCTTCCTTTATGGCAGCGCCTGGCGGCCTGCTGTTTGCCAAGTTGATCATGCCCGAAACCCAAGACGTTACTGACAGCGACAGCGTTTCCAAGGTCGAAGAAGAGATTGACGCCCAGGAAGATAAGCCCGCCAATGTGCTGGACGCCGCAGCATCCGGCGCTACATCAGGCTTAATGCTGGCCGCGAACGTGGGCGCCATGCTGCTTGCGTTTATCGCCCTAATTGCGCTGATCAATGGCATTCTAGGTGGCGTTGGCGGCTGGGTAGGCTTTGACTCGCTTAGCCTGGAGCTGATCTTGGGCTGGCTGTTTGCCCCGCTGGCCTTCCTGTTGGGTGTACCCTGGGAAGAGGCTACTCTGGCTGGCTCCTTTATTGGCCAAAAATTAGTGGTCAATGAATTTGTCGCCTACATCAACCTAGCGCCTTACATTGATGGGGAACAGGTGGTGGCTGCGACGGGTCAGATGATGACACCGCATACCATGGCGATCCTCTCTTTCGCGCTGTGTGGCTTTGCTAACCTCTCCTCCATTGCGATTCTGCTTGGCGGTCTGGGCAGCATCGCACCTACCCGCCGTAAAGAGATTGCCCGCTTTGGTGTCAAAGCCGTATTGGCCGGTACACTGTCCAACTTGATGTCGGCCTCGATTGCTGGCTTCTTTATCGCCCTAAGTAACGCCTCTGCTTAAAGCAGCGGGGTTGACTGAAGGTGACGGGCACTGCGGCTTTATCCGCAGTGCCCGTTTTTATCTTTTACTGATTTGTGAGAATCCCATGACTGCGACCGCCTCCCCCCATATTGTCCAAGCCGCCCGCCAAGCACTCACCCTCATGGATCTGACGAGCCTGAACGATAGCGACACTGACAGCACCATTGAAGCGCTGTGTCAGCAGGTGAAAACGCCCTTTGGCACTCCTGCTGCCGTTTGCGTCTATCCGCAGTTTATTGTCACCGCCCAGCGTGCGCTGACTGCTCACACTCTCAATGACCAGGTAAAAATCGCCACGGTCACCAATTTTCCCGACGGCGGTGACGACATCATGGGCGCTGCCCGTGAAACCCGCGACGCGGTCGCCTCTGGTGCCCACGAAGTCGATGTCGTCTTTCCCTACCGCGCACTTATGGCAGGCGATGAAGAGACTGGCCTCGCGTTGGTAGAAATGTGCAAAGCCGCCTGCGCGGGCCAAGCGCTGCTCAAAGTGATCATTGAATCCGGCGAACTCAAAGAGCCTGCGCTGATCAAACGCGCCAGTGAACTCGCCATTGAAGGCGGCGCTGATTTTATTAAAACATCGACCGGTAAAGTAGCCGTGAACGCTACGCTGGAAGCCGCCGAGATTATGCTCAAGGCCATCAAGGCGAGTGGTAAAGACGTTGGTTTTAAAGCAGCGGGTGGCGTTAAAACAGCCGAGGATGCAGCGGAATACCTGGCCCTTGCCAATGACATTATGGGTCAAGGCTGGGTAACCCCCGCGCACTTCCGCTTTGGTGCCTCTAGCCTGCTGGGCAATCTGCTGGCGACGTTGACCGGCAACACCAACGCGGCCACTACTGACGGAGGTTATTAATGTCTACCAACGCCACTCAACACTCCCTGCTCCCGCAGGAGCTGATTCGCCTAAAGCGCGATAACCAGCCGCTGCCCGCGGAAGAGATTAAAGCCTTTGTGCAGGGCATTGCCGATGACCGCATCAGCGACGCTCAGATCGGCGCCTTCACCATGGCGGTATTTCTCAACGGCATGAGCCGTGAAGAAGTCGTTGCGCTGACCACCGCTACCCGCGATTCCGGCCACGTGATGCAGTGGAGCGACCTCAACCTGCCCGGCCCGATTGTCGATAAGCACTCCACAGGTGGCGTGGGCGATTTGGTTTCGCTGGTGCTCGGCCCCTGGGTCGCCGCCTGCGGCGCCTTCGTACCGATGATCTCCGGTCGTGGCCTGGGCCACACCGGCGGCACCCTGGATAAGCTCGAATCGATCCCCGGCTATGACCCCTACCCCGCACCAGAGCGTTTCCGCGAGGTGGTGAAATCCACCGGCGTGGCGATTATTGGCCAAACGGGTGATCTCGCCCCCGCCGACAAGCGCATCTACGGCGTTCGCGATGTAACCGCCACGGTAGAATCGATTCCGCTGATTACAGCCTCTATTCTAGGCAAGAAGCTGGCCTCCGGACTGGATGCGCTGGTGATGGACGTTAAAGTCGGCAGCGGCGCCTTTATGCCCACGCCGGAAAAATCCCGGGAACTTGCCAAAAGCATCGCCAATGTGGCCACCCAAGCGGGTACGCCGACGACCGCCCTGCTCACTGATATGAGTCAGCCGCTGGCCCCTTGCGCCGGTAACGCGGTGGAAATCGTCGAGACGCTGGCGCTGCTGCGCGGCGACCGCCCCAACAGCCGCGTGATGCAAGTAACCCGCGAGCTGGCAGTGGAAATGCTGATGGCGGGCAAACTCGCAGGCTCACGTGAAGAAGCGCTAACCAAGCTTGAAAAGGCGCTAACCTCCGGCGCGGCCGCTGAAGTGTTCGCCCGCATGGTGCGCGAGCTCGGTGGCCCCAGCGACTTTATGGAGCGCTCAGAGCACTACTTGGCCAAAGCTGAAGTGATTAAGCCGGTATATGCTGAGCAATCAGGAATCGTCCAGCGTATTGATACCCGTGCTGTAGGCATGAGCGTGGTGGAACTGGGCGGTGGTCGCTTGCGTAACGATGCCAGCGTCGATCACAGCGTCGGCTTCACCGACATCGTCGAGATTGGCGAGAGCGTGGATAGCCAGCGCCCCATTGCCATGGTGCACGCCCGCAGTGAAGCCGCCGCCGAGCGCGCCGCTGAGCAGCTGCGCGCCGCATTTACCATTGGCGAAGGTACCGCCAGCGCCGACACCCTGCTACAAGACACTTTCCGTGGAGAAACCTTATGAGCCGCGCGATTGTATTAGTCCTCGATTCGTTTGGCATTGGCGCCGCCCCGGATGCCGCCACCTTCGGCGATGAAGGCTCCGACACCTTGGGCCATATCGCCGACGCCTGCGCCCGTGGCGAAGCCGATAACGCCAACCGTTCAGGCCCGCTGAAGCTTCCCAACATGGCCAAGCTGGGGCTATTTCACGCCCACCGCGATGCCACGGGCAGCGTTGCCGAAGGCGTCACGCTGCCGGAAAACCTGGAAGGCGCGTACGCCCACGCCAAAGAGATTTCCAGCGGCAAAGATACCCCCTCCGGCCACTGGGAAATCGCCGGTGTGCCTGTACGCTTTGACTGGGGCTACTTTCTGGATAAAACCGACAGTTTCCCCCTTGAGCTGCTCGACGCCATCGTCCAGGAGGCCGATCTCACCGGGGTGATTGGCAACTGCCATGCGTCAGGCACCGAGATCATCGCCCGCCTGGGTGAAGAGCACATCGCTACCGGCAAACCCATCGTTTATACCTCGGCGGATTCGGTGTTCCAAATTGCCGCCCACGAAGAGCATTTCGGCCTGGAGCGGCTATATAAGCTGTGCGAAACCGTCCGCGAGCTGCTGGAGCCTTACAACATCGGTCGCGTCATTGCGCGTCCGTTTATCGGCGAAGACAGCAACACCTTCGCCCGCACCGGCAACCGTCGCGACTACAGCGTTGAGCCGCCCTCAGCCACCGTGCTGCAAAAGCTTGCAGATGCCGGTGGCGAAGTGGTCTCGATTGGTAAAATTGCCGATATCTACGCCCACTGCGGCATTACCCACAAGGTAAAAGCCAGCGGCCACGATGCATTGATGGACGCCACGCTCAAAGAGATCGAGCGCACCAGCCAACGCGACGAAGGCGAGCGCGCCATGATCATGACCAACTTTGTCGATTTTGACTCGGTCTATGGCCACCGCCGGGACGTGCCGGGCTATGCTGCCGCACTGGAAGATTTCGACGCCAAGCTGCCTAAGCTGCTGGCTACGCTAAGCGAAGATGACATGCTGATTCTCACCGCCGATCACGGCTGCGACCCCAGCTGGCACGGCACCGAGCACACCCGCGAGTACATCCCCATTCTGGTACACGGCCCCGGCTTTACCCCCGGCCCGTTGGGCGAGCGCGGCACCTTTGCCGATATTGGCCAAACCCTCGCCGACTTTTTCCTGCTTCCGGCCATGGCCGATGGCAAAAGCTTTCTTCCTGAAGCCGCTTAAAGGAGATATTTGATGGCTACCCCGCATATTAACGCTGCCCCCGGCGATTTCGCTGATACCGTGCTGATGCCCGGTGACCCGCTGCGCGCCAAATACATCGCCGACACCTACCTGGAGAACGTGCGCCAGGTGAACGACGTGCGCAATATGTTCGGCTACACCGGCACTTACAAAGGCCGCGAGATTTCCGTGATGGGCCACGGCATGGGTATTCCGTCGGTCTCCATCTACGCCAAAGAGCTGATCACCGACTACGGCGTTAAATCGCTGATTCGTGTGGGCTCCTGCGGCGCGGTGCGCGACGATGTCAACGTGCGCGATGTCGTCATTGGCATGGGTGCCAGCACTGACTCCAAAGTCAACCGCATGCGCTTTAACGACCACGACTTCGCCGCCATTGCGGATTTTGAACTGACCCAGCACGCGGTTGCTGCCGCCAAGGCCAAGAACGTGCCGGTCAAAGTGGGCAACATCTTCTCAGCGGATCTGTTCTACAACCCGCAAACCGAAATGGCTGAAATGCTCAAGCGTTACGGCATTGTCGGCGTCGAGATGGAAGCTGCGGGCCTTTACGGCGTCGCCGCTGAATTTGGCGCCCGCGCCATGACGATCTGTACCGTATCGGATCACATCCTGAAAGGCGACTCGCTCTCCAGCGCCGACCGTCAAACCACCTTTGACGACATGATGCTGATTGCACTGGACACCGTACTTCGCGACGACGCTGCCCGCGCCTAGCACGTTGAAAAGAGAACGTTGAAAAGAGCGCGTTGAAGCGGCCAAAAGGAAAAGTGATGGAACAGGTATCAGAAGAGATCGTTCAAACCTTGTTAAGTGCGCGGGCTAACGCGTATGTGCCCTACTCCGCGCACCCGGTAGCGTCAGTGATAGTGGCCCCCGATGGTCAGCAATTTGCGGGCACCAACGTCGAAGTGGCGCACTACAAAGGCCTGTGTGCCGAAGCCTCGGCCATTTCCGCCATGATCACCGCCGGGCAGCGCCAGTTGGCGACGGTCTACGTGATGGGCCCTGGTGATCACCTTTGTACCCCCTGCGGCGACTGCCGTCAGCGGATTCGCGAATTCGCCACGCCAGAGACGCAGATCAAGGTACTCTCCGGTAGTGGCGAATTGATGAAAACCTACACCATGGAAACGCTGCTGCCCGACGCCTTTGGGCCAGAGCAGTTGCCGCCACGCTAAGTCAACCCGCTTGGCCTTCAAAACCAGCCCCAACGTGGGCTGGTTTTGTGCTTTTATTGCTCGTACTCTTAGAAACAACGTGTTGCTTACGACGCAATGTGCCGAATAGAGCACAGCACCTACTTAGGAGAATGCCATGGCTGGTTTACTGCCCAACGTCGATCCCGACGGCTTGCTTGAATACTCGGTGGTCTACACAGACCGTTCGCTGAATCACATGTCACAGCAGTTTCAAGGTGTGATGCGGGATATTTCAGCCACGCTGAAAGAGGTGTATAACGCCCACGCAGCGGTAATTGTGCCCGGTAGTGGCACCTTCGGTATGGAAGCGGTGGCGCGGCAGTTTGCCGTTGATCAAAAAACCCTGGTCATCCGCAACGGCTGGTTCAGCTACCGCTGGACGCAAATTATCGAGATGGGCCGTTTAACCGATCAACACACGGTGCTTAAAGCACGACGACTCAATGCAGATGACCCGCGCTCGCCTTTTCAGCCGGTGCCCATTGATGAGGCCGTCGCGCAGATTAATAACGAAAAACCCGCGGTGGTGTTTGCCCCGCAAGTCGAAACCTCTGCTGGCTTGCTGCTTCCAGATGACTATATTCAAGCGCTCGCCGAAGCCACTCACCAAGTAGACGGCTTGTTTGTGTTAGATGCTATCGCCGCGGGCACCCTGTGGGTGGATATGCAGGCACTCGGCATTGATGTGGTGGTGAGTGCGCCGCAAAAAGGTTGGAGCGGTTCGCCCTGCTGCGCCATGGTAATGCTTTCCGAGCGGGCTACACAGCGCTTGAGCGACACCCAGAGCAACAGCTTTGCCTGCGACCTAGGCAAGTGGCACAGCATCATGCAAGCCTATGAGAACGGCGGACACGCCTACCACGCCACGATGCCTACCGATGCACTGCGGCAGTTGCGAGATATCATGCAGGAGACCCGCGCCTACGGCTTTGCCAGGGTAAAGGAGGAGCAGCAAGCGATTGGCCGGGAAGTCCGTGCCATGCTTAATCGCCACGGTTTTGCCAGCGTTGCTGCGGAAGGCTTTGAAGCCCCAGGCGTGGTGGTGTGCTACAGCGACGATAGTGGCTTAGTGGGCAAGCTTGCCCAAGCGGGCGTGCAAGTAGCGGGCGGCGTACCGCTGATGTGCGATGAAGGTGATAACTTCCAAACCTTCCGCATTGGTCTGTTTGGCCTAGATAAACTGCACCACACAGAGCGCAGCGTAAACAGCTTGGAGCAGGCAATTAAAGCAGTGTTTTGAGAGGGTGTTTAAGAAAGCAAAGAAGGTAAAGCCCGCTATTTTAAGCGGGCTTTAGGTCACATATAGCCCACACCCCGTGGCATCATGCCCAGATGGTTTTCGACTTGGGTGACCCCAGGCACGTTTTCCGCAGCAACGGTTACTGCCTGCTTCTGTTCAAGCGATTCAACCAGCCCCCATACCTCCACAGCGCCGCCGTCCACAATCACGCTAATGCCCTCAACGTGTACGCCGGTGTTATGCTCAACTTCATTGAGAATAGACTCCCGAATTTGACGATCATCCGTGGGCGACTGGGTCGGCGCCACTGCGGCATTGGCGATACCTTGGAGCAAGTTAGCGCGGCTAACAATGCCCACTAACTTGCCATCACGTAGCACAGGCACCCGCTTGATATGATGTTTTTCCAGCATTCGCGCAATGGTATGCAGCGGCGTGTTCTCTTCGACGGTCATCGGGTTCGGGGTCATGACCTCGTGAGCTTTACGACCATGGGACTTAACATAGTCGCCAGCATCCTTACCGGCGGTAAACAGCGATAACCACCAGGAGTCGCGATGGTCACCGTCGCCTTTTACTCGGCGCATTAAATCGCCTTCACTGACAATGCCAATCACCCGGTGCTCACTATCTACGACAGGTACCGCACTAATACGGTGCTTGAGCAGCAGTTGCGCAATTTCTCGCACTTGAGCATCAGGCCCCACACTCACCACTTTGGGCGTCATAATATCGATAGCTTGCATTGTACTCCTCCTTGCACTCAACCTTTAAAGACAGGGCCGCAAATGCAGATTAGTCTGCCTGTACTTTGAGACTAGTTCGGTGCAGGCAATTTGCCCATGCCAAGAGGTGATATCAAAGAACGCATTGAGGCTGCGTTGACCTAGCGCAGTTTATTGTCCCTTTCTTACTTGCCCTCCTTCACCACAGTGCTCTCTTCGACTTTCTCAACATCGACAATCCCCGAGCGGCTAACGACGACCTTCCAGCGGGCGAGATAGGGCGTATCCTCACTGCCGGTCTCACGAATCACCAAGTTGAACAGATGGCGACGCTCGACGCCCTCACGCACTGCCTGGCCATCTTTAAGACGGTAGATATGATGTTTTCCCTTACTCATTAGCCGCGTCAACATGGAAATATCCAGATTGAGCGTTTCGCGAGTGTGCTCGTAGCCGCTTAAAAAGCGCGTGGGCGACATACGTGAGCTCGAGCGGTAGTGCAGCACCACTTCTTCACGCTGGGCTACCGTACGGCGACGCATCTGCTGAATATCGTCACCCAGCGAAGCAAAACGCTTGTAGTCAAACCACTCCAATTGGCGTCCCACCACGGCATTGCGCGTGGGGTCTAAATACTGGCGGCGCCACTTGGGGCGGCCTTTACGCAACCAGCGCCAAAGGGTATTGCGCAAATCATCCTTAAACACCTCGCGCATGGCGTATAGCAGCGCCATGGCTAATACGAACAATGCGGTGATATCTCCCAAAGCATTACGCAGCTGCAGCACACCTAACGACACAAAGGCCATTACCACCGCCGTGGCTAGCGCTTTTACCGCTTTCTGCTCGCCGCCCCCCAGCTCCAACGCCTCCTGTTTCAGGGTGATCGGGTGCTCAATCAGGCGCCGCAACAAACGCATTTTATTCGACATTCGCGTGGGGTCGGCCATCACTCGCTCGGCGTTGTACTGTTGCTCACGGCGATACTCGCCCTCACGATGACATACGCTAATAAAACGTCGACGAATATCGGTAAACTCACCGCCGCGGGGCATGTGGGCCACCAGCGCCAGCAACTGCTGTTCGGTAAACCAGGAGAGGTAGTTATCAATATTGGCAAAGTACTTATTGAAGCTTTCATCATCGGGCTGGTGGCGACGCAGCCGCTTGAGAATACCGTCGCTTAGGTCGATCATTTCATGCAGCTGATCGCGTAGGGCGACGGCGCTCTCTTGTACCTCCCTGTTCTCTTCCCGCTCCTCTTGGCGGGCATGACGAAGCTTGTTGGCACTCACTAGCATTGAGCGGGTAGTACGCTCCATGGCTTCCACGTACTGGTAGGCGTAAAGACTTAGACTCAATCGGTATGAGTCGCTGCCGAGCCGATTGCGGCTGGCCAGCCGACTGTGCACCAGTGGCAGGAGATACTCATCACTGTAGTAGGTGCGCGAGACATTGATGGCAGCATGATAAAAGGCTTCTTCTGAGATAAGCTGGGTGCTTAAGCCCAGTTCGCCAGGCACAAAAAGATAGACGTCGAGGTTATGCGATGTCTCTTCCTTGAGCCGCCGGGTAAGACGCAGCTGAAAGCTGTTTTTACGCTCAACGTTGATCAACTCATCAATCTCCTACTCCTTTGCCTAACGTGATGATATACCATGGCTAAAATGATCAGGGTGCCGCATAAAGCCACCGCCCTCTGTTCACCTCTTCATCTGTGGAGCTAGGAAATGTCCATTGCCCGTTTTTCACCCTTTGAGCTGCTGCTATTAAAGAGCCGCAGCCAAGTGGATACGGCAACCCTGCTGCTGTTGGCCTGGGTGCTGGTGCACCGCCAACACGTATCGGAAGGTCAGCGGCGGCGCCGTTTGGCCCAGGTAACAGCGCAGTTTCGCCACGGGCATGAGCTGGGTCCGGTGATGAGTATTGCCCATAGCCAAGACCTGCAAGCGATCCAATTAGCCGCCGAGGTGATTCGCAAAGAGTGCGGCACTGAGCGCAGCCTTAGCGTTATTCATCAAGCGATAACCGTCGCCACCGATGACGGCGAGCTGTCGCTAGCCAACCACTATATTTTGCGTTTTTTGGCCGATCTACTCAGCGTTACACCGATGACTTTAAACACCCTGTTTAAAGAACTCACCGGCACCCCGCTTGGCAACCCCGAAGATCCTAGCCGCGATGCCTACTGGCAAACTCACGATCCAGATTACCATGCTCGCAAAGTACGCGAGGCTGAAGCCGCTGAGCAGCAACACCAACAGGCCAACGCACGGGCCGAACAACAGCAACAAAAGAAAGAACAGCGCCACCAACAGAAGCAGCAAAAACAGCAGGAGAAGCAGCAGCGCCAGGAACAGGCCCGCCAGGCGCGAGACCAGGAACAGCAGCGCCAGCGTGAACGGACACGCCAACAGGAGCAGGAACGGCAAAGGCAGCAACAGCAGCGTGAACAGGCCGAGCGCGAACAACGCCGCTCTCGCCAGCAAGACTATCGCCAACAAGAGCAAGGCAATCGCCAACAGAGACCCTCACCGCCACCACCCGACCGCACCACGCGTGCGCTTTCGGTGCTGGGCCTCACCCCAGGCGCCACCCGGATAGAGGTTCGCCACGCTTATCGGCGGATGGCGCAGCTCCACCATCCAGACCGCTTCTATTCGGAAAGCGAACAGCAGGTCGCCTTGGCTTCAGCGCGATTTCAGCGTATTAAAAACGCCTATGATTATTTGATGCAAACTTACTAAGACCATGCAACGCTAAAGGTTTTGCACTATGCACTGGCACACGAGAATCAGGTCCCAAGAGAAACAATAGCCCCCTATGCGCGATTTGTACCAGCGCCTCGCGGTTTCCCCCGAGGCCAATGAACAAGAAATAAGCCAAGCCGTTGCTAGCTGCCAGCATAGCGCGCTACGTCAGGATGCCGAGGCGGTGTTCACGGTTGCCGAACGCCGCGAAGCCTACGACACGCTGCACGTCACCGTAAGCGATATCGGCAAACTACGAGCGCGTCTGGGACTCAGCCACGGCGCCCACTGGCAGGGCGATGTCGCCAACGACTTTTCGCTACCGCCGGATCACATCATTTCCCGTCACGACGAACTGGTCGACCGCGTTAGCCACGCGGTCTCGCTGTATAACCGCTGGCGTCGTTTACGCGGGCCATGGCTACTCATCGCCGTATTCGCCGCCGGTGCTGGTATAGGTATCGCCCTGGGGCTTGCCCTGTGCCTGGGGCTTTTGCCGATGTGATGCTGCACGATTAGACGTCTTATCATGCTTGCGCGTCTGCTCATCCTGGCGAATCTCGGCTTTTGTCGGGCGTGGTGCGGGCTTCGGCGGTGCAGGTTTCTTATGATCTTCGGGGGGTGATTCACCGGCTTGCGTCGACTCTCCCTTGCCCTGCTCATTCTTAGAAGAGCCATTTTCTTGCACGGTTTGTTCTTGCGAGCCCTCTTCTAAAGAGAATGAAGTGCCCGCAGTGGCCTCCATGCGGTCTTCGGCACGCGCTTCCATACTGACACTAAGACGCGGCACGCCCAGGTCAATCTCTTGAGCTTCCATACGCTGCTTCAGCAACAGGTTAAACGCCCGCGAGACATCCCACTGCATCTCCGGCGCGGTGCGAAAGCGCATGCGTAAAATAGGGCAGCCATCTTCAAAGCCCTGGATGCCCTGCATTTCCAGCGGCGACCAGATGTAGTGGCGCATCATCGGGTCGCGGCGCAGCTCCTGGGCGGTCTCCTGCATCAGCGTAATGGCATCGTCAATTTTCATATCGAAGGGAATGCGGATACGCATCAGCGCGATGCCGAACTGGCGCGACATATTATGAATCGATTCAATCCGGCTGAAGGTGATGATATGCACAATTCCGTCCAAATCGCGCAGCCGCACCGTACGCAACGTCAGACCTTCAACGGTACCGGTATGGCTATTGATCTGTACGAAGTCATCAACCGCCAGGGAATCTTCGATCAAAATAAAGATACCGGTAATTAAATCCTGCACCAGTGTTTGGGCACCAAAACCAATCGCCAAACCGATCACACCGGCACCGGCCAGCAGCGGTGTCACGTTGACACCCAAATTAGCCAACCCGGCGATAACGGCAATAATTAGAATGGTGACGAAGATGACGTTGCGGATCATTGGCGTGATGGTTTGCGCCCGGGCCTGATTGACCCGCCGCCCCCGCGAGCGCGCCGACGACGTCAGCGCCCGCTGAATGGCGGTATCGGCAAATATCCAGACTAGCCACGCCAGGAGCACGGTGGCACCCAGGCTCACCAGCGCTTGGCCAATCCGCGCGCTGGCCACGGCCTGCTGGCCTAGCCCAAAGAACGAACTGCCCCACACCTGCATCGAGAGCTCAGCAAACACCATCCACGAACAAATATGTGCCAACACAAAGCCGAAGCGCTCTAACCGTTTACGGTACTGGCTTTGGCGGTGTCGATGACGACGCTTGCCCATCCGCTCAGACTGCCTGCGCAACAGCCCAGTGACCACCAGCGTTAGCACCAACAGGCTAGCGGAAATAATCGAGCGAGCCAGGGCAGTCCCCACATCGCCGACGGTGATAAAAATTGCCAGCAGCGAACCACTCACCAGCAGTAGCGCGGGTATGTGCCATAGCCCCCCCAAAGAGCGAATCATCTCAACGGCCGTATTCGCATCCCGGCGCTGCTTGTATGGCCGATTGCAAATCAGGTGGCGCACGGGACGCTTGAATTTAAGAATAAATCGCGCTGCGAGTAACGCCGCAAGCATATTGGAGAGAACAGAGACAAGGCTCGACAGTTCGCTACCCAGCATTTCAACTAGACGCGAGGAGTTGACCGCATCACCCAGCGCAATCAAGGCCCCGATTACAAACAGGCCGCGAAGGGCGTGCTGCTGAAGCAGTTGAACCGCGGTAAAACGGTGGCCACGGCTAAAGAACGCGATGACCGTCTCAAACACTACTGAGAGCGCGCGGCCACATAAACAGATATAGGCCACCACCAGCACCAGCGTTCGCCCAGGGCTATCGGGCAGCACCTGACCGATCCCTAAGGTAATGGCAAACGACAGCGCCCAAGGCAGCATGCGGCGTAAAAAGTGCACTGCTAACAACCAGCCCTTCGGATCCCGGGGCAGATCCAGTGGCCACTCACGCCGGGTTGCCAGCATGCGCCCAAAGGCAATCATCATCACCAGCAGCACGATCCATAACAGGGCGAGCACGGTTCCTTCAACAACGGCTCGCATCGCCTCACCCTGGTCCGCATCATCGTTAAGCGCGCGCAAATCCTCCGCACCTTGAACGAGCTGGCGTGACCACTGATCAACCGGTGAGTCTCCCGATTGGGCCTGATCGCCAAGGTCGCTCAAGGTGTCGGCGAGCGCACCCAGCAGCCCTTGGTGCACCACACCCTCATCCTCACCGGCCGCATCTGCAGCGACCTGCAGCTCGCGTAGCGATTTGAGCAGTTCGGTGCGCCGCTCTTCATTTTCGAGCATCGTGATGACGTCGGTTAGCGAATTCTGAAACTCTTCGTTGCTAACATCGGCCGTTTGCTCTTCGGAACCGCTGCTCAGCCCGGGCAGCGACACCGTTTGCGCCTGGGCCTGGGTTATTGCCATGCTTGTCACGGCTAGGCCTGCCAACACATAAAAGCAAAAGCCTATTACCGAATTGATTAACCAGTGCTGTCGCACGCCCTACTCCTGAAAATTAGCGTTGATGGCGCCTTGCTTATCGTGTGCCGCCGCTATGGCTTACTGAACCCAGTAATACGCTCAGTCTCAATGCGTGACTATGATAGGCTGGAGACTTAAACGTTCACCTCAAGGATGCCGAGATGACGCTACAAGCTCCACCTAAGCGCATAAACAGCCACGGGGAAATCCGGCAAGTTGGCGTCGAAATTGAATTCGCTGGCCTGCCGCCCCGAGACACAGCGATGATCGTACGTGAGCTGTTTGGCGGGGAGCTTAACGTGGTAAGCCCCCATCGGCTACTAGTAGAAGATACCCGTTGGGGTGAATTTGGTATCGAGCTCGACACCCAGTATGCACATCCCGACAAATCACTGGTCGACGACCCTCACGCTGAAGACAGCGAATGGGCGCGCCATCAGCACCAGCGGCGGGTCGAGTTTCATCAAAAAACCCGCGAATTGATTGGTGATATGGTCACCGGCCTGGTGCCTACTGAAATCGTTTGCCCTCCGATACCTTGGAATGAACTGGAAGATTTAGACGCGCTGTTCGAGGCTCTGCGTGAACACGGCGCCAAGGGCACCGATGCCAGCCTGCTGTATGGGTTTGGTTTACACCTAAACCCTGAAGTGGAGCGTTTCGACGTTGACTACTTACTCGCTATGCTGCGCGCTTACCTACTGCTGGCTGGCTGGTTGCGTGACGAAATCAAAGTCGATATTACCCGCGAGATGCTGCCCCATGCCAATCCATTTCACAAAGCCTACGCGCTAAAAGTACTGGATAGCCGCTATAAGCCTGACCTTGACACGCTAATTGACGACTACCTGCACCACAACCCGACGCGCAACCGCGAGCTGGATTTGCTACCGTTATTTGCCTACCTGCGCCCCGACCACCCCAATGAATTGCTGCATACCCAACTTACCAAGCCGCGCCCTACCTTTCACTATCGCCTACCTAACGCCCAGCTTTCGCAGCCAGGGTGGGGCTCTGTGACCGAGTGGAATCGCTGGGTGGAAGTTGAGAAACTTGCCGCCAATTCTGAGGTTTTGCTCGCTCGTTGCGCTGAGTATATCGCCGACCATAACCGACCGATGCTGATCCGCATAAAAGAGAAACTGTTTCGTTGGCTTCGTCGTAAGCGCTAGCGTTTTTACCGCACCTCGTTTTGCATTTTTTCATTTCCTGTCACAGTGAGTAACTATCCGCATGACTCGGCCGCTTATCGGAATTACTACCTCTGACCAAAAAAGCCACCTGGCATGGTGGTTTGATTGGTTTGCCGTCTGGCGGCACGGCGGAAAACCGCTGCGGCTATCGCCTTCTCGGCCACAGCCGGAAAGTCTTGATGGTTTAATTATTGGCGGCGGCGACGATATTCAGGCCCACCTTTACGGTGGCGAAGTCCAGTTGGATGTACGACTTGACCCTGCACGGGATGAGCTGGAACTGGCCCTACTTGAACGTTTTATACCGCTGCATACACCGGTGCTGGGTATTTGCCGGGGGGCACAATTAATCAACGTACATCTTGGCGGCACTCTGGACCCGGATATCTACACCACCCATGAAGGGATAAAACGGCGCCGCACCGTACTACCGCGCAAAACCGTTGATATAGTAGGAGCAAGCAAGCTGCATCGCCTGCTAGGGGTCACCTGGTGCCGAGTTAATAGCCTGCATCACCAAGCTGTTTATCAGACGGGCAGAGGCATTGAAATCGTCGCCCGCGACAGGGATGGTTTGGTGCAGGGCATTGAATCGCGGGAGCACGACTTTTTGATTGGCGTGCAGTGGCACCCAGAGTGGCTAATTTTCAACCGCCCCCAGCAGCGCTTGATTCGCGCCCTGGTGGCGGCTTCACAACGTCACGCTAGAAAATCAGTTCAAAACCGCTAAGGCAGCCTCGTAATCAGGCTCGTTTTTCAGCTCGCTTACCAGCTCGCTATGCAGCACGCGGTTATCGGCATCCAGTACCACTACGGCACGGGCGCATAGGCCTTCCATTGGGTTGTTGCACAGCGCCACGCCCCAGGCTTCGCGAAACTCGGGATGACGGAAAGTAGATAGCGTTTCGACGTTATCCAGTCCTTCCGCGCCACAAAAGCGTTTTGCCGCAAAGGGTAAATCCGCTGAAACGACCAATACCACGGTGTCCGCAAGGTTAGACGCCAGCTCGTTAAAGCGACGCGTAGACATAGCGCAGGTGGGTGTATCCACACTGGGAATGATATTGAGCACTTTACGCTTGCCTGCATACGTATCAAGCGTTACGTCTTGCAGATCGGTGTTGGTCAGCGTCATCGCAGGTGCCGCCTGCCCTTTTGCAGGCAGTGTACCAGCCACATCCAGCGGTTCGCCTGCACGGGTAATCTGTTGCATTATCTACTCCTTATGACGTTAATAATTAATGCATTCTTACCATTTAAGAAGCCATGGTAGGCTATCTTCACGCCTTTACGCGCTTCCTGAAAGACCTTTGTTCAACGTTTGCATTTCATCATACAGAGAGAGCCATATGGCCTGTGTATTGATCGTTAAAACCGGCGACGCTTTTCCGGAAGTTGTCGACCAACACGGTGATTTTGAAACGCTATTTATAAAGCAACTTAGCACTGCCCTGCCAGCACATTTGGAGCTACAGGTATGGGATGCACCCCGCCAACCCATTGCCCCTGACCTTGATGCAGTGGCAGGCATTGTGATTACTGGCTCACACAGTATGGTCAGCGAAGCCGAACCCTGGAGCGAAGCGCTTAAACCGTGGCTGCAAGAGGCACTGGCTAACGACACGCCGATGCTTGGCGTTTGCTATGGCCACCAGTTAATGGCCGCCGCGTTTGGTGGCGTGAGCGACTACCATCCCGCGGGCCGTGAATCAGGCACACGCACCGTGCGGCTAACCCAAGCAGGTCAGCAAGACCCCCTGTTTAGCCAGCTGCCGGCGAGCTTTGCCGCTCACCTGACCCATGCCCAGTCGGTGATGCAAGCGCCTCTTGATTGCACGGTGTTAGCCCATAACAGCCACGACGCCCACCAGGCGCTGCGGTACGGGCCGCGCCAGTGGAGCGTACAGTTTCACCCCGAGTTTACGGCGCCAGTGATGCGTGCCTACCTTGAACGCCAACGCGCCGCTCTACGCGACCAGGGCGAAGAGCCCGACACCCTGCTGGCGAACATTGCTGACTGTCAAGAAGCCTCCAGCCTGCTGCGGCGCTTTTTGGCGTTTGTATAGCCCTTAGCAAAAGCGCTTTGCAAACGCCGACTACCTCAGCTGATCGCGCCGCGAAGCCAATCGATCCGCCAGCCGTGTAGGCTCAGGCAGTTTGGTACGCCCTAAGCAGCGCAACACCCAGGTCAGCGAAGTTTCTAAAGTGATTCGGTGCCCAGGTGATACGTACACGGGTTTGACCTTGGTGCGGGAGCGCAAAACGGCACCTATGGTTTCCTGCCCTGCGTAGAGCGGCACCCAGTCGCCACGCTGCTCGCCCACCTCCTCGTGCTGGCCATATAGGCGTGACTTGGCAATACCGATGGTGGGCAAATCCAGCCATAATCCTAAGTGAGCCGCCACGCCTAATCGGCGCGGGTGTGCAATCCCCTGGCCATCGACCATCACCAGCTCAGGTATCACGCTGAGTTTTTCAAATGCCCCCAGCGCAGCGGGAATTTCTCGAAACGAAAGCAACCCGGGAATATACGGCATGCGGGTGGGCTCACGATGAACCACCTGCTCTACCACCCTGAAATCGGGTGCGGTGGCAGGATCCCATTTCAATACCACCACCGCTGCCCGGGTTATTTCACCGCCCTCTTCGAAGCCAATATCCACCCCGGCGATATGCATTATCGGCGCTAGACGATCAGTAAGCTCTAAGCGCTTTGCCATCCGCGACTGCAGTATCCTCGCCTCTCGCGGAGCCAAATTCCATTCGTGTAGCGGTACGGTCATGGCTTCCTCCCTGAACGTAAACAATCCTGAGAATGATGAATAAGGTAGCAAAAAAACGCCCCCGCACCAGTAAAGGTGCGGGGGCGTTGAGATCTTCTCAGCTGCCGCTTGGCGGCAGCTGATTAATCCTTACGTTGTTGAAGGCTTAGGCGCGTTCGCGACGACGAACCGGCGCATCGCCTTCGTCACGACGACGGCGCGGAGCGCGCTCTGCCGGTGCGCTGTCTTCGCTGATTTCCAGCGGGCGACCGGCTACACGAGCACGGGCCATCTTGGTCAGAATCGTCGAGGGCAAGCCGCTCGGCAATTCGACCACAGAGAAAGCGTTGCGAATATCGATACGACCGATACGCGCGCCTTCAATGCCGCCTTCGTTAGCGAGAGCACCGACTAGTTGGCCAGGCTTGACGCCATCTTTATGACCAACCGATACGCGGTAGCGCGTCATGCCTTCAGTCGGCGCGCCAGTGCGTTCGCGACGAGCACCCGGCTTACCGCCAGAGGCGCCATCGCGCGTGGGCTTCTCTTTGCGCGGCGCTTGTAGGCGACCGATCGGCGCTTCGTCAGCGCGGGCCATCGCGGCAAACGCACAGGTCAGCTCGATCGGATCATGGCCTTCTTCGATCAGGCGCTCAATCAAAGCACGCTGCTCTTCTGCGCCTTTGGTTAAGGAGGCGATAACACGCTCATGGAAGACTTCATCGCGGTGGGCGCGAATAGCACTTTCGTCAGGCAGTGGCATTTCGGTCATTTTCTGACCAGTCGCCTGCTCCATCCAGCCGACTTTGCGGCCTTCACGGAAACCGGCGAAGGTAATCGCGATACCGCTACGACCCGCACGACCGGTACGACCGATACGGTGCGTGTAAGCTTCTGCATCCTGAGGCAGATCGTAGTTGATAACGTGAGTGATGCGCGACACGTCAAGACCACGGGCAGCTACATCGGTAGCGATCAGCACGTCGACTTTGCCGCGCTTCAAGCGTGTAATAGTGCGCTCACGCAGGCTCTGATCAAGATCACCCGATAGGCCAGCGGCGTTAACGCCACGAGCAGTCAACTGCTCAACGAGCGTGGTACAAGCTGCACGGGTACGCACAAAGACGATGGCCCCATCAACCGGCTCGACTTCAAGAATGCGCGAAAGCGCTTCAAGCTTAGCGCCACCGTCAACGCGGACAATGCGCTGTTCGATGTTTTCGCCGGTCGTGGTGCCCGACTCAATCGCAACTTTCACAGGGTTAACCAAGTAACGGTTAACGATGCGCTCAATTTCCGTCGGCAGTGTCGCCGAGAAGAACACACGCTGAGCATCTTTCGGGGTATCGGCAACCACGCGTTTTACGTCGTCGATAAAGCCCATGCGCAGCATTTCATCAGCTTCGTCCAGCACTAAGGCGGAGAGGCCATCAAGCTTCAGGCTACCGCGGTCCAGGTGGTCGATAATCCGGCCTGGGGTACCAACAACCACCTGCGCGCCACGCTTAAGGGCGCCCAGCTGTTCACGGTACTCTTGGCCACCACATAGGGTCGCCACTTCGAGACCTTTGAGGTTTTGGCCATACTTACTAAACGAGGCAGCTACCTGCTGAGCCAATTCGCGGGTTGGCGCCATCACCAACACTTGCGGCTCGCGGCGAGTCAGTTCTAAACGTGACAGTAACGGTAATGCAAACGCTGCAGTTTTGCCGGTACCCGTCTGGGCCTGGCCCAGCATATCGCGGCCTTCAAGCAGCGCAGGGATGGTTTGCGCTTGAATCGGCGAGGGAACTAGGTAGCCCTGTGATTCAACAGCAGACAGAACGGCAGGCAAAAGAGCCAGATCGCCGAAGCTCGGCGAGGCGACAGAAGTCGAGGTCATTAATCACACCTTGGTAGGCCGGTAAGCACCGGCAAAAAACATCATAAGCGTCTCTGACTCAGTCAGCGCATAACGACATAAAGTATGGTCGTTATCGATAACAGGCACCGCCGTAGCGGTCAAAGCCATCAATGGAGTCGGAGACGCCGGTCGCACCTAGCATCCGGTTGGCAAACACCGCGTTAGCGGGCCAATCGTTGTGGCGACCTTCTGCGCCGATTTCACCCGTGTGGTGAAATACTGGAGGCGCGCCATCTTCACAGCAATGAACATCTAGCAAATGGCGAGATGTTCCCGCAAGCGCTACTACGAATAACTACGTAGGAGGACGCTTATCGTCATGATGGAGGGGTCAACACATGCGAGGAGGACGCATCCTACCACTGCATTTCACCTCTTACCAGCACTTTTAACTTACACCACATTGGATCAAGTACTTGCACTCATGCAAATATGGTCTAACCTATGAAATGCCTAATTAAGTTCACTATTCTCAAGGAGCGATGCAATGAACTGGGATCAAATTGAAGGCAAATGGAAAGAGATGAAGGGTAAAGCCCGTTCTAGCTGGGGCGAGCTGACTGACGACGAACTGGATCAGATCGGCGGTAAGAAAGATCAACTGGTGGGCAAGCTTCAGCAGAAGTACGGTCTTGAGCGCGAAGAAGCAGAGCGCCAAGCAGACGACTGGGCTGATAAACAGTAATACTCTTACTGCACCCTCTAATTACACCATTTCCGTTTTGGTAGGTCGGTTTCTTAGCAACATAATGTATCGAAGGTTCTTGTCACGTTACCCCTTCAATACCTGCAGCCATATCGACTTACTATCTATCGTAGCCACATGGAGAGATGCTATGCGTAAGACAATCCTGACAACCGCGATCGGTACTGCCCTACTGGGAAGTTTTGCTATGGGTGCACATGCGTCCAACGAGCCTCAGGGCATGTATTCTGCCGATGATATTCTCGATGCAGAAGTCTATTTTGCCGGTGGTTCCGGTGAAGAGATTGGCGATGTTGACGACATCCTGTTTGATGAAGAGATGCGTATTACCGCGATTGTGATCGAAAGTGGTTCAGTACTTGGCTTAGGCGGTCGCGAGATCGTTGTTGATACCGATTACTTCACCCTCGAAACCGAAACGGAAGCCGATGGTGACACAGAACATCGCATAATGGTCGAAGCCAGCCAGGAAGAAGTAGAAGCCTTCCCTGCTTATAATAACGAGTGGTGGGAGCAGACCAAAGCTAACGCTCGCGATGCCTGGGAAACGACCCAAGAAGGGGCTGAAAGCGCTTGGCAGCGTACCCGTGAAGCGTTAGATATCGATGATAATGGTTAACGTCTACTCGCTGCGTTTTGCCGAAACGTAACGTCAGAAAAAAGGGCCGCCCCATTGGGGTGGCCCTTTTTGATGGGAACCGCATGGCGGTACGCAAACTGGTTACGCCACATCTCTATTTACACCGCACACCTTTGCCCGTTAAACGCTCCCGGTCATGAGGCTGATCAAACTCGAGCAACGGCCCGGCAGGCACGATACGCGTAGGGTTAATCGTGTCGTGGCTATAATAGTAGTGGCGTTTGATGTGATCCATATTGACGGTCTCTGCCACCCCTGGCCACTGATAGATTTCCCTCACGTAATTGGCAAGGTTAGGATAATCCTCAATTCGCTTAAAATTGCATTTGAAATGGCCGTAGTAAACCGCATCAAAACGAATCAGCGTCGTAAACAGACGAATATCTGCTTCGGTTAACCACTCCCCGGCTAGGTAACGATGTTCGGCCAAACGCGCTTCCATGCGCTCTAGGGCGTCAAAAAGTGCCTTTACGTGCTTCTCATAGACCGCCTGCTCGGTGGCAAAGCCTGATTTATAAACACCGTTATTGATATGGTCGTAAACATCGGCGTTTACGTCATCAATGACGCCACGCAGGTCTTCTGGGTAAAAATCCAAGTCGTTGCCGGTCAACTCATCAAACGCATGGTTAAACATGCGCAGCAGATCCGCGGATTCATTATTAATGATGGCGCTGCGCTGTTTGTCCCATAACACAGGCACGGTCACTCGACCGGTATAGTTTGGGTCGGTCATGGTATACAGCTGGTGATGAAAGTCGACGCCATTAATGGGGTCGCCACTGGCTCCTTCTTCCTGGCGGTACGTCCAGCCTTGGTCGAGCATTAAGGGGCTAACATGGGACGTGCCGATCAACGGCTCCAGCCCTTTCAGTTTGCGCATAATCAGCGTGCGATGCGCCCAGGGGCAGGCGAGGGAGACATATAAATGGTAACGCTCTTTTTCCGCTGGGTAGCAGTCACCGTCTGTTTCTGGCTGGTCACCCACCCAGTCGCGTAACTGAGCGGATTCACGGACAAACTCACCGCCGTGTTTTTTGGTGTCATACCACTGATCTTGCCATTCGCCGTTTACAAGTAGTCCCACGGGGCGTCTCCTGAAAAGTCTTTTGAGTTCTTAACTATCGCGTTACTTTTTTCAGCATACGCCCGCTTGAGGGAGGCTCAAGCGGATGTTTTACAGCCTTTCATTCGAGTAAGTCGAATCATGCAGCGCACATTCGCTTACCACGGCCTGTTTCAGTGCAGCGGCCATTGCGTGGGCCGCAGGCCCTGCCCGATCCCGGTCGCGAAAAATCATCTGAATCGGCACTTCACGAATACCGCCCGCGGGGAGCGGCAGCGGCTTTAATTGTCCGCTGTTTAACTCCTCTGTAATACGTGTCTCCGGCATCCAGGCAAAGCCCAGGCCTCGCCTTAGCATATCCAGTGAGGTATTAAGATGGCTGACGGTCCAGCGCTGCTCAGCTTTTAACCAGCCAGCGTTGGTTGATTGTCGCAGCGCTGAATCACGCACCACCAACTGACGATGCTGGGCCAAATCGCGCAGATCCAACGAGCGACCCAACTGATGCAGCGCATGATGGGGATGTGCCACCGCAACAAAACGCACGTTTACCAACGGTTCGCCCAAGAAACCCTGTGCCTCAATGCCGGAAACCACCAAGTCTGCGCGGCCATCGTAGAGCATTTCAATGCCGCCATTGAGCACACTCTCGTGTAACTGAACGCGCACCTGGGGATACGTTTCCGAGAAGCGTTCTAACGCTTTGGCTTGAGCTGCAGCAGGGAACACCTGATCGATCGCTACCACTACTTCCGCTTCTAAACCAGCAGCTAGCCGGGTGGCGACATCTTCAAGTGACGCCGCGCTCTCTATTAACTGCCGTGCGCGCCGAAGCAGCAGCTCGCCAGCTTCAGTTAACCGCACTTGTCGACCAATAGGCTCTAGCACCTGGACGCCTAATTGCTCTTCTAACTTATGCACGGCATGATTTAGCGTGGAAGGGCTTTTATGTACAGCTTCTGCCGCACGCGCAAATCCACCGTGGTCAACCACGGCAGCCAACATTTGCCATTGTGAAAGTGTTACCCGGGACATTTCGATTTCCTCAACGCAATACAGCGAAACAATGCGCTTAATATTCGAAAAAACATGGCTAGAATGCCAGGAAACAGCCAACACTTCCGCTTATGCTTGTAAAAGAACTGAAAATGGCCGCTAACAGCAGGCAAAAAAGTGTTCTGTGCTTGGCGAGCAACCTAACGCTCCACATTTATTATATTTCGACCTTAAAAAAGTTAATTTTTGTCCATGTTTAACTCAGGTTATTTAGTTAGCTTTCTTTATTGATTACATTTGTTAGCAAACGGTGTTTATAAATAGTAATCTCTAGCTATTATTGTCATTTTTGTATTAAATTATGCTTTATGTATAGATATACAGTCTATGCACTCATGCTTTCATGGGGTATGGTTTCTGAGTTTATTCACTTTATAGTTATTATTAATCACGAACTCGGCGGCCTATTTTCCCATGTTGCGAATCCTTCATTCGCTGCCCCGCACGCATAAATTATTACTTTTACCCGTGGCCACAATGGTCACTGTGCTGGGCACACAAAAATTACTGACGACATATCAAGATTTAAATCAATCACATACACCACTCGAAAGCGTGCTGGTACCGCTTCCGAGTGACTCTACTCCGGGCGTTCCTTCCCTGCGTCAAGAACGAACACCCGTCGCAGATGCGATCGACCGCGCCTCACGCGCCCTCGACGCCACCCGCGAGAATATCCCCCTCAGTGAGCTCACAGTAACCGAGATCATTGATCTTGACGTCATTGGCAGTGCAGAAGCCGGCACGGCGAATCAACCAGTCCTAAGTAGTGATGTCACTGTGTTGAATGCCGCATCACTCGATGCACCAACGTTGAATACTCCAGCGCTGGGCAGCAACTCCCTTGACGATGGCGCACTACATATTGCGATTGTGCTGGGCACGCTAGCCAGTGGCATGCTGGATGCAGATAACACTTCTTCTGTTGAAATAGCTGACGCTACCTCTTACGAGGATTACGGCGTTGATCTATTTGGCGACATATCGTTCCTGGAGTTAGAGCTGGCGGCAGAAGAGCCGTTCGTGCCTGAATGGAAAACACACATTGTTGAATCTGGCGAAACTTTCGCCGTACTGGCACAGAATGATCTAGGTCTTGGCTATAGTGAAGTGATGACCCTGCTTGAAGATTTACCCGATCAGCGCATGCTAACGAATTGGCGCGCAGGTCACAGCTTTGATTATCAGTTGGATGAAGATGGGCGTTTGTTATCACTGCGGATGATGAAGAATACCCGCGATGGCATAATGGTAGAGAAAGATGCAGACCATTTCGCCATCACTACTATTGAACGTCAGGGCGAACCTGTTCAGCGCCTCTATGCAGGTAGCGTCAGCGGTAGTTTTGCTCGTTCCGCACAGTCGACAGGCTTGGACAGCGGCTCAGTAACCGAACTGACGAAGCTACTTGAAAAGAAGCTTGATTTTCGGCGCGACAGTCGCCGCGGTGACCGCTTCCAGGTGCTGGTTGAGTCAGACATGATCGATGGGGAAACGCTTGATTCTCGCGTATTAGCGGTTCACTACGACGGCGAACGCATGGACTTAACCGTTGTGCGTAATGCCAGCGACGATAATTTCTACACGCCTGAGGGCGGCAGCTTAGACCCCGCTTTTTCCCGCCACCCGTTTGATGGCAGCTACCGCCTAAGCTCCAACTTTAACCCACGGCGTAAGCACCCAGTCACTGGCCGTGTTAGCCCGCATAATGGTACCGACTTTGCCATGCCCATTGGCACGCCGGTCACGGCTCCCGCCAATGGTGTTGTCGAGCGCGTGAGCAACCATCACGCAGCAGGACGCTATATTGTCGTACGTCACGACAATGGCTACCGCACTCGCTACCTGCACCTCTCCCGCCAGCTGGTTAAACAAGGTCAACGGGTAACGATGGGTGAGCGTATTGCACTATCAGGCAATACCGGCCGTAGCACCGGCCCTCACCTGCACTATGAAGTCATCGTCAACAACTCGCCGGTTAATGCGATGACCGTTCCCCTGCCTGAAAACACTAGCTTGAGCGGCGACACGCTGATTGCGTTCCAGACCCAGGCAGCGCCTATGTTAGCGGCGATGGAAAGCGGCGAAACAGGGCCGGTTAGCGTGGCGAACTACCAACGGGAAAGCGACGAATAACGATTCGGCTCAATTCGCTGTTTAATGCAAAACACCGCCATTTTTGGCGGTGTTTTGCGTTGGCTTGCGCTATCTCAATACCTAGACCGAAAGCCGCAATGCAGCCAGTAACGTTGCATCACGACGGTAGATATCAGGCCTAAACTCCACTTCACCATCGGCATTCGGCCATGCAGTTAAATAATGCAGCGCAATGGGAATGCGCTGGGATAAACTCACATTATGATCACTCCCACCCTTTAACAGCGAACTCATTTGATAACGACTGCCAGTATCTTGCAGCAGCATTTGCGCTAGCTCAGCAACACCTTCAACCCGAATACAGCCTGAACTGAGTGCACGCTGATCGCGCTGGAATAAACCCCGTGCGGGAGTGTCATGCAAATAGATCATGTCATCGTTGGGAAACCGTACCACAACGCGACCTAGCGGATTACCCGCCCCCGCCACTTGGCGCAACATAACGCTGCCAGGGCGCTGCCAGTCGATCTCTTCTGCAGCAAGCGGTTCGCCCATGGGGCTAATCACCTGGATATTTTTACGCACCAAGTAGTCGATATCGGCAAGCACCTGGGGCAACACATCCTCACGCATAATCGTTGGCGGGATTGTCCAGGAGGGGTTGATGGTTAAATGGCTGATCGTAGAGTGAATAATCGGCGTCTCACGAGTCGGCCTCCCTACCACCACACGGGCATCCCAGTGCTGGCCGTTCGGGCGTACGTAGTGCATCCGGTAGCCTGCAATGTCGACCCATACCCGTGGCTCAGCAGACTGCATCGGACGGATCCACCGAGCGCGCTCTAAATTGACACGCAACTGATCGATTCTAGACGCCACAGAGGTGTTCAACGCCAGGCGAGTTTGTTCGCCCACCACGCCATCTTCCTGCAGCAAATGGAGGCGCTGAAAACGCCTCACTGCAGCTTCTAGCGATGCATCAAAGGTGCGCCGATTAGACGCCGCCTGCACACCAATCATTGGATAAGCACTGCTATCAGCCACCTGCAAATCAGCCTCTCCCCACAGCGCTAGACGTTGACGCAACACGCTGACATCGTCGGCCTCATCGCCTGGGCGAAGCGACTCATCCCGCGCCGCTAGGTAGGGCACGCTACCTAAATTAGCCAACTGATAATGCTGCTTCAGGGCGTTGCGCAACTGCTGATATTCAACTGATGAGGGTCGGGCCAACGCGATAGCGTTATCAAGCGTACGGTTATCGACAGCATGCACAACGCGTAACAGTGAGTAGCGTCGCTCTGGGCGTTGCGCATCCCACTGGGGTTCGACATCACGCGGATTTACCTTGCCGCGCTCTACATGATCCAGCGCCAGCAGCAGCGACAGAGTCGCTTTAATATCAAACGATGCCTGGGCGACTTGATCGCTTGCCTGGCTGCGCTGAAAATCATCAATCAGCGTGTCAGCGTGGTAATCTTCGGGTGCCAAGCCGTCGGTTTCCAAGCTATTGAGTGCAGCGACCAATGACTCAACAGTGCTCGCCGACTGCCAGGCGGGTTGACCATCGCGCAGTTGATAAAACTCAGCAACGGGTAGCCGCTGCGCTTCCACGCTGCTTAATTGCTGGGCTAGTGCCTGTTGTAACGGCTCTGAGTCCGCATGCGCATAGCTAGTGCTTAAAGGGCTGTGGGTAAGCGTGAGACATAGAGCGACCCCTATCGCCCATTGTCTTAGTGGCTGTATCTCGTTCATCGCCCTCTCCTTGCGTTACTATAGTCTTTCACATCGCCGACCCTGTTTTTTTATATTAGTTGGCTAATCTTCATAATGACTGATATTGCTCGTAGGATCGAATTTTATGGCTCTTCGTTTAAATGTTGCCACGTTATTATTTTCGCTACCTCTTACATTATTTACATTACCGCTACACGCCGCCAGTTTCTTCGCCCAAGTAGATTCAACGCCCCCACGTGGCGTACTGCCGTTACACCATCAGTTGCAGCAGCTCGCCCCCCAGGCCTCACCCGATGCGCTGCGTTTAGCCGCTCAAGCGCTTAACTGCGCCGAACCCAATGCCGAGCGCCTGGCGGTGATCGATTACTCCTTGCCGTCTACCGAGCCACGCCTGTGGGTATTTGATTTGCGCCAGCATAAACTGCTCTTCGAAGAGCTTGTCTCTCACGGACAAGGTTCCGGCGACGCCCAAGCAGAAACGTTTTCCAATACCCCCGATAGCCATCAATCCAGTATTGGCCTGTTTCGCACTCTGAACAGCTACTATGGGCGCAACGGCTATTCACTGCGCCTGGAGGGCCTTGAACCCAACGTCAACGACTTGGCGTTTGAGCGCGCTATTGTTATCCACGGCGCTGACTATGTAAGCGACGCCTTTATCACCCAAACGGGAAGACTCGGACGCAGTCATGGCTGTCCGGCGGTAAGTGAAGACGTGACTTATCCGCTGATCGACAGCCTAAAAGAGGATCAGTATGTCTTCGCTTATTATCCCGATGCCGAGTGGCTTGCCACCTCAGCATTTCTAGGCTGCACAGCGGAGGCCGCACAGCTTGCCCGGCGCTAATGTCGGGACTTTTAGTCACGGTGAGCGTTAACAATCTCAGTCTCGCAGCTAGTCAGCGGCTCAATTTCGTCATTTACGGCAACTAAATCAGGCGCACGGTGGAACCTTCTGCAATACTTTGTGACAAATTGACACAAGGTATTGCTATCTGCCGTAGGTGCCTCTGCCATGTTCACCTTTATGCACCCTTTTCAAAAAATTCGCCGCCTGGAACAGGAAATCGCCGATTTACGCGTTCAGCTTGAATCTGCTACGCCTTCCCTAAGTTGCCGCTTGTTAAACCAGATGAAACCGGCGCAATCTATCGGCATGTTACAGGCGAGGGGGGCAGATATGCTCGCTGCGCTAAATATCGGCATTCAGGAATACGCCGACCAGCTTGCCGGTGAGCGCTCCACATTAACCGAAACGGCTAATTTAATCGCCGCAGCTGAACAAGCCGTCAATACCCTTGATCAGCGTTGCCTCGACACAGAGCATGTCGAAGCGTTGCCCCCGTTAGTGCTAGCCAAAACCTTACATGCCCTAAACCAATTGCAGGTCGCCCTCTCGCGGAATGCGGGCCATGCCCAAGCGTTAGCGGTTAGCACGGCGCTTGAAACAGCCCATAGCCAAGGCCTACTTGGCAGTGCTGAAACCTCTAGCCAGCAGTCTCCAGGGCTGGCAGCCATTGCCGATGATGTGCACCGCTTAGCGCTAAATATGCATCAATTTAGCCACCAGCTCAGCTTGCTGATGGATCAGGTTAATAGCCAAGTAAGAGAGCACTCCCAAGCCGTGGTGAAAAAGCGTTTGGCCGACGATGAGATCGCCCATGCGGCGCAAACAGCTAAGCAGGCATTGCATCAACTTACTGATCAAACCCTGCACATGCACAAAGTGATTCATCACAGCGCTACTGCGGCATTTTTACACTCTGCTAAGCTTGATCATGCGGTGTGGAAATGCCGGCTTTATAAGCAGCTACTATCTGCCAACACAGATACCCCGTTAGAAGACCATCACCAATGTCGTTTAGGCCGCTGGCATCAGCACGGTGAAGGCTACCAGCGCTACGTTTGCACCGAGGCTTATCGAGCGCTGGCAGCACCGCACCGCCGCATGCACGAAAGCGGCGCTGAAGCGCTTAAATTTGCCCGCTTGGGCGACCGCAATGGGCAACTGGCCGCCTTAGGCGTGATGGAAGAAGCCAGCCAGCAGCTTGCCCTTCAACTGGACAACCTCATGGAACACGCCATATTCGAGGCGCCATACTCACCTAGCCAACACTCACCGCTAGCGGGGGCTCCTTAGAAGCCCCCTAGAAAAAGACAACTACCCGCCTCTGTGTTTATGCCAACCTATTTATTGAAGCCAACCTGTGAGTTAGCCAGCACTTTGAGTGCTTATCGTGGGGCCGCCCGCTAAATAGCCTTTCGTCTTCTTTAGCTGCCTATGCCATGCTGTTTTCACTGTAATCACACTCCTTATCAGTGAGCAACGGGAACAAGCATATGACAAAGGTCAAAAAGCTAGACCTCGCGTTACAAGGCGGCGGCGCTCACGGGGCTTATACCTGGGGCGTCATTGACCGCCTTTTGGCAGATGATCGCATTGAAATTGAGGGTATCAGCGGCACCAGCGCCGGGGCGATGAATGGCGTGGTGATGGCCGATGCGCTTACAAGAGGCGATAAAGAGACCGCGCGGCAAGCGCTACACGATTTTTGGCAGGCGGTGAGCCGTGCAGGTATGGCAAGCCCCATCCGCCGCTCCCCTATGGATATATTGACCGGCAACTGGAGCCTGGATCATTCACCCGGTTTTATTGCGTTGGATCTGTTAAGCCGGGTGGCCTCTCCCTATCAACTCAACCCGCTCAACATTAATCCATTACGCGATATAGTCGCCGAACACATTGATTTCGATAGAGTGAGAAATTGCCAGCAGCTCAAGCTGTTTGTGGCGGCCACTAACGTACGCACGGGCAAACAGCGCGTGTTTCATCGTGAAGAGATGAGCGTTGACGCTGTGATGGCCTCTGCCTGCTTACCTTTTATGTTCCAAGCGGTAGAGATCGACGGCGAAGCGTATTGGGATGGCGGCTATATGGGTAATCCGGTGCTGTTCCCGCTTATGGAGGAGTGCAGCGCGCGGGATATTCTACTAATACAAATTAACCCTATCAGCCGCAGTGAGGTTCCCACCACGGCGTCGGCCATTATGAACCGCCTTAACGAGATCACCTTTAACTCAGCACTGATTAAAGAGATACGCATGATCGCGTTGCTTAAGCACGCGCTGGACGAGCAAGACATTGAAAACTGCTACCAACAGGCTTTGTTCCACCGCATCAGCGGTGAACAGGCGCTAGAAGAGCTCTCTGTCTCCAGCAAATCCAATTCCGAGTGGGCTTTTCTATGCCATTTGTTTGAACAGGGCCAAGCGTCCGCTGAACGCTGGTTAAGCGAACACTTTGATGCCATCGGCAATTACTCCACTCTTGATATAGATGCCGTCTACTTACATGAATAGGTCTACTTACATGAATAATTAGCTATATGAACAACCCGGGCATTAAGCCCTGCTAGCACCAAGATGCCGCAAAACTGGCTATGCATGCCCAATCATGCAGCATAGTCCTCTCCTCTCATTGCTCACATGCACAGCAAAAATAAACTAAGAAACTGATTTTTAGTAACAAATAACCAACTGGCAAACTACCTGCATTACTCCTATCAGTGGTGGTAGGCGTGGACCAGGCCCAACTGGGTACGAGTGCGTCGAACCTGACCTTCAACGATGAAGGCATGTTCTCGTCAATTGTTTGCGTAACGCGCTAACTCGCTTGCGTTGCGTAGCAACCAACTCGTTTTATGCCCCGTGAGGCCATCCCATGGACATACGCAACAAAGCCAACCGTATACGGTTATTTAACTTCTCGACCCCACAGATGCGCGCTTTCCACTTTTCATGGTTCGCGTTTCATATCTGCTTTTTCGGCTGGTTCGGCATCGCCCCTCTTATGGCGATTGTTCGTGAAGACCTCTCCCTGACGCAAACACAAATCGGCAACACGATTATCGCATCAGTAGCGATCACGGTGATTGTGCGTCTTGCGATTGGCGTATTGTGCGATCGTATCGGTCCGCGTAAAACCTATACCGGGCTACTGTTGCTGGGCGCTATACCGGTGATGGGCATTGGCTTGGCCGATAGCTTTGAAACCTTTCTATTGGCGCGCTTAGCCATTGGAGCCATTGGCGCCTCCTTCGTTATTACCCAGTACCATACATCTATGATGTTCGCCCCCAATGTGGTCGGCACCGCCAATGCTACTAGCGCAGGCTGGGGCAACTTGGGCGGCGGTACGACGCAAATTCTAATGCCGCTGATCTTCTCGGGCATGCTGATGTTGGGCGTTAACGAGGCCTTCGGCTGGCGCTTAGCGATGATGGTGCCTGGCGTAGTGATGTTCTTTACCGGTATTGGCTACTGGTTCTTCACCCAGGATGCACCCAACGGCAATTTCAGCGATCTGCGCGCACGCGGCGAACTGCCTGAAGCGTCAGGCGAAAATGGTGCGGCACAAAGCTTTCTAGCCGCCGCCAAGGATATTCGTGTTTGGGCGCTATTTGTTGTTTACGGCCTTTGCTTTGGCGTAGAACTAACGATCAACAATATTGCCGCTATCTACTTCTTCGATAAGTTTGATCTTACCCTGGCTATGGCGGGTCTGATTGCGGGTCTCTTTGGCTTGATGAATATTTTTGCGCGTACCCTGGGGGGTGTTTTCTCGGATCTTTTCGCCAAGCAAGGGGGCTTGAAAGGACGCGTTCGCTGGCTGTTTATTGCCTTGGTTTGCGAAGGCATTGCGCTGGTGGCGTTCTCGCAGATGCACGTATTGAGCCTCGCGATTGGCATCATGCTCGTGTTCAGCCTGTTTGTACAAATGGCGGAAGGTGCTACCTACGGTGTTGTCCCGTTTATCAACAAAAAGGCGCTAGGTGCCGTCGCGGGCATTGTCGGCGCTGGCGGTAACGTGGGGGCGGTAGGCGCAGCGTTTTTGTTCCGCAGCGAAAGCCTGACCTATCAGCAAGGCCTGTTCTATTTAGGCCTTACCGTGCTAGTTCTAGCCTCCTGTGTGTTGCTGGTACGCTTTAGCGATGCTACCGAAGCTGAAGAGGCCAAAGCGTATAGCGATGCAGTAGGTGATGACGTAGGCGCAGGCGCTCTGTCGTTACGCTAAGCGCTTTCCAGTACACTTTTACACTCATACGTAAACTCATACTCCCATACGTTCCTATCCACTCCCATATGCCTCCTCTGGGTATGGGAGAAAAGTATGGGAGTGTTTACATTTAGGCGGCGAGTCACCAAGGAAATTTCTATGTCTTCAGCGCAGCAACTGCTCTTAACCGCCATCCGTTGCGATATCGACAACCTTACCCACCTTGCGACCACCGCCGATATTGTTGGCGACATTAGCCGCTTTATTCATATGCTCCAGCGTGAACGAGGCGCCTCGACGATTTACCTGGTTTCCCAGGGACAGCGCTTCAAAACACGCCGCGACACCTACCGGCAGCACAGCCAACAGGCTGAAATATTAATGCGCCATCGGCTGGAAGCACTCAGCGAAGAGGCCCGCCCTCAAGCCGCTGCGCGTTTACTGCGCCGGATCGCCGCCGTTTGGTATGCGCTTGACGAACTTGGCGAACTTCGCGAAGCCATTGATACCTTCGCCATCACGCCCGATGCCGCGACCCAGGCATTTAACCAGTTGACCAGTGGCCTTCTGGCCATTGTGTTTGAGGCCGCCGACACCTCTATTGACCCCGATATTACCCGCACGTTAGTGGCGATTTTTCACTTGATGCAGGGCAAAGAGCTGGCTGGCCAGGAACGCGCCTGTGGCGCCTTTGGTTTTACCCATGGCCACTTCGATGAGCCCCACCGCGCCCTGCTCAACCAGCTAATGACGGATCAACAGCGCTGCTTCGACACCTTTGTAGAGTTTGCGACACCCGAAGCGCAGCAGGCATGGCAAAAGGAGCTTTCACCACGCACGCTGTCGGGTATTTGCCACCTGCGCGATATCGCCTGCCAGCGCTCGTCGGCAACGCAGTCACCGCAAAAAGAGACACCGGATACGCTGGGTGAAACCTGGTACGAACTGACCACCCTGCGTATCGACTCAATGAAAAGGGTTGAAGATGCGCTGATCTCACAGCTGTGCGTGCTTTGCCACCGCAAAATCGCCCAGGCAGAGGACGCTTTAGAAAAAACCAAGGCGGAGCCCTGTCGCCCTGCGCCCGCCCCTTGCGAACAGCTTCTGGCCTTGAACGGTGCGCAACCATTAGGTGACCTGACGGCCAACGCCCTCACCTCGCCATTAGGCCGCTCGCTGATTGAACTCACTCAAGCCCAGGCCAGCCGCTTACAGGGGCTTAGCGATGAACTCGAAAATACCCGCAAAGCGCTACGTGAACGAAAACTGATCGAACGCGCCAAGGGCTTGATCATGGCTCACCAGGAGATGAGTGAAGAAGAGGCCTACCGCTTTCTGCGCAAAACCTCGATGGATCAAAGCAAAAGTATGGCGGATATGGCCCAAGCTATTCTCGATCTCTCCGCGATGTTAAAGCGTAAAGATGATATTAAAACGTAAAGCAGTTGGACTCACCCGTAACGGTAAATTAGCCAAGCCGTAGCGGGCTGGTTAGACAATTATTTGCAGGATGCTGCCTCCTTAGCCATGCTAAAAGCTTACTTGATCAAGCAAGGAGCGCAACACATGCAAACCGGCGTGCTATTAATTACCGGCGCATCTAGCGGCATCGGTGCAGCCACTGCCCGAGCAGCAGCACGCGAAGGCTATAAGTTAGTACTCGCTGCACGTTCTAACGACAAGCTCACCGCACTGGCGCACGAGTTGGGACCTGAAAACGTGCTGACCTGCGAGCTGGACGTGACCGATATGGAGCAGCAGAAAGCCATGGTTGAGCAGGCGCTGGAAACCTTCGGCCGCTTGGATGGCGTCTTTGCCAATGCTGGTCGTGGCGGCTCCCCCGGCGGCTTTAGCGAGGCTGACCATGACGCATGGCGTGAGATGATCCTGACCAATATCTATGGCGTGGGCCTCACCATTCAGGCCTGCTTGCCCGCCCTTAAACGAAGCAAAGGCCATGTGCTGTTAACCGGCTCAGCAGCGGGCCGTACGACGATCCCTGGGTCAATGTATAGCGCGACCAAGTGGGCGGTCACAGGGATTGGCTACAACCTACGTGAAGAGTTACGCGGCACCGGCATGCGTGTGACGCTAATTGAACCTGGAATGGTCGACACACCCTTTTTTGATGAACCGCCAACGCATGCCTTAGAAGACCGCGATATTGCCAATGCGGTGATTTATGCGCTTGCGCAGCCTGCCCACGTAGATGTGAATGAAATTCTTATTCGCCCCACTCCGCCACTTGAGTAAGGCTTAACATTACCCCAGTACACACCTAAGCAGGTAACACCTTGCAATTCATCTGCACTGGCCGCATAACGTGTAATTACCAAGCGCGCTAAGTAATTTTTCACTCTACGCGCCCATGCTTTTTTGCAGGTGACCCATGAGCCAACTCGCTTCCACGGCACTTTCCGTTCTCGACCTGGCGCCTATTCGCCAGGGCGGCAGTGCCGCAGAGACCTTTAATGATAGCGTCGCGCTGGCGCAATTAACCGAGCGTCTCGGCTATACCCGCTACTGGCTAGCCGAGCACCATAACATTGCGGGCATTGCCAGCGCGGCAACCGCTGTTCTAATTGGCCACATCGCCGGGCAGACCTCTACCATCCGCGTGGGAAGCGGTGGGATTATGTTACCTAACCATCCACCGCTGGTGATTGCCGAACAGTTCGGCACCCTGGAAACGCTTTACCCTGGCCGCATTGACCTCGGCCTAGGCCGCGCACCAGGCTCAGATGGCGCCACCATGCAGGCAATGCGTCGCAACGCCCATGCAGGGGTCGATGATTTTCCGCAACTACTTAACGAGCTGCGCAGCTACTTAGCCGAGGCAGAGCCTCAGCAGCGTGTCAAAGCGGTTCCGGGCCAAGGCACCCATGTGCCTATCTGGTTGCTGGGTTCCAGCGGCTACAGCGCTCAGCTGGCGGCAAAACTTGGCTTGCCGTTTGCGTTTGCCGCGCAGTTTGCACCGGGCTATTTATTCGAGGCCCTGCGCTTATATCGTGACAATTTCCGCCCCTCGGAACACCTTGATAAGCCCCACGCCATGGTTGGATTACCCGTGATGGCCGCAGAGAGCGATGCGATGGCCCACTACCTGGCCACGACAGCGCAGCAGAAGTTTTTAAACCTTATTCGCGGCAAGCCGACTCAGTCACAACCGCCGGTTGAGCAGCTCGATTGGTCGCCGATGGAACAGGCCCAAGTCAGCCAATTTTTAGGCGCGGCGATTATTGGCGGACCAGAGACGGTAAAAGCGGAGCTTGAAGAGTTCCAAGCACGCACTGGCGCCGATGAGCTTATGATTAATAGCGATTTTTATAATCATGCAGACCGGCTACGCAGCTACGAAATTGTGGCAGAGGTCGCCCGATAAGCCCTTAGCTGCACAGGATACTTATGACCATACTCGCTTTCTCTCCGATGACGGATGACGATTTTGCTGTCTTTTGGCCCACCTTCCAAGCCATTGTCTCAGCACAAGAGACCTATGCGTTTGACCCCGATATCAGCTTTGAAGCTGCCCGCCAGCTATGGTGTAAAGCGCCTAACGCCAGCATGGTTACTAAAGATGAAAATGGTCAGGTGCTGGGCGCTTACTACCTGAAAGCCAATGCGGCAGGCCCTGGAGACCATATATGTAACTGTGGTTATATGGTGAGCCCTGCCGCACGAGGTAAAGGCGTAGCGCGTGCCATGTGCGAGCACTCCCAACAGCAAGCACGTGAACTTGGGTTCTTAGCCATGCAGTACAACGCCGTGGTGGCCACCAATGAAGTGGCCGTCGCGTTATGGCAGAAGCTGGGATTTAGCATTGTGGGAACCGTTCCTAACGCTTACCGTCATGCGCGCCTGGGTTTTGTCGATACTTATGTGATGTATAAAGCACTTTAACAGCGACTCATTCTTACCCATCTAAAAATTGCCCAGCGCCACGCCAGATTGGGAAGAGTTTTAGCTCATACTTTTGGGCCAGCAAGGCTGGCCCTCCTTGCGTTGAACTTCCGCTTCAATTACTCAAAATTAACAGCCAGTTAAATGCAAAAGCCTTCAGAATAAGGTACTTTTCTCATCTAATGACAATTAAGTCACTCCCCCGCTCGGTGAAGGCTAATTATGTCTGTTCATGCCTGGTTGTTCTCACGCTTCTCGCTGCGCTCGCGCTTTATCGCTTTGATTGCTGCGCTGGTGTTTGCCACGACCCTGCTACTTGGCTGGGTGGCGTCGCGAGAATCAGCACAGCAAATGGAAGCCAACATTGGTAATGCAGCCTCAGAAGCAGCCTATCAAATGGTGGACAAGCTGGATCGCAGCATGGACGCACGTATTAAAGAGGTAAAGCTACTGCTAAGTATGCAGGCGCTTACTAATGACACGAGCACTAGCGTTCTACGGGAACAGTTAGAGCACTTGCAAGACAACCACAACGTTGTGTCGTGGATTGGCCTTACCGACCCAGAAGGGACTGTTCAAGCCGCTACTGGAGGCGTTTTAGAAGGCGTTTCAATAGCACAACGCCCGGTATTTATTGAAGGACGCGAGGCGCTCTGGGTAGGCGATGTCCACGAGGCAGTGCTACTTGCACAACTATTGCCTAACGCCAGCGGCGAAGAGCTTAAGTTTGTTGATATTGCGACCCCAGTGCATGACCGCAACGAGGAATTACAGGGCGTTCTAGCGGTACATCTGAGCTGGGAGTGGGCCGAATATATTCAGCAATCCATGTTTTCACCCGCGAAGCAAAGACAAGATAACGAGATACTGCTGCTTTCCGCCAATGGCACCGTGCTGTTAGGGCCAGAAGCGCTGATGGGAAAATCGTTAGACAGCCTTGAACACATACCTAACCCTACCAATACATCGCCACAATGGGCCATTGAAACCTGGCCAAATGGCGAACAGTTTGTCACCGGCTATGCACGCAGCAACGGCTTTGAGGACTTCTCTGGGTTGGGGTGGATAGCGGTTACCCGTAACCCCATCGCGTCTGCCTTCGCCCCCGTGGAGCAGCTTCAGGCAGCCATTATGGGCATAGGCATACTACTGGCGCTGATCTTTGCAATGATTGGTTGGATAATTGCATCGCGCATGGTGGCTCCTCTCACCCGCTTAGCCCGTGCTGCCGATCAAATACAGGATGGCGAACACGCCGAACGTATTCCTGAGGAAAGTGGCTCTCCAGAAATGAAACGCCTATCCACCTCTATGCGTAACATGGTCAGTCGGCTATGGGATCAGCGTCAAACGATCAACCGTTTGGAGGGGTTAGCCAATACCGACCCACTAACGGGTCTACCCAATCGCGCGTTTCTTAACCAATACCTGCAGCTCGCCATTCCAGAAGCTGAAAGGAACAAACAGAGCATGGCGGTGATGTACATCGATCTGGACGGCTTTAAACAGGTTAACGATGAACTGGGCCACCATGCGGGGGATCTGTTGCTCATTGAGATCACTCAGCGCCTGAAAAACGCCCTGCGCAGTGGTGATGTAGTGGCGCGACTTGGTGGCGACGAGTTCGTAATGGTGCTTAAAACCAAACAAGAACACCTGGAAATGCTTACACATGAGGTTAGTAGGCGTTTACTTACTGCCATCGCCCAACCGATTTTATTACCCGAGAATAAACGCGCCCACGTGGGCTGTAGTTTGGGCGCCGCTTGGTGGCCACAGCACGGCCTACACATTGATGCCGTGCTAAAACTGGCGGATAGTGCCCTGTATGCGGCTAAAAGCAAAGGTAAACACCAGCTAGTGATTCACAGGCCTTAGCGGTTAATTTCAACCCCCAGCCATTCAGCGCAAACCCTAATCATTCACGTCAAAACAGTCTTGCAGCTGTTGCTCAGCGACGGCACTGCCCATTGCCGTTAACTTAGCGATATTGCGCTCGGGGATAGCGTCAGTATCGCCGTAAAACTCAATCGCCTTTTCGACGCTCTCTTCGCGCAGCAGATGCACCATGGCGTAGGGAGAGCGATTGGTATAGTTAGAGGCGTCGCCGGGCTCGGTACCGTCGAAGCAGTAATCGGGATGAAAGGTGGCGAGCTGATAGATCCCTTCATAGCCTTGATCGACAAGAATGCTTTCAGCAAGCTCAACAAAATCCAGGTAGTGATCAAAACTTTTGAAAAGCGTGGGGAATACCAGCAGCGTCGTTTCTGTTTCCGGATGCTCATCCAGCCACTGTACTTCGACCATCAACTCCTCAAGCGCCACTTCGATTTTCTTGGAGCGCACTACCTCAACACGAATGGTTTCACGCGCTAACTCCCGTTGAGCGAATGGGCAAATATCATGCGCTACAATGAAAGTACGCACCCATTTTAGCGTTTGCGCAACTATTTGGTTATCTGTGTGCATAGCACCCTCTTTACTTATCTGGTCGGCGATGAACGACACTCTATGCGCGGCAGTTTACCAACTGTTGGTTGCTAATGTTTGCTGCAAACTACACATGGTCTTGATAACGCTTCAGGGCGACTTCATAAGATTTGTGAATGTGGTCGTCCATTAATTCGCGCGCTACTTTAGCATCCCTCTGCAGTGCCAGCTCCACGAGTTGATGATGCTGTTCATCCAGCTCTTGACGAATCGTCGGCATTTTTGGCCCCAAGCGACGGTAGCGATCAAACTGGTCATGCAACTGCTCAATGAAACGTAGGAGCCAGACTGAACCACACGGCGCCACCAACGTACGGTGAAACTGGGTATGCAGATGCTCCCACTCCTCACCTTTATCCAGGCTAATATCAGCTCGCTTCAAGCGGTGCGCGGCTGCCAATAAATCGGCCTCCCAAAGCGAGTCACCGTTAGCAATAGCCCGCTCTAACGCCATCCCCTCCATCTCCAAGCGCATCTGAAAAATATCATCCAGCTCATCCCGTGACAGCTTCGGCACGCGAAAACCGCGCTGATTCTCCTGCACTAGCAACCCATAAGCAGCCAATCTATTGAGTGCTTCACGTAGCGGGCTCAATCCAACTTGGTAGCGATCCTTTAGCGCATTGATAGCAAGCTTTTCACCGGCAACAAAACGCCCACCCACCAAATCTTTACGTAAATGATCAAATACGCGACTTGATGCAGTTCCTGCTGGCGTTGCAGACGTAGGTAAAGAATTATTCATAACGATGTCCTTTTAATCATCTCAGCTCCCGATGCCCATTCTATTTTTTGCGGTTGACGCCGGATCAAGCACTACCTATATTCTATTTTAGACAAGATAATCGATTTTTTAACCTACAAACGATAAATAAGGTCTGGATATGCTTTTGATCTCCTCGTTGGCTCTGCGGGATTCGCGTCCATGAACCCACCCGCCGCCTCCTGGCAACTCTTCTGGGCTTTTTTCCGCGTCGGCATCTTTGGCTTCGGCGGAGGTCCCGCGATGATTCCCTTAGTGCGCGCCGAGGTCGTCACCCGCCACCATTGGTTAACCGACGAAGAGTTTGCAGACGTCTTGGCGATTGGCAATACCTTACCCGGTCCCATTGCCACCAAAATGCCCGGTTATATTGGCTACCGTGTAGCCGGTATAACCGGCTGTATCGCCGCCGTCACTGCCATTATCGTCCCAATGATTGTGGCAATGATTGTCATGTTAAGCATTTTCAGCCTATACCGCGATGTGGCATGGATTCGCGGTATGGGCCAAGCAGTAGTGCCCGTCGTCATGGTGATGATGGCGCAGCTCACCTGGGACTTTTTTGATAAATCACAAGCTGCCCTTGGCTGGCTGGTCAGTATTGCCATGGCCATCATTGCCGCCGGACTGATCTATTGGCTTGGCATTCACCCTGGCTGGGTGATTGGCGCCATTCTAATTGCCGCTCTCCTGCGTCCTGCCGGTAAGAAAAAAGCAGAGGGGACGGTATGATTTATTGGGATCTCTTCTTAGCCTTTTTTATCCCCAACATTATTGGCTACGGCGGTGGCCCCGCCATTATTCCACTGATTGAGGCCGAAGTAGTTGGCCGTTACGGTTGGATGACCGCTCAAACGTTCGCTGAAACCCTCGCCTTGGGCAACGCGCTGCCTAGCCCTATCGCCACCAAAATGGCGGGCTATGTGGGCTATGAAGTTGCTGGTATTGGCGGCGCCTTCATCGCCGTGGCCGCTACGGTTATTCCAACGTTGCTTTTGATGCTTGGCGCACTAGGGCTGTTGTATCGTCATCGCGATTCGCCCCGGGTTAAGCGCATGAGCCAATGGGTTCGCCCGGTCATTGCCATGATGATGGCTTGGCTAACGTTGGGATTTCTGCTCGAAGGCCTCAACACTAACGGCGCGCTCCATACTGCGATTATTGGGATAGTCGCGGCTATCGCACTGATTCGCTTCAACACGCACCCTGCGTTTGTGGTCATGGGCGCTCTGATTTATGGAGGGCTCTTTCTCGGCTAACACTCACTAACACACGATCTCGTAGATAGACGGTTGTGTGGTGACAACAAGAACCCGATAACGGGACCACGCGCTCACCACGCCGCTTCCATTAGAGCGGCATCCCACAACACCAAACTCAATCTATAAAGGTGTACAAGAATGACGCGTTCAACATTTACTCTAAGCACTACCCTTGCCGCCATCGGACTTGCGTCTAGTATGGCAATCGCATCCACCGCGCAGGCTGATTATCCTGAGCAGGATATCCGTTTGATCATTCCTTATGGTCCGGGCGGAGCAACCGACATTCTGTTCCGACTCATTTCCCAAGAGGCTGAAAAGACGCTGGGTGAATCCATTGTTCCCGTCAATATGGCGGGTGCAGGGGCGACCCTAGGTTCGCGCAATGTGAAAGACGCGGATCCCGATGGCTACACGCTGCTTGGCAGCCACGACACCATTGCGCTTTCGAAGCTGGCCGGTACCGTCGATTATTCATTTGATGCCTTTGAACCCATCGCACTTCTCACCCAGACCATCAATATTCCGACTACGCACGCCAATCACCCCGTCCAGAGCGCAGACGAAATCGCTGACTATGTAAGCGAGCACCCCGGACAAGTACGCTTTAGCATGATCCCTAGCTCTACCGACCATTTCTTCTGGGCACAGTTTTTCCAGGAGGCAGGTATCGATATGGCTGATGTACGCCTAGTAGGTTACCCAGATACCGGCCAACAGGTGTCCGCGCTGTTGGCGGAAGAAATTGATTTCGCGATGTTCAACCTGCCTTCGGGCGGTGCGTTCTTTGAAGATGGTTCCTTCCGTCCACTCGGTATTGCCCACCCAGAGCGCCTAGACAGCATGCCGGACGTGCCTACCCTGCGCGAGCAAGGCATCGAAATGGATCACTCCACCAGCCGTGGCATTTTCGCACCCAAGGGTACTCCACAGGAAGTCCTCGACACCATCGCTGATGCATACGGGCAAGCGCTAGAAAATGAAGAAGTAAGCAGCCGCATCGAGAATGAATTCGGCTCTGTCGTGCGCTTCCTGGCCGGTGATGATTATCAAGCGTTCTTGGATGAAAACGAAGCTGCGCTAAGCGCTGCTGCCGAAAACATCGATTTCCAGAACTAAGAACTCACCCTCTAGCCCACGTAGGTGCGTGGGCTAGAGTTACCGGAGGCATCGCTAATGCTAACGCTAACTAAAGACCGCGCCTTGGCGCTGGCGCTGCTCTTGATTGTGGCTGTCATGTGGAGGGAATCAGGCAGTATTGCCCCACCCACCAGTTGGCAGCCCTATGGGTCAGCGCTGTTCCCACGCATTTTATTGGTAGTGATCGGCGTTTTTTCACTGTTAATTCTGGTGCGTTCCTTATTGGTAAAAGTACCTGAACGGGCTGGCGCAAAGCAGCTCATTCATGAGTGGTTTCAAAGCCGGCGCACCATCCTCGCTCTGTTTCTACTGTTTGGACTGTATGCCGCATTACTTCCTGTGGTGGGTTATATCGCAGCCACCATAGGCTTCTTAGTCGCTTCTCTTGCGCTACTAATGGGTATCAATACGCGACGTAAATGGATGATAAATCTCACCCTTAGCTGCACCTTAGCTATCGTGATATTTGTCGTTTTTCGCTATGGCCTGAATGTTTGGCTGCCTTAACCTGGAGTAAATAATGACTAACTTTTTTCTCCAAGCGCTCGCTGAGGTCGGCACGCCATCAGTCTTGGGCCTAATTACTATTGGCGTACTGTTTGGGATTATAGGCGGCAGTATCCCCGGCTTTACCGTCACCATGGCCATTTTGGTGGTCTTCCCTTTTACATTTGCAATGGATCCGGTAAGTGGTGTCTCACTGATGGTCGGTGTGTTTGTAGGGGGCTACTCAGGCGGCATTGTGTCTGGCGTCATGTTAGGGATACCTGGCACCCCTTCCTCTATTACTACCGTTTATGACGGCTACCCGATGGCACAGAAAGGCGAACCTGGCCGTGCCTTGGGCATTGGCGTCGCTTCATCTTTTTTAGGCACCCTCATTAGCGTAGCGGTATTGGTATTCTTCGGCCCGTTAATTGCCAACTTCAGCATGAACTTCCGGCCTTGGGAGATCACTGCGTTAATCGTTTTCGCGCTGACGCTTGTCGCAGGACTTTCCAGCGGCGCTCTACTCAAAGGCTTGATGGCCGCTGCTTTGGGGCTTTTGATTACTACCGTTGGCTATGACCGCAACAGTAATCTGCGCTTTGACTTTGACCTTCCGGCAATGGGTTCTGGGTTCGAAATTCTGCCTGTGATGATCGGCATATTTGCCTTCTCCCAACTGCTTGGCAATATCGAAAAGCTTAAGGACGAGAAAAGCGAAGCCAAGAAAATCGATACCAATGTCACCATCCCCTACGGCCAGATACTCAAGGATATGGCAGGGCAAAAGCTCAACACGCTGCGCTCCTCTCTCATTGGCAGCTTGGTGGGTGCGCTACCGGGCACCGGTGGTACCGTCGCGAACTTCTTGAGTTACGATCAGGCTAAAAAATTCTCCCGTCGACCTGAAGAGTTCGGCACCGGCATCCCTAGCGGCATCGTAGCGTCTGAAGCCTCTAACAGTGCAGTGGCAGGCGGCGCGTTTGTTCCCACACTGGCACTGGGAATACCCGGCGATTTGCCCATGGCAATCATGATGGGCGTACTGATTCTGCACGGCATCACGCCGGGCCCAATGATGTTTGAACAAAACCCGGTATTAGTCGGCGCTATTTATGCCAGCCTGCTCATTGGCGCGGTGGTCATGGTGTTATGCAACCTGCTGCTCGTGCGTTGGTTTGCCAAAATATCGTTAATCCCACAGCAAATTCTCGTCCCAGTCGTATTGATGCTGTGTGCGATTGGCGCCTATGCCCTGAATAACAACCTGTTCGACATTTGGGTGCTATTCATCTTCGGAATCATTGGTTACCTGCTTTGGAAGGCGGAAGTCCCGTTGACGCCGCTAATACTGGGTGTGGTGCTTGGCGACAATCTTGAACGCCAGCTATTCCGTGCTCTTGAGCTTAATGAAAGCTGGATGACCTTTTTAACTCGGCCACTCTCAGCACTTTTCCTCGCGTTAGCCGTCGCTTCCATTCTGTTTTCGCTCTATCAGGATCGAAAGATTCAGCGTTTAAAGAATGCCGCTTCACGCGAAAACATTTGATTTACAAATAATGTAGATCGACAACACTGCTTAAAAGGAAACTGGTATGCATCAAAGTGCGCTTTTTTATCCCAGCGCCTCGCGCCGGATGGCAACGTTCGGCAAACGTGGCATGGTTGCTACTTCACAGCCTTTGGCAGCGCAAGTAGGTATTAGCATACTGCAGCAAGGCGGGAATGCGATTGATGCCGCGATTGCTGCCGCCGCTGCATTAACCGTGGTTGAACCCACGTCGAATGGGATCGGCAGCGACGCCTTTGCCATTGTCTGGGTCGATGGCAAACTGCATGGCCTTAATGCCAGCGGCCCTGCCCCGCAAGCAGCGACCATTGAAGCGCTGAAAGCACTTGGCCACGACACTGTACCAAACCACGGCATGCTGCCTGTCACGGTACCCGGTGCTCCTGCAGCATGGGCGGCACTGTCTGAGCGTTTTGGCAAGCTGCCGTTTGCAGAGTTGCTAGCCCCTGCCATTACGCTGGCAGAAGAAGGCTTCCCCGTTTCTCCCGTTATTCATCAAATGTGGAAGGAAGCCTTCACCAGCTATTCGGCCTATACCGAGGCTTCTTTCAAACCTTGGTTTGATACATTTGCCCCCGAAGGTCGAGCACCGGAAGCTGGTGAACTGTGGCGCTCGGAAGGCCATGCGAAAAGCCTAAAAGCGATTGCCGACACCCATGCCAAGGCATTTTATGAGGGCGAACTGGCGGAGGCTATCGACGCCTTTTCCCGCGAACACGGCGGCCTATTACGCAAAGAAGACCTGGCGGCTTACCAGCCGGAGTGGGTCGACCCGATTAGCGTGCGCTATAAAGGCCATGATATTTGGGAAATCCCTCCCAACGGCAGTGGAATGATCGTACTTCAAGCGCTGGGTATGCTAGAGCACTTAGGCGAAGAAGGGCGCGATCCGGTGGAAACGCTACACCGTCGTATTGAAGCCACCAAACTGGCCTATGTCGATGGCTTCGCACATGTAACCGACCTGGATGCTATGCGCCCCACCATTGATCAGATGCTGGCCGACGACTATTTGAAATCGCGGGCTGCACTGATTGACGAACAGGCGGTTGACCCAGTACACGGCAACCCGATTCAGGGCGGCACGGTATATCTGGCAACGGCTGACAGCGATGGCAATATGGTGTCACTGATTCAAAGTAACTTTAAAGGCTTTGGCTCGGGCATGGTCGTTCCCGGCACTGGCATCAGCCTGCAAAACCGTGGTTGGTCGTTCTCACTCGACCCGCAGCACCCTAATGCTTTGGCGCCCGGCAAACGTACCTATCACACCATCATCCCCGGCTTTATCACCAAAGATAACCAAGCCGTTGGGCCGTTTGGCGTGATGGGCGGCTATATGCAGCCCCAGGGCCATGTGCAGGTGGTAACGGCGATGCTAGAAGATCAGCTTAACCCCCAAGCGGCTCTCGATATGCCGCGCTGGAAATGGACCAAAGGTAAAACCATCGAAGTCGAAGCCGACTTCCCTAATCACTTAGCGCTTGCGCTGGCCCGCCGAGGCCACGACATTGTCAAAGTAGCCGATTCCATCAGCTTTGGCCGTGGGCAAATCATTCTGCGTGACCCTGAAACGGGCGTACTGCAAGGCGGCACCGAGCCGCGCACCGACGGGGCAGTGCTTCCCTGGTAAATTGTTGCCCTGAATAGGATCTATATATGTAATTTTCTCTCCGCCGCGTTGCCGTTGAAGGCAACCGGCGGCTGAGCTGGCTATCCACGCTTAACCACCGCATCATGGCACTCCCTTTTTGCTAGATGCTTGCCTGTCCAACTATGTCACCACCACCTTCACCCTCTGAATCTACCTCCTCACCGGTAAGCGGCTTTTTTGGCGTCTTCCGATACAGTCGGCGCGCGCTTGGCTTGGTGTGGGAAACCTCTCGATGGATGATGCTTGGCCTAGCACTGTGTACGTTGGTAGCGGGGGTGCTTCCCGCCGTCGCAGCCTGGGTAGGCCAATTGATTGTGGATGGCGTGGTCAGTGCCATGGACGCTCATCAAGCCGCGTCAAACCCCAACCTGTTGACGTCTATTACCCCGGTACTGAAGCTAGTGGCTATTGAGGCGCTGATCATTGGATTAATCGCGTTGGCCCAGCGCGGCCTTTCAGCCCAGCAGTCGCTGCTAAGAGCGCTATTGGGTCAGAAGGTCAACGTCATGATTCTGGAAAAGGCGGGCACGCTGTCCCTTAGCCAATTCGAAGATTCAGAGCTCTACGACCAGCTCACCCGGGCGCGCCGTGAAGCGTCTACACGCCCACTTGCGCTGGTCAACAAAACCTTTGGGCTGCTGCAAAACGCCATCTCTCTCGGTAGCTTTGGCGTACTGCTGGTGCAGTTCTCTCCTTGGGCCCTCCTGATCCTGGTCGCTGGCGCTCTGCCAGTCTTTGTATCGGAGGCCAAATTCTCGGGCGATGCTTTTCGCCTGTTCCGATGGCGCTCGCCACAAACTCGCATGCAGATTTATTTAGAGACGGTACTCGCTCGGGAAGACAGCATTAAAGAGGTCAAGCTCTTTGGTCTTGAAGGGCTATTTCTTAAGCGCTACCGCGATATTTTCACCCAGCTGTTTGCAGAAGATCGTCGTTTAACCCTTCGCCGGGAAAGCTGGGGGTTTCTGCTCGGTTTGCTCGGCACCCTAACGTTTTATTTAGCCTATGGCTGGGTAGTGATCGAAACAATTGCCGGGGCGCTCACGCTGGGTCAAATGACCATGTATTTGATGGTCTTCAAACAGGGCCAGGCGGCGCTCTCCGCCAGCCTTACCGCCATTAGCGGCATGTACGAAGATAACCTTTATCTATCCAATCTTTATGAGTACCTGGAGCAACCGGTTGAGGCCGAAAGCGGCACGCTAACCCAGGGTGCACTGCCTGGGGATGGGCTACGCTTTGAGAACGTTAGCTTCTCCTACCCTGGCGGCGCTGCTGTTCTACACGATATTTCGCTGCATCTCTCCCCTGGGCAAAGCTTGGCTTTGGTGGGTGAAAACGGCTCTGGCAAGACCACCCTAATCAAACTGTTAACGCGGCTCTACCAGCCTACTCAGGGCCGAATTCTGTTAGACGGTAGCGACCTACGTGACTGGAGCGCTCAAGCACTGCGTGAGCGCACCGGCGTTATCTTTCAGGACTTTGTGCGCTATCAGTTGCAGGTGGGTGAAAACCTTGGCGTTGGCGATACTCATGCCTTTAACGACCAAGAAAGATGGCAGAACGCCGCTCGTCACGGTATGGCGGATGAGTTTATTACCCGCATGACTAGCGGCTACAAAACCCAGCTGGGGCGTTGGTTTAAAAATGGCCAGGAACTCTCCGGCGGCCAATGGCAAAAAATCGCCCTTTCCAGAGCGTACATGCGCGAAAATGCGGATATCATCGTGCTGGATGAACCCACTGCCGCCATGGATGCCGCTGCAGAAGCCGAAATATTCACCCGCTTTCGCGAGCATAGCCGCGACAAGATGGCCATCCTGATCTCCCACCGTTTTTCCACAGTACGCAGTGCTGATCTTATTCTTGTGATCGACCAGGGACATATCATTGAGCGCGGTACCCACGAAGAACTGCTGGCGGTTGGAGGCCACTATGCGAAGCTGTTTCAACTACAGGCGGCAGGCTATAAATAGCCATCTAAATATAAACAATTCTTATTACAAATAATCATTAACTTGTTACTCAACTAATTAAAATCTGGAACGTGAACAAACGTCACAAGCGTTACAAAGTTGTCGCCCCTGCTAATACTTTAAAGGTATGGTTCCTTCATTGTTTTACACTACAGGAGTGGACGATATGAACCGCCTTCATCAGATAAAAGTTAAGTATGCTCTTGCCTTTATAAGCGTTGCGTTAGCACTACTGGCTATTGTGATAGCCGATGCGCTGCTCGTTAACAAGGTAAAGGATCGCTTAGACACGTTTATTAAAAATTATATTCCTGCTAGCTCAACAGTACTCAATGCAGATAGAGACCTGTACCAAGCTCGGGTTGCAGAGATCGAGTACCTGTTAGCAGACCCAGACACAGAGCGCGCATCGGAGCTAATCGCCGAATTCGAAGAGAATTCGCAACAGGCTTACGATCGCATGCAGCGCTATGCCGAATATATGCAGAACTACCCAGAATTAACCACGCAACTAGCCAACTTTGAAATGCTGTATAGCGATTGGCAAGAAGAGGCAACGCGTGTATTTGAGTTGCATCAAAGCGGCAATAGCGCTGCAGCATTCACGATTCTATCCGGCTCATCACTCGCTAATTTTAGTGCACTACGTGATGTATATGATGTGTCAGGAGTGAATGTTGAGACGGCCATTTATCAAGCAGAAGCAGCGGTAGTTAATAGAATTCAAGTGCAACAAACATCCACTATTATAATTTCATTAGTTATCTTTATTGCAGCCACACTAATTGCGCTACTAGGACCGCTAATGATGTCGCGAGCTATCCGCCAAATCAGCGGTCGTATTAAAGAGATTACCGAAGGCGATGGCGATTTAACCGCGCGGATTGAGAACAATCGACGCGATGAAATTGGTGAATTGGCACAACAGTTCAATGCCTTCATTAAACGTATCGACGATACACTTCAGTCAGTTAGCAGCAGTACAGTGAGCCTTCAGCATGCCTCAAGTGAAATTGCTAAAGGCAGTCAAGAACTTGCAGCACGCACCGAGCAAGCCGCTGCGAACTTACAGCAAACGTCTGCGTCGATGGAGCAAATCGCGGCAGTGGTCAGCAACGCCTCTGACTCAGCCCAGCAGGCTGATCAACTGGCACTTTCAACCCGCGATCTTGCTCAACAGGGTTTGCACTCCATGCACAGTGTTGAGCAGACCATGGATACAATTAACGACTCTTCCTCTGAAATCAGCAACATCGTTAGCCTAATTGATAGCATCGCTTTCCAAACCAATATCCTGGCGCTGAATGCGTCGGTAGAAGCTGCACGAGCAGGGGAGCATGGCCGAGGCTTTGCGGTGGTCGCGCAAGAGGTACGGATATTGGCCAGCCGCTCCAGTGATGCCTCTAAAAACATCGCCACTTTGATCAATACCTCCTTAAGCCGTACAAAGGCAGGCGTTGACCAGGTGAAACAAACCGGCGTAACCATGCAGGAGATGGTAAAAAGCATTGAACGTGTGGCCGGCGTGATTGCCGAAATTAGCGCCGGTGCGAAAGAGCAGAGTGTGGGCATCGGGCAAGTCAACGATGCAGTCAACGAGCTGGATAGCATGACCCAACACAACGCCTCCATGGTGGAAGAGTCCAGCGCTGCGGCGGCGGAGCTAAGAGAGCAAGCCGACCGATTGGGTGCACTAGTAGGAGCCTTCAAGCTCAGCAATGCTAACGAGCAACCAACTCTTGGCCAAGCAGCACTTGCCCCCGCAGCTAATAAGCCCTTGCCTGCGACTCCACGTAGACTAGCGACTCCCCAGCAACCTGAGTGGGAGTCGTTCTAAGCAACCTCCCTTAGTTTTCTATGCTTCCTTGGGCTTACGCTGAGTCCAAGGAAGTGTTGTTACCAGCTTATATAATGATTATTCATCTCAACAAGCGCTTTGTCTAACCACAGACGCTCATCGTAATCATCAAAGGTACACGTATGCTGTCTGATGCTTTAATTATTGACGATGATTGTAACGTCCAACTCTTGGTCAGAATGCTATTACGCCAGCACGGTTACCAGGTGATGACGGCAAGCAGTTTTGGCGAACTGGTGCGCCAACCTGACCTGCTCAATGTCGAGCTGATATTGCTTGATATCGGGCTAGGTGAGTTTACGAGTCTTGATATTCTGGAATATCTGTATGATTTACGCTTAAACGCTTCAATTTTATTAATTAGCAGTTGTACGGAAGAAACTGCTGCGCATGCTCTTGCAGCAGGTGAAGCAAAAGGCTTGAAAATGTTAGGTTTCCTATCTAAATCCAATCTCCTCACCGGCCTAACGACATTCCTTAGGCCATTAAAAAAAGCGCCCAAAGCGCCTAGGGGCGATGAATTGGCGAAGGCCATACGTGAACAACAGCTATTTCTAGCTTTTCAACCCCAAATAAACCTCCAGCAAGGCACCCAACACGGTCAGGTTATTGGCGTTGAAGCGCTGGTTCGCTGGCAAGACCCTCAACGCGGCGTGCTATACCCCGACAGCTTTATCCCTCTAGCAGAGCAAAACGGCCTGATGCTTCCACTCACATGGTCCGTTATTGAGCTTGCCCTCAAGCAGCAAGCCCAATGGCTATCACAAGGATGGGACTTAAATGTTTCGATTAATATACCGGCGGCCTTTATTCAAGCAGAAGGTGTACTCGAAGCATTTGATCAACTCACCCAAGAGCATCATGCTGTTCTTAGCAAGATTACCCTGGAATTAACTGAAACGGCGGGGGTTGAGTGTTTGGGTTACGCTTGTTACGTACTTAAAGCGTTGCGACAACGGGGCTGTACATTGGCGTTAGATGATTTTGGTACCGGTCACTCCTCTCTGACACAGCTCTACCGGTTGCCTTTCAGCGAGCTCAAAATTGACCGCAGCTTTGTCTCACTGATCGATCGGGACAAGGAAGCATTGGTGATAACAGAGTCGATTATCGACTTAGGCAAACGCCTAGGGCTGACTGTAGTCGCCGAAGGCATCGAAACGCAGGCGCAGTTCACCCAACTTGTTGAAGCTGGGTGCGCGGTTGGACAAGGCTACTGTATTGCTCACCCGTTAACCGCCGATGCTTTCAACACCTGGATGCACGAATACTCACCTTCCGCACCAACAATCCATCAAACGAGCATACTCTCTTGCTCCAAAGCCAGCTGAGTAATGGCCTCAAGAGCAACTAAACGCTCCAGATAGACCGTCAATTCGCTAAGTGGGGCTTTTAGCGCTGCTTGCTCCAATTGGCTTGCTTGCTCAGCAATCGCGGCACAGCCTAGAGAAGAAGCGGCGCCCTTTAGTGAATGGGCTTCTTGACACAAGGCTTGTCGATTCTCTAGCTGCCAGTAGGTATTCAGGCGAGCGATACGCTCACCAAGCCGCGTTAAAAAGGTGGTCAGCAGCGTATCCAATGCCTTGGGCTCAAATGTGCTTTGCAGTTCTTCGCAGATACGCTGATCGAGCACTTGAACTGCCCCAACGCTATCGCCCAGCGATTCAGGTTTTTTAGTAGGAGCAATAGCGTGAATGCTGACAAAATCAATACTGTCGTCGTTTAAAAGATAGCGGCAGACCACCTGATGTAACTCATCGCGTGTAAAAGGCTTATGAATCATATCGTCCATGCCACTTTGCATGCAGCGCTTACGATGCTCTGGCATCACATTGGCGGTCATTGCCACGATGGGCAGCTTAGGCAGTTGATGCACAGCTTCATAATCGCGCCAGCGTTGCGTGGTTTCCGTGCCATCCAGCTTAGGCATCTGCATATCCATTAACACCAAATCAAAACGACCATGCTCAGCTTTCAACTGCTCAAGCGCTTCCTGGCCGTTATCTGCAACCGTCACTTGCTGGCCAAGGCGCTCAAGCATAACGCGAGCCACCGTTTGATTTAGCGGATTATCTTCTACCACCAAAATATGATGGGGGGCCATTGCTGGCGGGTGTTCACCGCTTTGATAAATGGCCAAAGGTTCGGTTTCCGGTAGGCTGACGGTGAACCAGAACCGACTACCTAGCCCCAGTTGGCTGTTAACACCTATTTCACCCTGCATGGCATCGACCAAGCGTTTACAAATTGCGAGCCCAAGACCTGTGCCTTCGTGACGACGCGCCATTGAGGTATCCACTTGCGAGAAAGCCGAGAAGAGCTGCCCTTGATCCGCTTCCGCAATACCACAGCCAGTATCATGCACCTCCACTAAAATATTATCGTCCCCAAGAAGCTTTACCTGGCACTTAACGAATCCCTCTTCCGTGAACTTCAAGGCATTATTGATTAAGTTCATCATGACTTGGCGTAGACGCGCGATGTCTCCCAACACATATCGAGGCAGTGCCGGATCGATCGTGTAACTAAAGGCGACCTTTGCCTTCGGTTCGCGGAGGGTATAGCTTTCACAAAGCTGGTCGATGCACTGATGGAGATCAAACGGCTGAACATCCAGATCAAGGCGCCCAGATTCGATTTTAGTGTAATCAAGAATATCGTTAATTACAGCTCTCAGACTCTCAGCACTGCGCTTAAGGGCGGCTAGATAAGTCTTCGCACTTGTTGTTTTCACTTCCTCGCTTAACAAATCCGCCATGCCCACTACGCCATTTAACGGTGTACGAATTTCATGACTCATCACCGCCATAAACTCTGATTTTGCTAGGCTCGCCTTCTCTGCTCGTTTGGCTACCTCATTTAGCTCTTGGCCCTTGGTTTCTAACGCCTGGGCCTTACTATAGCTGGAGCGCCCTTCTATAATCAGCGCGCGAACCAGCATACCGCCTGAAAACATTAACAAGACGATAAGCAACAGCACCAACCCGTAGAGACGCGTTAATGCGCGGTGTTCCTCACTATGCATCTGGGAAACATGGGCGTTAGTTTCGTTCAAAATATTACCGGTAAGTTGCTGTAGCTCAGCCGTTTGTTGCAGGAGAGTAGCCGTTAATTCGCTATTTAACTGAGCAGAGTCGTTCCATACCGCTTCGAGTAGGATTTCCATTTCTAAAATGTGGGTTTGAGTTTGTTGAAAGATCGTCCCAACAGCCTCAAGTCTCGCCACGATTTTTCCGATTTCACCTTGAAAAAAAAGTGACTGTCGGCTGAAGAGAATTTCAAAACGCATCAATACGTCATCAACCGTAGCTTTCCCAGCACCCGTTTCGAACAGTGAGAGGCGCAATTCGCGCACCTCTCGATCAAACTGATACCCGGCCCATAACAAGTTTTCGAGCAGGCGATTCTCCAGCACGTGTTGACGGCTATAAATAATCCCGCCAGTGGTTAGCGCTGAAAGAAAAAAAAGGATCGCTGAGAATGTAGCGACCCTGGTGCTGCGGGAAAAATAGAACTTCAATAAGGCCAGCATGGCAATTGTCCGATTATTTTATTCGACATCGATGCGTGCCACCTGCCACACAGAGCGCGAAAATACCTCTTCGTTTAGCAGATCAGGGTGCTGGTCAAAAGGGTAAATGACAAACAGCGGCCCCTGATCGCGAATTCGCAGCGCTTTACCGTTTGCAGTCATGGCAAGAATGACATCGTAATTCTCAAAATCACTGATGGGCACTGTCGCTGCGTACTCATTCAACGCTACCACACGAATATCATCCCCCTCGGCATCGACGGCTTCCAAAATAGTTCGCACCAAGGGGCCAGAGAAGCCAATCACGCCGTCGTGCCAGGGCGTACGGGTAATCGTTTCGTGCTGCCCTAAACTTTCTAACATCGCTTTATCAAAATGGGCTTCGTCACCCACATTAGTCTGCCCCACCTTTCCACTCACTACCAATATTACCGGGCCTGCAGGTACTTCCAAGGCAATAGCCTGGGACGACAGCAAGGCAATACCTATCGCGACGATGCCCTGCCTGACTTGAAGAAACAAAGAACGACGCATCAAGCTGCACCTCAGTATTAGCGATTGATAGTGCAATGAGTATATATCGGCCGTCTGCGGATAAACTGTGAACCTTTGTGTCAACGCATCATCATCAACTAAACTTAACGTATGAGTTTGCCGCTTCTACGCGTGTGACGTTTATAAAACGATAATATGGGAAACCACCATGCATATTGGCGTACTTGAAGATGACCTCGACCAACAAACCTTTATTGAACAATGCCTACTAACGGCAGAACACCAGGTTTCGCTGTTTAGCCGCTCCAGCGAGCTTCGCCGGGCAACGCAGCAGCAAACATTTGACCTGCTGATTATCGATTGGCGCCTTCCTGACAGCGATGGCATGGATGTTGTTGCCCACTTGCGCAACCATGAGAGTTGGCAAGGCCCAATTCTGTTTATTACCGCCAGCCAGGGTGAAGACGACGTTGTCAAAGCTCTCGAACAGGGTGCCGACGACTTTCTCGCCAAGCCTCTCCGCCCCAGTGAACTACTTGCCAGAGTGAGTGCGTTAGGCAGACGCTCTGGGTATGCAACGTCCCGTCCAGCACCTGCTTGCCCCGAAACATTTACCCTGCATACCGAGGAGCACTATATCAGCGTCGAGGGCAACGCCATTGATTTAACAGAGCGGGAGTATCGGTTAGCCACTCTCTTCTTCTCAAAAATTGGTGAGCTCATTACCCGTGCGCACTTACTAGAGCTGGTGTGGGGTATCAAAGGAGATGTATCGACGCGTACCGTGGACACCCACGTTAGCCGCCTACGCCGTAAGCTAGAGTTGGATGGTCGTCATGGCCTGCGACTACGCAGCGTTTATCAGTCAGGGTATCGCATGGAGCCTTGCCACACTTCCCACTTACAACAAGTCGCCGAATAGGTTGACGCTCATATAAGCATGGGTTAAAAGATAAGAGCTGCTTTGAAAAGGCAGCTGTTTGATTAACGAGATGTTCTTACAGTAAGAATTTCAGAGACCTCATCATGCACTGGCAAAGCTCCGCGACCCGAATGAATAAGCTGCACCGCATTATTAATAATGCGGTATCGGCTTATTGTTGTCGCGTGCCAGAGTTATAGAGAGAAATTGGCCGCGGCAAGTGTCGCGGCAAAGTGTTTTATCGTTCTTTGATACTCCCTGATCGCGATGTTGCCCGGCCTCCTAACCCAGGAGATCGACCCCATGGCAATTGAAACCATTACTCGCAAGTTACTCAACGCTTTAAAGCACTCACGCACCCAGCGGCGCTTTTACGAAGACCCGCGCTTTCATGACCCGCACCTGTTAAAAGATATCGGCTTACGCTGGGAGCAAGGCCAGTTGGTGTCTATTCATGGCGTAGAGGAACCAAGTCAGCGCAACCAACGCCATCAGGCTGAAACCCGCGACGCCTACGAAAAATGTCCACATTGCGGGAGTAGTTTGGCATAGCCAACGCCCCGGTCACAGGAAGTGGCCGGGGCGTTTTATTAATTGAAGTCAGGCTGTAGAACGCAATGACAGAGCTATAGCCAAGCCGTCGAACACAAAAACGTGTTTCAAGCGGCTTGGCTATAGCCCTGCTTATTTACGAAGTTAGCTTCTTGCTTGGTGATACGCCCTTTACGAGAGTAGCTGCCTTTACCTTTTTTCGGGGTTTGCTGCTGCATTTTAAACATCGGCGTTCGCAGCTGCGCTTTTAACGCGTTGTCTTTTATCTTGCGCTGTTTCATCGTTTTCTCCGTTCTTTTTTAAAGATGCCTGCCTGGGCAGGCATCCACTACGACACATACTATCAATTGAAGTTCATCTATTAGCGTTCATCGCTTAGCGTTTCAAGCCCTGCTTATTAGTCCCCCTTACTCATCCCAGTGGGGAGCAAAGTCGGGGTTAGCAATACGCTCCTGACGATCCAACATGGCAATCTCAGCCATATCACTGTCGTTTAGCATGATATCAAAGGCGGCAATGTTGCTTTGAATATTACGCGCTTTGGTCGATGAAGGAATCGTAATCATATTGCGCTGTTCAACCCAAGCAAGGGTAATTTGCGCAGGCGTGGCGTTATGTGCGTCGGCAATCTGCTTCAGAGTCGGGTCGTCCATAACCTTACCCACGGCCAGCGGCATAAATGCCGTTACTTGAATACCCTGGTGCTCGCAGTGCTCAGCTAGCTTACGGTTCTGCAGGAAGGGATGAACCTCGATCTGATTGGTCAGAATTTCACCTTTACCCAGGATACTAACCGCCTCGTCAACCTGGTTGCAGGTAAAGTTAGAAATACCGATGTGGCACGCTTTACCTTCCGCTTTGACTTCCTTTAGAGCTGTCAAATAATCGGACATGGGCACTTCATTCTCTGGCGATGGCCAGTGAATCAACAACAGGTCGACGTATCCTGTGCCCAGTTTCTGGAGACTTTCGTCTACGCTGGCCTTGAGCCTTGCGGGCTCAAGGTTGTCAAACCAAACTTTGGTGGTGAGGAAAATATCGCTGCGGTGCACGTCACTGTCACGAATAGCCTCGCCGACGTCCGCTTCGTTGCCATAAAACTGCGCCGTATCGATGTGCCGATACCCCGCTTCAAGCGCCGCATGAATGCTCTGCTTGAGCGTATCGCCTTCCAGGCGAAAGGTGCCGAAACCGGGGTTAGGCATTACATCTTGCATCATTAACATCCTTTTCTATTGATAGCGTGTTAACTAACATGGGGTGGAGTGCGCCCCACTTCAACCCCACTGTTTATTGCTCTTTGTTCAACAGTAGTGCTATCAACGCAATAACAGAGCGATAACCACTACCGCTAACACTAGCGACACTCCCTTCCAGAACAGCACCGGGTCGCGCTCTAGTAGCGGTAATTGAGCACGTTTCAGCATTTCTTGACTGGGCGTGCGTAGCTCGAAAATAAACTCCGAAAGAGCCGGAAAACGTTTGTGGGGATTGGGATGAAGTGCCTTTTGGAGCACCCCATCTACCCAGGCAGGCAGTTCACGGTTCTCGCTAAGCGCCGATTGGTAGGCAAGCTTATGCTGCGCTGCCCGAGTGCGGGTTTTGGCCACCTCGGTGCCATAGGGCAACGTGCCGGTTAGCATCTGGTAGGTGATCACCGCCAGCGAGTACTGATCCGAACGGGGCGTGCCACCTTCACCCAGAAAATATTCCGGCGCGGTGTACTGGGCGGTGCCTAGAATATCGTCGCTAGCCGCATTGACCTCTTCGGCAATGCCCGCCACCTTGGCAGCGCCAAAATCAATCAGCTTTACCGTGCCGTGGCTATCGATCATGACGTTGTCGGGGCGCAAATCTTGATGCAGCATTTCCAGGCGATGAAAGGCGCGCAGCCCTTTAGCAATCTGCTCGACGATGGGGCGTACGCTAGCTAATTCAGCGTTGGGGTGGTCGTGCATCCATTGGGTCAGGGTTTGCCCTTCTATATACGCCAGCACGGTATAAAGATAGTGGCGCGGGCGCTCTTGGGCGGGGGCTTTAAGCACGTGTTGATTATCGATACGCCGTGCAATCCACTCTTCGCGCACAAATCGCTCGATACTCGCGGGATCTTGGCTTAACTCGGTTGAGAGAGTTTTTAATGCCACCTTCTCGCCACTCGCTACCTCTTCCGCGAGGTAAACATGGCTGCGACTGCTGGCATGAAGTTGACGCACAATACGGTAGTCGTCCAGCTCACTCCCTGGGCGCAGTTCAGACGGTGATGGCAGCGTGCTCAGCGCCGCGTAGAGTTCATTAGCGTGGCGCTCAGGCAGGGTGTCAATGCGCACAATTTGCACGGTGAGGTTATCGTCGCTGCCATTATCGATAGCTGCGGCGACTAGCGCCTCAGCCGCCGCGTCAAGATCGCCCCAATTAGCATGAATCAGCGCGGCCATTTCGGCGCCGGTTAGCCACTCATAAACACCGTCGGTAGTGAGTACAAACACATCGCCCACGCTCAGCGATACCGAGGAATAATCCAGCTCCAGGTGCTGGCTGGCCCCCATGGCGCGGCTTAAATGACTGACTTCCCGGGATGCCCAGAAGCGGTGATCCTCGGTCAGTGGCTCCAGCGTATTGCTGGCGAGCAGATAGATACGACTATCGCCAACGTGAAACAGGTGCGCAGTGGTGGATTTAATCACCATCGCGCTCAGGGTACACACATAGCCGCGATCCAGGTTGTAGCGGTACTGGCTTTGCCGGGTTTGGGCGTAAAGCCATGCATTGGTGGCCTGCAGAACCCGCTGGGCCGAGGTTTTAACGGCCCAGGTGGCCGGGGTGGCGAAGTAGTCTGTCAAAAAACCACCCACCGCCGCCTCGCTCGCCTCGCGGCTTACCTCGCTGCTGCTAATCCCATCTGCCAACGCGACCGCAATGCCTTTGGTGGTGCGCAAGGGTTCGCTGGGTAGATAAGCGCCATAAAAATCCTGATTGCTGGGCTTGCGCCCTTTATCAGAGTGCTGGCCGAGCGAAATGGTCAACGCTGCCATCGGTTAGCGAGCGCTTTCGTGACAGTGAGACGCAGTGGATAAGGCAGCGGGCGACGTGGCGACTCTTTGCACGACGCTGCCCACCACAATTAAGCAAGGTGACGGTAAGGGTGTTGCAGCGAGTTTTTCGGGCATATCCGCAAGCGACCCCACCAGCGACTGCTGATCACTTTGACTGGCGTTAGCCACCAGCATGATTGGCCACTCATCCGGCAGGCCTGCCTGGCGCAGGCCGTGGCAAATTGCACTCACTTTTGAAAGCCCCATATAAAACACCAGGGTTTCATCCTTACGCGCCAGCGACGCCCAATCCGGCGTACCGTCTTCGCGGCAGAGCTGGGCAGTCACAAAGCGCAACTGCTGCGCATGACCACGATCAGTGAGCGGAATACCCATACAAGCAGCAGCGGCTGAGGCCGCGGTAATCCCTGGCACAATGGCAGCAGGGATCTCGGCGGCAGCCAGGGCGTCCAGCTCTTCGCCCATCCGCGCGAATACCGCCGGATCACCGCCCTTCAGACGCACCACCGATTTACCTTCGCGGGCGAGTTTTACCATCAGCTCGCCGATCTCAGCTTGCGGTACGCTGTGATGGCCGCGGGCTTTGCCTACGTAGTAGCGCTCGCTGCCGCTAGGAATCAGCGCCAGCACGTCATCACCTACCAAGCGGTCATACACCACGGCTTCCGCCTGCATAAGTAAGCGTGCAGCCTTGAGGGTTAACAGCTCCGCATCGCCGCTGCCTGCGCCGACCAAGTAAACCTGCCCGGCGCGGCACTCGCCACGCAGTGGGAAACGTATGTCTGCAGCCTGCTGAACCAACGGCGTTAGCGCGCGATGCGATAACCGCGTAAAGGCGTTAAACCACTTCTGTAGCAAGGGGTTGCTTAGTGTGGGCATTGGGCCGCTCCTCTTCAATAAGTGATTTCAATTCGGGAATACAGCTACCGCACTGGGTGCCGCAGGCGAGTCTGGCGCCCAACGCTTCTACGCTGGTGTCGCCCTCACGGATCGCATTGACGATGGTGGTTTGGCCCACCTGATGACAACTGCACACCACCGGGCCGGTATCCGCAGCGCCATCGTCACAGCCGGCTAATAGGCGGCGGCGATGGGTATCGCTCAGCGCCGCCTCGTTAAAACGTGCTTCCAGCCACGCCAACCCTGGCAACTCTTTGGGCGGGCCGACCATCAACCACCAGCGCAACTGATCGTTCTCCACGCAGGCGGCGCGCAGCCGTCCGTTAGTGGGGTCTTGGCTGATGACCGATACGTCGCCGGGCAGCCACGTTTTCAGCTGCGCCAACCAGTCATTAACAGACTGCGTATTGGCAAGCTGCCAGCGCTGGCAGCCGCGCATGGGAATAAGTGTCCAGTAGGCGCTGGTGCACCAAGGTGTTGATTCCGTTGCCCCATCGGCGACCAATAGGGTGGCCTGCCAATCAGTAGCAAGCGGCGCCAGCGCCACGGCGCCGTGCTTCGATTCCGGCTGCCCAGAGAGCGGATCGGTAATGCTGTCGATCAGCGCGCTGCTTCTCGCCTGTCGGGTGAAGCAGTCAGTCCAGTGGATAGGCACAAAGACCTCACCGCGGCGCTGGGCATTGGAGACCCGCACCCGGGCACGAAATTCGCCTTTCGCGGCGGTTAACACCGCTAGCCCTTGATCGGTTACACCGGCGGTGTGGGCATCCTCTGGGTGCACATCCATAAAGGGTTCGGCGCGGTGATTCATTAACCGCGGTGAGCGCGCAGTGCGGGTCATGGTGTGCCATTGATCACGAATCCGGCCGGTGTTCAAACGCAGCGGGTAGGCGGCACTCAGCGCCTGTTCAGGCCCTTGGGGATGTATCGCCAGCAGCTTGGCGCGGCCATTTGGGGTGGCAAACTCGCCATCTTCAAACAGCCGAGCAGTGCCATGGGGTGCGGCCTTTGTGACCGGCCATTGAATGGGTGCTAAGGCGTCATAGCCATCCCGGCCCAGGCCCACCAAACCCGATATATCAAACAACCGCTGCGGGCTGCCGGGCACCGTGATGTTATCAAAGCCGTTTTCAAGTCCGTTTTCAAACCCAGAGAGGCGAGCGTGCTCGTCGAAAATCTCCCAGGGGTGCGTGTAGTTAAACGCCTCGGCAAACCCCAACCGTTTCGCCACTTCGCACATTATCCACCAGTCGTGGCGGGCCTCACCGGGGGGTGGCAGCATGCCCCGCTGGCGAGAAATACGCCGTTCGGAATTAGTCACGGTGCCATCTTTTTCCGACCACCCCGAGGCAGGCAGCACAATGTCGGCATAAGGCAGCAGGTCGGTATGGGCAGCGCACTCGGAAACAATCACCAGCGGACATTTTTCCAGCGCAGCACGCACCCGCGCAGCATCTGGCAGACTAATCGCGGGGTTGGTGGCCATCACCCACAACGCTTTTATTTCGCCACGCTCGATAGCTTCAAATAGCTCCACTGCTTTATAACCGGGCCCTTCCGGCAGGATTGGTGTAAGGCTGTCGGTAGCCCAGAAGCGGCTGACCAGATCGAGAGCGCCTGGGGTGTGGTAATCCATATGCGCGGCTAGCTGGTTGGCTAACCCCCCCACTTCGCGGCCACCCATGGCGTTGGGCTGGCCAGTAATCGAGAACGGCCCCGCCCCCGGCAAGCCGATTTTGCCGCCAGCCAAATGGCAGTTAATAATCGCGTTGCATTTATCGGTGCCGCTGGCAGACTGGTTAACGCCCTGGGAGTAGAGGGTGACCACATGCAACTGACTGGCGAACCAGTAATAAAAGGTTTCCAGGCGCTCGGGGTCGACATCGCAGGCCGCCGCTACCTCCGCCACCGAACCCGCGGTTTGCTGGGCCGCCGCCAGGGCATCGTCAAACCCTTCAGTGTGGCGCTCAAGGTAAAGGGTATCGAGCTTGCGGCGCTGCGCCATCCACGCCAGCAGGCCGTTAAACAGAGAAGCATCGCTGCCTGGCTTAATCCCCAGGTAGAGGTCGGCGATTTCGCAGCTATCGGTGACCCGCGGGTCGATCACCACCAAGCGCATCAGCGGATTGCGCTCTTTAGCCACTTTAATGCGCTGATAGAGCACCGGGTGGTTCCAAGCCAGGTTGGAACCCACCAGCACGATCAGCTCCGCCTCTTCCAAATCCTCGTAGTTACACGGCACCGCATCCGCACCGAAGGCACGCTTGTACCCGGCCACCGCTGAGGCCATGCAGAGCCGCGAATTGGTATCTAAATGGGGCGTGCTCAAAAAGCCTTTAAACAGCTTATTGGCGACATAATAGTCTTCGGTAAGCAGCTGGCCGGAAAGGTACGCTGCAACTGTATCATTGCCATGTTCAGTGCGTAGGGCGTTTAAACGCTCGGCAGTAGTGCTTAGCGCGATGTCCCAGGAGACCTCAACACCATCTACGCGAGGGTGAGTCAGCCGCCCTTGATGTCCCAAGGTTTCGTGTAGCGCAGAACCTTTGACACACAGCCGCCCGTAGTTCGCCGGATGCTCGCGGTCGCCCTCGACAGCGCTCAGCGTGCCCGCTTCAACGGTTGCCGTCACGCCACAGCCAACGCCACAGTACGGGCATGTGGTTTTGGCTTGCTGCGTCGTTTTGGTCTGCTGCCCTGCTTTTGCCCCACGCATAACTACTCCTCGGGTCTTACCTGAACGCCGTATATACGTATATAAATACCGGGCATAAAAAAACGCCCAGTCCCTTTCTCTAATGCTCTATATAAACGCATTGAGAGAAGAGGGCTGGACGTCGTTGCCACAGCGCACCTTCATCGGTGCATTACTCTTTACAATAATCTCTTCAAACAAATGAAGATTTTCTAACAGCTACACATTCGGCTACTTGTTTTTCTAACGGCTTTGGAGTTATTCGCTGCCATCGCCAAGCAATGAGCGCTTATCCCTTGTTAACTAACTTGTTGTCCAGATAGCTGCAAAAGGCAAGCCTAAAACCCACCCTTTTAAAACTTACTCTTTATAAACAGATATTTGAAAATAAAGTGATGCCGACTCAACGCTCTTTTTAGACTTGTTTTAGCACCTGCTACTCGCTAAATGGTGTGTGAAAGTGCACGCCGCCATCCTTTTCGCACCATCACTGTGCAGCCTATCCTAAGAGTCGTGTTATCGCTTCTCCATCACCCATATCTAAGCAACTGAAGTTACTTAAAAAAATATGTTAAACGGCCAATTGGCTAGCTCTTTGCTTATTACAGAGTAAGGTTTTTAATCAGCTGACAGCCAATGGCGGTTGTCGCGCGTTTAAAAAGACGCTATCGGGCAACGACGCCCCTGTTACGCACGCTTTTGCGATTGTTCGCAAAGAGGTGCGAAACAGGGGCGTTTTTTTTGTTTGGTGCTCAAGCAGCCGCAAAGACACAGAGGAGCCACCCATGGAAACCACTTCCCGGTGCTCGCCCAACGACCATCTGGTGATCATTGGCAATGGTATGGCAAGCCACCGCCTGATTGAGGCGTTGGTAAAACAGCCCATACGCCCACAGCGCATCACGGTAGTGGGCGCAGAGCCAACTCCCGCCTATAACCGTATTCTGCTTTCGCCACTGTTGGCCGGTGAGATGCAGCAGGAGGCGCTTACGCTGCGCGACACCACGTGGTACGCCGAACAGGGCATCAACCTGATACTCGGTGAAAAGGTCAAGACGCTTGACCGCGCAAGCCAAACGTTGACCACCGATAGCGGCCGATCGCTTGATTACGACCATGTAGTCATCGCCACCGGCTCACGCCCAGCGCTGCCCGATGTTCCGGGTATTGAGCTTGAGGGCGTACACGGCTTTCGCGACCTGCAAGATGCCGAAGCACTTGAGGCCATTGCTCAGCGCGGCGGCGATGCTGTCGTGATTGGTGGCGGCCTACTCGGTCTTGAAGCGGCCGAAGGGCTGCGTAAGCGTGGCAACGGTATCAACGTTTGCGTGCTCCAGCGCAGCGAGCAGCTGATGAATCGCCAATTGGATACGACCGCTGCGCACTTGCTCAAAGACTCCCTAACGCAACGCGGCTTGAACATCATCACCGGTGCCCAGCTAGAACGGCTAGAAAGCGACGCACAGGGCCGGGTCGCCAAGGTGCATCTTGCCGATGGCCGCCAGTTGAACGCCTCCAGCGTGATCGTTGCCGCGGGCATTACCCCTAATGCGGAACTTGGCTGCCATGCAGATCTGCGCACGGATCGAGCGATTGTGGTGGACGAATGGCTCACCACCAGCGACCCGGCGATCTCAGCGCTGGGAGAGTGCTGCCAGTTTGAGGGCACCACTTATGGCTTGGTGGAACCGATCTGGCGCCAGGTAGAGGTGCTTGCCGCAACGCTGTGCGGCGCGGCCACCCAAGGCTACGCAGATGCCCCCAGCGCCACCAAACTCAAAATCAGTGGCGTAGCGCTCTATGCCTTTGGCCCCACCGAGGCCAGCGCCGAGCATGATGTATTGAATTACCACGACCTTGAGCGCGGCGACTACCGCCGCCTGCTCTTACGCAACGGCCAGATTGAAGGGGCAGTGCTCTACGGCGACACCAGCCAGGGCCCCTGGTACTTCGAGCAAGCGCTCGCGGGTACCGATCTCAACCCTTACCGCCAAGCCTTACTCTTTGGTGGTGCTGATGTCGAGGTGCTACGCGAAGCGGTATCTCCAGTTACTCCTGACTCTTCAAAACACTCTTCTCATACAACGTCGGAGGCGGCTTAAATGTCTACCCAACAACAGCTTATTATTATTGGTAACGGCATGGTCGGCCACCACCTGGTCGAGCAGCTCGTCGATAACGGCGCCCTTGAGCGCTATCAGGTCACCGTGTTTGGCGAAGAGCGCCACCGCGCCTATGACCGGGTACACCTATCTGAATACTTCAGCGGTCGCGACGCCGATTCGCTAGCCCTTTGCGAAGCAGATTACTACGCCGTTAGCGGTGTGGAACTGCGCACAAGCGAAGCCGTGATTGAGATCGACCGCGATCAGCAAGAAGTAATCACCGATCAAGGGCGATACCCCTACGACCGCTTGGTGCTGGCCACCGGCTCCTTCCCCTTTGTACCGCCGATTCCCGGCAACGACCGGGAAGGGTGTTTGGTCTATCGCACCCTGGACGATTTAGACGATATCCGCGCTGCCGCCGAAAACGCCACCACCGGTGTGGTGGTGGGTGGCGGCCTGCTGGGTTTGGAAGCGGCTAATGCTTTGCGCGGTTTAAATCTCGATACGGCGGTGGTGGAATTTGCCTCACGTCTAATGCCCATGCAGGTGGATAACGAAGGCGGCGAGCTACTGCGCGAAAAAATCGAAGCGCTGGGCGTACAGGTACTTCTAGAACGGGCCACCCAGCGTATTGAGGATGGCAAGGCGAGCCGCCACCGCATGGTCTTCCAAGACGACAAGGTGCTGGAAACCGACCTAATCGTGTTCTCCGCTGGCATTCGTCCCCGCGACCAGTTGGCCCGGGACTGCGGCCTGGAGATTGGTGAACGCGGCGGCGTGGTAGTGGATAACCAGTGCCTGACCAGCGACCCGGCTATTTTAGCGATTGGCGAAGTGGCATTGTGGAATCAGAGTATTTTTGGCTTGGTGGCCCCCGGTTACCAAATGGCCAAAGCGGCGTTCTCGACGTTGACCGGCGGTGACACTCAGTTTGGCGGCGCCGACATGAGCACCAAGCTTAAGCTAATGGGTGTTGACGTAGGCTCAATTGGTGATGCCCATGGTAATCAGAACCCCGGCGCGCGGATGTTCCGCTATCTGGATCCCATCAAGCAGGAGTATCGCAAGCTGGTGGTTTCCAGCGATGGTAAAAAGCTGCTCGGCGCGATGCTGGTGGGCGACAACAGCGTTTATGACACGCTGCTACAGTACTACTCAAACCGTATTGAGCTCCCCGATGAACCCGCTTCGCTGATCCTGCCCCAAAGCAGCGGCGCAGCTCCCACCCTCGGCCCTGGAGCGCTACCGGAAACCGCCACCATCTGCTCTTGCCATAACGTCGCCAAAGGCGACATTTGCGCCACTATTGACGCTGGCGCGGTAGATCTAGGCGGTGTCAAAGCGGCCACCAAAGCCAGCACCGGCTGCGGCGGCTGCACAGCGCTGCTCAAAAGCGTGGTTGACCACGAACTTGAAGCCCGCGGTGTCGAAGTCGATAAATCGATTTGCGAGCACTTCGCCCATACCCGCCAGGAGCTTTACGATATTGTGCGCGTCGAGGGCATCAAAACCTTTACTGACTTGATCGAAAAACACGGCAACGCCGACACTCACCGCCTGGGTTGCGACATCTGCAAACCCGCCGTGGCGTCCATTCTGGCCTCCTGCTTCAATGAGCCGATCACCGACGCGGCGCATATCCCCCTGCAGGACACCAACGACACCTTTATGGCCAACATGCAGAAAAACGGCACCTACTCCGTGGTGCCGCGTGTTGCCGGTGGCGAAATTACTCCAGACAAACTGATCGTACTGGGCGAAGTGGCCAAAAAATACAGCCTCTACTCCAAGGTCACTGGCGGCCAGCGTATCGACCTGTTCGGCGCACGCCTGGAAGACCTGCCGGATATCTGGGGAGAGCTGATTGCTGCAGGCTTCGAGACCGGTCACGCTTACGGTAAATCGCTGCGCACGGTGAAATCCTGCGTGGGCAGCACCTGGTGTCGCTACGGCGTTCAGGACAGCGTCGGCATGGCGATTCAGTTAGAGAACCGCTACAAGGGTCTGCGCTCGCCCCACAAGATCAAGTTTGGCGTTTCCGGCTGCACCCGCGAGTGCGCCGAAGCCCAGAGCAAAGACATCGGCATTATTGCCACCGAAAACGGCTGGAACCTCTACGTTTGCGGTAACGGCGGCATGCGCCCCCGCCACGCCGAACTGTTTGCCACCGACCTGGACGACGAGCAGCTCTACCGCACCATTGACCGCTTCTTGATGTTCTACGTGCGCACCGCCGATCGCTTGCAGCGCACATCGGTATGGCGTGAAAACCTCGACGGCGGCCTGGAGTACCTCAAAGAGGTGATTCTGGAAGACAGCTTAGGCATCAACGACGAGTTGGAGCGCCAGATGCAAACTGTGGTGGATACCTACCAGTGTGAATGGGCCGACGCCATCAGCGACCCAGAGAAACTCAAGCGCTTCCGCAGCTTCGTCAACGATGACCGCCCGGATCCGTCAATCATCATGACTTCCGAGCGCGGCCAGCCAAGGCCTGCCCAGACAACTTCTCACTGACGCTTTTGAATAGCTATAAAAGAGGCACCCAATGACCGCAACGGCACTGAAAAAAGAGATGGATATGGCGGATGTTCCAAACAGTAAGGCGTGGCAAAAAGTCTGTACAAAAGCAGATCTAGTCGCGTTCTCCGGCGTCGCCGCCTGGCTGGAAACCGCCGAAGGCCCCGCCCAGGTCGCTATTTTCTACTTGCCCGGGCTGCGAGGAAAGGGCGATGAGCTCTATGCTCTCGATCATCATGACCCCTTTTCAAATGCTAACGTGATCGCTCGAGGCATCGTTGGCGACCTTAAAGGTGCGGCTGTCGTCGCCTCGCCTATCTACAAGCAGCACTTCCGCCTTGAAGACGGCCAGTGTTTAGAGGATGAGGACGTTAAGCTACGTACCTGGAAGGTGGAATTTAAGGGTGATGAGGTGTGGGTTGAGGGGTAACCACATTAATGAGCCTTGATAAATCGACAACGCCGCCATTAGGGCGGCGTTGTTGTTCGCAGCCGTTACCTTCAAACTACCCTCAAACGTTATTCATTCAAAAAGCTAATCAGCGCCTGGTTAAACTCATCAGGATGGGTAGCATTGAGACCATGGGGCCCGCCCTTGATCACTTGCGTTTGCGCATTGGGCAGTAGCTCCTGAGCCCGCTTACCGCTGACTTCAAAGGGCACGATGCCATCTGCATCACCGTGGAGGACTAGCGTGGGGATATCGATGCTAGGTAGATCTTCACGGAAATCGGTATAGCTAAACGCCTTGATGCAGTCGTAGGTCGCCTGGGGTGACGCAAAGGCGGCAATATCGCGATGATACTGGCGGTTCGGCTCACTGACTAAGTCGCTACGCTCGCCTGCGGTAAAAAAGCTTTTGGTAAACTCTTCCAGGAAGGCAATGCGGTCGTCTTTTACGCCCTCAAGGAACTGGTTGATGGTGTCATCATCAAGACCACCGTCGGGATTATCATCGGCTTTATACAGGTAAGGGGGTACTGCCGCGGCAAAAACAGCTTTTTTAACACGACTTGTGCCGTAGCTGGAGACGTAGCGCGCCACTTCACCGCCGCCCATGGAAAAGCCCACCAGGGTAGCATCGTGCAAATCCAGCGCCTCGATCAGTTTCTTGAGGTCTGACGCTAGGGTGTCGTAGTCGTAGCCGCCATCGGCCTGGGTTGACCCGCCAAAGCCCCGACGATCATAGGTAATCACCTTGTATCCCGCCTCGACTAACGCTGGCACCTGCTTTTCCCACGAGCGGCCACTCAGCGGCCAACCGTGGATCAGCACCACGGGCTTGCCCGCTCCGCGCACTTCGTAATAAAGCTCAACCGGCGTGCCCTGTTCCGTTCCTACGCTTAACATTGGCATCGTCTCACCCTCCTGTTTGGCTTAACGTGAATCAAACAAACGCCTCATTAGGTTAGTAGAACTTATGATGCTTTCCAAAAGTGCGTAATGAGCCGGCATGCGATAATTCGCTAACAAAGTTGCTATGCTTATTGGCTATTTTGACTATGTATACCGGAAGAAACCTTTGTGAAGACAGAATCGAGTACTTTAGCGTTTTCAGCCTTTATGGCGCTGCTGATTGGTTGTGCAGGCATCGTAGCTACACTCGCCTCCAACTCCCAAGCGATCCTGTTGGATGGGCTTTTCAATCTGATCTATTTCAGCGTTGCCCTGGTGACCATCAAAGTGAGCAAGTTAGCCAGCCGCCCCGATAGCGAATCTTATCCGTTCGGCTATAGCTATTTTGAGTCGCTGGTGAACCTGTGCAAAGGGCTGCTTATTTTAGGCGTGTCTATTTTTGCCTTGGTCGATGCCATTGCCGCCCTTCTCACCGGCGGCCGTGAGATCGCGGCGGGCTTGGCGGTGCTGTACGCGCTATTCGCCACCGCGGCTTGTTCACTCACCGCCTGGGTGATGCACCGCAGCCAGCGCCACGTAAGCAGCCCACTGGTAGCGGCAGACAAACTCAACTGGTTAGTCAACAGCGTCATTTCTGCCGCTGTACTCGCCGCCTTCTGCCTGGTGATGCTGTTTGAGCGCCTAGGCTGGCAGGCGATTCTGCCCTACGTGGATTCAGTGTTGGTCATTGCTGTGGTGGTGCTATGTTTGGGCGTGCCGGTGCGGATGGCCTCCCAAGCATTGAAGGAGCTGCTCAACAAAACTCCAGAAGAAGTTATCGCGGTGCCCGTTCGCCAAGCCGTGGCGAGTGCCCTGGCAGATATCGACACCCAAGAAGTGCGCGTGCGCATGGTTCGCCCTGGGCGCCTGCTGTATGTGATGGTGCATGTGGTACTGCCAGAAGCATCCGACATTTCGGTCACCAGCCAGGATTTACTCAGGGCACGCGTCGATGACGAGGTGCGCCGCTACTATTCTCCCGTGGTATGTGACGTAGTGTTTACCACCAATACACGCTGGGCCGCGCCCTCCTGTGGGCTCTTGGTAGAGAAGCAACCATAGATCGGTTGTCAAAATTACCGAGCCTTGCGCAATAGAACTAACGTGGCGATCACGCCAAACAGCAGCGCAAGGCCAAATAGCGCTAACGCCAAGGTATGCCCTACCGCATCAATGAGTACCCCAGTAGTGATCACCGGAATACTGAAGCCCAGATAGGCCATCAAAAAATAGCCCGCGCTGGCTTGGGTGGCTTGTTGGCTAGCCGAGGTATCCGCAATCGCCAACACGCCGCTTAATCCCCCCAGGTAGATAAACCCATAGCAGGCGCTGCTGGCAGCCACCGTGCCCAGTAACACCGCCACAAGATTGCCGTGAACAGCGCCCCAGGCGATCAACCCATAAGCAATCGGCAAAATCACCAGCCCCAGTTGGGTAGCGCTGCGCGGCGCAAGCCTTCTCGCCCAAGGCTGAAACAGCACCCCGCAGCTGCAGATACCGAAGGTGGCGAAGCCACTCCAGGCGGACAAACCGTGTTGGCTCAATGCCGAGGGCAGAATCGCAATCACTAGCCCCACCAACGCCCAGGCCAACAAAATCGCCAACCCATAGGAGATAGTTCCTTGGGGATAGCTGGGCAAACGCAGCATAGGACGTTTAGTGGCGCTCGGTGCACGATCTTTAAGTGTTTTGACTCCCACCAGCGCCAGCGAAGCGGTAGCCAAATAAATCCACAGGCTGGGTGGCGATACGCTTGGTGTGTGGAAAACAAACAGGCTCGTCACCGCGGCCCCTAACCCAAACCCGAGCGCGGTACTGGCCGTTACGTAGTTAGTCGCCACACGGGTATCCTGCCCCCCCAACAACATCTGCATATAAGCGGGAGCCACCGCAGACGTTAACCCCGTACTAATACCCAGCAGAAAGCGAGCAACACCCAGCGCCAGCAAACCGGGCGCTATCAGGGTGATCCCGGTCGCCAAGAGGCATAACAGCAGTGCAGTCATTATTAATGGCTTGCGTCCTACCCGATCGGCCAAGCCATTTAACCCCAGCAACACCGGTATAATGCCCACCACATAGCAGGCAAAGGCAATGCTGGTGGCACCAACGCCCAAACCATCCCGCGCCGCCAGCGCATCGTAAAGTGGAGCCTGTAAATTAACCGCCGTGGTAATCGTACATAGCGCAAAGGCCAAGCAGGCAGCGCTTCGTCTATTGACCGCGTGATTAATCGAGTAGCTCATGGCGAAATCCTGAAGATGTAAGTCATTGAGCTACTAAGCTCGCACGCTTACCGTCCAGCGGTAAGGTACACTTAACCTCCACTTTCCAGACACTGTTCCGCCTTTTTAGTGAACAGTTGAAAGCCATAGGGCACGTTATGAAACTAGAGGTTAATCGGAACGCCACAACGCCCATCGCTCAGCAGCTCGAAGCAGGCATTCGCGCTTGGATTGCCGGGCACGGTGCGGGCGGTGGTCGTCGCTTACCCTCTATTCGTCGCTTAGCCGCCACCCACCACATCAGCCGTAATGCGGTGATTGAAGCCTACGAACGGCTTGTGGCTTCTGGCTTAGTGCGCTCACGACCCGGTTTAGGTTTTTATGTGGCGGATAGCGCAGCAGCACTGGTATCACAATCAGCAGCTTCGAGCGGATTAGAAGAGGTCACCAACGGGCTATGGGGGCTTTTCAGTGCCAATGAGCACACGCTCAAGCTGGGCTGCGGCTGGCTGCCCAGTGATTGGCGCGAAGGCGATGACCTCACTCACGCCATCCGCCAAGTGGCACGTAAAAGCCGTTCGGGAATTTTCGAGTACAGTACCCCGCAAGGGCCGCAGGATTTACGCGATTTAATCCAGGAACGCCTACGCCCACTGGCGATTACTGCGGACGCCCAGCAGATTGTGATGACCGGTGGCGGCAGCCATTCGCTGGATTTATTGGTGCGGATGCTGCTTGAGCCCGGCGATGTGGTGTTTGTGGAATCACCGGGCTATTACAATCTGTTCGGCCTGCTGCACTTACAGCGAATCCGCGTGATTGGCGTGCCGCGATTAGCCGATGGGCCTGATATTGAGCGCTTGGAGGCGTTGTTGGCCGAGCACCGCCCAAAGCTGTTCTACATCAACAGCGTTTTTCACAACCCCACGGGCAGCACGCTCACCCCAGCGGTGGCTCACCGAGTGTTACAGCTTGCCGAACAACACGATTTTCAGATTATTGAAGACGATATCTACGCGGATTTTCAGCACACTCCCACCACTCGCTTGGCAGCGCTAGACAGTTTAAGTCGGGTGTTCTACCTAGGCAGCTTTTCGAAAAGCCTCTCCTCTTCGCTACGGGTAGGCTTTGTCGCCGCCCCCATGGATTGGGTGCAGCGCTTTGTAGATATCAAGATGTTGACCAGCATCTCCGCTTCACGGTTCGCCGAGCAGGTAATCACTACCATGCTGCAAAACGGCAGCTACCGAAAACTTACCGAACGGCTGCGCACCAAGCTCGCCAATCAAATGGCATTGGCGCTAACGATGCTGAAAAATGCCGGTTGGGAGGTGTATACCCATCCGGCTGGTGGGATGTTTGTTTGGGCAAAACCACCGGCAGCCATTCCGCCCGAAACTCTGAGCGAGTTGAGTAACCGGTGGGAAATCACGCTATCGCCAGGGCATCTGTTTTTCGCCGATCATCAACCAACGCCCTGGCTCCGGCTCAACGTTGCCTATATGCAGGATCCCAGGGCGAAGGCGTTTATTGAAGCAGCCAGTTAACCCCCTACTCCTCTTTTGCTTCTGTTTCTTTTGCTTCTTTCACCGGCCACACATCCGCATCCACCAGCTCGGGGCGTTTAAGAATGGCCGGGTCAAATATCGGCTCTTTGATACCGTCACGGCGCTGGCGCTCATAATCTTTCAGCACGGCTACGGCAATTGGCCCCATGATCAAAATGGCGAATAAGTTGGTGGTTGCCATTAGCCCCATGGCCAGGTCAGCAAAGTCCCAGACTACGCTCAGTTCAGCGACGGAACCCAGCAGCACCATAGCGATGATAATCACCTTGAATACGCTGACCGCTTTCTTGGCGTGGCGGCGGAACAGGAATTCGATATTCACCGATGAGAACGAGAAGTTGGCCAAAATGGAGGTGAACGCAAAAAACAGAATCGCCAAGGCGATAAAGATTTCCCCAAAGCCGCCTAAGTGGTCAACCATGGCATCCTGAGTAAGCTGAATGCCTTCGATGCTGTCTCCCGGAGACTCCGACATCAGCCGTTCGTAAACGCCGGAGAGCAGAATCACCACCGCCGTGCAGCTACAAATCACAATGGTATCGACGAACACACCGAATGACTGCACCAGCCCTTGGGCCGCCGGGTGTTTGACCGTCGCTTGGGCCGCCGCGTTAGGCGTTGAACCCATGCCCGCCTCGTTGGAAAACAGGCCGCGCTTGACGCCATTTTCCATCGCCGCTTTAATCGCATAGCCGGCAGCACCACCCACCGCAGGGCCAAGGCCAAAGGCACTCATCACAATCAGCGAGAGCATATCGGGGACGGCAGAAAGGTTATTTACCAGGATCCATAGCGCGACTAGTAAATAAGCAATCGCCATTGCCGGGACAATCTTCTCGGCGGTGCGCGCCACCGATTTGAGGCCGCCATAAATAACCACGCCCGCCAAGATGGCAATCACCACCCCGGTGAGCCAGTTGGGTATGCCGAAGGCGCCGTTCATACCTTGCGCGATGGTATTGGATTGGGCGGCGTTAAACGCTAAGCCGTAAGCAATGATCAGAAACACCGCAAACAGCGCACCGAGCCAGCGCCACCCCAGGCAGCGTTCGATGTAGTAGGCTGGCCCACCACGAAATACGCCATCCTCGTTGCGATGCTTATAGACCTGGGCCAGGGTCGATTCGATAAACGCCGTGGCAAAACCAAGCAATGCTGTGACCCACATCCAAAAAATTGCTCCCGGCCCACCAATCCACAGTGCCAGCGCCACCCCAGCTAAATTACCGGTGCCGACCCTTGCCGCCATGGAGGTGGCAAACGCCTGAAAGCCGCTAATGCCATCCCCGGCACCGCGAGCGCTGAACGTCACATAGGCCATATGCCTGAACAGACGAAACTGCATACCCCGAGTCATAATGGTAAACAGCAGGCCAGCGCCTAGCAGCAGATAAACAAGAATGTAGCTCCAAATAAAGTTACTGACCGGCATCATGATGGTATAGAGACCATCGCGCAGCGGGGCAATAAGTACTTCGAGGGTCTCCATGGGCATGCTCTCCAATTAGTTGCTTGTGTACACGTGAGTATTTGCCCTGACCCGACGTGCTAAGTTGGCCCAGTAAGTGTTAGAACCATGCCGATTAGTCTAGACAGTTTTTGAATCAGCCCTCAAGCGAAGCGCATAAAAAAGCGGCCCGAAGGCCGCTAAAGAATACAATTATTTAGCACAACAACCCATTAATTAAAGTTCGCGCTTACCGTCGACTAACCGCGATACCTTCAGCGGGTTACCCTCTTTAAGCGCATCGGGCAACAAGCCTTCAGGCAGGGACTGGTAACAAACCGGCCGTAAGAAGCGGTGAATAGCTGCCGAACCGACTGAGGTGGTGCGGGAATCAGACGTTGCCGGGAACGGTCCGCCGTGCACCATGGCGTGACAAACCTCAACACCGGTGGGCCAACCATTGGCGAGAATACGGCCTGCTTTACGCTCTAGGATGGGTAGCAGTGCTTTAGCGGCATCCAGGTCGGCGTCGTCCATATGCAACGTAGCGGTGAGCTGCCCCTCAAGCTGTTCAGCAACACGTTTTACTTCCGCCGCATCGTCGCACTCAACAACCAGCGAGGTGGCGCCGAACACTTCCGCCTGCAGCGCTTCTGATGCGAGGAAATCGCTTGCGGAGGCAGCAAACAGGCCTGTCTGGCACTGATAGTCACTACCGGTTTGGCCACGGGCGATTTCACGCACCTTGTCGGCACTGCTAAGGCTGGCTACGCCCTCTTGATAAGCGCGGTGAATACCCGGCGTCAGCATTGTCTGCGCACCGCTGTTTTCCACTGCAACACGCGCGGCCTCGATGAAGGCGTCCAGCTCCGGGCCTTTTACGGCGATTACTAGACCGGGGTTGGTGCAGAACTGGCCCGCGCCCATATTGAGCGAACCGACAAAAGCCTCGCCCAAGTCTTTACCGCGCGCTTTTAGCGCTGCCGGTAGCAAGAAGACGGGGTTAATGCTGCTCATCTCAGCGTAAACGGGTATCGGCTGAGGCCGCGCTTGGGCCGTTTTCATTAGCGCCATACCGCCGCTGCGCGAGCCGGTGAAACCAACGGCTTGAATACGCGGATCATCGACCAGCGCCTGGCCGATTTCGTTACCAGCACCAAACAACAGTGAGAAAACGCCTTCCGGTAAGTTGCAGGCTTTCACGGCTTTTTGGATCGCCTGTCCTACCAACTCTGAGGTGCCTGGGTGCGCTGAGTGGCCTTTAACCACTACCGGGCAGCCAGCTGCTAAGGCCGAAGCGGTATCGCCCCCAGCGACTGAGAACGCCAAAGGAAAGTTGCTGGCGCCGAATACAGCAACAGGCCCCAGGGCGATATGGCGCTGACGCAGATCGGCACGGGGCAGCGGCTGGCGATCCGGCATGGCTGGGTCAATGCGAACATCGAGCCACTCACCGGCACGTACGACTGAAGCGAACAACCGCAGTTGCCCGCAAGTTCTGCCCCGCTCGCCCTCAATACGTGCTTGAGGCAGGCCCGTTTCAGCCATGGCGCGCTCAATAAGCTCACTGCCGATGGCTTCTATTTCACTGGCGATGGTTTCCAAAAACGTAGCGCGCTCTTCGAGCGATGTTTCGCGGTAGACGCCGTAGGCGGTTTCAGCCAGCTCACAGGCTTGCTCAACATGTGCCCTGCTGCCCCCGACATAGGTAGGTTCAAGCTTTTCGCCTGTAGCGGGGTTAACCGCTTGGATCTTGGCTTGGGTACCGGTTACTGCTTGTTGACCGATCAGCATTTCGCCTCGAATCGTCATAGGTCGCTCCTTATATTGTCAGTGATTTCACTGGTCTCGATACTGGGCGTAAGTGTTGCGAGCCCGGTTAAGGTGCTGAAACATTGTTTCGCGGGCAGCCTGCGCATCGCGGGAAAGAATAGCTTCGAGAATATAGCTGTGCTCTTCCTGAACTCGCTCTAAATAGCGTTCAGAAGAGATCGGGTTAATATCAATACTCAGCAGCTTTGCACGGGGAATCACGCTCTGGCTCCACTGCTTGTAAAAAGATTGGAAAAAGGGATTTTTGGTCGCCGTGGCAATCGCAAAGTGAAAAAGATAATCCTCTTCGCGAGCTTGAGTTTTTGCAGTATATGCATTGCTAAAGGCAATGTGCTGCGCCTCGAGTCGCTGTCGATCTTCATCGTCATAGCGTAAAGCAGCCAGTTCAGCCGCCGCTGGCTCTAAGGTTAGCCGCAGTTCCAGCAGGTGCAAGATATCTTCTACGGTAGTGGGGTTTATGCGCTCTGCAGGCCGCGCCTCTACCGTAGAAGAGCGCAGCACAGAGGTGCCTACGCCACGCCGGGTCTCTACCAGACCTAGGGATTTAAGATGCGTAATCGCCTCGCGAATCACCGTGCGGCTAACGCCAAAGGAGTCACAAAGGCTGTTCTCAGTGGGCAGTTTCTCCCCCACGGCGACTTTTCCCTGGGTGATCAAAGCTTCCAACTGGTCGGCCACGTGAACGGACAAGCTTCCTTGCTGCGTCACTTTGCTTACTTGAAGCGGTTTTAGGGGAGAAGCCTTTGCGCTAGGTTTGGCCATGAAAGCAATCCTTCAATAATGTCCAAGTTGTATTATATCGTACAACCTAGATCTCATAAGTACCATTAAACGTTATATGAGTGAATGTTCCTCCTCGCTCATGAGAAGAAGGCGCTATACCATACCATCTTGCAACCGTTGCTTTTGCGGTTGAATAAGCATCCTGTTACGGCTCACCAGCGAGCTCACAAACAGAACCCTACAACATGTCATCAATAACGATACTCCCTATCTTTCGATGAAGAAATTTATTATGGCCTGAATCATTGAGCAAACTTCCAGGGCAGCATTTTTTTATTGCAATGCTGTATGATGTAATACAGCATCAAAAGCCAGCTTTTGTTAACTAATTAATCACGACGCTAATAAATCCAAGCTATTACATCCAAGGAGTATCAACATGCTGTATGACCACCGTACTTATACCTGCATTCCTGGCACGCTGAAGAAGCAAATGGCGCTCTATGAAGAGCACGGCTGGCCAATTCAGAAACGCCACCTAGGTGAACCACTGCTTTATGGACCGGTTGAGACCGGCAATGTGAATTCGTATGTGCATATCTGGGTGTTCAAGGACGCAGCTGACCGTAGCCAACGGCGCGCGGCCATGCAGAGCGATCCGGAGTGGGCCGCCTATCTCAAGAAAAGCGGTGAGGCGGGTTATCTCATCAGTCAGGAGAATAAGATTGTCGTCCCCGCCCCCTTCTTTAAAGACTGACCTCTTAATTAATGGGTCTCTTCATGAACTGGCTTTCGCTGAACGTAGTGCCGTAACGGTGGTGCGCGTCGAAATCCGCTCCGGGTCGGTGACGAGTTCGATCACGGCCGGGCGGCCCGAGGCCATGGCCCGCTCTAATGCGGGCTTGAAACTGCCCGTATCGCTGACGCGCTCGAAATGCGCGCCCAGCCCTTCTGCCAGTTGACCGAAGTCTGGATTCACCAGGTCGGTTCCCGAGACGCGGTTGGGATGTTCACGCTCCTGATGCATGCGAATCGTGCCGTAAGTACCGTTATTGAATAGCAGCACGATGGGCCGCCCGCCATGCTGAACGGCGGTGGCGATCTCAACACCGCTCATCATAAAGCCACCATCGCCAACAAATGCCAGCACACACTTATCAGGCTCGCGTAAAGAAGCCGCCACGGCGGCAGGAACCGAATACCCCATCGCACCGCAGGTGGAGCCAATAATCCGGCCAGGCCGCTGGTAGGCCAAAAAGCGCTGCGCCCACCCGGTGTGATTCCCGGCGTCCAGAGTAACGATACAATCCTTGGGCAAGCTATCGCGCAATTCATTCATCGCCGTGCCCATATCGAGCGGGTAATCGTGCGGTGGGGGGAGCGTATCGGCTAGGTACTCATCACGAAGCGTTTTGCACCAATCACTCCAGCGGCTGCGCTGCCCCCAATCGTGAGTTGCTAACGCGGCGGCCAGCTTACCTGGTGCCGAAACAACACCCAGCGTCGGACTATACACACGGCCTATCTCATCCGGGTCGATATGCACGTGTATCAGTGTCTGGCTGGGGTTCGGGGACGTCAGCGTGGTGTAGGTTCGGGTGGTCATCTCGCCGAGCCGGGCGCCTATCACCAAGAGCAGGTCTGCTTCGGCCAAACGCTTAATAAGTGAGGGCACCACGGCAGTACCAAAATCGCCCACATAGCATTCTGAGGCATTATCCAGAATATCCTGGCGCCGAAAGGAACAGGCTACCGGAATGCCGTTGGCTTCGGCGAAGGTGCGTATTTGTGCACAGGCTTCATCCGTCCAGCCTGAACCCCCTACCAACATCATGGGGCGCTCGGCTCGCGCCACCATGGCAGCTATTTTCTCAACTTCTTCTGCGGCAACACTGGGCCGCGACGGTGTATAGGGTGCAGCATCTTCGACTTCTACGATATCGGTCAGCATGTCTTCGGGAAGTGCCAGCACTACCGGGCCAGGTCGGCCTGAGGTGGCGACCCGAAAGGCGCGCGCCATGTATTCGGGAATTCGGCGAGCATCCTCGATCTGCGCAACCCACTTGGCTATACCGCCGAACATTACCCGGTAGTCAATCTCCTGAAACGCCTCTCGATCCATAGAGCCACGGTCGACCTGACCGACTAACAGAATCATGGGCGTCGAATCCTGTTGGGCAATATGCACACCAATAGCGGCATGGCAGGCCCCTGGCCCCCGTGTCACCAAGCAAATACCGGGGCGCCCCGTCAGCTTTCCATAGGCCTCGGCCATATTCGCCGCTCCGGCCTCATGGCGCGCATTGTAGAGCGTGAAATGTTCACGCTGATCATAAAGGGCATCAAGCACCTCCAGGTAGCTCTCCCCAGGTACGCAATAGCCACTATCAGCGCCGTGTATGAGGAGTTGGTCAACCAGCACTTTCCCCCCAGTACGCGGTAATGGGTGAGTTTTTGTTGTCATGTTGACATCCTAATAGCAGAGAAGAACGCCTCCAGCGCCTTGTGATGAGCAATACTGGAGGCGCAGATCAAGTAACAGAAACCAATCTTGTTGCTAGGGAATGGCGTCAAGCTTCGGCTTCTTGCGCAGAATCAGATAGGCGAAAACGACGGTTAACGCTATAAACGCCAGACTGTCCAGACTCGTTAGAAAGACGATCGGGTTACCGTCATTGAACGACAAGGAACGCCTCAAGTACTGCTCTAGGTCCGGCCCGAGGATAAAGCCCAACAGCATAGCCACTACCGAGTAGTTATGTTTGCGTAGGAAGAAAGCCAGCACACCAAAGATCAACGCTAGAAACATCTGGAAAGTCGAGTAAGTGGCTACGTAGCTTCCAACGAGCGCTACGACGGCAATAGAGCTGTAGAGAAGACCACGCGGGATCGAGACAATCTTGATGAAATAAGGCCCAAGCAGATATAGCGTCAACGGGATAAGGATCAAGGCGCTGACAAATAGAGAGGCAAACATGGGTGCGATAAGGTCGGCCTGCTGCTCGAGCAGACGAGGGCCAGGCTGCAAGCCGTTGATCACCAATACACCGAGCACGATTGCAGTCGTCGGATCACCCGGAATGCCGAACATCAACATCGGCACGAAGGCACCACCGCACATAGAGTTATTAGCCGATTCAGCAGCTGCTATGCCTTCACGACTGCCATGGCCATACTCCTCGGGTTTCTTCGAGCTGCGTTTAGCATCAGCATAGGCAACAAAGGCGGCCATCGATCCACCCGCACCCGGCAGAATACCAATGGAATAGCCAATGAACGCGCTCTTAACATAAGCAAAGAATCCGATCTCGCGGATTTCAGACCAGGGCGGAATGAAGTCGCGGCGACGAATTTTTAAATCTTTCGCTCGCTTAAGAGTGCCTTCAAGTGAGAGGTTCCAGTTCTGCGCCTGCACCAGCAACTCACTCACCGCAAACGCCCCGATTACCACGGGCATTAAACCAATACCTTCGACCAGCAGTTCGGTTCCAAATTCAAAGCGCGGAATCGGCTGAAGCACATCGATGCCCACTGTCGCCAGCATAATACCCAGCGTAGTAGCGACAATACCTTTAGCGATGGCGCCCTTATCGACAATGATGATGACCACCAGAGCGAAGAGAACAAGGGAGAATTTCCCAGGCGTGCGGATCAACAACGCCAACTCACCCGCAATCGGCATAAATGCCATCAGCAATAACGCGCCAATAGAGCCACCGATCATCGAACCCAGCGCCGCGTGGCCTAGCGCATTGGCGCCGTGCCCTTTTAACATCAGGGCGTTGCCTTCCACGGCAGTCATCATTGAGGAGGGTGCGCCGGGAATATTGATGGTCGTGGCCGTTATGCTCCCCGAATACATCCCTGCCATGAAAATTGACGCACACATGACCAGTGCAGGAACCACGTCAATCGTGTAAGTAATGGGCAATAGCAGCGCAATAGCCAGCACGGAGGTAAGACCCGGCATCGCACCGAAAAATGTGCCAATTAAGAAACCAGCAATCATGAAGCCAAGCACTTCCCAACTCAGCAATGCTTCAAAACCACCCAGGAAACTGACAAAGGTATCCATCAGAATCCTCCCAACATGGGGGGTAGCCGCACCCCGAAAATACCGGCAAACAATCCATAAAAGAGCGCTGTAACGGCGATGACATACATTACAAAGAAGACCGGCCGCTTCCTCTCAAAATCAAAAATAAGAAACAGGGCTGCCGCAAAACACAATGTGGCAGGCACGTAACCCAAGGGACGAAAGACCGCAATATAAATAGCCGTCGCCAATACCACCATCATTGGCCGCAGGAAAGAGCCGGTAGCGGTTACCTCAGACTCTTTTCGCCACTCCCCCACCATCACCACAATAAGCGCCACATACATGATGATCGCCATTAGGATGGGCATGAAACGGGGCCCCACAATGGTGTCACCACCAAACTGAGAGCGTATGCTTAAGGCTTCCGCCAGATAGATCGTGGTCAATACCAGCAAGAAAGCTGGAAACAGCATTGCCGATCTTCTGAAGCGTTCGACGTTGTTCATTGACTCAAAATCCTCTTATTGAGCTAGCCGTGGCACCGGCTACCGATGCCACGCTCTTTGAGCTGCGAGTTACTTGGACATCACGCCTGCTTCAACCAGCGCATCCATTTCGCTGAACAGTGACTCGGCCGTTTCATCAGCCCAAGTAGTCACCTCACCGGTACCCAGCCAGTTCGGCGTTACCCCGACGTTGGCAACCCACTCTTGAAACTCTTCGCTGTCGTATGCCGTTTTGTAAGCGCTTTCCAGTACGTTAATAACGTCTTCCGGGGTGTCTACTGGGGCGGCGAAGACAATAAAGCTGCCAATTTGGAGGTCGATCCCCTCGTCAGCTGTGGTGGGAACATCGGGATACGTCGGGTTTTGCGTATCAGAAAACTCAACGAGACCGCGCACGGTGCCATCTTCCAGGAGATTGGAAAAATCGCCCAGACTGGTGAGAGCCACATCGACCTCATCGGACAGAATGGCTTCTTTTTGTGGGGCGGCACCACCGGGATAAGAGACGATCCGGAACTCCGTGCCCGTCAACTCCTGAAGCTGTAGGATCGCCAGATGGACACGCCCGCCCAGATTCTGAATGGCAACGCGAATTTCGCCGGGATCAGCCTTAGCCGCCTCGATAAGGTCATGAATCGTTTGATAGTCGGAATTGGCGTCAACGACGATTGCATCAGGTTCGCTTGTTACCCGTGCAATCAGCTTCAACTTATCGATATCGTAACTGGGCAGCATGGCCTGCCAGGGCACTGTTACCAGGCTGTCGTAGGTTAACGCGCCAATGGTATAGCCGTCGGGGCGGGCACTCATAAGCTGGCCAATACCGGTGGCGCTAACCCCCCCCTCGATGTTTTCTGCATACATGGAAACATCAAGGCTATCTTCAGCAATGCTGGTCAGCTTACGAACGATGCCATCGGTACCACCACCAGCTCCCCAAGGCACAATTACGCGAATATCGCGCTCTGGGTAATCAGCGAGCACCGCTCCAGACAGCGAGGTTAGGGCGATAACACTGGCCAGCGTCATGATGGATTTCTTATTTTTGTACATTGTGTGTACTCCTTGGTTTAAAACCTATCGGCAAACTTGGCTACATATATGTCATACATCATACAACTTGAAACTTAGAGTGTTCTTGCCGGTACTACAATAGAGAGATGTAAAAACTAGACCAAAGTCGAGCACCGAATCACTTGGCCTTATCTCCCAATCGTTAATACCGTCAGGCTTAACCGGTAAGGATTGAGAGAGAACGCTCTAGCGAACGAGTGCAGGTCGCTTCGCATCAAACTCCCAACCAGGAATCAGGAACTGCATAGCCATAGCGTCATTTCGCTGCGTGGTATCAAGCGACTTATAGAGATTGTGTGCCTCCATGAGTTTCTCTTCATCCAACTCAACGCCTAACCCAGGCATAGTGGGCACTTTGAGTTTGCCATCGCGGATAAGCAAAGGATTTTTGGTGATTCGCTGCCCATCTTGCCAGATCCAGTGAGTATCGATTGCCGTGATGTCGCCCGGGCACGCAGCGGCAACGTGGGTCATCATGGCAAGCGAAATATCGAAGTGGTTATTGCTGTGGGAGCCCCAGGTCATGCCCCATTCGTTGCAAAGCTCACCCACTTTTACCGCACCTTGCATGGTCCAGAAGTGACAGTCAGCCAAAGGTATATCAACGGAAGTGAGCTGGACGGCGTACTGCAGCTGTTTAAAATCCGTCGCAATCATATTGGTAGCCGTAGGCAGGCCGGTGCGCTTCTTAAATTCGGCCATGGTCTCACGCCCGGAGTAGCCCTCTTCCTGGCCACATGGGTCTTCGGCGTAGCTGAGCAGATGTTTGATCGGCTCCAATACTCGCACCGCTTCATCAAGCGTCCAGGCCCCGTTAGGGTCAAGCGTTAGTCGCGCCTCTGGGAACGCTTCATGTAGCGCGCGAATGCAATCGGCCTCCTCATTCCCACGTAATACACCACCCTTTAGCTTGAAGTCTTTAAACCCATATCGCTCATAGGCGGCTTTGGCTAAACTCGCCACGGCCTCGGGTGTCAGCGCCCCTTGGTAGCGTATTTCGTCCCAGGTGTCCTGAGGGTTCTGCGCTTGAGGATATGGTAGGTCTGTCTTGCCAGGGTCACCCAATAAAAACAGATAGCCCAATGCCTCTACTTCATCACGCTGACGACCATACTGGCCGAGCAGGTCAACTACGGGTAGTTGCAGTGCCTGCCCAAAGAGGTCTAATAGGGCGGATTCAATCCCAGTGATCACATGCACCGCTACGCGCAAATCAAACGTCTGAGGGCCCCGCTCTTCGCGTCCATTCTGCGCCAATTGCAGCCGAACCTGATTAAGGGTGTGCTTAATATTATTGATCGGAGAGCCTTCTACCAGCGCGCGGCACTGCTCCAATCCCCCAAGAATACCGCTGCTGGAAGGAATCTCACCGACGCCTTGATTGCCCGCATCATCTTCAAGGATAACGACACAGCGAATAAACCAGGGTGCATGACCGCCGCTGAGATTTAGCAAGAAGCCGTCATAGCCAGCGACTGGAACCACTTTCATTGATTTAATCTTTGGAAACATAGGTCGTAAGCCTCTCTTATTATTGCCCCAAGTTGAAAAATTATTTATGGAATCAAGTCACTGGCGCAGGATTAAACAACACCAAATCGTTATGAATCCCTAGACGATCAGCGGCGGCCTGTTGACGGCCGCTGGCCACCTCAAGAATGAGATGAAAAAGCTCCCAGCCCACCTCTTCAATGCTGGCATCGCCTGTGGCAATGCGCCCCGCATCCAGATCGATTATGTCGTGCCAACGTTTGCCCAGCGTGGAGTTAGAGGAGACCTTGAGTACAGGCACCATGGCCAGGCCATATGGCGTGCCACGCCCCGTGGTAAACACCTGCAAGTTCATACCCGCTGCTAGTTGCAGTGTGCCGCAGATAAAATCGCTGGCCGGGGTGGCAGCGAAGGTCAGCCCTTTTCGGCGCAGCCGCTCACCGGGGCCAATAACATCCACAATGGGTGAGTTGCCCGACTTAATTACCGACCCCAACGCCTTCTCAACCACATTGCTGAGCCCGCCTTTCTTGTTGCCTGGGGAGGGGTTAGCACTGCGATCCGCCTGCCCTTGAGACAGGTAGTCGTCGTACCAGGCCATCTGCTCGATCAACGCCCTGCCCACCTGCTCATCAATTGTCCTGGGCGTCAGCAGATGGATGGCGTCACGCACCTCGGTAACTTCTGAGAACATCACGCTGCCACCCGCACGCACGATCAAGTCGGTCGCAAAGCCTACCGCAGGGTTAGCCGTTACTCCGGAAAAAGCATCGCTGCCGCCACACTGCATACCGACGACCAGCTCGGACGCTGGGCAGGTTTCGCGTTGACGTCGATTGAGTCGTTCTAAGTGGCGTTCGGCCATGGCCAGGATACCCTCGACCATTTCGCCAAAGCCCTGGAAGGAGTAATCCTGAAGGCTCAGCACATTGGCATTGGGGTCTGCTGCTTCGGTGTTTTCGTAAATTCTCACTGGCCGATCAGAAAGCAGAGTGGAAGGTTGCAACTTCTCGCAGCCCAAGCCGATGATCATTATCTCGTTGCCGAAATTAGGGTTCAGGGCAATATTTTTAAGCGTCCGAATCGGCACAATAGCTGAGGGCGCATTGATCGCGACACCGCACCCGTAAGCATGATTGAGCCCCACTACATCGTCGACATTAGGAAAGCGTGGCAGCAGTTCGCGCTTGATCCGCTGCACCACGAAATCAACGGTACCGGCGACGCATTGCACGCTGGTGGTGATACCCAGCACGTTTTTGGTACCCACACTGCCATCCGGATTGCGGAAGCCTTCAAAGGTGTACCCTTCCAGAGGCACCATTGCAGGCACCTCGCGCGAGGCCAACGACAATTCATCGAGAGCAGGCGCGGTAGGAAGGCGCACATTCGTCTCATTCACGTGACTGCCACAGGCAATGGCCGCCAGCGCTGTACCGATGACCTCGCCATAGCGAACGACTTGGTCACCCTCGGCCAGTTCAGTCAATGCCACCTTGTGGCCCTGAGGGATAGCCATCGTAGTGGTGATGCCACCCTCAATAACGGTGCTTTCAGCAAGTCCCCCCTGCTCGACCACAATGGCGACATTATCGTTGGGGTGTACGCGAATAATGCGAGTATTAGTTTGTGTCATGACCCTTTCCTGAGGCGGTGTGTGTGCTGCCAGTTACCTGGGTCAGTTCCATTTTTTGTCTGGCGCGGGAATTAAAGCCCATCACGATCGCGAACATTAACGAGGCAATAATCAATCCCCACAGCACCATGGCAATGGGGCTTTTGGTGAAAAAGATCGAGTAAGTACCGAACGATTCCAGGCTCTTGACGAAGTAGACCTCGGCTTGCCCCCCCAAGATGAAGCCAATAATGAGCGGGGCGACCTCCAGGCCAATCTTCTGCACCAGATAGCCTAAAATGCCGAAAATAAGCAGCGTCCAGACGTCGAACATAATCCCGTAGTTGATGGCATAAGCACCCACTACACACATCATCACAATGATGGGAAAAAGAATATGCTTCGGCACCATCACCACTTTGGCGATGTACTTAATGGCATAAAACATTAAGAAGAACATCACGATGTTGGCAAAGACCAATGCAGTCATCATGACGTACCAAGTCTCGGGATTTTCTGGGATGAATAGCGGCCCCACCTGGATGCCCTGCAGCGTGAACGCACCAATCAGAACAGCGGTGGTTGAGTCACCAGGAATACCCAGCGATAGCAATGGAATCAGTGCACCACCGGTCAACGCATTGTTGGCTGACTCCGAGGCGATAAGACCCTGGGGCGCCCCTTTGCCCATTTGTGACGAATCTCGCGTCAAGTTTTTCTCTTGGGTATAAGCCAGCACAGAGGCTGCACTACCACCGACCCCAGGTAGCATGCCCACAAAGGTACCGATGAAGGACGAACGCACCAGGTTAGTCAGGCGGCCCTTAAAGACCGAAAGTGAAAAGCCTCCTCCTTTACTGATTTTGATGCGTTCGCTGACCAACCCGCTCTTCGCTCCCTTTTCCGCCTCGAGCAGAATCGTGGAAATACCAAAGACACCGATCAGCACCGGCAATAGCGAAAACCCTTCAAATAAGTAGGGCTCCATGAAATCGAACATCAAACGGGTCTTGCCATTACCGCCATCCGAGATGCTGTAGTCCCCGATCAAGCTCAGCCAGATGCCGATAACGCCACTAAAGATGCCAACCAGCATGCTGGTAGAGAGCGAAGCAATGACACTCAGCGCCAACAAAATGATCAAAAATTTCTCCACGTAGGAGAACTTGATCGAGAAATCTGCCAACAGCGGCGCAAACAAGAAAAGTATTGCGGCGCTGATAAGCCCCCCGATGACAGAAGCGATGACACATATCTTCAGCGCTTTCTCACCCTCACCCTTTTGAGCCATAGGGTAGCCATCAAAGGTGGTAGTGATTGAAGACGGCGTGCCGGGAATATTGAGAAGCACCGCCGGAACCATGCCGCCTGAGATCCCCCCCACATAGAGGCCGAGCAAGAGCGCTAGGCCATGGTGCAACCCAAGCGCATAGGTCAGCGGCAGGCAAACAGCCACCGCCATGGTAGCGGTCATACCGGGTATAGCGCCGAAGATGATGCCGACCAGGGCACCAAGTCCAGCGAGTAAAAAAAACGTTATATCGAGAAGGGAGAGAAATTCCATGGTGGCACTCGCTTCGGTCACGGTAAGGTGATGGTGAACAGCTTGGCGAGAACGAACCAGGCCAGACTAGGAGCAACGATGGCATTGACCACCACAATGGTAAGGGCCTTTTTTGACCAGTCATGCAAATAGAGCAGTGACATGAGGAGCACGAAAGCCATCGAAACCATTAGGAAGCCGTAGCCCGTGTAGGGGAACATGTCACCCACCACTGCCATAAAATAAAAATACGCCACGATTAAGACGAGGGTTCCGAAGAAACGGAAGTTATCCCTAGCCTCACCAACAATGGGCAGTGTGCGCTCTCCTCGTTTCACTGCTGCCATAAAGGGAGCTACCTTTGTCATTAAAATTAAGACAAAGAGTCCCGCCATGATCCAGTGAATAATCCTCGGAAAAAACAGGTGGGAGGTCTCGAAATCGATTGAGACACTGAGCAGACTTGACAGACCTGATTCCATAACGGCTCCGGGCAAAAGCAACAGGGTATCCTGCTTACCATTGTTCTATAGCGGCTCACGCAGAGGTGAGGCACCCGCCGCCCACGCAGCGAGTGCCATACCCTTTACTGGATGTTGCTAATGATTTCTTCGTAGCGGGCCATTTTATCGGCGAGATACTCAGAGGCTTCATCAGAGGGCTTGAAGTTGGGGATGAAGAAGGCGTTCTTTTGAATTTCCTGTATTTCTCCCTCTGCGTAGATCTCCGCTAGCGCCTCATCGATTTGCTCAACAATCGCCGGGTCCATGTCTTTGTTGTAGAGGAAGAAGAACTCTTTATCGAACGTGAAGCTCTCGTCGTCTCCCATGGTGACATGCACGTTCGGTTCTACATACTCAAGCAACTGCTCACGAGACGTCTGCCCAAGCCCCTCTTCCGGCGCTTGTTCAATGGTATCTTGACGCGCCGTCAACCAGACAAAGCGCATCGCTTTTTGATCATCTTCAGGCAAGCGTGTGTACTGCTCGTTGGCCTGCACGGAGCCGTTAATCACGTCGGCTTGACCGTCAAACAGTTGCTGATTTTTGTCGGATTGAGACCCTGTATTAACAGCGACTAGGTTATCTTCCTGCCCGGGATGCTCAATAGCGATGGCATTTTTCAGGGCACTAAACCCAATCTCAGAGACGCCGCCCGGCTGGATCGCCACGCGTACGGTCTCGCCATTGCCTACTGCAGCGATGACGTCGTCAAGAGTTTCGTAAGGCGAGTTTTTCGGCACCAGATAGGCATTGCCAGGGTTGATAGCAAGGGTCGGCCCAACGGTATATTTATCGAAAATATCGTCATAGCCCTCAACCCCATACAGATGGCCAAGATAGGACTGATCGTGGAAGATCATCAGGGTATTGCCGCGCGAGTCCCGGTCGAGGGTGCGAAAAGCAGAACTTGCGCCCACGGCATCCACCTTCATGTTTAGATCCAGCTTTTCAGCTAATTGATCCACGACAATGGCAGAGTTTTGATAAGTGTCGCCACCGGTGGACGTTGAGCCGATGACCACGCGAATATTACCGCGCAACGGGCCATCCTGGGCCATTGCCACACCAGAGCTGATGTTCAACGTTGCCATCAGCGCTGCGGATCCGACACTTGTCATTATTTTTTTAGTGATGATCATACATTCACCTCTTTCGCTCGTTGTTAAATTGTTATGGCTTATTGAGTGGTGAGTGGCGTACTACTCAGTCATTTATGACGACTTAACACGATCAATCAGCTTTTTAAGCGCTTGGCACTCCTCCTCGGTTGGCATTACAAGTGGCGCACGAACACTCCCCGCAGGACGGCCAACAATGTCAGCGCCTGCTTTGATCAGGCTAACGGCGTAGCCAGCCTTACGATCCCTGAGATCCACGAAAGGAATAAAAAAGTCGTTAGTGATCTGTTTAACAGCCTCTTTATTTCCTTTACGCAACTCCTTATAGAATTTCACCGCCATTTCCGGCACGAAATTGAACACGGCCGAAGAGTAGGTATTCACACCAATGGATACATAGGCCTCGGCAAAAATTTCAGCTGTGGGCACACCGCCGATATAGACCAACCGGTCTCCGACGGTTTTGACGATTTTGTTGAGCGCCTGAATATCGCCTTTGCCATCTTTTAGCCCCACCAAGTTAGGACACTGGTCGGCGAGCTGCTGAACAGAATGAGCATTCAAGATGCCATTACCGCGGTTGTAATAAATCACGTTGACGGACGTGGCATCACAAATCTGGCGGGCATACTCCACCAAGCCATCCTGCGGACACTCGGTAAGGTATGGCGGCATCAGTAGAATTCCGTCAGCGCCCGCTTCTTCGGCCGCTTGTGCAAAGGCCGTGCCGGCTTCAACACTTAATCCAGCGCTGGCAATGACGGGTAAGCGACCGTCAATTACTTCGACAGCGACGCGAACAATCTTGCGATACTCATCAAGTGACAAGTTAAAAAACTCCCCCGTGCCACCCGCGACGAAGACCGCCGAAATCTCGTGGCTGATGAACCACTCAAGTCGCTTGCGATAGCTCGCTTCATCGAAACGACCTTGACTATCGAAATCGGTAATCGGAAACGATAGCAAACCATCGCCGATGGCTGTTGTTACTTCTTGTCTTGAAAACGTCACTTTGCGCCCTCTTTAAAATGTATTGACCACTGAATAAGCAGACATCACGAGTTAGCCAACAACCTTATGTCATACATCATACAACCTAAAATATAAGTATCCTCCTAGCGGGGTGCAAGCAGAACTATCATAATTTAAACCAAAGTAGCAGCCATGCCCTGTAAACCTGTTGAGGATTAAAACGCCTTTAACTAACCACCCGCCAGCTCGCAAACAGAGCGCCATAGCATGTCATCGATAACAATCAACCTCTCTCCATATCGCTGTTCAGCGGTCGACTCACCTGGCCAGCGCACTTTGCGCCCCGGCTCGGCAGGCGTTGTGGCGCCAAGATGAGACTGAATGCCTTCGACAATGCTATCGCAAGCCTCGCGGCCACCGAGTTGCTCAGGGTCAAACACCATATACACTTGGCTGCAACCGCCACCACTGCCGCGCTGAACCTTGTCAATGGCATGGCTAGGACGCCCTTGGGCAAGCAGTGCTGCCAACGCATCCAGTAAGATCGACAACCCAGAGCCTTTCCAGTACCCGGTCGGCAGCAAGCGACGCGTCGCAGCGATCGCCGCAGGATCACGGCTCAATTCTCCACGCGCATCAAAACCGCCGTCAACGGGCAAATACTCGCCCTTCAGCTGAGTCGTCTGTAGCTTCCCATAGGAAAACTGAGACATCGCCATATCGAGCACCAGAGGCCCAGAGTTATGCGGTACGGCCATCACCAACGGATTATTGCCAATCGATTGGGAAGCACCGCCCCAGGCAGGCATGCACGACTCGGTATTGGTCCACATGATCGTAGCGAACCCCTGCTCAACCGCATGCCAGCCATAGCTTCCGCCGCGCATCCAGTGGGTTGTATCACGTAACGCAACCAGCCCCATACCATGCTCACGCGCCAACGCCATGGCACGCTCTGTGGCATGAAGTGCATTGACAACACCTATTCCAAAACCTCCATCAAGCACCTCAATCGCGCCCAATCGCTGGACAAGGCTAGGCTTAGCGTCGATATCGACCCAGCCTTTCCCGACATACTCAATGAAACGCGGAACCCGCCCGATACCATGCGAATGCACGCCGTCGCGGGTACTTTCAGCATGGATTTGCGCGCAGGTCTCAGCATCAGCGGGCTTTAACCCCGCCTTCAATAGTGATTTTTCAATCGTACTGCGCAACGTCTCAAAATCGATGTTAGCCATCACTTACCCCCCACCATTAAAAAAGCCCACTCCACGAGTGGGCTTCAACACCCCAGCCGCCTCGAATGGCGGCTGTGGACTTCAAGCAGCGCCAGACGCCACGTCTTGTTGACGAGTACGGTAGTTCTGCCACAGTGTCAGCGCCAGCAACCCTAAGGCGATGACTAAAAAGGTAACGCTGATGGGGCGGGTGAAAAACGGCGACCAATCTCCACCGAAGGTCTGCAGCCCCCGTCTCAAGTTAGATTCCGCTATAGGCCCCAGAATTAAACCCAGTATTACCGGAGCAGTTCCAAAGCCATATCGGTTGAGAAAATAGCCGAGCAATCCAAAAGCCAGCATTATGTAGAGGTTAAACACATCCCCATCAACTCCGTAAACACCGATAAAACAGAAAACAATGATAGCCGAAATCAACTGTTTTCTTGGCACTAGCAGTACTCGAACAAACAGCTTGATACCTAAACACATGATGATAAGCATGAAGAAGTTAGCGACTAAGTACGCTAAAAATATCCCGTAAATGATGCCGCTCTGGCTTTCGAATAGCATCGGTCCTGGCGTAACGCCTTGAATCATTAAACCACCCAATAGAACAGCCGTCGCGGCCTCGCCAGGGATGCCCAATGCAAGCGTAGGAATTAACGCCCCACCTAACAAAGCATTGTTCGCGCTCTCAACCGAAACAATGCCAGCACTATGCCCCTTACCAAACTTTTCAGGTGTTTTAGAAAAACGACGTGCTTGGTCGTAGGCTACCAACGAGGCAATACTGCCTCCCGCGCCAGGCACTGGGCCTACAACAGAGCCGGACACGATACCAACAAGAAGAGCGCGCCAATTGCGCAACGTTTCCACAAACCGTGGACGTGCAATATCGACTTTGTGAGCACTGTTCTGAAGTTTACTTGAGGGATCATATTCAAAGGCATCTTTCAGCACTTGTGAGACAGCGAATAACCCAATCAGCGCCGGTAAGAGGTTAATGCCGGTCAATAAAGAAAGCTGTCCAAACGTAAAGCGGTCGACCCCCGCAATAGGATCTGTACCAATCGTAGAGCAAAAGAAACCTATCAGGCCTGCAATCAAACCTTTAAGGAGGGACTTGCCTGCAACGGAAGCAATAATGACGAGCCCGAAAATGCTCAGCGAAAAATACTCCGCAGCACCAAATCGCAATGCAAACTCAGCGATGGGTGGTGCGAGAAGACTTAACACCACCATACTAGCTACACCGCCAAAGAAAGAGGCAACGATTGCCAGCCCCAGGGCTCTCCCCGCCTCCCCCTTTTGAGCCATTGGAAAGCCATCGAACGTAGTCGCGACCGAGGATGGAGTGCCAGGAATATTCAACAATATGGCGGGTATCGAGCCACTGGCACCAGCACCACACAGGGTACCAAGCAGCATGCCTATACCCATCACAGGTGGCATTCCAAAGGTTACCGGCAGCAATAGCGCTATCGCCATGGCCGATGTTAGGCCAGGCAATACTCCCATGATAATGCCTAAAAAAGTCCCGCCAGCAATCGCCAATAATGTACCCAACTGGAAGACCAACCCCAAACCATCAATATAACCCGTTAGCATCTCACTTCTCCTTCCTCAATCCGGCAGGGGGATATTGAATAGTTCGGTAAATACATAATAAATAACCAATGATAAAGCGAACGCAAAAACTGTATACGCTGCTAGGTTTCGAAGTTTTCGTTTATTGCTTAACTTTTGAAATTCACCGCTAGTTATGACAAGAAAAACAACATTTAAAAAACAGAATATTGTTGTGCTTGCGATATACCCCAGCCGCTCGAAAAAGTTGATATAAACAATAATCAAAGCCACGATGGTCAGCCATTGCAAAATGCCTTTCTTCGGAGCAGTGGCATTAAGGGCTGTCGCGCCTTCCTGCACTCGCCTTGCAACAAGCCATTCATAAGAATCGCGTATTAAGCAGGGCACGGCACACACAAAAATCAAGCCAGAAATCAACTTTGGGAAAGAAGCGGGGGAAAGCCCCCCCGCCATGCTGACTGCTGGCAGCGTAGTGGCCATATAAAACCCAATTGCCGATACCACCACAAGAAACAGATCAAAGATCGGTTTACCTATATCCTTTGCCATCAGTCACTAACTCCTTATTTTATTCAGCAGCTAAGTCGCCAGCACTTTCTTTCATCACTTCAGCAGATTCAGCGATAAACGCCTCTAGCTCATCCCCATACAGCGGCACAATATCTAACCCCAGGTTCGAAGCGGTCTCTTCGAAGGAGCCTTCTTCTACAATTTCTTTAATAGCGTTAACCCACGCTTCCTTAGCCTCTTCCGGCAGGCCATCAGGTCCCGCTATGCCGCGCCATACTGTCAGCGACAGAGCGTAGCCTTCCTCTTGAAAAGTAGGGACATCAGGCAGAGACTCGCTACGCTCTGCGTAGGACATACCCAAAGCTTTCAGACGACCTGATTCTAGCGCTGAGCGAAGTTCCGCCCCACCTAGCACCACGGCATCAATGTGCCCTCCCATTGCAGCGGAGATGGTCTCAGAACCGCCGGGGTAGGGAATGAAATTGAAATCGACTTCAGCGGTATCAGCAAAGGCTACCGCCGCGATGTGAGCCGATGACCCTACCCCAGAAACCCCCACTTGAACCGAAGTGCCTGCCCTCGCAGCCTCAACCATAGCGTCCAGGTCAGCGTATTCGCTGTCTTCACCGACGGCGATGACGTAGGGCTCTTCAAGAATCTTGGCGATAAAATCAAAATCTTCGTAGGTAAAATCAACATTACCCAACGCTTCCAAGGTCAGTAATGCATTACTGGCGGCAGCTAAGGTATAGCCATCCGCATCTGAAGCTTGAGCGCGCGTCAGCCCAACTGCTCCGCCGCCACCCGAGATATTGCGAATGACCAAATTGGTATCAAGTTTTTCTTCTAGAAGCGGCTGTAGTGCGCGAACGAAAGTGTCGTTACCGCCACCGGCTGAGAAGGGCACGATCATATCGATGTTTTTCTCAGGATATTCAGCAAATGCAACAGCACTTGTCATCATTGCTGTTGCTACAGATAAGCTTAGCGCTAACTTTTTCATTGTAATGTCCTTCTTTGTCACGTTTAGGGTGTTCACTCAGCGCACTAACGCTGGCTTTTTCGGATCACACTTCCAGTCATCTATCAAATACTGCATGGCCATCGCATCATCCCGAGCACCCGCAGGCAGCGAAAGATAGAGCTTATTAGCCTCCTCTATGGCCTTCATGTCGATGTCGACCCCAAGCCCCGGCGCATCTGTGACGGCCACTTTGCCACCCACAATCTCAGGCGGATTTCGCGTCAAACGGGCATCACCCTCCTGCCATATCCAGTGGGTATCAAGCGCGGTTGTGCGTCCCACGGCGGCAGCCCCCACCTGGGCGAACATGGCAAGAGAAATATCGAAGTGGTTGTTGGAGTGAGAACCCCAGGTCATACCATGATCCTGGCAGAGCTGGGAGACACGTACGGCACCGGAAAGCGTCCAGAAATGCGGGTCGGCTAATGGAATATCGACCGAACGCAACATTAATGCGTGGGCCATTTCTCGCCAGTTGGTGGCCACCATGTTGGTAGCGACGGGTAAGCCAGTGGCGTGGCGAAACTCAGCTAAAATCTCACGGCCCGAGAATCCTTGTTCCGCGCCACAAGGATCCTCGGCGTAGGCGATCACACCGTGAAGGTCCTTGCACAGCCGGATCGCCTCTTCGAGCGACCAGGCACCATTAGGATCAATGGTCGTGCGCGCCTCTGGGAATGCATTGTGCAGCGCCGTGACGGCCTCGATTTCTTGCTCGCCAGCTAGAGCCCCACCTTTTAACTTAAAGTCTTTAAAGCCGTATCGATCTTGCACCGCATGAGCTAGCTCAACAATATGTTGAGGCGTCATGGCCGCCTCGTCACGCAAACGGTACCAGTCGTGATCTAAGCCCCCGGTGCCACGGCGGTAATCCAACGGCGTAGAATACCCATCACCGATAAAGAACAAGTATCCCAGCACGTCAACGCTGTCACGTTGCTTGCCGTTGCCTAGCAGCTCTGCCACTGGTACTCCCAGAAACTTACCCATCAAATCGAGTAACGCCGCTTCAAGCGCGGCAACTGCATTGATGCGTAGCTCGAATGTCCAGGATCCTTTGCCGAAATCCTCAAAATCGGCACTCCGTCCGGCATTGTGCAACGACGCAACCATGGAGCGCATTTTTCCAATTGTTTGCCCAATCACCCGCTCTCGCGACTGCTCTAGAGATGTCTGAATCGTCTCACCACCAGGGGCTTCGCCAACCCCCACATTGCCGTGACTATCTTTGAGGATAACGAGGTTGCGCGTAAAATAAGGAGAGTGAGCTCCACCGATATTGAGTAACATGCTATCGCGCCCTGCCACGGGAATGACCTGCATATCGGTTATCGTGGGCGTATCGTGGCTCGACATAAATAATTCTCCATTAGGCGGTGATAGCGTGCTGACCCGCATTCCACTCATTGCCGCATTAAAATAACGAAGCGGACAACCATAGCCTTTGCTGGTCAATCAAAGACTTTTAAAAGACATTGAATATCAATCGACTACAGATACCGCACGACACTTTTCTATAAAACCCACTCTTCGTTGCTAGGTATAGGCAATCCAATTACTCAACCCCATATGTCATACATCATACAAGCAAGAAGATAAGTAGCATGGCTTGCAGACGCAAGCTGCTATAGTGAAAATTAAACCAAAGTAGCACTTACCTGCATGGCTGAAAGTGATTAATCAACACCCTAACAAAAACATTAAGTCACTTAATTTTATTTTATATTTCAATCATATAGTCTGTCTTAAACAACTCTGGCGTAAACTCATCAGGGTATCCACCGGGGTTGGCAATAATCCGCGTGCCGTTGCGCAGAATATCCACGGGCTCATGGACATGCCCATGCACCCATACATTCATCCTGCCCATTAAATGAGGCAAGTGTGAGGCAAAGGCGGGCGATAACGCGTCGCCCAGGTATTGGTCAGGAATACAGTCGTGTAGCGGGGCATGGTGGCTAACCACCACCTTGGGGCCATCAAATGGCTGGGACAGCTCATTTTCAAGCCAGGCAAGTGCTTCAGCGTGCACCTGCTGACTTGCCTGTGGTGTGAACGTTACCCCAGGCGATGTTTGGACGATTTTAAAATCCGGCATATAACGCAGCGCCTTCGACTCAGTATCGGCGGGGTTTTGGGTCGGGTCACCAGCGTACAGCGCAAAGTCAGTCCAAAGCGTAGTGCCGTAAAAACGTACGCCATTGAGGGTCACGGCACGATTATCCAGCAGTTCAATGTCGAGCCGCTCGGCTTCGAGCGCCAGCTCATCACGTAGCAGTGGCATGCAGGTACCGTAGAATTCATGGTTGCCTGGCACATAGATAATCGGCATATCCGGGAAGCGGCGACGCGCCCAGCCAAGGCCCTCACACTTACGGTGTATATCACCCGCCAGAACCACTACATCGGCATCTTTCTCTGGCAGCTCGCGGTTCCCGTCAAAAAACTCCAGATGCAGATCAGACAAAATACGCAGACGCATACAACTCCCCATAGAGACATTACTAAAACGCAATCTAATCAAAACCCGGCGCAACCTCAAACCCAGGCAAGGAGCGTTCAACGCTTCAGAAAATCACTTTTGACCAGAGGCACTACCTCATCCATACAGCTGGTTAATGCCAATTGTGCGCTGCCCCCGCCCTCAATCCGAGGTTTCTCAACACAATTATGCTGCACTGCAACAAAAATAGACTATAATGACGATGTAGTCCCAATAGGAGGACCGCATAATGACTTTTTTAACAACTCCCCCTGCACGCGATAATGAAGTTCTAGAATTCTGGAGCTTGACTGCCCAGTGGCATCGTGCCGCAGTCGAAGCGCTGAACGCCTATTTAGGTTAATTCAGGTGCTTTTGTACCCTAAAGACCACAAACGAAACACCAAAGCCGGAATAAGTTCCGGCTTTTTTTCTTATAAAATCCTTTTCCATTCAATGGCGTAATAGTAACAGCTCTCAATATGTAATCTTATGCTTACACAAAGTAGCGAATCACCTACATCGTTAGTACTAGCTATGGCCGTCGAAAGCTCTTAATATCCCACAACAGCTAAATTGCTGCTTAGCACAACACAGGCTGTGTACAACATGAGCTTTTACAATATAAGTTTTTAAAATTTAAGCTTTTACAACATTAGCATTTCCAATCAGTTTCTCAAGGAATACCCTGATCCTGTTATCCCCTGACCCCCTGAAAGAGGAGTAGATGCCATGCAACAATTAGTTACCCCAACTCAAGCGTCAGAAGTAGATGTTATGGAAGTATGGGCGCAGCGTGCCCGCCAGCAGCGTGCGGCACTTGACGCTATCAAGGCTTACCTGGGTTAAGTATCTAGCCGACCTGGTTTCTGCCTATCCAACGCCTCATCCCACCGAGGCGTTTTTTTTAGGGAGTTTTACAACCAGTTGGTTTCGGGGTCTTCGGCAGTGTTTAGCTGGCCAAGATAGGTATTCTGCAAGATATACATCCGCTTTACATCGCGGTACTTGCCATTGATAAAGAACTCCTGCACCAAGTGCCCCTCTTCAATAAAGCCACTCTCCTCATAAAGATGAATCGCTTTGACATTTTCTACCGCCACAATGAGATATACCTTGTGCAGGTTTAGAATGGTGAACGAGTAGTGCAGCGCTTGACGGATTAAGGAGCGGGCAAATCCTTTGCCCTGATGCTCTGGGGTAATAATGATTTGAAACTCGCCGCTGCGATGGATGTAGTCGATCTCAATCAGCTCTACCAGACCAATCGCATTACCATGGCTATCTTCAGCGACAAAGCGCCGTTCGGCGTTGTCATGGATATGCTTATTATACAGCTCCTCCAGCTCATCAAATGACTCGTAAGGCTCTTCAAACCAGTACGACATAATGCTCTGGTTATTATTTAGCTCATGAACAAAGCGCAGGTCGTTACGCTCCAGTGCACGCAAAAAAAGTGTGTGGCCCATTGCCCGCTATCCTTATGAATATCCGTTAAGAATACCCGTTTTAAACTTGCTCGTTACTCGGTTTTTGCATTTAGGTTAGGACATTATGGCCAGGCGTCTAAATGAAAATAGCTCCGCCAAGGGGTGTTCTCTACCCTCAATAAACGCTCGCAGCAGTTTGGCACCTATCATGCTATAGCTGATCCCGTTGCCGCCGTAGGCCATAGCAAAATGAACGCGTGGGCCCAGAGCGTCATGGGGGCCGAAAAAAGGTAGGCCGTCGTCGGTTTCAGCAAAGGTGCCGCCCCAAGAAAAGGTAGGGTTGATATCGAGCTTAGGCCATAGCGCTTCTATTTTAGCTGCCAGCCCTTTTGCCTTTTCCTCTACCCGCGCGTCGCGGCGTTTGGGAATATCTTCGTCGTCATCGTCGCCACCCACGAGCAGGCGGCCATCACAGGTAGTGCGCATATAGAGATAGGGGCGCGCCGATTCCCACATCATGGTGTGGCATAACTTACCCAAAGCCTCTGGTGGCAGGGGGTCGGTGATTAGCGCGTAGCTACTGCGATTAATAGCCACTTTTTCTGGCAACCAAGACTGCGACTCATACCCCGCCGCCATAACAACATTCTGGCAACGCAACTTGGCACCATTGACTAGCGTGAGCGTGACGCCTTGATCATCCGACGCCATCGCCTCCATTTGCGTGCGGTCATATACTTCTCCCCCGCGCTCGACCACCTGGGAGAACAGCTGATACGCCATACGATAGGGGTCAATACTGGCAGCAAGCTGGGTAAGAATAGCGCCAGGTGCCTCAAAACCGTACTCCGCCAAAATGACCTCGCGCTCAAGCCATTCGGCTTCAAAACCGTGTTTTTGGCGCAGTGCTAGCTCCTCTTTAAGAGGCGCCACATCCTCTTCGTTACTGGCGTAGTAAAGGCTTTGCTGACGTTCAAAATCCACATCACCCATGCCTGCTGCTAAAGCTTCAAGCTCACCAATGGCATCTGCACAAGCGCGGTAAGCGAGAACTGCATCAGCCTCATCGTAGCGCTCGGCTAACTCTGTCATATGCGTATCAATTTCGTACTGCAACAAAGCCGTGCTGGCGGCTGAGCTTCCCCAGCCCACATCCCGCCGTTCAAGCACTACCACATGGTGGCCATTGCGGCTTAGCTCATCAGCAATCAACGCACCTGTAATCCCGCCGCCAATCACCACCACCTCGCATTGGTGATCACGAGTCAATTGAGGAAAGGTTTTCAATAGGCCATTTTTGACCGCCCAAAAGGGATAACCACTTTTCAGATCCATCTGTTTTCCTTTGCTTGAGAGTCTTGCAGTATGCTGTTAACCATAGATGGTTACAGACAACTTGCTCGTTAAAGCGTCCCTAAGTGGCTGCCCTTGTTAGTTGAATTCAGCCTTAAAAAGGAGTTTCCATGATTGATTTACGCAGTGACACGGTGACCCGCCCCTCCTCCGCCATGAAAGATGCCATGATGGCCGCGCCGGTTGGCGATGACGTGTGGGGCGATGACCCAACGGTGAACGCGTTCCAAGCGAACCTTGCGGAGCAGACAGGCAAAGAGGCGGCGTTACTGTTTCCTAGCGGTACACAAAGCAACCTAGTGGCACTCATGGCCCACTGCGAACGAGGCGATGAGTACATTGTTGGGCAGTCAGCCCACACTTACCGTTATGAAGGCGGTGGTGCAGCGGTGTTAGGCAGTATCCAGCCACAGCCCATTGAGAACGCCGCTGATGGCACGCTGCCGCTGGAAAAAATCATCACCTCGATAAAAGCCGATGATTTTCATTTTGCACGTACTAAGTTGCTGGCATTGGAAAACACCATCGGCGGCAAAGTGCTGCCCACGGACTACGTATTAAAAGCTACCGAACTGGCACGCGAACATGGGTTGGCAGCACACTTAGACGGCGCGCGACTGTTTAATGCAGCGGTAGCCACGGATACCTCAATCAAACAACTGTGCCTGCCGTTTGATAGCGTTTCACTATGCTTCTCAAAAGGGCTGGGCACCCCCATCGGCTCGGCACTGGTGGGATCGCAAGCATTGATTGACCGGGCACGGCGCTGGCGAAAAGTGGTGGGTGGTGGCATGCGCCAATCAGGGATTATCGCCGCCGCCTGCCAGTATGCTCTAGATAATCACGTGGAGGACTTAGCTGACGACCACCGCCGTGCAACACGCTTGGCGGAAGGCTTGGCAAAGCTGCCAGGGGTCGCGATCACCGCACAGGCAACCAATATGGTGTTCGCCCACTTCCCCGACGAACATGTAAAACCTCTAGCCACCTGGCTAAAAGAGCACGGCATTTTGATCGAGCTGCTTTACGCCACGCGCTTCGTTACCCATCGCGATGTTAATGACGCGGATATCGAAAAAGTAATTGCGGTGATGGAGGCCTACTTTAGTCGCCATTAGCCAGTAAGCGGCTTAGCTAAGAGATGACGCCCCCAAGGCAAGATTCACGGCGATGCCCGCCATCATCAAGCCAATCAGGCCATCGATAATGCGCCATGCGATGGGTTTTGAAAGCCAAGGTGACAGCGCGGCACCACCCCAGGCCAATAGGCTAAACCAGAGTATGGAAGCAGTAGATGCCCCCGCCACAAAAACTCCGGCACTCTCTTGCTGGGCACCAATGGTGGGTATCAGTAGCAGCGTATCCAGATATACCTGGGGGTTGAGCACGGTGACGGCAAGGGTAGCGAAAATCACTTTGGTTAAGCTGCGCGCTTTGCCGGCTTCAGCGCTTAACCCTTGCCGCCCGCTAAAGGCTCTAAACAGCGCCTGAGCCGCTAGCCAGCTCAAAAACACTACGCCCACCCAGCGCATTGCCTCCAATGCGTTGGGCATTGTTAGCAGAAAAGCACTTACCCCAAACATACCCGCCGTGAGCAGGATAATATCCGCACTCATGCATAACCCTGCCGACCACCAGTGGTACTCACGACGAATAGCCAGCCCCAAAATGTAGGCGTTCTGCGCCCCAATCGCCATGATAATCCCGCCGCACACTACTAAGCCCGTTAAGTAGCTTTCCCACATTGCCTAGCTCCCAGTGCCAGAATAAGTACCGTGTTAAACAATCATGGCACCAAGGTAACGGGCAAAATAGATAACTAAAAATCATCCTGCTAATGGGGTATTAGTTTTTCTTATTATGCAGCCGTTTATTAAGGCAGGAAAACGCACAGCGAATCAGTGCTTAGGAGCCCCCATGACCGATACTATTGATACTTACTGAAGCATCATCTAACCAGTAATGCCATAACCTCACTTTAACAAGGCTGAATCAAAGTAAGCCGGATGGAGCAAAACGTTTCCCCTCTAGCTGGGCTGGAATGCCACTGGAATAATAATGCGATGCTCCCCCAATCGTTAGTAGAGTCTACCCAGGCATTCTCCGATAGCTCGCTGACAGCTCCTCGACATGCATTATCGCTTGATATATGCGGTGAAAATATCAGCAGAATTAGCTTAATTAAACTAAACTAATATTGCTGCTTTCCCTGGCGGATTATCAAGTTCCCGCCTCTGGCCTTAGCGAGCCAATTTTGCCGTGAGGCTATCAGCCAGCCCTCTCACCAGCCTGCCACTGGATGGAAAAAGAGCTTTTGGGCACTAGTAGGGAAAGCGATTGGATATGGATTGACTATCCAATAGGCGAATCATGGCTCAGTCGCAACCCCACTATCGTACCTACGCCATAAGGAAATTTAGCATGCCCATTCATCACGTTAATTTAGATGACCAATCGAGCTTACGAGATGTTTATGCAACCAACACTTCAGAAAGGAGCCTACCTAAATTTCGGATACCAGAGCAGCGTACTGAACCCCATGCAGCATACTCGCTGGTGAGAGATGAGCTTTTGTTGGATGGCAATGCTCGACAAAACCTCGCCACGTTCTGCACCACATGGGTGGATGATGAAGTTAAACAATTGATGACGGATGCCGTCGACAAAAACATGATCGACAAGGATGAGTATCCTCAAACAGCGGAGATCGAGAACCGCTGCGTACATATCCTCGCAGACCTCTGGCACGCCCAGAAATCATGGGAAACAGTTGGGTGCTCTACAACGGGTTCAAGCGAAGCAGCAATGCTGGGCGGCCTGGCATTAAAGTGGAAGTGGCGCCAGCGCAGGGAAGCAGAAGGTAAAGACACCAGCAAGCCGAACATCGTGACTGGACCTGTGCAAATCTGCTGGAAAAAATTCGCGCGGTATTTCGATGTTGAAATCAGGGAAGTTCCCCTTGAAGGAGAAGCTCTTGGCCTGCAGCCAGAGGATCTTCGAAAGTATTGCGATGAGAATACCATCGGTGTCGTTGCTACGCTCGGCGTTACGTTCACGGGTATCTATGAACCGGTTGAGGCTTTGGCCTGTGAGTTGGATGCGTTAGAGCGCGATCTAGGATTAGATATCCCCATTCATGTCGATGCTGCATCCGGTGGTTTTATTGCTCCCTTTATACAACGTGACTTGGTGTGGGATTTTCAAATTGAGCGGGTTCGATCTATTAATGCATCAGGACATAAGTATGGGCTAGCCCCCTTAGGTGTGGGTTGGATTATTTGGGCATCGAAGGAAGACCTGCCCGAAGACCTGATCTTCTACGTTGACTATCTCGGCGGTAACATGCCGACCTTCGCGCTCAACTTTTCCCGTCCAGGCGGTGAGATCATCGCTCAATACTACAATTTCTTGCGCCTCGGCCGCGATGGCTACACCGCCGTTCAGCAAGCCTGCGCCGATACGGCGCGGTGGTTAGGCGCTAAACTAGCCAACATTGGGCCCTTCGAAATGGTGTATAACGGGCATGGCGGTTTACCTGCTGTCGCCTACAAGCTAACTGACGCTGACCATGGTTTTACCCTTTATGATCTTTCAGAACGATTACGAATGCGTGGTTGGCAGATAGCCTCCTACCCGCTGCCATCAAACCGGCAAGAAACCGTCGTTCAACGCATTCTGATCCGACACGGTGTCAGTCGTGATCTGGCGCACCTTCTTCTTGATGACATAAAGCGCGCGATTAGTCATCTATCGCAGAACCCTGTGCCACATTCGACCGCAAAACCGGGGTTCCATCATGGTTGAGAGGAAAAAATGCACTAAAGCGGTCAATACATCCTTCGTTTTCAGTGCTTGTTTACCATTAATATTTGTCACAGGGCCTGCAGCGGCCCAACGTGATGCGCCCTCCGAGGGGGGGCGCGTGATCGGGCAGGTGTTCGACAGAGTAGAACCCGTTGTTGAAACTGGCCTTCACGGTTTTTTTCAGCTCTTAGGCAATCAGCCAATCGCGTTCATTCTCCTTGTGCTAACTCTTGGCACGCTGATCGGAAAGTTGAATGTAAAAGGAGTTTCGCTCGGTTCTACTGCAGGCACCTTGCTTGTTGGGGTGGTGCTCTCGATGATCGCCGAGGCCGCTTATGGAATAACCTATTCCATCCCTGGAATTTTATCCTCATTCATGCTTTTGCTTTTCATGTACGCCCTTGGCCTGAAAGTTGGGCCGCAGTTTTTTTCAGGGCTACGCAAAGGCGGGCTCGCCTTTATTGGCATAGGTATTATCGTTTGGGCTTTGAATTGGATCATTTGCTATGTCGGCGCATCGTGGGCAGGGCTGGCACCAGGCTATGCCACGGGGCTGATTTCGGGCAGCTATACTATTACGGCGATTCTCGGGGTAGGCCAAGGAGCGTTAGCTAGCGGCGCCTATACTCCCCCGTCGGGGATGACCATTGAAGAAATTGGGGCCAACATGGCCGCAGCCTATGCCATTAGCTATGTGCTATCGAGTATCGGCATCATCTTGTTGATCCGCTATCTTCCTCGTATTTTCGGTCGTGATGCGAAGGCCGACGCAATACTGGCTGAGGCCGATTATAGTGGTGGTGCTACGCATCCAGTACCTGGGGCGCCTGGGGCGTTAACCATAGGCTTTTCTCCCTATGATCTACGCGCCTTTGTTGTCACCCACGACAGCCTAATCGGTCGTAACCTATCACAGCTGACCAGTGAGTTTCCCCAGGTTCCAATCTTACGTGTCGTGCGGGACGGGGCGGTTTTGGCGCTTTCTGACGAGACTGTTCTTGCTAGGGACGATATCGTGACCGTACGTGCGAATGTACACGACCTAATCCTCAAGGAAGGCGAGTTGATCGGCCCAGAGTCAGATAACCCACTTGCTCGTAACGTGCCTTTGGAGGTTGCAGATATCCATGTGGGCTCGCATGCGGTCTCCGGTAAGACTCTCAAAGAACTAGCCAGCCATGGGACAGGGGGCATTGAGGTACAGGCACTATTTCGGGCAGGTAACGAAATCCCACTTGGGCCTAAAAGCATGGTTACGTTTGGCGACGTACTTCGTTTGACAGGGCCTGACATCGCACTCAAGGCAGCGGCAAAACAACTTGGCGGCCACGCCATCCTGCCCACCATGAAATCCGAAGTACTTTATCTGGCATTAGCCATGCTGGTAGGTTATCTAGTCGGCATTGTCACTGTAAATATTTCTGGTATTCCTTTTTCGCTAGGTACCTCAGCAGGGTGCATTCTTGCGGGTGTCGGTGTTAGCTATTTCCGAAGCAGGAACCCGGAGTTTGGGGGACCTGTCCATGAGGGAGCGCGTAGCTTTCTACAGGACTTTGGACTGAATGCATTTGTTGCCGTTCTCTCCGCCAATGTCGGGCCAAAAGTCATTACGGCGTTGGGGGGCGACACAATCTTATGGTTGGCATTGATTGGTACCATGGGGGCGCTACTGCCGCCACTAATTGCTTTTTGGGTAGGCATTAAATTTTTCGGTCTCAACTCGATTATCGCCGATGGCGCGACTACCGGTGGGCGCAATAGCACACCTGGACTGAACGCCATTATTGAAGAATCGGGAAGTTCGGTGGCCGCTGTTCCCTACCCTGTGAGCTACGCCCTGACGACCGTTCTAGCGCTAATAGGGGGTTACTTATCAATGATTTTATCCTAGCCGATCAGTCACGCAAACAGACAGAACGGTAGGAGGCCAGTTTAAAATGTCCTCTTGTCGCTAATTTTAAAATCCTTATTCACACCCCCAGGCCAGCCCATCGCGGCTGGCCGCTTCACGCTTCTCACCGACGAAAAATCCGCGTATAGACGATCCCGTATGTCGCGCAGTTTCGCCATGCGCCCATCAACCTGGACGACCAAAGCATACCAACCAACACCGTCACGAGCGCGATAACGCCCGGTATAGCAAGCGAGAACTAGGTCAAGTAAAGCGGGACACCTAACGTCACTCCCCAGTATCTTGTTTTCTGTCGCTGTTAAAGGTGCTAGTGATTACAACCGCCGCAGCCCCCACATAAAGTAAGCCCCGCCAATCAGTGAAGCGACCAGACCCGCCGGAATTTCATAGGGGAAAATAATCTGACGACCCACCCAGTCCGCCAGCACCATCAATAGCATGCCGATCAACGCACCACCCAGCAGATGCTGACCCGCCCGAGAGAAGCCGACCAAGCGCGCCATATGCGGCGCCAGCAGGCCGATAAACGACAGCGGCCCCACCACTAAGGTGGCGCAGGCGGTTAGCAGCGCCACCAGTAGCAGCAACGCCAAACGGGCACGGTTGAGCGTTACTCCAAGCGCCTTGGCCGTCGGCGCGCCTAACGGCAAAATATCCAGCCAGCGAGTAAAGGGCAGCGTGACAAGCGCCAGCACGGCGGCAATGCCCCCGACCACCACCGCATTGGTGATATCCACGTAGTAGGTGGAGCCCGCCAGCCAGGCAATCACCTGCTGGCCACGCGGGTCGCCGCCTGCCAGCATTACGCTGCGCACCGCATCAAACAGCGCGCTGATCGCCACCCCGGTGAGCAGCAAACGCTCGGGGAGATAACCGCTCTTGCGGTTGATACCCACCAACACCAGCAGCGTCGCGAAAGCACCCAGGGTACCCACACCAATCAGCATCATATTGGTGGGCGCAGGCAGCAGGAAAATCCCCAGAATCAGCGCAATGGCACAGCCACCGCTGATACCCAGCACTTCAGGGCTGGCCATGGGATTGGCAGAAAGCCGCTGGAGTATCGTCCCGGCAATCGCCAACATCAATCCGCTGGCGGCGGCCGCCATCACCCGGGGCATGCGCCACTGCATCACATTCCAGTTATCCGGCGACAGCAAGTACCAGCCATCAACCCCCTGTCCAACGAGCAGCCCAAGCAGCGTGGCGCCCAGTAGCGCAAGGATTAAACCGGTAGCCAAACGGGAAGGCGCAGGATGACGATGGGCGAAAACACCCGCTCCTTTCGGCGGCTGGTCGCCCTGGAGTTTCAGGCGCGGAATCAGCCACATTAACAGCGGCGCCCCCAGGGCACCGGTAATCGCCCCGGTAGGAATAAAGGCCGCCACCATGCCACCGAACTGCTGCAACAGCAGATCAGTGGTAGCCAAGAGCACCGCCCCTAATAGCGTCGACCAGATTAGCCGCGGCCCTAAACGGCGCGCACCGGCCATGCGCACGATATTGGGCGCTGCCAAGCCGATAAAACCGATGATGCCTACCACGCTGACAATGCTGCCGGTAATAAACACCGCCAACCCCATGCCCGCAAAGCGCAGATAGGTCAGCGAGACTCCCAGGCTCTTGGCGCTGGCATCATCCAACTCCAGCACCGCCAAGGGGCGCAGCAAAAACCATGCAGCTACGCAGCTAATCGCCAGCCGAGGCCAAAGGATGGCAACGCCGTCCCAGCCGTTTTGCGCCAGAGAGCCCGCGCCCCAAATCAGTAGCCCCGAAAGCGCCTCGTGGTTGAACAGCAGCAGTGCCGTGGAGAGTGCCCCCAGGTACAGATTGACCACCAGGCCCGCCAGCACCACCACGATCGGCGCCAGCCCACGCCGCCAGGAGAGCAGGAAAACTAGCCCAACCGCCAGCGCACCACCCAACAAGGCGACCCATTCGCGCCCGGCGACAAGCAGTCCCGGCGCCAGCAAGGTGGCGGTCATCAGCGCCAGATTAGCGCCCGATGCCACCCCCAGGGTGGTGGGCGAGGCCAACGGGTTGCGCAGCACCTGCTGCATCAGCACGCCTGCCAACCCCAAGCCGCCACCAGCGAGTAGCGCGATCGAAAGGCGCGGCCACCAAGCGTAGTAAAGCAGCAGCTCGTCAACGTTCTCAAAAGAAGGGGCCACTAATGCCTGCAGGCCCAGCGCGAAACCGCCCTGGCCCTCTAGCCCCACCCAAAACAGCACCACCATCGGCAGACTAAGTAATAGGCAGGCTTTAGCGGGCGACATTCCCCCCATTCTTTGGGCAAATTGCGTAGCGCCTAGCATAGCGAGCACCCTTTTGTGATAACCGGAAAGTTCACTAAAAGAGACGTGATAGGCAGCAGCGTCATTTTCTTAGCCTTACTATTTAAAGAAACGAGTTTATGGAAATTAGCGATTGAATAATTAACAATGATTCTAAATGATAACGATTAGCACTACAATTGACTCCTTATATAAAGGAGACATCATATGGCAGCCAAACCGAGCTACCGGCTTTTCGATATCACCCTCGCCCGGCGCACCCAAGTCAGCCCCTCATTAGTCAGGTTCACCTTTACTGGCCCAGATGTTGGTCAAATGGATACCTACGCCCCGGATCAGCGCATCAAGCTGTTCTTCCCCGAAGGCGGTGGCAGTCTTGACCCGCTGTTTGAGATTGCCAAGCTGGAAGAGCACGACTGGTACGGCGCCTACCGCGCACTGCCGGATGCCCAGCGCCCCGCTGCGCGCACCTACACTATTCGCGCCCTGCGCCAGGAGCAGGCCGAGGTGGACGTTGAGTTTGTACTCCACGGCGACAATGGCCCCGCCTCACGCTGGGCAATGCACGCCCGCCCGGGTGACAGGCTAGCCATGACAGCTCCCGACGCCAGTGCGGAAGGCCCAAAGCTGGGCTACGAGTGGAAGCCACCCCAAGGCGTACAGCGTATTCTGATCATCGCCGATGAAACCGCCCTCCCCGCCGCCGCCGGTATTTTGGAATCCCTTAATGACCTGCCGCTCAAACCCAAAGTCGAAGCGCTGCTCGAAGTGCCTCGCGGTGACGACGTTCAGCCGCTGCCCCAGGCCGCCAAACTGCGCTGGCTGGCCCGTGACGCTGAGCCCGCATGCCAACACGGTGAGCTGCTGATGAGAGCGCTGCGTGATATCGATTTGCATAGGGAGATTCAAACGCTAGGCGGCATGCCTGCTAATACCACTACCAGCGCCACGACCAACGAAGAAAGCAACGATGAGGACGGCCCGCTCTGGGAACCCGCCACCCTGGACGACAACGCGCCCTTCTACGCCTGGATCGCCGCTGAAACCAAGGTCGCCATGAAGCTGCGTCGCTATCTGGTCAACGAGTGCGGTCTACCCAAGCAGTACGTAACCAGCATGGGCTACTGGCGACTGGGCAAGGCCAATGGTTAAGGGAACGGTAAACAACACGTCGTTAAACAGTAGACACACAAGCAAGCCAGCTCAAACGCCTATTGGTTGGCGAGACAGCTCCAACTGCTATGGGCGAGTCAGCCGTGCGCTTCACTGGTTGACCGCAGCGCTAGTCACGCTGCAATTTACCGTGTTGCTGGCTTGGCGGGGAATGGGCGAAAACGCTATCACGCTGTTCTTGGCGAGCATCGGGCCTCACGGCTCATTAGGATTTATGATTCTGATCGTGACGCTGGTTCGCCTTGGCTGGGCATGGATAAATCGCAAACAACGCCCGCCCCACACGCCAGGGCTAGGTGGGCGCTTGGCGCGCTTTGTCCATATCACCTTTTATGGGCTACTAATGTGGTTGCCCGCTTTCGCTATTTTGCGCCAGTACGGCCGCGGCGGGGCGCTACGCTTTTATGGCATGGAGCTGCTACCCGAAGCGGAACGCGAGATCACTTGGATGATCGCCCCCGCCGAGCTTCTTCACGGCCCGCTCTCATGGCTGCTAGGTGGATTAGTCATAGGCCACATCGCAATAGGGCTGGTTCACCGCTTCTGGCTTAAAGACCGGGTACTGGCGCGCATGGTGGGTTCAAGTGGCCGGTGAGGGTTCCGCCAGCGGCTCTTCGGCAATCTCTGACTCAGCAGTCAACAGCTTGCCACTCTCTAGCCGCACCAATCGATCTGCGAGGTGGAAATAGCTGTCATCGTGGGTGATGACCAGCACCGCTTTGCCCATGCGTTTTAGCTCGGGCAACACCTCGCAGTAAAACACCTCTTTGAATAATGGATCCTGATCCGCCGCCCACTCATCAAACACCAAGAAGGGCCGATCCTCAAGGTAGGCAACCACCAGCGCCAGACGCTTACGCTGGCCCTGGGAGAGTGCTTGGGTGGTAAACGCACCGTTTTCAACTCGCACCTTGTGTTGCAGATGCAACTTGGCCACCAGGCGGTTGCCCTCTTCGTCAAGATCTTCCCGCGGCGCTTCCAACAGGCGCTCGAAGAGGTGGAAGTCTGAGAACACCACCGAGAAGAGCTGCCGGTAGGCATCCCAGCCATCCGCTTCGACCCGCTCGCCATTGAGCAATACCTCACCACCTTCCGGCGGGTAAAGTCCCACCACTACTTTGGCCAGCGTGGTCTTACCGCTACCGTTGCCCCCCACCAGAAACACCACTTCCCCCGGCGTAAAGCTCAGATTAATCGGCCCCAGCTCAAAGAAGTCATCGCTCTGCTCGTGGTAGTACTGATGGGTGACGTCGCGCAACTCAAGACGCTGCAAATCAGACACCCGAGGTGACGCTTGCCTCTCCTGCCCCTGGGGCATCTCTCGTGTGATGTCATCAATTCGACTAGCGGCTACCCGTGCCATATTGATCCGTGGAATATTGATCAGCAGGCCTTCAAGGGGCGTCACCATAAACACAAACACCAGGGCAAAACCGGTCATTACCTGGGTTTGGTTAGGCCCATCGCCCGCCAACACGAACAACACCAGACCGATAAAGGCGTACATCAGGAACTGCCCCCAACTGGTCGAGATCACGAACAGCGACATGCCATAGGTACGCAGCCGCCGCACGCCTTCAACCGACTCCCCCAGTATCTGATCCATAAAGACCCGGCTCTTGCGCTGGTGCAGGCGCAGCTCTTTTGCTCCATCGGTTAGCGCGCGGAAATGTCCAAACAGACGATCCTGCTCTGACGAGGCATCCTGGAGGTAGTGGATAGCGCGTAAGTGCACAAGGTGGTAACCGACAGCACCCAACCCAATCACCCCAAGTGCAAACAAAAACACCTGCCATGAAAGCATTGCCAGATAGCCCAAGCACCCCACCACGATGACCGTATTGGTCAAAATCACCGGCAAGCTAACGAACAGTACCGCCACGTTGTTGCTGTGCTCGGTGAGTGCCGACTGGATCCTCGCACTGCCCACACGCTCGAACTGAGCAAAGGGGGTCTCGGCCACGCACTGGGCGACAAAACTGCGCAACTCGGCCAGAGCACGCTGCCCCAGCCGCTCAAACAGCGCCGTCGACACCATCCGACAGACCATTAGGGCCACAGCAATCCCCGCGAAGCCCCAAGCCGCATTGGCACGACTGGCGGCATCGCTGTTTAACGCCGCGTTGATTTGGGCAATCAGCAGCACGCTGAAAAGCCCCGAGAGAATACTGGCCAGCGCAGCAGCGGTCATCAACCCGCGGGTTCGACGAATTAGATAGGGAAGCACATTCACCTCATTGGAAAGCAGTACCTACCCATACAGACGAACCACCGCTGCGAAAAGTTAAACACCTTTTTTGTAAACATGCCTCATTCTCATTCGTCTTTAGATAAAGAAGTCAGTACGCCGCCCTTCGGTGTTTTTTATTGACACATCAGCCACGAGGACTCTTATGCATATTCACGACTTGATCGGCATCGGCTTCGGCCCCTCCAATATTGCCCTGGCCATTGCGCTCGACGAACAGCGCCAGGCAGGGCAAGCGAAGGATGCCTTGTTTATTGAGCGTCAGCCCTGCTTTGCTTGGCACCCGCATATGCTGCTGGACAATGTCCATATGCAGATTTCTTTCCTCAAAGATCTGGTCACGCCGCGTAACCCAGGGAGCCGTTTCAGTTTCCTCAATTATCTTCACAGCAAAGGCCGCCTGCAGGACTTTATCAACCTGCAGACCTTCTTCCCCAGCCGCCACGAGTTCAATGACTACCTAAGCTGGACTGCCAGCCATTTTGAACACCAGTGCACCTATGGGGAGGATGTGTTTGAAGTGCTGCCCGAAACTGACAACGACGAGGTCGCCTATCTCCGCGTGCGTTCACGGGATGAGAGTGGCGCGGTGCAGGAAAGGCTCACCCGTTCATTGGTAATTAGCGTGGGCGGTGCGCCCAATGTTCCTGAATGCTTCGCCGGGCTAAAAGACGACCCACGGGTCTTCCACTCCAGCCACTATCTGAGAGAGCTGGCGAAGCAAGACGCCCCCAAACGCATCGCCGTAATCGGTGCGGGCCAGAGCGCCGCTGAGATATTCCTGGATCTGCACGGCCGCGAAGGCATCCAGGTGGATCTCATTAGCCGGGCGTGGGCCTTTAAACCCTCCGACGATAGCCCCTTCGTCAACGAGATTTTCAATCCCGAATACACCGACTACGTGTTCAACAACCCCATCGGCCAGCGGGAAGCACTGCTGCAGGAGTATAAAAGCACCAACTACTCAGCCCCTGATTTGGCGTTGATTCAGGAGATTTACGATGTGTTCTATCAGCAAAAAGTAACTGGCCAGACCCGCCACCGCTTCCGCCGCCGCCATGAGGTTATTGGTAGTCAAGCAGGCCCCGAAGGTATTGAGCTAAATGTTCGCGATTTAGAGAGTGGCCATACAGAGTCCACTCGCTACGACGCCGTTGTGTTAGCCACCGGCTATGTACGCGACACCCATAAACAGCTACTGGCCCCCGTAGCGGACTACCTGCCTGACTTTGCCGTCAACCGCCACTATCAGCTCTACACCAAGCCCGAGTTCAAACCAGCTATTTTCCTGCAAGGCAGCTGCGAGCCCACCCATGGTTTAAGCGATACCCTGCTGTCGATTTTGGCGGCACGAACAAGCGAGATATGCGATGCATTAGATCATGCAGCAGCTTTTTATGCCCCTTCACCCTGCAAGGAGGCAGCTACTACACCTTAGTTTTCACCAACTCACTTTCATAAATCGTACCAGTGGTCAGGCCACCTCTTGGCCACTGGACGTAGCAACTAGATGCCGTTCTTCAATACATTCTCGGTTAGAGCACAGGCGTTGAAGCAGCATGGCTGATGCACCTTAAGGCCACCATCTACTATTAAAAAGCATGGGTAAAACATGTCTAAATTAAAACTAGCTTATATCCTGTCACTGAGAAATGCTGCAGCCGATAAAGCTGGGCAATACATTGAGTATAAGGGGGAGAAACAGTACATGATGTCCCCTCTTGAGTATCTGGTGACATCTCTCAACGAGACTCCGCTAGGCGATGCCTACTCTCTGGAGACTGTGATTTATGATGACGATGAAGGCTCAATAAAAGACCAAGAGAAGCTCAAAGACTATGGTTTCTGTCGTCAACTAGGAAAGCCATGGATCTTGCCACAAGAACTCTTTGTGAAGGGATGCCACATTGACGATCTTTTCTGCTCTATACCATCCACTTACCGACGCTTACCAACCGACTCGCCCGATAGACTCCCTGCGAAATCGACTTTCGAAAAAAGCTTGCTAGAAAAGTTAGTGGCAGTCGGAGCAGATGTCGTCGTCCTTGATGGCCTATTAGTCATTCTAGACGAGCTCATCCGCCCCCAGAGCCCTTTTTATCGCAAGATCGTCAATATCCATCCTGGGCTTACGCGCCAAGACTCTCCATATCAAAGACGGGGTGCCTCTGCAACATTTGATGCACTATACGCGGCTCAAGGAAAAAAAGTTATCAACTGGCAGACAATGGAGACCGAAAGCGTTCCTGCTATCAACAAGACTGGCGCCTCACTCCATTATGTAGACAGTGGAATTGATTCTGGCGAAGTCATCTACGACCTATTGGAAACTCATATCGACCCAGATGACTCCATCATTGAATTACGGTGGAGAAACTTTAATAAAAGCCTATTTCCCGCGCTTCACGAGGGGCTGGAAGCTCTAAAAAACGACATCAAGGCTTCCTCAACGTGCTGAATTAATTGAATAGCCGCAGCACTAAATCAGACAACGACACTTCGTGCTCCCTTACCTGTGAGCACGAAGTCATCGCACCATAATCTTAAGCCAATCCTCAATTTTGGTTTGAATTCAGGATTACCCCCTTTCGGATGCTCACACGAAGTTGACATCAAGTTGCAAATACTCATAATAAAAACAATAACAATTAGCATTTACAAAAAAATCAGAATGAATCTAATGCAAGGAGAACATTCGTGAACCAACCTTCTTTCTGCAAACGGTGGCTAACCACAGCTATTGCTGTTGCTGCCTGTAGTGCCCCAACGGCTGTGCTTGCTCAGGATGCTGAACAACGTACCTCGTCAGGTAGTGGATCTTATACCGAGCTACCTACACTGCAAGTGACAGAAAGCCGTATCTATGAAGAAGCCACAGGGCCAGTGCAAGGGATTGCAGCAACCCGAAGCGCAACAGGGACTAAGACCGATATACCGATTATTGAAACACCCCAATCTATCTCGGTAGTGGGAAGCGAGGAATTTCGCAACTATGGAGCCCAAAATTTCACCGGTGCTCTGGGTTACACAGCCGGAATTACTAGCACCTTTGCCGGAGCTATCGATACTACTAATGACTCTCTGATGGTTCGCGGTTTTCCCGTCTACGAAAACTATCGCGATGGAAGCAAATTTCAAGCTAATACTTCCGACGGCCAACAGGAGCTCTATGGCCTCGAACGAATAGAGGTACTGAGAGGCGCTTCTTCGGTTCTCTATGGCGTGTCCTCTCCTGGTGGTGTGGTTAACGCTATTAGTAAACGTCCCACCAATGAGCCTTTGCGCGAAGTTAACGTCCAAGCAGGCAGCTATGATCGGCGCCAAATCTCTGCAGACTTCTCCGATGCCCTTGATGAGGATGGGGTCTGGAGCTACCGACTCACTATGCTGCACCGTGACAGCAATACCTTCATCGACCATGTGCCCGATGATCGTAATTTGGGCATTTAATATTCATTACGAAGCTGTTCATCCACTCAACACAGGCGTGATCGTGGAATATCAAAATGGTACTTTTTGTCGTTACGTACGCCGTAAAGCCACTGCATTATCGGGTACTCTGCTAATCAGTTTATTGATGAGTTCCGCTTCAGTGGCGGGAAATGAAAACGATGAAGCGCCATTAGCGACATTTGATTTCGCCATTGCAGAGACTCTCAGCGCGATTGGTCACCCTCCCAGGTTTTTAGCAGGTTTAAAGGGTTACGAAACCTACTCGCGCCAGGAGGGCGTCATCCCCCTGGCGACTAATCTTGGTTCCCGTTTTCTTCCTAATTATGAGCTTCTAGCAAGCCACCCTCCCCAGCATATTCTGATTTCTCCGCCCGCCCATGCCAGCTTACTGCCGAGGCTAAGAAAAATTACTGATGTTATTGAGTATCCGCTTTATAACTATGCCGATGGTGATGGCAACCATAGCGACTGGGAAACGATTGAAGCGTTGACTCGTCAGTTGGGTACCCTCGTCGATGACGCTGCCGCATCTGAGCAGTACATTGAGCAAACCAACCGTTACTTTGACGACTTAAAAAGCCAGCTTAGCAGCATCGACGAACCTGTCTTAATGGTACGCCTCGTGGATGAGCGCCATGCCCGTGTGTATGGCAAAGGAAGCGTGGAAGGCATGGTATTCAATCGCCTTGGCCTTCAGAACGCCTGGCAAGGCGACCTAGGCCAGTGGGGTATGACGACCGTTAGCGCGACACCTCTATTTAGCATCGACGCTAAAATGATATTCCTTGAAAGCCCCTATGACCCTCCAGGGGGGCAACGTCAACTACTCGCTGATGGCCAGTGGCGGCACTTACCCATCGTGAAAGAAGGCAACTATCTTATTATTTCTACCAACTACTGGTCTTGGGGAGGGCTACCTGCCGCACGGCATTTTGCCGACAGTCTTGCCAGCCATCTAATTGAAAGCGCCGCACCGCCAGCAAGATAGGCGATGCGGCGCGAGCGATTAAAACACTTCGTTCAGTCTCTATGCGCTACCACTTGTAGGACACGGTACCCAGAACGGTGCGTTCGGCCCCCCAATAGCAACGCCCTCCGTTGTTACAGCGAGCAACATATTCGCGATCAAAGAGGTTCTTGGCGTTGAGCTTAGCACTCCAGTTATTGCCGAAATCATAACCGATTGCCGCATCGACTAGCGTCTCGCTACCTACCTCGAGTGTGCCATAATCAAGACTCTCTGGCGGATAGGAGTAGGATTTGCCCAAGTAACGGACACCGAGACCCGTTTGCAGGCCGTTCAGCGCCCCTTGACGGAAGGTGTAATTAGCCCAGACAGAAGCCTGATGGCGCGGAATGCCGGTAATTTGCTCATCTTCTAAACGCGAACCGGCATCTTCGACAATCCTGGCATCGATATAACTATAGGCAGCAGTAAGGCTCAGACTTTCGTTAATATCGCTCTTAACCTCTACTTCTAAACCCTGAGATTGTGTCTCACCAATCTGGCGATAGTCACCGGAGCTGCCGTCGTAGCTAACGTCATCTTGCTTAGTGATGTCATAAGCAGAAACCGTCACCTGGGTGTTCCAGCCTTCAGGCTCATACTTCACTCCTAGCTCTACCTGGTCGCCAGTGATGGGGTTGAAGTTATCTTCAGTGTTCAACTGAACCGGTACGAAAGTAGTAGAGTAGCTAACGTAAGGAGAGACGCCGTTAGCAAACTGATACATCAATCCGGTTTGCCAACTGAACGCTTCGTCGGAGCGCTGAGTATCGTCATTGGCTGCGGTATAATCATCGTATTCACTATCTGCCCAGTCGTAACGACCGCCCACCAATGCAATCAATCCGCCGACTTTGCCCTGCCATTGAGCATAAGTTCCGGCCAAATTTTGCTTTAGATCGCCATCACTAGAGAGACTTGAGGTTTGCGGCTCGCTGCTATACTGAGGGTCAAAAATATCAATAAGATAGAATTCACCACTGGCGATGTCACTAGCATACTGGCTCTGTACGAATGACGTCCTATCGAAGCTGGCGCCGAACAGCAGAGTGTTGTCGAGTGCTCCGGTGGTCACGTTGCCGACCACTTGGTTATCAATAGAGTAGATTCTAGACTCATTGGCCCGGTCAAGATTATAGGCGCCAATATTAGAGCCGTAACCTGCATCAACGAACTGCAACCAAGTTTCCTGCCGATCTACCAGAGATCGTGTATACCGCCCGTTTTGGCGAAACGTCCACTCATTATCAAAGCGGTGCTCGTATTCGTAACCCAATGTCCAGAATTCTCGGTCAAAACCATCCCAGTCGGGGTGCCCCAAGTTGGTATCGGTAGCCAATTTACCGCCTGGATTGTCAAGCAGTGTGCCCGACGCCGGCAGCCCCAATTGCATCTCGGTGCTGTCCTTTTGATATTGGCCCAGCAGTGTCAGGGTGTCCCTGTCACTAAGGTCGATGGCCAAAGAAGGGGCAAAGTAGATTCTGTCATCCCCCATGCTATCGATTTGCGTGTCGGCATCGCGAACCAAGGACACCATTCGACCACGGACGCTGCCATCTTCATTCAGAGCGCCCGATACATCAAAGGAAAACTGCCTGCGATCATGGGTTCCATAGCTAAGATTGACCTCTCTCTGACGTTCATAAGTAGGGCGTTTACTGACCAAGTTCACTATTCCACCGGGCACATTTTCTCCGTACAGAATCGAAGTCGGCCCCTTGAGCACTTCGACCCTCTCTAGACCATAAGGCTCTGCAGATGTGGCGTAGGCATTGGACTGAACACGTAGGCCATCACGATAGATGCCATAACCATAATCACGCTGGTTCATGCCACGAATGTAGAAAATATCGCCAGCCAGCCCCTCGCCGCCAGGGGAGCTGTACCTGTTAACCCCTGGTACGTACTCCAGAATATCTTCCAGCGTTTGTGCGCCCTGATCCTCAATCTGATTCCTCGTTACCACCGAAATGGAGCGTGGTGTCTCGGACAGTGGGGTATCTGTTTTGGTTGCCGTTAGGCTACGTTCCGCCTGATAGCCCACATCCGGGCCCTGCGCCCCTACCCTTTCTGCGGTTACCGTTAGGCTCTCCAATTGCGAGATCGATTCTTCCTCCTGAGCTGCTGAATAAACTGGCACCGCAACCAATGTGGCAACCAACAACCCGCTCTGACAGGACAGCGAGTATTTTCCCTTGAACATACAACCTTACCCCTTTTAGAAGTTTGTGAAACTTACGGTAAAGCAAATTATTATGATTATTATTTGCATCTTATAGTAAAAACTTGCCCTCCCTCAAGCTCCCTTCGCCACCTTCTGTTATCGAACTCTGAGAAAAATCTCTCGAACCAATAAATACCGGCGTTTCTAGCTACTTGCGCGACCCCAAGCAGGTCGTTGGTAATGCCTGTAGTTCATTTTTTCTTAAACCGGGTATTGCAGAGCACATCAAAAATGTATCTTCAAAATAGCGCCTGCATTGCTTCGTCAAAATATCGTTTAGTACTTATTCGTATCCGCTTTACTACCTGAGAAATCAGATCCTCATCCCCAATGATTGAGAAGTGGTCATGAGGAGTCTCAATTGAGGTTCTCGGGATTCGCTTTAACTGGTTCGCTAGCGCCTGACGCTCTTTCCAATCTCTTCCCGTCGCCCACCAGCAATCCACTTCACAAATCACCGCTGGCAAGGCATCAAGCTGTAGTGAAAGATGCTTCAAGTGCCGAGCCACGCAGAATATTCGAGCAAGCTCCTCGCTACCCAGTGCTGCGTAACCCTCACGACCATATGCATCGAAGGACGCCATTAACCTCGACAACTTAATAGCAACCTCTTCCTCACTCTCTTCTTCGTTGCTCTCCTCATTACCATTGAGCTCTTCAAGCGAAACACCTGGCAGTATCACTGATGCAAAGTTTACAAAATCTCGCTGCCAGCTATCCTCGCGGTGCAGTTCACCGCCAGGTATATAGGGATCTATCAAAGCCAGTTGACTCACATCTTGCCCCAGCCCTTCAAGTCGAGCCGCGATCAGTGCTGCCAATGCTCCACCAAGAGACCATCCCAATAGCCGATAAGGCCCCACTGGTTGTATGAGACGTATCGTCTCCACATAGTTATCAGCCATTGTTTCAAGTGAGGTATCTCGATGCTGTGGGTCGGTCAACATTCGGCAAGGTAGGCCGTAAACCGTACATACTTCCTGCAAGCGTCGGGCTAACGGCTGATAGTCAAAAACCGTTCCCATTACGGCATGAATGCAGAACAGCGGCGCCTGACTGCGACACTCGCCATTGAGCATCACAGCCCCTTTTGGCAGCGCCCCAGGTTTATTCCTTACTCCCAGCAGATCAGCGATAGTCGGCTTCTGCATTAGGTCGAACAGTTTAAACTCAGGCCGCGGCAACTCTAGAGCCTGTACATGGCTCATTACTTGTAGACTCAACAGAGAGTCTCCACCCAGCTCGAAGAAATTGTCGGTCTCGCCGACCCGCTCAACACCCAGTACTTCTTGCCATATCTCAGCAAGCTGTTGGGCTTCTGGTGTAGAGGGCGTCACATACTCGCGTTTTTCCTCAAAATTAGGTTCAGGCAGTGCTTTGCGATCTACCTTGCCGTTGGCATTCAGCGGCAGTGTATCGAGGATGACCACGACGCCCGGTACCATATAGTCTGGCAGTCGTTGCCCCAGCGCTTCTCGCAGTGAGCTGGTATCGAGTTCACTGTCGGCTTGGGGAACCACATACGCCACCAGCCTCGAGCCACTAAAACTTTCTTGTGCCACCACTACCGCCTCGCGAACCTCCGGCTGAGAGAGCAGTTCAGCTTCGATCTCGCCAAGTTCGATCCGCAGGCCACGAATTTTCACCTGTTGATCGAGGCGGCCCAGGTACTCGAGCTGGCCATCCTCCCGCCAGCGCACCAGATCGCCCGTACGGTAGAGGCGTTCACCCTCTTTGAACGGGTCAGCGATAAAACGCTCCGCCGTGAGATCACTACGGTTAAGGTATCCCCGCGCCAAACTCACCCCACCCAGGTATAACTCTCCTGCTACGCCCTGTGGTACTAGATTCAATTCACCATCCAATACGTAGGTACGGGTGCCACTGATAGGCCTCCCAATGGGTATCTGGCGTTGAGCATCTTCACGACACCACCAATGAGTGACATGAATGGTGGTTTCGGTAGGGCCATAGAGATCGTGAAGGCTGGCGCCATCAAGGCACTCGGCTACGTCCTGTTGTAACGTAGCTGGAACGGCCTCTCCACCGCACATAATATGCTTGAGCCGCGTCTTGGCCTTAACATCGGGATAGGCCAGGAAGGCCTTGAGCATTGAGGGCACAAAGTTGAGTGTGGTGACGCCGTGCTGCTGAATCAGCTCAATAATGCGCTCTGGATCGCGATGGTCGCCTGGCTGGGCGATCACCAAACGTGCCCCAACACTCAGCGGCCAAAAAATCTCCCATACCGAGACGTCGAACCCGAACGGCGCCTTATGCAGTACAGCATCGGTGTGGGTAAGCTGGTAGGTCTCCTGCATCCAGACCATGCAGTTGGTTAAGGCATCATGGCGGATGGCGGCGCCTTTAGGCTTCCCAGTTGAGCCCGAGGTGTAGATAACGTAGGCGAGATGTTCACCGTGCAACGCCACACCCGGGTTGGACGATGCATGGTGATCAACGTCTAACTGATCCAGCTCGATGACGCTAAGGTTTTCAACTACCGGCAACGTATCGTGAAGATGTTGTTGGATCAGTAGCAGCTCAATGCCACTATCTTCAGCAATATAAGCCAACCGCTCAGAGGGGTAATCCGCATCCAGCGGCACATAAGCGCCCCCCGCCTTGAGAATAGCCAGTAGCCCCACCACCATCTCAAGGGAGCGCTCCATACCGATGCCCACCCGAGTCTCGGGTTTTACGCCCAACCCAATCAGATAATGGGCTAGGCGGTTGGCACGGGTATTGAGTTCGGCGTAGCTAAGATGCTGGTCTTCAAAGATGAGGGCCGTGGCTTCTGGAGTTGACGCTGCTTGGTGCTCAATCAATTGATAAATAGGTGGAGCATCAGGGTGCTGATCTGGGTTCTCTCCCCATTCACTCAACAGTTGCAGTTCGTTTTTTCCTAGCAGACTAATCTCACTTAGTGATTGCTGTGATGCAGTTTGCAGGCTTGCAGCGATACCAGCTACGGCCAAACGCATGTATTCACACAGCCGCTTAGCGCCGATTACATGATTCACTTGCCCCACCAGTCGAAAACCTTCTCCCAGATCATCTACCGACATTCCAATGGGGTAGTTAGTACGCTCCTGCCCCCCCAGAGACTCCATGCCTTTCCATACATTAGTGGGTCTACTTTCTGTCAGGGGTGTGCTATAGCGATAGTTCAGCAAGCTTGTAAATAGTGGCATTCCCCTGGGCAGCCCACTGCAGCGCTGTGCTAGACCGAGACTGGCATGCTCGTGGTGCAACAACGCACTAAGGGCGCTGTGAGTCTGCCACAAGCACTTATCAACGGTTTTAGACCCTATTTTGATGCGCACAGGCAAGGTGTTGATAAACATCCCCAATGCCCGCTCAACCCCTTCAGTGCCCTGCATACGGCCGAACAAAACAGTGCCAAATACCACGTCGTCCCGCCCGGTAGTTTTGCTTAGCACCAAGGCCCAGGCCAAGTGGAACAGGCTTGCCGTACTGACACCATGGTACTGCGCCTGCTGCCGTACCTGTTGAGCCAACTCTGGCTCTAGCGGCAGCTGCATTTCTTCGATATCGCTACCGTCGCCGCGTACATCCAGCAGCCCGAAGGGTGCTGTAGGTTCCTTTATGCCGCCCAATCGCTCGCGGAAGAAGGCTTCATGCTCTTCTGAGCTTACTCCCAGATGCGCCTGTGCCACGAAGTTGCGAAATGGGATCGGCTTGGGCAGTTCGTCATCGTGGCCTTGCTGGATCAGGGCAATTTCTTCCACCAGTAGCTCAAGGGTGGTGTGATCCATGACTAGATGGTGGCTAGGTAACTGTAGCAACCAGTGCCCCTGCTCAGCATCGTATGCAGCCAGCGCCCGAATCATAGGTGCTTGGCGTACATCGAGGCGATGGTGCTCAGGATTCACCTGGATGTATAACCATTCGGCCACACCGTCGGTGGCCGCATCTGGCGCGGTCGGCCATTCGATATCCAGCATGGCATGTCGATACACCACCTGCACCGGTTCGCGGAGTCCTTCCCAAAGCACAGCAGTACGCAGGATGTCATGGCGGGCAATTAGTTTATTGAAACAGACAATGAATGCTTCCAACCGCTCCTGGCAATCAAAGCCAAGTAAGTGTTGAGTTACATAGGCATCTCCTTCCTGCTGTAGCCGATGATGAAAAAGGATGCCCTCCTGCAACGGTGCCAGTGGGTAGATATCCTGAATATTGCTAGCACCGCCGGGCACTGCCGCTTCAATCTCACGAAGCTCTTCAGCATTAAGCTCTATCAGTGTCAGCATATCAGGCTGGAGAGCCTGACAATCGTGTGGGATCCGGTTAGGAGGAATGATGAGTTCCTGCTGCTCTGGCTTCTGTGCAATCGCCTCGGCAAAGGCTGCCAGTTCTGGGTGTTGGAACAGGGTTCGTACCTGTGCTGTCAGCCCCCGGTGCCGCATTCGCTCCAGCACTTTTAGAGCCAACAGCGAATGACCACCCAGCTCAAAGAAGTTGTCGTGACGGCCGACTCGCTCAACGCCCAATACTTCTGACCAGACTTCCGCTAACGCCTCTTCCACCTCGCCTTGAGGCAGCTCGTACTGCGAGCCACTGGTCGACTCCGGCTCGGGCAGGGCCTTGCGGTCTACCTTGCCGTTGGCATTCAACGGCAAGGTATCGAGGATGACCACGACGCCCGGTACCATATAGTCTGGCAGTCGTTGCCCCAGCGCTTCTCGCAGTGAGCTGGTATCGAGTTCACTGTCGGCTTGGGGAACCACATACGCCACCAGCCTCGAGCCACTATAACTTTCTTGTGCCACCACTACCGCCTCGCGAACCTCCGGCTGAGAGAGCAGTTCAGCTTCGATCTCGCCAAGCTCGATACGCAGGCCGCGGATCTTCACTTGATGATCGAGCCGGCCCAGGTACTCGAGCTGGCCATCCTCCCGCCAGCGCACCAGGTCGCCGGTGCGGTAGAGGCGTTCGCCTTGCATAAATGGATCGGTGATAAAGCGTTCTGCGGTCAGATCAGGGCGGTGCAGATAGCCCCGCGCCAAGCCCACGCCACCAAGATAGAGTTCGCCAGCGACCCCGGGAGGCGCCAAGTTGAGATCGCCGTCCAGTACGTAGGTGCGGATACCGGTGATCGGTTGGCCAATCGCTACCTGATTGCGCCCATCGTCTTGGCACGTCCAGTGGGTAACATCAATCGCCGCTTCGGTGGGGCCGTAGAGGTTATAGAGCGCCGTATGAGGCAAGCGAGCAAATATCTGATTCTGCAGCTCCGCCGGCAGCGCTTCGCCGCTGCATACCAGTCGCATCAGACTGGTACAGGTTTTTACCTCACCATGAGCCAGGAAGGCCTGCAGCATCGACGGCACGAAGTGCAGCGTGGTAATCTTATGAGTGCGTATTAATTCGACCAACAGCGTCGGCTCACGATGGGCACCTGGTGGCGCCATCACCAGTTGTGCCCCCTGCATCAGCGGCCAGAAGAACTCCCACACCGAGACGTCGAAGCTGAACGGCGTCTTCTGCAGCACCGCATCGTCGGACGTTAGACCGTAGACCTTCTGCATCCACTGTAGGCGATTGATCAGCGCTTGGTGGCGGTTGGCTGCGCCCTTGGGCCGCCCGGTGGAGCCTGAGGTGTAGATCACATAAGCAAGATTTTCGCCGTGCAGGGCCACGTTCGGATTGGTCGGCGCATGGTGAGCAATATTCAACTGATCCAACTCAATGACGTTCAGCCCATCGGCCACCGGCAGCGTATCGCGAAGATGCTGCTGGGTAAGCAGAAGCTCGATGCCGCTGTCCTTGACCATATAGGCCAGTCGCTCGGCAGGGTAATCCGGATCCAACGGCACGTAGGCGCCCCCCGCCTTGAGGATCGCCAGCAGCCCCACCACCATCTCGATGGAGCGCTCAACAGCGATACCCACCCGCGTCTCAGGTTTTACGCCTAGGCCGATCAGGTAGTGGGCCAAGCGATTAGCTCGGATGTTAAGTTCGGTGTAGCTAAGTGACTGCTCTTCAAATACTAGTGCCGTGGTCTCTGGGGTTGCAGCAGCCTGCAGCTCGATCAGGTGGTGAACAGATGATGCGTCGGGATACCGTTGAGAGCTTTCCCCCCACTCCTGTAATTGACGTTGTTCGCCTTTATCTAGCAATTCAATATCGCCCAGCGCACACTCCGGCATCTCTACCAGCGCCTGTAGCATAGCCGTATAGTGCTGCGCTAGACGCTCAATGGTAATTGAATCGAACAACTCTTTTGCATAAACAAAACTTGCCTTCAGGAAATCATCCGCGCGCTCAACCACATCCAGCGTCAGCTCGAACTGCGCCTCGCCCTTATCTAGTGGCCAACTGCTTAGGTTCAGTCCTGGCAGAGTCGGCAACTCGCCATGATCCTGCCACTGGTGGTTGAACATCACCTGGAATAGCGGCGTCTGGCTCAGATTACGATCCGGCTGCAGCGCCTCCACTAACTGTTCAAAAGGAAGATCCTGATGCTCTTGCGCGCCCAGCGCCGCACGTTTTCCCTGCTCCAGCGCCTTAGCCAAGCTCAGGCGACCATTCAACGGGTTACGGAGTACTTGCGTATTAACGAAGAAGCCCACCACGCCTTGGGTTTCCGTGCGGTGGCGGTTGGCGATCGGAACTCCGACCCGGATATCTTCTTCTCCCGTATAGCGATATAGCAGTGACTGGAAACCTGTCAGTAGCGTCATAAACAGGGTGGCGCCCTTCGCCTGGGCCTGCTGACGCAATTTGCTCACTACCGAGGCAGGAAGCACTATTGCGTGGCGTGCAGCGTGATAGTGGCCATCGTTACGGCGTGGGCGGTCGGTCGGCAGTTGCAATATCGGGTGTTCATCTCCCAGCTCCGCCTGCCAATAGGCCAGTTGACGCTCCTTTTCACCCGCCTCCATCCACTGACGCTGCCATAGTGCATAATCGGCATATTGAATCGGCAAAGCGGGTGGCTGCCAGGCTCCTCCTGTAACTCGAGCGGAGTAGTCCGCAGCAAACTCATCGATGATCAACTGCATCGACCAGCCATCGGAGATGATGTGGTGCATTACCACCACCAAAAGGTGCTTCTCTTCTGCTAAACGTAGTAGCCCTACACGCAACAGCGGCCCCTGTTCCAGATCGAAAGGGTCATTACAAAGCCGATCAATCTGATCTTCTAATACTGCTTTGCGCTCATCCTTCGGCATATGGTTTAGCTCAACTTCGCACCATGCAAAGTTGTTCTCGGCCTGAACCACTTGCATCATCTCTCCCTCGCCGTCGTCACGGAACACCGTGCGCAATGCCTCATGACGAGAAATCAAGGCGGTGAAGCTACCCCACAGTGCTTCAGTATCCAGCGCCCCCTCAAGGGACAGAGCACCACTAATATGGTAAGCGCTGCTCTGGGGATCCAAGCGCCACAGGAACCACTGGCGAAGTTGGGCATAAGAGGGTGAGCAAATTGTCTGTTGTGATACAGGGCGCCTAAGAATAGGAAATTGGCCAATGCCCAATCCTTGAGTACGAATCTTGTCGTAAACCACACGGCGCTGCTCACTAGGCAATCCGGCAAAGCGCTCCGCAATACGACGGGTATCGATATTACTCATTGAACGGTATCCATGCTGTCGATGAAGGAATCAATGTCAGAGAGCGACTGCTCTAAGGAGTGCCCGTGGTTTAACCCGACAATACATTCTGCTAAAGCGTGTAGAAGCGGATTCTTGAATACTTCAGATATATGAAGCTCAACCTGCATATCAGCTTGAACATGTGCCACCATCTGCACAGCAAGCAGAGAATGCCCCCCTAACTCGAAGAAGTTGTCGTGACGCCCTACTCGCTTGACACCCAGCACCTCGCTCCAAATCGTCGCCAGCGCCTCTTCCGTTTCACCTTGAGGCGGTTCGCACTGCAAACCACTGGTCAACTCCGGCTCGGGCAGGGCCTTGCGGTCGACTTTGCCGTTGGCATTCAGCGGCAGAGCATCGAGCGTGACCATGACGCCCGGCACCATATAATCTGGTAGTCGTTGCCCCAGTGCTTCGCGTAGTGAGGTGCTATTGAGTTCACTGTCAGCTTCGGAAACCACATAGGCCACCAGCCTGGAACCATAGGGACCTTCTTGAGCGACCACCACCGCTTCCCGAACCTCCGGCTGAGAGAGCAGTTCGGCTTCGATCTCGCCAAGCTCAATGCGCAGGCCGCGAATCTTCACCTGGTGATCAAGACGCCCCAGGTACTCAAGCTGGCCATCCTCCCGCCAGCGCACCAAGTCGCCGGTGCGGTAGAGACGTTCCCCTGCTGCGAACGGATCAGCGATAAAGCGCTCCGACGTTAGATCACTGCGATTGAGATAGCCACGGGCCAGGCTTACCCCGCCGAGATAGAGTTCGCCAGCGACTCCTGGCGGTGCCAAGTTAAGATCACCATCCAAGACGTAGGTGCGGGTACCACTAATGGATCGCCCAATGGGAATCTGGCGGTGAGCGTCATCACGACACCACCAGTGAGTGACATGAATAGTAGTTTCGGTGGGGCCATACAGATCATGCAGGTGGGCACCATCAAGACATTCAGCCACATCTTGCTGTAGCGTCGCTGGAACGGCCTCACCACCGCACATAATATGCTTGAGCCGCGTCTTGGTTTTAACATCGGGATAGGCCAGAAAGGCCTTGAGCATTGAGGGCACAAAATTGAGCGTGGTGACTCCGTGCCGCTGAATCAGCTCAATGATGCGTGCGGGATCCCGGTGGTCACCCGGCTGGGCGATTACCAAACGGGCCCCAACACTCAGCGGCCAGAAAATCTCCCATACCGACACGTCGAACCCGAATGGCGCCTTGTGCAGTACGGCATCGGTATCGGTGAGCTGGTAGGTCTCCTGCATCCAGACCATGCAGTTGGTCAAGGCATCATGGCGGATGGCAGCGCCCTTGGGCCGCCCGGTGGAACCCGAGGTGTAAATCACGTAGGCGAGGTGCTCGCCATGCAGCGCCACCGCTGGATTGGTAGCAGCGTGATGTGCCACGTCCAGCCGATCCAATTCGATAACGCTGAGTCCATCCGCTACCGGCAATGACTCGTGCAAGTGGCGCTGGGTCAGCAGCAGTTCAATGCCACTATCTTCGGCGATGAAGGCCAGCCGCTCTGAAGGATACTCGGGATCCAGTGGCACATAGGCGCCCCCCGCCTTGAGAGTAGCCAGCAGCCCCACCACCATTTCGATGGAGCGTTCTATGGCGATACCCACCCGGGTCTCGGGCTTTACGCCTAGTTCGATCAGATAGTGGGCCAATTGGTTGGCACGGGTATTGAGTTCGGCGTAGCTGAGTGACTGATCTTCAAATACTAATGCAGTAGCCTCGGGCGTTACCTCGGTATGGCGCTCGATCAAATGATGGACTGGCTGAGTATTGGGATGCTGGTATGAATTCACTCCCCACTTGCTTAGCAACCGCCGTTCTTCTTCTCCTAGAAGGCTGATCTCACTTATCGCTTGCTGCGGTGTATGCTGCAGGCTTGCCACGATGCCCGCTACAGCGGCTTCCATGTAATCACATAACCTTTGTGCACCAATCGTGCGGCTCACCTGCCCTACTAACTGAAAGCCCTCCCCCTGGTCATCCACTGACATGCCAATAGGGTAGTTAGTACGTTCCTGGACACCCAATGTCTCCATACCCTCCCAGGTATGGATTGGATTTTTCTCTTGTTGGGGAACGCTATAACGATAGTTCAACAGGCTCGAGAATAGAGGAGCTCCACCGGGTAACCCACTGCATCGCTGCGCCAGTCCGAGGCTGGCATGTTCGTGATGCATTAGCTCAGAAAGAGTATCGTGGGTGTGGCGTAGACACTTATCAACACTCTGGGAACCTGTTTTGACACACACTGGAAGCGTATTGATAAACATCCCCAGAGCTCGCTCGGAACCTTCGATGCCTTGCATGCGGCCGAAAAGTACGGTGCCGAACACGACGTCGTCCCGTCCGGTGGTTTTACTCAGCACCAGCGCCCAGGCCAGATGGAACAGGCTGGCCGTGCTGACACCATGGCGCTGTGCCTGTTGCCGAACTTGCTGGGCTAGCTCCGCTGGCAAAGGAAGGCGAACTTCCTCTATATCGCTGCCATCGCCACGAACGTCTAACAGGCCGAAGGGCGCGGTCGGTTCTTCAATATCGCCCAACCGCTCACGGAAAAAGGTTTCATGCTCTTCCTGGCTTACCCCTAGTCGGGTCTGGGCAACGAAATTGCGGAATGGAAGGGGTTGAGGTAGCTCATCTCCGCGGCCTTGCTGGATCAAGGCAATCTCTTCTACCAGTCGTTCGAGGGTGATGTGATCCATGACTAGATGGTGGCTAGGTAACTGTAGCAACCATCGCCCATGCCCGGCATCGTATGCAGCTACCGCCCGCAGCATCGGTGCGTGGCGCACATCAAGGCGATGATGATCCGGATCCACCTCAGCATTCAATTGTTCAGCGACACTAAGCGAAGAAGCATAATCAAAGTCTAACCATTCAAGCTCAAGCTCAGCATGGCGACATACCACCTGCACCGGCTCTCGTAATCCTTCCCAAAGCACGGCGGTACGCAGGATATCGTGGCGGGTAACCAGCTGGTTAAAACCGGCAGTAAAGGCTTCCAGCTGCTCTCGGCTGTCGAAGCCAAGCAAGTGTTGGGTCACATAGGCATCGCCCTCTTCCTGAAGCCGATGGTGGAAAAGAATGCCCTCCTGTAGCGGTGCCAAGGGATAGATATCCTGAATATTGCGGGCGCCGCCGGGCACTGCCGCTTCGATGGCGCTGATTTCTTCACCATTGAGTTCGATCAAAGGCAGCATCTCGGGCTGGATTGCCGAGCAGCCATCTGGAATCCGGTTGGGCGGAATGCTGATTTCCTGCCGCTCTGATGCCTGAGTTAATGCCTTGGCAAAGGCCGTCAGTTCAGGGGATTGGAACAGCGTGCGTACCTGCGCCGTCAAGCCCCATTGCCGCATTTTCTCCAGCACTTTCAGGGCTAGCAAGGAATGACCACCCAGTTCAAAAAAGTTGTCGTGACGGCCAATCCGCTCCACGCCAAATATTTCGGACCAGATTTTTGCGAGAACGACTTCTACCTCGCCCTGCGGAGGTTCGTACCGCTGGCTTCCGGCCAAATCCGGTGCGGGCAGCGCCTTGCGGTCTACCTTACCGTTGGCATTCAGCGGCAGTGCATCGAGCGTGACCACGGCTCCCGGCACCATATAGTCTGGCAGATGTTGGCTCAACTGCTCGCGTATTGAGGTGGCGTCAAGTTCAATGCCTGCCTGAGGAACCACATAAGCCACCAGCCTCGAACCACTAGCTCCATCTTGGGAGACCACCACCGCCTCGCGAAGCGCCAGTTGCAATAGCAACTGCGCTTGAACTTCCCCCAACTCCACCCGATAACCGCGGATTTTAACTTGATCATCCATACGGCTAAGGAATTCCAAGCTACCATCTGGCAATTGCCGCACACTATCACCGGTGCGATATAAACGTTCTCCTTCACTAAAGGGGTCAGCTACAAATCGTTCCGCCGTCATATCAAGACGCCCCAAATAACCGCGGGCCAACCCCACCCCCCCTAGATAAAGTTCACCGTTCACTCCTTGAGGCACAAGGTTCATCCAAGGGTCAAGTACCCGAATTTGCATGTTACGCAAGGGGGCGCCAATCGGTAGCGTAGATGCTCGCTGATCAGCACTTTCATATCTTTGTGTCAATGCTCCGACAGTTGTCTCAGTGGGGCCATAATGGTTAACAATTTGACAAGATGGATTTAGGTCTGAGATCCATTTAACCAGAGACCAATCGCTTACCTCCCCCCCAAGAACTAAACACCTTCTCGGCAATGTATTTAATGGACTCTTTACACTCATTAGTGCGCGCAAATGGCTAGGCACTATTTTGAGGACATCAATCTCATGATCATGCATGTATCTAGTAAAAGCGTCTGGATCAAGCGTGCTATCAGATGAAATCAAATGAAGAGTTTGCCCCTTGTACAAGGCGCCGAATAGCATGGTATGGCCTAAATCCGCGGCTATTGTCGACACCATTGCAAAACGACGAGCATCATCAGATAACGCTAAAACCTCCAGCACCCCTTCAACGTAATTGCTCAGAGCGCCATGCGTGATCCCAACCCCCTTAGGTCTTCCAGTAGAGCCTGAGGTGTAAATCACGTAGGCTAGATGTTCGCTGTGCAGTACCACTTCCGGATTGGTAGAGGCATGGTGTGCCACATCTAATCGATCCAGCTCAATAATGCTCACTCCATCAGTTACCGGCAGCGTCTCACGTATGTGTTGCTGTGTGACCAACATCGTTATGCCGCTGTCTTCGACCATATAATCCAGCCGCTCGGCGGGATAATCCGGATCCAGCGGCACATAAGTGCCACCCGCCTTGAGAATAGCCAGTAATCCCGCCACCATCTCAACTGAGCGCTCCATAGCGATGCCTACTCGGGTTTCAGGTTTTACACCTAAATCAATCAGATAGTTCGCCAAGCGATTGGCGCGGGTATTGAGTTCGGCGTAGCTGAGTGACTGATCTTCGAATACTAGCGCTGTGATATCGGAGGCTGCCGCTGCTTGGCGTTCAATTAGATGATGAATAGCTAGAATATCGGGGTATCGTTGAGTGTTGCCTGCCCATTTCTTCAATTGATGCTGTTCATTCTTATCAAGTAGTTCGATATCACTCAACGCACGTTCTGGCATCTCTGCCAGCGCCTTTAAAAAAACGACATAATGCCGCGCCAGTCGTCCAATGGTGATGGAATCAAACAGCTCTTCAGCATAAATAAAACTTGCCTTCAGGTAACCATCATTACACTCCTCCACATTTAGCGTCAGCTCGAACTTTGCCTCTTTCTTTTCTAGTGGCCTGGTACTCAACTCCAATCCTGGTAGTGTCTTCAGCGCACTATGATCCTGCTGCTGATAATTGAACATCACTTGAAATAGTGGTGTGTGACTCAGGCTGCGCTCCGGCTGCAGCGCTTCTACTAACTGCTCAAAAGGCAGATCTTGATGTTCTTGAGCACCAAGCGCCGCACGTTTTGCCTGCTCTAGCGCTTCGGCCAAACTCAGGCGACCATTTAACTGATTGCACATCACCTGAGTATTGACGAAAAGCCCTACCACTCCTTGAGTTTCTGTACGATGCCGATTGGCGATTGGCACGCCTATACGAATATTTTCCTGCCCAGTATATCGATACAACAACACCTGTAAGCCCGTCAGTAGCGTCATAAACAGGGTAGCTCCCTGAGTCTGAACTCGTTGACGCAATCCTCTCACTAACGGTTCTGGAAGTACCATGTGGTGGCGTGCAGTGTGATAATATCCATCGTTGCGACGCGGGCGATCAGTCGGCAGTTGCAGCACTGGGTGTTCGTCACCTAGTTCCGCCTTCCAGTAGGCGAGTTGACACTCTTTCTCACCCGCGTCCATCCATTGACGCTGCCAGAGTGCATAATCAGCGTACTGAATCGGCAAGGCTGGCGGCTGCCACGTCTCACCCATTACCCGAGCGGAGTAGTCCGCAGCAAACTCATCGATGATCAACTGTATCGACCAGCCATCGGAGACAATGTGGTGCATTACTACCACCAACAGCTGCTCTTCTTCAGCTAAACGCAATAGTCCCACCCGCAATAGTGGCCCTTGCTCCAGATCGAAAGGGTCATTGCAAAGCCGCGTAACCTGACTCTCTATTGCCGCTTCTCGCTCACCCTTCGGCACATGGCTCAGGTCAATATCAGACAATGCGAAGTTATTTTCAGCCTGCACCACTTGCACTGCCTCGCTTTCACCATCGTCACGGAACACCGTGTGCAATGCCTCATGGCGTGCTACTAAAGCCGCGAAGCTCCCCCGCAATGCTTCAGAGTCAAGAGTTCCCTTAAGGGTCACGGCACCCGTGATATGGTAGGCGCTGCTTTGGGGATCCATGCGCCACAGAAACCACTGGCGTAGTTGGGCGTAGGAGAGTGTTCTGCTCTCTTGGTTCTTAGACCTAACGATTGGCAACTGCGAAAAGTCGATCCCCTGTTGTCTTAATGCCTCAAGAAATACGCTCTGCTTGTCTCGTGGCAGGTGTGCGAAGCGCTCAGCAATCGTGTGTTTATTGAGTTCCATATCAGCTCTCCATACCGTCTAATAGCGCTGCCATCTTTTCGAGTTGAGCGCTCTCGCTCTCTTTCGCACCTCCCCTGCTTTCCTGAATGGGCTCACCCATAGAGGCCAATGTAGCGTGTTCGAAATAGCTGCGGAGAGGGAGACGTATATCGAAATGTTCTTCCACTTTAGATTGCACTTTAAGAGCCAACAGCGAATGCCCCCCTAACTCGAAGAAGTTGTCGTGACGCCCTACCCGCTCGACACCCAGCACCTCGCTCCAAATCGCCGCTAGCGTCTCTTCCGTCTCACCTTGGGGTGGCTCATATTGCGCGCTACTGGCGAAGTCGGGCTCGGGCAATGCTTTGCGATCCACCTTGCCGTTGGGCGTTAGTGGTAAGGCATTGAGCATTACCACTAAACTTGGCACCATATAGTCGGGCAATACCTGCCCTAGACGCTCGCGTAGCTCGGCCGTATCGATCAGTTCATGTGGCTGGGCGACGGCATAAGCCACTAACCTGGCGCCTCCTGGCCCTTTCTGGGCCACCACTACCGCTTCTCGTATAACATCGAATTCCACCAACCGAGATGCTATCTCTCCCAGCTCAATGCGCTGGCCCCGTATCTTGACCTGCTGATCGGTGCGTCCGATGTATTCAAGCACGCCATCGGTGCGATAGCGGGCAAGATCGCCTGTCCGGTAAAGCCGCTCTCCAGGCACATCGGAAAACGGGTTGGGCACGAAGCGCTCCGCCGTCAGCTGCGGCTGGTTCAGGTAACCCCGCCCAACACCAACACCGGCGACATATAGCTCGCCACTCACCCCCGTTAGTAGTGGGTTCAGCTGGTTGTCGAGAACGATTAGCTGAGTGTTATCGGCCGGCTTACCGATCGGCACCACGGCTACGTATTCGTCATCGTCGCTACGCAGTAAGTGCAGGGATACGTCATCGGCACATTCAGCAGGGCCATAGGCATTGACCAGGGGAATCGACGGATAGCGCTCAAACCATTGGCGCACTAGCTCGGAGGTGGAGGCTTCCCCCGTGGGCAGCAGCCAGCGCAGTGCTGGCAGGTCGACTGAGGCAGTATTCAACATTCCCTGGATCACTGCAGGTACGCTTTGCAGTACCGTAACGCCGTTGTCGCGCACATAAAGGAGCAATGCACTGGGGTCGCGTGCAATCTCATCAGGCACGATCTCGATGCTGGCGCCACATAACAGTCCCGCCAATGTTTGCCAGACGGAGATATCGAAACTCAGCGCTGCGGTCTGGGCAATGACATCGCTGGCCGACAGATCCAGGTAGGGAACCTTACTCAACTGGTTATTGAGCATGCCACGATGGCTAACGACGACACCCTTGGGTTCACCGGTCGAACCAGAGGTATAGATGATGTAGGCGGCCTGATCAGGGTGAGCCGTTACAGCGGCATCCCCCTCTAGTGCTTCCGCCGTGACCAGATCCTCGAACACGAGCATCCGCGGCGGGTTGGGCATGGATTCAAGCACAGCTTCGAGATGCGGTATTTGCTCAGCAGTGGCAACCAGAACCGATGCATGGCTGGACGCCAGCATATCGACGATACGCTGATCAGGAAGTCGGGGATCCAGCGCTAGATACGCACCGCCAGCCTTGAACGTACCCAGAATCATGCTTGGCAACGCTAGGCCGCGCTCGGCATGCAGGGCGACGACATTATCCTTCTTCACCCCTGCTTGCCGCAGTGCTTGGGCAATGCGATTGGAGGTGTCCTCTAGCTGATCATAAGTGAGTGTGTCTCCCTGATGGCGAACGGCAGCTTGGCGTGGATGCTGTCGTACCTGCTCACGGAACAGGTCGATATAACCTCGCTCAAAGGGATAAGTAACCGACTGCCCTCTACATTGCGCCCGCTGTGTCTTCATCTCGTTAACAGGCAATACGTCCAATTCATGATAGGGAGCATCAGGCCTGTCAATAATGTGCAAGAGAATTTGACGGAAGCCTGAGAGCAGCCTCTCGACTTCGGAATCGTCAAACTTTCGGGCGTCGTAGGAGAGCTGCAGCATCAATTGCTCGCCAGGCACCACCACTACGGTCAAGGGGTAATTGGTGTGGGTGCGGTTGCCCTTGATAGACACATGAAGATCATGGATTTTCTCCGTTATGCTGGCATCTATCGGCGCATTTTCGAATACAAAGAGGCTATCGAATAGACTGCGTCCTTGTGACTGCTCTCCCAACGATTGAATTTCGACTAACGGTAGATGCTCGTATTGACGCATCTCCAGGTTTTTCGCCAATAGCCCATGCAGCCAATCAAGGACAGATGTTTGCGGCGAAGGGGCTGACACACGCAGAGGGATTGTGTTGATAAACAGCCCCATCGTCTCCTGTATGCCCTCCAGTTCTAGCGGGCGCCCAGCCACTGTCACGCCGAATAGGATGTCATCCACCTGGGAAAGCCGCCCTAACAGCAGTGCCCATGCCCCTTGTACGATCGTATTGACAGTCAATTGATGCTGTCGGGCAACGTTCTGTAGCTCTGCACTCTCATCGTGGGAGAGCGAGGAGAATACATCAGCCACCGTGGCAACACTGTCGTGCGAACCGTGCGGCTTAAGATAAGGAATCGGCGTTATCTCATCGAAACCTTCAAGCTCATGTTGCCAATAGTTGCGTAGCACACTGGCATCCTGCTGCTGCAACCAAGCGATAAAATCACGATACGGCCTTGGTTGCGTCAACTCGTGACTCGTCCCGAGACGATAGGCATCGTAATAGTGGAAAAAATCGCTGAGCAACAGGGAGCGGCACCAGGCATCCATCAGAATATGGTGGAAACTCTGTACGACGTAGAACAGGTTCTCCGCCAGTTGAATAAGGCGTACCTTTAGCAATGGTGGTCGTTCCAGGTCGAAGCCATCATCAAGCTCCTGACGCAATAACACCGCCAAGCGCCGATCGGCCTCATCCTCGTCAATACCGCGCCAATCGATATATTCCACGGGTGAAGGAATTTGCCGATATACTACCTGCAACTGTATCTCTTCGGTTTGCCATACGAACCCTGTACGTAGAACCTCATACCGTTCGCCAACTCGCTGCCAGGCTTTCTCGAAAGCATTGACGTCGATAGGCGAAGCAAACCGGTAGCGATCCTGCATCATGTACATACCAGCGCCTGGATTGAGCAGGGTATGCAATAGCAGCCCTTGCTGCATCGGCGCCAACGGGTAGATGTCCTCAACATTGGCGACATCCAATCGCAAGCCGTCAAGCTGCCCTTGACTCAGCCCCGCCAACGGGAAGTCCGAAGGCGTTGCGCCACGAACGCCGCTATCACAGTGATCAAGGAGTGACTCCAGTTGCGCTTGGAAGCTTGCTTGCAAGGCATGTATCGCTGCATCGCTGTGAATCTCACGACTGAAATTCCAGCCGAAGCGCAGTTGGCCATCTTGAACCCAGGCCACCACCTCAATCCAGGTACGGCGCTTGCTTTGGGGCGCGCGAGCCTGCCCTGCATTCTCTTTAGCGAGCCGCCAGGCCCCATCGCCCTGTAGGGAGCGATCCAACTGGCCTAGATAATTGAAGGTGACCTGGGGGTAGGCACCACCGACCAGCGCGGGCTCTTCTTTCAAATAGCGCAGCACGCCGTAGCCGAGCCCTTTTTCAGGCACTTGGCGAAGTTGCTCTTTGATGGCTTTTAGGCTTGAACCCGATCCACCATTACTTGGGGTCAGGCGAACCGGGTAGAGCGAGGTGAACCAACCTACGCTGCGACTGAGATCGACACCGTCGAACAGATCTTCGCGACCATGGCCTTCCAGTTCGATTAGTACACTGTCTCGCTCCGCCCATTGGCACAGGGCGCTCGATAGTGCAGCGAGGAGCAGGTCATCCACCTGGGTGCGGTAGGCTTTATGCGCCGGCCCCAGCAGTTGCGTGGTCGCTTCGGTAGGCAAGCTGCCAACGAGCGATGCGGTATCGGCGACGGTGTTGCTGCCATGGGGATTATGTGCAGGCAGGCTAGGCTCTGGCTCTTTGACAAGGCTCTCCCAATAGGAGCATTGCTCAGCCAAAGCCTCCGATTTGGCATAGTCGGCCAGGGCACTCGCCCACTCATCTAACGAGGAGGTTGCTGGTGGCAGATCAATTGCCTTTCCTGCATTTAACTGCGTGTAGGCCGTTTGCAGGTCATCGAGAATCACGCGCCACGAGACGCCGTCTACCACTAGGTGGTGAGCCACTAGCAGCAATCGCCCGCCGCGCTCGCCTCCCAGTGCCATCCAGATGGCTCGGAACGGCCGCTCCAGGCTTAGGCTGTGTTGCGCAGCATCGGCGGCCTGGGTGATGGCCTGCGCCGGATCCGCATGGTCACTCAGATCCAGGTGTTTGAAGAGGTCATCGGCTAGCTTGCCATAAGCTTGTTGCCAGCTATCGCCAACGCGCTCAAAGCGCAGCCGCAAGGCACCATGGTGATCGACCACTGCCTCAATGGCACGCCGTAGCAGCGCGGCATCTACATCACTGGCCGCTTCCAGCATCAACGACTGATTCCAGTGGTGTGGCTCGGCAAAGCTCTGCTCGAAGAACCAGCGCTGTACCGGCAGCAGCGCAAAGGAAGCAGTCTTATTGGGCGCAGCCGCTTGTTTAGGAGCGGTAGCAGCCAAGGGTGTGGCCATCGCCGCCACTGCGGCAATGGTCTGCCCTTCCATCAACTGCTTGGGCGTTACCTTGTAGCCACGCTTGCGCGAGCGTGCGACGATCTGCAAGCTGAGGATGGAGTCACCACCCAACTCAAAGAAGTTGTCGTTACGCCCCACCTGCTCGCAGCCGATCACGTCAGCCCAGACCTCTGCCAACGTCTCTTCTGCTTCTCCCTGGGGCGCTTCAAAGGTTTTACCACTACCGGCTTGCACTGGCTCGGGCAGCGCCTTGCGATCTAACTTGCCATTGGCGGTTAGCGGTAAGGCATCCAGCCGTACCAGGGCACTGGGCACCATATAGTCCGGCACGCGCTCGCCAAGCTGCGCGAGTAACACAGCATCATCGACGTCGCTCCCGGCTGCTATAACCACGTAGGCGAACAGTTGCGCGCGGCCTTCCTCGTTTTCCCGCGCGACCACTTCGGCCTCCGCGATGCACGGTTGATCGCGCAGCAGGGTAGCGATTTCGCTCGGTTCAACCCGATAGCCGCGAATTTTGACCTGATCATCCACACGGCCAAGGAACTCCAGGCTACCATCGGCCAGTTGGCGCACACGATCACCGCTGCGATAGAGCCGCTCCCCCGAATGAAAGGGGCTGGCAACGAAACGTTCCGCCGTTTGCCCCAGCCGCTGTAGATAGCCTTGAGCCAGCCCAGGGCCACCCAGGTAGAGCTCACCGGCAACACCCTTCGGCACAGGATTAAGCCAGGGATCGAGCACATAGGCCCGAGCATTGGCCAGCGGTGTGCCGATAGGCAGTGTGCTGGCACCATGATCGGCCATGTCGGCTTGCTGGGTGAGAATACCTACCGTGGTTTCCGTCGGGCCGTAGTGATTAAGCACTTGGCAGGTTGGCTTAAACTCGGCGAGACGCGCCAGTAGCGCCCAGTCGGTAGCTTCGCCACCCAGAATCAAGCGCTCTTGCGGAAGTACATCCGCTGGGCTTGCGGCACTCAGCAGCGCCCGCAGGTGGCTGGGCACAATCTTGAGCACGTCCACCTGCTGTTCACGCATATAAGCCGCAAAAGCATCCGGGTCAAAGGCGCACTCGTGGGAAATAAGGTGCAAGGTGCGGCCGGTGCACAAGGCACCAAACAGCACCGTATGCCCCAGATCCGCCGCCACCGTCGACACCATCGCCATGTTGCGGGCACCTTCTGGTAGCGCCAGCGCCTCCAGAACACCCTGTACGTAATTGGCCAGAGCACCGTGACTAACCGCCACCCCTTTAGGCTTGCCCGTGGAACCAGAGGTATAGATCACATAGGCGGTCTGCTGGGGATGAATGACAGGCAGTTCGTGCTCTACGGCAGCCGGAATATCGTCGATAAACGCCAGCGCCATTACCGGAACGTCATCACTCCAGCCGCAAGGCGTGCTGCTCAGTAGTAAGCGAGCGCCACTGTCAGCCAATTGATAGGCCAAGCGGTCGCTCGGCAGTTGTGGATCAAGCGGTACGAAAGCCCCGCCCGCTTTGAGTACGGCGAGAATGCCGAGCACGTACTCGCACGAACGCTCAGCGTGAATGGCAACACGCACCTCGGAACCAACGCCTTTTGCGATTAGTGCCTGTGCCAGACTCTGGGCTTGGGCATCCAGGCTGGCATAGGTATAACGGTACTGCCCATCGTTTACGGCTAACTCATCAGCATGAGCTGCTACCACTTTCGACAGCAGGGTGGGTATAGCCTGAGTGAGAATCTCGCTTTGGTTGCCTTCCAGCACGGAGATAGGCTCAGGTAGCGGCAGCATCGCAGTGTGAGACCGCGGATCAGCTACGACCTGCTCGGCCAGGAACCGGAATGCCTGGCAGAAACGCTCGATCGTGGTGGCATCAAATAGCTCTGCGGAGTAAGCGAATAGACCTGCTATTCCCTCGAGCTCATCGCAAAAATCGAGACTCAGGTCGAAGTGAGCAATACCCGTGAATACCTGCTCGGCTTGAATGGCCAGGCCAGCCACGTGACGCTCCGCCTGCCACATTTCCTGCTGAGTACACTTCACCTGAAATAGCGGATGTACCCCCGGTTGCCGTTCGAGCTGTAGCGCCTCCACCACTTGATCGAAGGGGACATCCTGGTGCAGCTGGGCATCGACCAGGGTAGCGTTCACCTCATCTAACAAACGGTCGAAATTTCCAGTGGGATCAATCTGAGTGCGCAACACAACGACATTGATAAGGTACCCAATTAAGCCCTGAAGCTCGGCTTTATGCCGATTGGCAATCGGCGCCCCTACCTTGATATCTGTCTCACCGCTAAAGCGATACAACGTCTGCTTCAATAGCGCCAAGATCACGGCGTAGAGTGAAACGTTTCTTTCACGGGCTAGGCTACGTAGCTGCTCGCTCAACTCACCGGGAAGCGTAAAGCGCAGCTGGCCTTCGCTCGGTGCGGACATCGCTTGGCGTGGGCGATCCAAGGGCAACGCTAGCGGGGGATGATCCCCCGAGAGGCGTTCACACCAGTGAGCAAGTTGGCCCTGCCGCTCACTATTATGTCTCTCACTACGATGCTGCTGACGCTGCTGCCAAACCGCATAATCTGCGAACTGTATGGGCAGTGGTGCAAGCTTGGCTTCTTGCTGAGTGCACGCGCGCTCATAAAGTGCGCACAAATCATCAATGAGCACCTGTACTGACCATCCATCGCCAGCAATGTGGTGCTGCACGACAGCTAACACATGATGCTCCGTGGACAAGCGGTAGAGGGCGACGGTTAAGGGAGGTGCCTGATCCAGGTCAAAAGGCTGCCGGGCCAGTTTAATGAGTGCGTCATGCAGTGCCTGCTCCCGTTCAACCACGTTATCACTGGGCATCTCGTTACAGATCAGCTCAGGATGCCAATCCTGCGCTAGCCGCTGAACAGGTTCTCCCGCCTCATTCAAGGGGTAGTAAGTACGCAAAATGTCATGGCGCTGCACGAGATTCTCCAGCGCTGCATTGAGCGCTGTTGGTTCCAACACCCCCTTGAGATGCAGTGCCCCTGCCATATTGTAACCCGCGCTCTGGGGATCAAGTTGCCACGTCAGCCATAGGCTGCGCTGTCCTTCCGACAGCGGTATGTCGCCTTGGCGCTGCTCATCTTCAAGACGGGGGATGGCCATCCCTCGTTGATCCGGTGATGCCGCCAAACGTGCTTCGATAGCGTTAGCCATGGCAGACAAGCGCGGTTGCTCGAACAGCGAGTGCAGAGATAGCTCGACGCCCCAGTGATCACTGATGGCGGCGGCTAGGCGCACCGCCGCCAGAGAATTACCCCCGCTGGCGAAGAAGTGGGCATCTTTTCCCAACGGCTTTTTCTTGCCGTCCCCCAGCACCTGGTGCCAGAGCTTCGCCAACGCCTGCTCCGTTTCGCTCCCTGCTTCCGCAGTGGATTGCGATGACTTTCCTCCGCCCTCAGCGTCACCACCGCTGACAAAACGCCCAAAGGCGTGAATGGCGTAGGCATCCAGGCTACCCGCCTCCCAGTCTTGGCGGCAGGTGCTGCGCTGCAATTTACCGCTGGAGGTTTTGGGAAGACCGCCTGGGTTAAGCAGTAGCACTACCGAAAGCGGCTCATGGCACGCGCTTCCCACCGTCTCGCTTAGCGCTTCGACCAGCTTCTCGGCGGGCACTAGCTTCTGTATGCCGCGGGAGACTTCTGCCGCAACGCCGATTCCTTCAGCGCCTTCCGACGTGGTCACGGCAAAGGCCGCCACGCGCCCTTTGCGTACTGCTTCCACCTCGGCTTCGATAGCGCTCTCGATATCCTGTGGGTAGACGTTATGGCCGCGCAGAATGATCAGGTCCTTAATACGCCCGGCGATATACAGCTGCCCTTCGTGCAGAAAGCCTAGATCGCCAGTGCGCAGCCAGCGATCATCGCGGGCGTCGTGGTTCTGTGCATCAGCATCATCGGTGCGCTGCCAACTGACCCCATCGCGGGTAACAAAGGCTTGCGCTGTTGCTTCTGGGTTCTGCCAATACCCGTGCGCCACGCTGGGCCCATTGACCCAGATCTCGCCGACTTCACCACTGGGCAGCGAGTGAAGCCCCTCAGGATCGACAATATCGATAGCGTGACCGGGTTCCGGTGTACCACAGCCCACCAGAGTGTTGCCTTCAACCGCTGAGGCAGCCTTCCCCTCGGCCAGCGACTGTTGAGAAAAAGCCGTGCCCACCACGCCTGTACCGCGCGAATTACAGCTAACCAATAGCGTCGCTTCGGCCAAGCCATAACAGGGTGCTGCGGTGTCAGCGGCAAAGCCCGCTGGGCGGAAGCGTTCGATAAAGCCAGTGAGGGTATCGTGGCGTACCGGCTCGGCGCCTGAGAATGCGACCCGCCAGCTAGATAAGTCGAGCGCCTCAAGCTGCTCGTCGCGGATACGCTCAAGACACAGCCGATAGGCAAAATCGGGGCCACCGCTAATGGTGCCCCGGTGGCGGGAGATCGCTTCCAGCCAGCGTACCGGCCGCTGTAAAAAGAAGGTGGGGCTCATCAATACCGCAGGGATACCGCGATAGATGGGCTGCAGCAGGCCACCGATCAGCCCCATGTCGTGGTAAAGCGGCAGCCAACTGACGAAAACATCGTCGGCACCAATCGAGAAGCCCGATTCGATAGCGCGCTCGTTGGCCATTAGGTTGCCATGGCTCACCATCACCCCTTTGGGCGTGGCTGTGGAACCAGAGGTGTACTGTAAAAAGGCGATATCATCACGCTTTGGGCGATGCTCGACCCAGTGTTCAGCGCGGCTCTCATCTACGCCATCCACAGGTATCAGTTCGGCGCTGCCGAAGCCTTCGCTTGCAGATGCGACCACATCGATAATCGTTGTAGAGGTGAGCACACAGGCGGCCTGAGAGTCGGCGGCAATCGCCAGCAGGCGAGCAAGGTGCTGCTGCTTGGCTGACTCCGGTGGAAAGACGGGCACGGCAATCACCCCGGCATACAGGCAGGCGAAGAACGCCACCACGTAGTGCTCGTCGTTATCCAGCAGAATCAAGGCACGCTCACCCGCCGGGAACCGCTGCTGGAGCTCGCTGGCCAGGGCGCGGGAACGCCGTTCCAGGGTGGCGTAGTCAAGGGTGATCTCACCTTGAGCGTTCACTACAATCAGCGCCCTGTCGCTGGGCCTTTCCCGGGCCAGAAGACTTAAATGCTCAACGAAGCTGTGGTTAGCAACATTATGGGACGGGTGGCTGTTCATTGTCTGAGCGTGCCTTATATTCATATGCGTACCTGCTGGAACTCCTGGCCGTGAGATGAGGCGTTATGTTTAGTCGTTGGAGAGGTTGCCGTGACCTTCCGCCATGGCCACGACGACCTTGCGCGGCCCTTTGAACGGCGTACGCGCATGAGCGACCAGCATGTTGTCGAGCATCAGCACATCGCCCGCTTGCCAGGGGAACATCACCGTTTCGTCGGCCAGGACGCCGCGGATCTCATCGAAGATGGCATCGTCGATGGGGCTACCATCGGCAAAGAAGACGTTGCGCGGCATGTCTTCGGGGTCTAGCAGCTCTTCCAGCGACTCTCGTACCTCTGGCTGCAGGTTGGAGACATGGAAAAGATGGCCTTGGTTGAACCACACCTGCTCACCGGTGACCGGATGGGTCTCTATGCTTTGGCATAACTGGGTAGTACGCAGGTCGCCATCGGGCTTCCACTCACAGCGAATACCCGCGCGCTGGCAGAATGCCTCCACTTCAGCGCGGTCTTCGGTGTTAAACACCTTTTGCCAAGGCATATCGAAATCGCCGTAGTTGCGTACGTAGAGAATGCCGGGGGCAAAGCGCTCTCGGATCTCTACCGGCATACGGCGGTAAATGGCGCGACTATCGGCAATCGGCGTCTCTCCGCCCTCAGGGGAAGCGGTGACACAGTGAAACCAGATTTTCATCGGCCACTCACGGGTGTAAGCCTGCTCGTTGTGGAGGGGGATATGTTGATGGGCAGGGTATTCGGTGGAGGTATAAATGCCCGAGGAAACCGCTGAGCGTGGCGTAGAAGCGAACTCGTAACTCAGCAGCGGATGGCCAAAGGCGGCGGCAAACTGCTGAAAATCGTCAACGGAGGGAACATCGAAACCTCTTAGCAGCACCCCACCGACTCTAGTCACTAGTGACTCAATATCCGCACGCAAATCACCGAAGGCTTCCAGCAGCGGCTGCCCTGGGTAGGCGGGGGAAATCATAATGGGCAGCTCTGAATCAGCAGGCCCCTGACGTTGGGATATGACGTTGGTTGGTTGCGTTAGTGTTGCGCTTTGGCTGTCCATTACTGATCTCCTAAAAAGTCGTTGAGTAGCGTTAGCTCTGGATATAGCCCAGGGCAGCGGCATAGCCACTCGGCGCTGGCAGCGGCCATGCCTGCAGAGGTGATGACACGGGAAGCGAGTGCTTAAGGTGATAGGCGCCTGGCGGCCCTAAAGAGGAAGTGATCGAGAGCGCCTGCAAATGATCAGCGATGCCCAGCCCCAAGGCTTTAAGCACCGCCTCTTTAACCACCCAGCGCTCCATAAAGGGCATTGCGAAGCCATCGCGTGCGTGGCCGAGCTGCTCACTCAGCGATAGCACCAGCCCGTGCAGCGGCGCCAGTTCGTCCTCGGATCGACGACGCTCAATATCGACCCCCACCGCGCCGCCGGGAGCAAGCGCGATCAGGGCGACATGGCCAGAGTGGGAGACATTGAAAGCAGGCCCATCAGCGTTTTCCAACGCTGGTTTGCCGTAAGCGTTCTGAGTGAACACCAACTTTTCTGGCGCTATACCGGTGTGCGCGGATAGCAGTCGCCGCAGGGCAGCGCGTGTCGCCACGGCGCGCACGACATCGGCGTGATGGCGAAGCCGCTGGACGCGCTGCCACTCGGCTCGACTCAGCAGACGATCATCGTCGTCGGCTACCGGGGCATTCAGATCGAGCGCTAAGCGCCATACCTCAAGCCCCTCGGGCACCCCTTCAGCTAACCGCAGGCGCTGCATGGGGCACCTCCTCAAGCCGTCGGGCCAGTGCCCGCTTTAAGGTATCCAGCACTTGCGGTTGCTGCTGGCGAATAAAGAAGTGCCCCCCTTCGAACCAGTCTAAAGAGAACACCCCGCCGGCTTCCCGCTGCCACGCTTCCAGACGCTCTTGCTCGATATCGTCTTCACGCCCGGCGAGTACCTGTAGGGGGTAAGCAAGCGGTGACCCGCCGCGATAGCGGAAACTGCGGCAGAGGCGATAGTCCGCCATCAAGATATCGAGGGTAAGGCGCAGCAGCTCAGGGTTTTCGAAGACTTCCTCTGGGGTGCCGCCCTGTTGGCGCAGATCCGCGATTAAGGCCTTATCGTTATCAAGCCCCGCTAAACGCTCTGAGTCGCGCATTGAGGGTGCCGCACTGCCTGAGGCGAATAGCATCCGTGGCTGAGGGCGCCCCACATCGCGCAAGCGAGCTGCCATGCCGTAGGCCAACAACGCCCCCATGCTGTGACCGAACAGGACAAAGTCTCCACGCATCCGCGTTGCTTGCTCTTCGCACAGGCGCACGACCTGGGTCTCGAAGTCATCGATGAGCGACTCACCCAGGCGTTCACCACGCCCAGGCAGCTCGACGGGATATACCTCGATCCAGGCGGGCAACTGACGCTTCCAGCGCAAATACATAGTGGCGCTAGCCCCGGCACAGGGCAGGCAGAGCAGCCTTAAACGCTTAACCTGCATCCACCTGCTCCGCCTCGCTTTTGGCCTGAGCATCCATCCACTGGCGTAGCGACAATGGCCGCATATCGGTCCAGGTTTTTTCGACGTAGCCGAGGCAGGTTGGCTTATCACCGAGCACACCGGTATCGGTCCAGCCAGCGGGAATCGCTTTCCACTCGGGCCAGAGGGAGTACTGCTCTTCGTGGTTGACTAATACGCGGAAGACACCATCTTCACGATCAAAACAGCTTGTCATGGAACTAACCTCACCGTTACCTAAGAAATGAGAAATAAAACGCAATTGCTTCTCATTACCTAATGACGAGTGAGGTGTCAGAAAATTTAATGCTGGGGAAGAAAATAGAAAAAATAAGGAGAGGGGCCGCTAGGGCGTCGGCATAGCATTACCCTTGCCAGGCTAAAAACTGCACCAGTGGAAAACAGCTTTTGCTCGCGACCATTGAGCTAGCCTGAAAATCGAAGAAGGAGGTTAAAAAATCAGTGGCTGATCAGCTGCGCTCATCACCACTTGGAATCATCCCCGTTAGCAGCCATAGCTGTTCGGCTTCACGAAATACACGGCGGTGCTGAGAAGAAGCCGCTAACCACGCATGGAGCGATTCGCGGTCAGCATCGCTCAATGTCTCTTCATGCTCGCGCATCAGCCAGTCTAGCGCCGTTTGCCAAACGGCATCATCGCCGCTGTCGTTATCCATCGTTACTGTCAAACCTCGCTATTGCGGCCTGCTGAATATCTGTCTCGGGAAGCGTGTAATATTATCAACGCTATTTGCTGACAGTGTAACAAAGCGGCAACAAAGAAGGGACGGAACGTGGGCTTACCGATTAGGCAACGTCTGACCATGCAGTGACTGGCGGCAATGAGTCAGTGCATCGCGAATCATAAAGTTAACTGACGTGGTAGAAACACCTAGCTGTAACGCCACTTCCCGCTGGGTATGGTTTCCCGAACGATAAAGTTCAAAGGCGCGTCGCGTACGCTCTGGCAGTTCGTTCAACGATTCGACCACCTGGGCCAATGCCTGGCGATCAATGGCAATCACCTCAGGTGAGTGTGACGCACAAGAGGCGTTATCCCCCTCCTCTGCTTTTGCAAACAGCGCTGACTCAAACGCGGAACGGCGGCAGCGGTCAATGGCGAGATTGCGCACCACCCGTGACACGTAGGATATGGGCTGTTTTATCTCAAAAAGCGTGGTTGCTTCCGAAATTTTTAGATAGGCGTCCTGCACGACATCATCGGCTTGATCAGCATTGCCCAAGACTCTTGCAGCGACACAACAGAGCCGGGGCCGCTGATTAACGAAGATGTCTTCTAACTCAGCGCTCCAGGTCTGGGTATCCACAGCTCGGCCTCCTGCCTTGATTAACACCACGGAATAAATGGCAATAATTATTATTTGCGTTAAGCCAAGGTAAGTCAACCGGTGAAAACTAACCCACTTTTTATAACGATATGCTTGTTGATTTATCTCAATAGCGAAATGTCAAAAGCAAGCCTTTCAAGCACAAATTAATCAGCGTTATATAAATTAAAATTAGCAAAACTATTTCAATACTGTGCTTGCCATCTAAAGTATAAAATCTTTTACTTTTTTTGTTAAAAATGAGAACCATTAGCACTAGAATGGAGGCATTATCATTAACCCTATCGCCAGGAGTCATTCATGTTCGAGGTCAAAGGCGCTACCTTTGAAATCAATGGCAAGCCGATTTTAAATCCCATTGACCACAGCTTTCATGAGGGCAAGGTTTACGGTCTGATTGGCCATAACGGCTCAGGCAAGTCGACGCTGATCAAGCTAATGGCCCAGCAGCAGCCGGTAAGCCAAGGTGAAATTCACTTTGATCAGCGCCCTCTGAGTGACTGGGGAAATCGCGAGTTCGCCCGTCAGGTGGCTTACCTGCCCCAGCATTTACCCAGTGCAGAAAGTCTTACCGGGCGTGAGCTAGTCGCCTTTGGACGCTACCCCTGGCATGGGCTGCTGGGGCGCCACACCCAAAAAGATAAAGATGCTGTAGAGCGTGCCATTGCGTTAACCCACACCGAAGCCTTTGCCGACCGCTTGGTCGATACGCTCTCTGGTGGTGAACGCCAAAGGGTATGGCTGGCGATGCTACTCGCCCAGGGCAGCCGCTTCCTGCTGCTGGATGAGCCTCTAGCGGCGTTGGATATTGCCCACCAAATTGAAGTGCTGGCGCTGATTCGCAAGCTCTGCGATGAGCTAAATCTTGGTGTCATTATCGTACTCCACGATATCAACATGGCCTCGCGTTACTGCGATGAGCTAATGGCGCTGCACAGCGGTCGCTTGTTGGCCCATGGCAGTCCGGATAATTTGATGTGCGGCAGCACCTTAGAGGCTATTTATGGCTTACCGATGCAGGTCATGAAGCACCCCAATGGAGAGCACAATATCGCCGTGGCGCAATAACGCTATTCTCCAAGGCCTGACACTTTTAAAAGCACTCATTCGCAATCAAATACTTCAACTGATACGCATTATCGATTAAGCTGAATGCCATATTTTCCTTGTGTGCTGTGTCAAAACCTTGTGTTAAAGCCCTGTGATGGAGCCCCGCGATGCCCTCTGCTCTGCGCCAGCCACAACTGTTCGAGCCTTCGTTAGCTTCCTGCTACACCGGACCGTTGGCGAACTTTACGCCGCCGTTAATAGGTGGAACGCCACCGCTGGAAGCCTTCAAAACAGCCCGTTGGCGGAATGCCGATTGGCTCAGGGAGGATCTCTCCCGTTTCGTAGAAGAGTACCCAGGCGGAGACCAGCGGGCAGTGGTATCGATCTGGTCGAAATGGCACTTAAGTGCGCTAACCGTTCCCACGCTGACAGCCAACCTGCTGCTTAATCGTGACCTGCCGGTGGGGCTGGACGACATGCAGGTTATCTTTAACGATAAGGGCGCCACCTCGCGGCTGTGGTTGCCCCACGAAGGCACGCCGATAACCACTCAAGATCCGTTTGAGCGTTTTGCTACCCTGATTGAGCAGCACTGGGCACCGTTGATTGAGCAATTAGCGGCTATCTCCGGCGCTGCACAGCGGGTGTTCTGGAGCAATGCCGGTGGCTACCTGGACTTTTACGTCAACGCACTAGGCGAGCACCCGCTTGCTAATCGGCAGGCGTTTGAGGCCGCCAAGGCGTTGCTGGAAGCCCGCAACCTGCCCAACGGCAAGCGCAACCCGCTGTTTCAGCCGGTGCGTTACTTTACGCCCAAGGGTAATGAGGAAGTTAAGCGGGTACGCAAGCTTTGCTGCCTGCGCTATTTACTGGATGAGTTTGATACCTGCGGCACCTGCCCGCTAGAGGGCTGCGACCTGGAAGCGCGAAAGCGCGCCAAACAGGCCGCCCGTTAAAGCGGTTAGATATTAATTTGCGCAACAGCATCTTCGCTTGCCCGCGCACGCTGCTCGCCTTTCAGCTCGCTTAGCTGTCCCTTCGACATCTCCAGCAACCGATCAGCGTGGACGAAGTAGCTGTCGTCATGGCTGATAGCAAACACGGTTTTACCCATGGCTTTCAAGTGCGGTAACAGCTCGCGGTAGAACAGCCGGCGGAACTGGGGGTCTTGATCCGCCGCCCACTCGTCGAGGAGCAAAATATCGCGTTTTTCGGCAATCGCTAGTAGCAGTGCCAGACGCTTACGCTGCCCCTGGGAGAGCTGGGTGTTGATGACACGATCACCCTCCCACTGCAATTTATGCTGCATCTGCAGTCGCTCAAGCCAGGTATCAACGACCAGCGGGTCAGCAGGCAGGCCTTCAGGGCCCATGGTCTGATCAAACTGATGGAAATCGGTAAACACGCTGGCAAAGCGAGCGCGAAACGCTTCCCACTGAGCAGCAGTGACCACCTGCCCGTCAATCTTAATAGTGCCGCTTTGCGGGCGGTATAACCCCGAGAGCAGCCTTGCCAGAGTCGACTTACCGCTGCCGTTGCCGCCGATCAGAAACACCTGCTCACCGCGCTCTAGGGTCATATTAAGAGGCCCCACCTGGAAGCCCTCGCCCTGGGCAGTGTCCGGGTAGTGGTAGGTGACGTCCTCAAGCTCAAGACGCTGCCAATCGGCCAGGGTATCGTCGACGGCAAAGCTTGGCTGGTACTCGGCGAGCTCCAAGCTGCTCAATTTATCAAAGGCCACTTGAGCGCTGATCAAAGTCGGCCAAGCGCCTACCGCCTGGATCAGCGGCGTGCGCAGAAACAGCAGCGTCAGCGCAAAGGTGGAGGCCACCGTGGTATTCGCCCAGCCCAACCCATTAGAGAGGAAAAACACCACCCCGATGGCGCCCAACATCATAATGTTCGACCAGTTGTTAGCGCTTAAGTGGTAGGTATCGGCGCGAATAATGTGGTGACGGTAGTCGCGGGCATTGGCGGTATAGCGCTCATCATAAAAGCGCCGGGCACGGTCGCGGTTTAGCGCCAGCTCTTTGCGCCCTTCAATGGCCGCCTGGAAATCTTTATACAGACTGTCTTCGCTTTCACGCACGAGGCGAAAATGGCGATACACCCGCGACACAAGCACCCAACCCACGCCCATGGTGAACGCGATCCACAGCACCGTGATCACCACCATTTGCGGCGAGAGCCATGCCAAATAGGCCACCGAGGCGAGCGTTAGCACCACGCCCTGAATTAGCTCCGGCAGACGCACAAAGCCAATAGTGATGTTACGCACATCGCTGGACAAACTGGCCAGCAAGGTAGCGTTACCCAACTGCTCCAAGCGCTCAATATCGGTGTCGAGAATCCGCTTCACCAGCCGCGAGCGTAGATCAAACACAAAGTGGTGCCCCAGCACCGTCAGCGCAAGTTGCGTACTGAGTGTGACCGCCAGTAGCACCGCCAGCAGGCCGAGAAATTGCGGCAGCGCCGCCATACTGCCCACTTCGATAAGCCGCTGATTGATGAACGCAATCACTCCGACCCCTAAACCAGCGCTCAATAGGCTCAAAGCAATGGCGCCTAAAAAGGGCCAGCGGTAGTGATGAAATACTAAGCGCAGCAGTTCCATGAGGCTCCTTGCCTTCCTGTAAAGAGCGCTGAAGTCTACCAGCAGCGACACTCACCAAGAAGGCACCATTCAATTCCTAGCGACTATGTCAGATGATTATCCCAGCGAAGGTCCAGGCTAGCGAGCAGCTCCGGCGTTGCCGAACCAGACGTTACTCGGTAGAGCCCACCCTGGCCGGAGGAGACCAGAAAGCCACCGTTGCCGTCGCAGCGGGCGCCTGCAGCATCGGGTAGCTCCAAGCTGGCAACAAGGTTGCCTTGCGCGGCATCCAGCAACAGCACTTGGTTGCCGCGGGGAGCGGTAACCAACACATAGGCCGAGATACGGCTAAACGCGACGCTGGCGGTGTAGTGTTTCAGGCTGGCGGTTACCTCCTCGGCCAGCACTATTTCTGAGAAGTGCCCGGTAGCATCCAGACGGCAGATCAGCGGGTGGGTTTCCCACTCTGGGCCTTCAAACTGGTAGCCAGCGATCACTGTACCGTCCTCCGCTACATCCAGATGACGGCAGCTAAGCTGGTGGTGCGAAGGCGTGTGGCGGGCCATTATCTCGCCGTTGTGGCGATCCATGAGCACCAGCGCCGGTGCCATGGTGTCCAGGTTGAGCTTTACCCGACCGTAGTCAGGATGGGTCTGAATGCCGCCCAGGCCGATGACCAGAGTGTCGCCATCCGGCATCAGCCGAAGCTCATGGGGGCCAATACCGTCCAGCGGCATATCGCGCACATGGGCGTAGTTGCTGTTAGCGTCGTATACCCGAACCAGCCCGGCGCTGTCCTCCAGGCGATTAGCGGTGACATACAGGTAGCGCCCGTTCAGGTCGAACACGCCATGCCCGTAAAAGTGATAACCCTCCCCGGCCGCAATGGAATGGACTAATTGACGGCTGTCGCCATCGATCACATGCATCCGCGTGCCAGGGCGACGAGCAAAAAGTACCGCTTGGCGTGAATCTGGCCGTAAACAGCCGCCGTGGCAGCGCTCGGGCACCTCGATCATAAAGCGGGTCTGACCATCCAGCGCTACCCCGGCGATGTAATGCCCTCCACTGGGGTCGTCCACTGCGCTGAACAGCCAAGCGGCTTCCTCCCGCGCGGGCAGTGCCCAGCTCAACGGGGTCAGCATCATAGCGACGCTGCCCAATCCTGCTTTAAGTACCTGCCGTCGATGCATGGCTCAATCCCCATCGCTGGAGTTAAAACCGCGGACCAAGCCGAGTTCGCCAGCGATCTCGTTACCCAGCAGATGGCGTAGCTGGCTGACGTCGAGGTAGAGCGACTGCAAACCACGAAATGCCTCTTCGTCTTCAAGGGAGGGCACCAAGCCCGTCGGCTGTTCGCTAGCCTGAGCGAGCGTCTTATCCAACTGGTCACGAAACGCCTCGGCGAGCGGCAGCGCATCGGCCTCGCGCAACAGTGCGGTGAGCCCCGGTAAGAAGCCTGTGCGTAGGCCCTCCAAGCTACTCTCTACCAATCGAACCGTTTGCCCGCTTCGCCAGGCTTCCGCCAAGTAGCCGTTGGCGGGTGCGCCTTTGAGACCCATCGGTTCGCCGAGCCGTTTATCTTCGAGTATTTCGAGGGCCTGAATGGCACTCGCCAGCGTGGTCTCTGTGTAATCAACCGTATCAAGATAATGCTCACCAAATGCCTGCCAGTCACGATGTAGAGCACTCGTGGTATCTGCAAGATGTGTGGTGATGGCTTGCATCAGCGAGCAGGCCCTAGGATCGCTCTGGGCCTGCTCGTCCATGGCGTCGTCATAAAGCAAGTATTCAAGGGCGGGAAAGCCTTGGATCGCCACGCTGTCATTGGCAATATCTTGGGCATCCGGGGCTTCGTCTGCCTTCAACCAGCCGCGCACCTTGCTACCCACCAGATTTTTGCGGTCCGGCCAGAACTGCAGCTGCCAGCCTCGGCTGTTCTGCTCAATGGGGCCAAACTGGATAAAGCGCACCGCCTGCCAGGCTTGATAGGCGCTCAGCCAGTCATTTTCCAGGCGCAGCCTGAGCGCCTCATCAGAGCCCTGACAAAAGCGCGCGGCAGTGGTTTCCAAACGCTCAGAGGCAGTGTTCAATTCGGCATACTGCAATTCCACCGCGCCATGCCACATTTCCCGGGGCGTGGGAGTGTCCGTGCCAAAGGAGAGCGGCGCGGCCAGTAATGTACAGGCCAACAAACTCAATCGGCGAAGGGAAGCGATCACATTAACTCCTTAAAAGCAAAGACTTACAGAGACTCTAGGAAACGGATAAGCTCCGCTCGCTGATCAGCAGGCAATGCTCGATAGCCCTGGGTAGCGCTTTCTGCCTCGCCACCGTGCCAAAGTATCGCCTCTTCCAGGGTACGAGCGCGACCATCGTGGAGAAAGCCAGCCCGAGGATTCACCGTTTGCGCCAAGCCGATACCCCATAGGGGCGGCGTGCGCCATTCGCGGCCATCGGCCTGGAACTCGCTGCGGTGATCGGCCAGGGCCTCGCCCAGGTCATGAAGCAGCAGATCACTATAGGGCCATATTTCCTGTCCAGCCAGCGCTGGACGGGCGGCGTTCGCGTCGGTGCGATGGCGCGGCGTATGGCAGCTCGCGCAGCCCAGCGCGTTAAATCTCTCAGCGCCCTGCTTCACCGCCGGGTCATCCATATGGCGGCGCATCGGCACCGCAAGGCTAGAGGCGTAAAAGGTAACGAAGTCGGCCACGTCATCGCTGACTTCAGGCGTGCCACCGTTGGGAAAAGCATCGCAACCCTGGCTCTCCATACAATCGGTATGTGGCACCAAGCTGGAGGTCAACCCCATATCCCCAGCGAAAGCGTGCAGGCCTTGTTGCTCGATGCTGGGCTCGCCCGCTTTCCAGCCGAAGCGCCCCATGACCGTAGTACCACTGCGCGCATCCCAAACGCGGTTGGCGCGACCGGAAATACCGTCACCATCGGTGTCGTCAGGGTCGGCGGCCGCCATCAGGTCGGCTTCGGGGATCGCTTCAAGCAGGCCCAAGCCGATCATGGGCGGCGCCAGCCGCGGTGAGGTTTGCAGCGACTCGGGCAGCTCTCCGTAGGCGGGCTCGGCAATCGAGTAGATCGGCTCCTGCAAGGTGACGCTGGAGCCATCGGTGACGCTCACTTCCCGAGGGCGGTACTCAATCACTAGTTTGGCTTCGGGCTTGGCACCGCTAATTGCCGCGGTTTGTAGTTGCAAGCCGTAGTTAGGTACCGGAAGCGCGCCCCGCTGCTCCAGTGTTTCTGAATCCGCTTGGCTAGCGGGTAGCGAGAGGCGCAAAAACAGCGCGATGGGATTTTCGTCGCCAGTGGGTGGGTGCCCCCGACCATCTTTGAGGTGGCAACCCTGGCAGCTATTGGTATTGAGCAGTGGCCCCAGGCCATCCCGGGCCTCGGTGCTGGCGGGCGCCGCCACCCAAGGGTTGCGAAAGAAGCTGTTGCCAACGCTGAAATCCAGCCGCTTGGTCATCGACATATTCCCCAGCGGCAGCGAATAGGCGTTGTGGTCAAACTGCTCCACCGAGCCATTCCCGCCACTCATGGGTGAGGTCTGTATAGGCGTCAACTGAATGGGGTCATCTTGGGTAGATGATTCGGCTGCCTGCAAGGGCGCCGCCAGGAGAAACAGTAAGCAACTGCTTTGGGCTAAGGTGCTGGGCACCCACTTGGCTAGGACGATAAACCGGGGTAAGCGGTACATGGTAATACCTTGAGAAGGGTGATACTGAATACAAAGCCATTCAACAAAAACCAACAGAGCCGCGCGATAGCAACACTATCGGCGGCTCATAGTAGACGCTAGCCCCGTCTAGAACCGGTGACCGGCATCATCAGGCTGCAGGGAAGTCACGCCGAGTTCTCCTGCGGCTTGTTCGATAGACCCAGTTTGTGCCACCAGGGTAAGAATCGCTTCGTTGATCAATTCACTGCCCTGCTCGTTACCCGGCGCAATCATCATATCGAATGCCATCGGCGAATTCTCGGCCTCTGCCGCCTGCTTGATAGCGTCAAGGCGAGCCATTGTGGCTTCGAGCTGTTGAGCAAGTGTATCGGCCAGCTCGCTATCTTTCTCAGCTAATAACGCCTTCAGTGAAGGCCCCTCTACCACGCTGCCATCAAGGCGCTGATAGCTGCCGGTGTAAATATTCTGAACACCCTGGCCGTTGTAGTAGTGGGAGTTGTGGGTATTGTCACTAAAGCAGTCGTGCTCATCCTCAAAAGAGTTGGCTTCAAGGGCGACTTTTAGGCGCTCACCGGCCAGCTCGCCCAGGGAGAGCGAGCCCATACCGAACAGCATGCGGCGCAGGCCTTCCTGATCGCTTTCCGCCATCAGTTCCTGGCGATAGTTACCCTCGGTTTCCGGCGCCCACTGGGCCACCATCCACTCAAGGTCGTCAACGAGCAGGTCGGAGACTGCATCCAGATAGCTACGGCGGCGATCACAGTTGCCATGGGTGCAGTCGTCGCCAGTTTGGTAATCACTCACCGGTCGTTCGCCGTTGCCTAGCTCAAAACCATGCAGATCCTGCCCCCAGAGCAGAAATTCTATAGCGTGGTAGCCGCTGGCGACGTTAGCCTCCGAGCCTCCAATTTCATTCAGCTCGGCGAGGAGTTCTGGAGTAATCTCGCTAACGTCGAGAGTTTCGCCGCCGACGGTAATTTGCTCATTGGCAATGATATTTGCGGTGGCGCCTTCATTACCCAGCTCATGCTGGTAGTCATCGCCTTCGACATAATCAATCATGCCTTCATCCAGGGGCCAGGCATTTAGCTGACCTTCCCAGTTATCCACCACCGCATTACCGAAACGAAATACTTCGCTCTGCTGATAAGGCACCCGCGCCTGCAGCCAGGCTTGCTTGGCTGCGCTCAGGGTGTCGTCCGTGGGATTGGCGAGCAATTCGTCGATGCGCTCGTTTAATATCTGGGCAGCATTCAGTGCATCGGCGTAATTGGCATGAGCCAAGTCAGCGTAGTGGTGCACCACTGCGTCAGCGCTAACGGTGACGTCTGCAGCAGTGTCGTCTGCAACAGCGGTAAAAGGCATCAACGCGCTAAGCGCAACGATGCCAGCAAGAGGGCGACGGAGCATGATGGCGGGCATTACAGTGTCCTTTAGGCTGTGGCGTAACAGAAATTACTCACATAAAGTGCTAGGCAACCGCTGTGGATTGGGTGCTCTAGCCATCAATGAAATGTAATTCATTAGCCTATGAGATTCAATCCTATTTAATCCCAAATAAAGGACGTTACTCCGTTTAGTCGTCATTTTTTTGCTTTATGTCACTTTTTGCTGCCTTGGAACACCGCCATGTTGGATTACAAATTGCTTCACGCTTTAGCGACCGTAGTGGAATGCGACGGCTTTGAGCGCGCAGGCGATGTACTGGGGCTTTCGCAGTCGGCTGTCTCCCAGCGCATCAAAGCGCTGGAAGTGCGCCTTGGCCAGCCAGTGCTTATACGCCACCCTCACCTAGCCCCCACTCCTGCCGGCCAACGGCTATTGACCCACTACCAGCAAGTACAGCTATTAGAGCGCGACCTGCGCGGCTCCCTACCCACGCTGGATGACCAGGCACCGCGCCTGCGTATCGCCATCAATGCAGATAGTTTGGTCACCTGGTGGGCCGAGGCTATCGCGACTATCTGCCAGCAGGAGGGTGTGCTGCTGGATCTGGTGATTGAAGACCAGGATGTCGGGCTCAAGCGCTTGCGTGATGGTGATGTAGCGGCATGCCTGTGCGCTACACCGCAGCCAATTGCCGGGGCACGTTGTGTCGCACTGGGAGAAATGCGCTACCACCCGTTGGCGGCACCGGCGTATATCGAGCGCTACTTTCCAGAAGGCCCTTCGGAGGAGAGCTTTCAGCGTGCGCCAGCCATCGTATTCGGCCCGCACGATCAATTGCAGCATCGCTTCCTTGCTCAGTGCGATTACCACGGCCACTTTCCTTACCACCTCTGCCCCTCTTCAGAAGGCTTTGTGCGCTTAGCCGCAGCAGGGATCGGGTACGGCATGATGCCGCAACTACAGGTTGAAGAATTAATAGCCAGTGGCCAACTGGCTAGCGTTGCTCCCGGCCATTTTTTGACAGTGCCTCTCTATTGGCATTTTTGGCGCCACAGCGGCCAAATAATCCAACAGCTTACGAAACATTTAAGCAAAGTTCTGACTTAAGCATGAGGGTTTTAAACGCAATTTTTTGCCAAAGCCGACTACACTCAAGAGGCTTATCGTAGGCACAGGGAAATTTGAGTTGCTTTCGTGCGGAGTGGCATGCAAGCCAGAATGAGCGCTACGTCTACGAACTAGCGGCCCCCGGCGGGTAAGGGAACCCTGGGAACAGTGATCGGGGTAAAAAAACCAAAAAAAGCGATACCCTATGCATGCACGACGTTTATTAGCGGGTGTTTACACCGGCGTCATGTTGCTGCTTGCGGTTTATTGTACGCCGTGGGCCCAGGCAAACACTCTTCTATCTGCATCGCCAAGCCAGGCGAGTTATTCATTTGCGCCTTATAGCGAGTTCTGGCTAGCCGACGAACAGTCTTTAACGATTAACGATTTACTCAACCAACAGGATAAATTTCAGCAAACGCACCAAGCCGAAGATTTAAATTTCGGCTACACCCGAGGTGACGTATGGCTGCGAACCAAGGTGAGCAATGATTCGCAGGAACCCCAGCGGTGGATGGTAGCATTTGAATACCCGTTCCTGGATTACGTTACTCTTTACACGCTTCGCCAACAGCGTCTTGATGTGCAGCAAAGCGGCAGTGCAGTACCCGTTGAACAGCGTGCGCTCGCTCACCGTCAGGCGGTTTTTCCGCTTGAGCTGGCCGCCCACGAAACCGTCACGCTATATACTCACGTGGCGGCCTCGGGCAGCAAGATGCTGAGCTATAACTTATTAACTCCAGAGGCATTTTATACCCAGAATGATCGCCATAATTTTTGGCTGGCCACTTACTTTGGCATGCTGTTGGCGATGGGCTTATATAATTTACTGCTATTTTTTGGCTTCAAAGAGCGCGTATTCCTTCACTACTCGCTATTTGTCGCTGGCTTTGGGCTTGCCATCCTGGCGTTTAACGGCATTGGCACGCTCATGTTTTGGAGCTTTTTGGGTGAAAACACGTCCCGCTTAGTGGCGCTTGGTTTCACCTTTGCATCTACTATGGCCACGCTGTTTGCGCAGAGTTTTCTTAACACAGAGACTTACTGCCCACGCTGGCATCAAGTATTAAACACCTTCCGCAATTACTGTTGGCTGGCCGTCATTGCCTCGTTAGTGCTGCCCATTCCTACTGCCCTTCACATAATGGATGTGACGGGTTTTATGGCGGCTTTACTGCTCCTGATATGCGGCTGCTACTGCAGTTTGCGACGCATACCCAGCGCTCGACTATTCGTGTTTGCGTGGTCGATATTCCTACTAGGTGCAGGTGTCTTTTCGCTGCGCAACCTGGGCATACTGCCGGCTAATTTTATTACCCTACATGGCATTCAAATTGGCTCTGCGCTAGAAATGTTACTGCTCTCGTTTGCGCTGGCATCACGGTTCAACAAACTTAAAAGGCAGAAAGAACGGGCTCAAGCCGATATGTTAACTGCGCTTAAAAAGCAGGAAGCCGTACTGGAACAAAAAGTCGCCGCCCGCACTAAAGCGCTGGAGCATTTAGCCAACTGCGATATGCTGACCGGTTTATTAAATCGCCACGGCTTAGCGCGCTGCGCAGCAGAAGCTCTGGAGCGTAATCGTGAATATGGCCAGCGTCTAGCGTTACTAATGCTCGACCTTGACCGCTTCAAACCTATTAACGACTGCTACGGCCATGAGGCAGGAGATTTTGTATTACAACAAATAGCTAAACGTATCGCCCACCTGGCGCGTACGTGTGACCACTGCGCTCGCTTTGGCGGCGATGAGTTCATTATCATCATGGAAAATATCGAACCCGAAGATACCCTGGAGAATATACAGACCCGTATCGACGAGGCCATTCGCTCACCGATCAAACTCCCCTGCGGCGAGCGAGTCAGTGTTAGCGTGAGCATCGGGGTAAGCACTGCACAGGGTGCAGATGACGCCACCCTTGCGAGCTTACTGCGAGAAGCCGATAGCCATATGTACGCTGTCAAATTTCGCCAAGCAGCAGAGTGCTATCGCTACGGCTCGGCGAGCTAGTCTTTTGCTGATTTATTGGCCGTTACTCAAACAGACTCATCCGTTTCATAACGTTATCGCGTTTGATTTTCCAATGGAATATAGCGCCAGCAACGTGCAGTACCAGCAAGCCTAAAATGACCCACCCCAGGCGCCCATGCCACATAAAGAGTTGTTCAGACAGCTGCTCACGCTCGCCAATCAAGCCTGGCAAATGCCAATGGAAAAACTCAACTGGAAATCCGCCGCTTGCAGTGGCGGCCCAACCCAGTAAGGGCATAATCACCAGCGCTATGTAGAGCAAATGGTGGACACTAGTGCTAACAATCCGCTCAAAGGCATTTAAGGGCGGTTCATGGTCAGGCACCAAAAAGGCCAGGCGGGTAATAATACGTAGTGTCATTAACAACAGGATCAGCACACCCAACGTCTTGTGGCTGGTATACAGCAAGTTCGTGAGCATATTGCCGACTAAAGCGACAGTGCGCTCGTAACCCAAAAAACCTAACGTTAAACCGCTGGCCAAGGAGAGCAACACCGCCCCAGCCACCAGCCAGTGCAGCACCCGATGCGGGTAAATATAGCGATCCAGTTCGTGCATGTAGTGCTCCTAACAACCCATTCATTTGTTTTTCATTCTAGTCAGTAACGCGCCATTACGCTGATTAAAGCATTTCATGACCATCAACGGTAAGCATTACTTAGGCTCTACTTGGATTAAAAAGCCACTTTATGGTGCTTGTTCGGGCGCTGCTAGCTGCTCGCGTATTAGCTCAGCTAAACGGCGCGCAGGTTCCGAAGGTCGATGAGGCGCGCGGTGAAGCGCCAATTCAATCATCGGCAACGCAGGCATCCCGCTGCTCTCGTCCAGCGGCCTCAGCGCGGGCGTTAGCATGCTGCGAGTCACCACCACAATGGCCAATCCAGCGGTAACAATCGGCGCCAGTCCGGCCATGGACTGGCTGGTATAGGCCACACGCCAGCTGCGTCCGGCTGATTGCAAAGCCTGCTCGGCTACTTCACGGAATACGTCTGCCCCCGGTGAATAGAGTGCCAGTGGAAGCGGGTCACTTAGCAGAGGCTGCTGGTTCATGCCGACCGCCCACAACAGCGGTTCCCGACGAATTACATCCCCGCCCGGCGAGTTACGCTGCCGAGTCACCAGGGCGAGATCCAATGCTTTGGCCTTAACCTGCTCAACGAGATGGGCACTGGTGCCACAGATAACCTTGAGCCCCACGGCGGGGTAGAGCTGATGAAAGTAGGCGAATACCGAAGGCAGCAGCGAGGCGTAATCTTCAGGAATACCGAGGATCAGATCCCCGGTTACCTGTCGCGCCTGCATATCGCTCCATGCTTCATCGTTAAGCGCTAATAGTCGCCGGGCATGATTAAGTAAGCGTTCCCCTTCTGAGGTAAAGCGTATTCGTCGCCCTTCCCGCTCATGCAGCGTGAGCGATAGCTGCGCCTCTAATCGCTGCAGTTGCATGCTCACGGTGGACTGGGTGTACGCCAACCGTTTAGCGGCTGCGGTTACACTGCCGGTGTCCGCAATTGCCACCAGGGTACGCAACAGGGTTAGGTCTAACGTAGGCGCACGCATATATCACCAGGCTTGATGAAACCGATCACAAAAGATCGATATTGTGATGCTTTGATGATGAGTATGCTGCTCGGCATATGCTCAAATCAAGGAGATCTCCTATGCATCCCGTTCACTCCCCCGCGTTATTCCCACGTTGGTACAGTGTTGGTGCGGCGCTGGTGGCCGTGATGCTTTGGAGTGCGGCACCGCTGCTGGCTGAACTTGCCAAAGCGTCACCGCCCCTGCAGCTTACCGCCGTGACTCTGTTAGCGGGATCACTGGCGACGCTACCGTTAAGCCGCCGCGTAAACGTCGCTGCCTGCGGCGCGGGTTGGCAACTCAGCGTTTGGGTGGGTATCCCACTGCTCATCTTTGGCGCCGTCAGTACCTATTTTATTGGCATGCGGCTAGCCCCCGCCGCCGAAGCGGCGCTCATTACCTATACCTGGCCCGTGCTGTTCGTGCTGCTCAGCCAATGGAGCCGTTTTGGCCGCCTGCGCATCGCGGGGGTAGTCGGCGCCCTTATAGCGTTTTCAGGTGCGGCACTGCTGCTGGTACCTCAAGCCATCAGCGTGGGGCTGGGGGGCGCCACCACGGGCTACGCGCTAGCACTGCTGGCTGCCTGCTGCTGGGCGATCTATTCATGGTTAAGCCAAGCGGCGCCGGTGGCTTTAACGCCGCTACTGCCGCGGCTACTGCTCATTGCCTGCGCTATTGCCGTGATCGCCAGCTTACTACTGGAAGGCACTATCGCCCTCCCCAGCGGTGAAGCGTTACTCGCGGGCATCTCACTGGGTTTAGGGCCTTACGGAGTAGCCATGGTGGCGTGGGATAAAGCATTGCGCTGGGGGCACACGAGCCTTGTGGGCAGCTTGGCGTATGGCGTGCCGATTCTGGCTGCCCTACTGCTGGTATTGGCAGGTATGAGCGTGCTCGACTGGCGTTTACCCGCCGCGGCAGTGCTGGTGGTAGTAGGTTGCCTCAAAGCTGGCCGTTAATACGCATTACAAAGCCTCTATTTCGAAGAGCCGATCAACAAACACAAACCAAACGTAAACGCCCTTGCCGCTGACAGCGACAAGGGCGTTATTATCGATTGGCACTAACAATTAAAGTTCTGGAGCAATATCCGTCGGTTCCATGTTAAAGCTTAGTTCGAACATACCACTACCGGTAGCGCTAAAGCCGCGTGCGCTTACCGTGTAAGTGCCTGGCAGCAACGGCTCTTGAAGCCGTGAGTCGGTACCGCCTGCGCCGTCGTCATCGCTGGCGACAAAACCTTGGCCACTGATCTCGATATAGGTATCAAAATCGTCGGAGCGCATTTCCAATGTCACTAACGAGCTCTCTTCTACTTCCAACTGATACGTCAGCGGTTCACCGCTATACCAACCGTTGAGCGCTTCACCCGGGACAAGTGTGCCTTCATTACGAAGCTCCACATCTGGCATATCACGCGGTTCCATGGAGAGCGTAAACATGCCGCTGCCCTCGCCATAGGCAGTGCGTGCCGTTAACTGATACTCACCGGGGGCGAGAAAGTCAGCGATGCTCGCATCCAGGTTACCAGCGCTGTCATCATCTTCGCGGTAGTAACCGTTAGGCCCCTCAAGCACTAAGTAGGAATCGACATCGCTGGAGCGCATATCAATTTGGTACATGCCGGCTTCGTCTACCTCTACTTGGTAGCTAAGCTCCTGACCGCTGAACCAGCCGTTGAGGGAGTCATCGGGAGTGAGCGCCCCATCGTTGCGTAGCTCACCATCACCCGGTAATTCATGAGGCTCTACTGAAAGCGTATAAACGCCATTGCCGTCATCGTAGGCACTGCGTGCAGTAAGAGTGTACTCACCGGGCTCGAGGAAATCGGCAATGCGCGCGTCTAAATCACCGGCACTGTCGTCGTCTTCACGAGCGTAACCATTCGGCCCTTCAATCTCTAAGTAAGCGTCGAAGTCGTCAGAACGCATTTCCAGTTGATAGAGGCCCGCCTCTTCTATGTTCAAGGTAATTTCACGGGCATCCCCTTGCAGCCAGCTGTCGATTGGCTCACCCACAGCCACAGTGTCGGCATCCGTCAATTCCACAGTGCGACTAACAACGGTAAACGGGCCATAGCTATGGGCGTCAGCACCGCTTACCACCACTACATAATCACCACTCTCCTCAATACGGTGACGAACGATGGCCGCATTATCGAGCAGTTGTAGTTCATCATCATAAAGCGCCACCACACCTTGTAAGGCTCCGTTGAGAGAAATCTCAACAATCTCATCTTCTTCCAGTGTGATTGCATAGCGCATAAAGCGGCTACCGTCGTTACCGTTCAGTTCGCTGGCTGAGGTTATTTCGCCACGCAGGCGCTCATCAAGCGTGAGCTTTTCAAGGCCAACGATAGCCTCGGCAACAGTCGATTGATCAGTTGTCTCTGCGCTTTCGGCAGACGTTTCATCAACGGTTTGCCCCGGCAAGGTAATAATTTGAGCGGAGAGAAAGCCTACGGCTGCACCACCGACCGCCACTAATACAAACGCAAACGAAGAAGATTTAGCCATGAATGGTTCCTTGTTGAGTCGCGATGACAATTATTAAGTAAATAAGCATTCATGATTATAAGGTGCTTACTCAATTAAAGTGAGCGTTTCATGAAAAACGCTGCATTGCACAAAACGCTTTCTCTATTCATTTCATGCCTGGGCCGATAAGTCACTGAAACCCAAGGCCACATCAGTAGAGATTAAAAATTCTTGAAATTGAACCTATTTGCATCGATCTTCTCAAAGGTTGCTGACTCGATGCTACAAGGGTAGTATCGACAAGCCTATCAGGCACCTCAACAAGAGTGCGATATTCGCAACACGCAAAACCGAGGTACTCCTATGGGAGCCCAAAAACGACTGATCCGAACGATTTGTTTGGCAGTGATAGTAGTCAGCAGCGCTGCCAATAGTGCTTTTGCACACGAAACAGAAACACAGCAAGGCGTCGCCTCCTTTTACAGTGACCGCTTCCAAGGAGCGACCACTGCCAGTGGAGAGGCATTTGACCAACAAGCATTGACCGCCGCACACCCAAGTTTGCCGTTTGGCACCAAGGTGCTGGTGACACGCCCTGACACGGGGCAAGCAGTAGAAGTACTGATCAATGACCGCGGCCCTTTCATTCAAGGACGCATTATTGATTTATCTAAACGCGCGGCAGCGAAGCTTGGCATGATCCGCCGCGGTACAGCTCCAGTGATGGTAACGCTGTTGGATTAACGGATAACACATCCTTGATTGTTGTGTGATACCCCTTAGCCTAATCAATGCGACAGCACACAAAGCACACCATTAGTACAAGACAGCCAACAGACAGGGCGGCCAGCAATGGACCGCCCTGTTTCTTTTTGTGCCTAGCGCTCAATATATTAACGAACTTGCAAGCAGGCTAATGGTCTCTATGCTGCAAGGAGTTCGACACACGCTCAGTATTCGCAGGAGGCACATCAATGCAGTCACAATTTTATACGCTTACCGATTACCCCAACGGCCTGCCCGACCGTGCGCTGTTCAAGCTGGAAACACAAACCCTACCCGACCTAGCCGAGGGTGAAGTACGCATTCGTAATCACTGGCTTTCCGTCGACCCTTACATGCGTGGTCGCATGAGCGGCATTCGTACTTATGTGGAACCGTTTGAACTCGGCAAGCCGATGGAAGGCGGCGCCATTGGCGAGGTGATTGAGTCCAATGATTCAAGCTTAAAAGTGGGCACCAAAGTCAGCCATATGGGCGGGTGGCGGGATATTGCCCAACTGCCTGCACAAGGCGTCACGCCGTTGCCCGATATCGATGTTCCCGAGCAGGCCTATCTGGGTGTGCTGGGCATGCCAGGCATGACCGCCTGGACTGGCCTCAACGTGATTGCCGAATGCAAGCCGGGTGACAATGTGTTGGTTAGCGCGGCCAGCGGTGCGGTTGGCTCTCTAGCGGTACAACTCGCTAAAGCAAAGGGCTGCCATGTGGTCGGTATTGCCGGCGCTGCGCATAAGCTGGCCTGGCTTGAGTCACTGGGCGTTGAACCGGTTAGCTATCGCGACCGCACTGCACAGGAGTTAAGCGACGCCATTAAACTCGCCAGCCCCAACGGCATTGATGTGTATTATGAAAACGTCGGCGGCATCTGCCTAGAAGCGGCATTGAGCCAGCTAAATGAAGGCGCGCGGATAGCGGTATGCGGCATGATCGACAGCTACAATGCCAAAGAGCCCACCCCCGGCCCGAGCAATCTCGCTCAGCTGGTAGTGCGCAAAGCCAAGATGCAGGGCTTTATTGTGGCTGACCACTGGTCTAGCTATCCCTACTTCCTGAACGAAGTGGCCCCCCAAGTAGCGGAAGGCAAGCTGGTTTACAAAGAAACCGTGAAAGAGGGTCTGGAGAGCACACCCGACGCGTTCCTTGCCCTGTTTGACGGCGGAAACACCGGTAAAATGCTGGTCAAGCTATAACGCTTACTGACTGCCTCACCCTACCGCCCCTTCCCTCCTACCGAGATGAAGATGTTCAGAGGTGGGGTGCCCGCCGCAGAAAAATCATCAAATCGTTAGACCAATAGCGAATTGATTATTAAAATCATTCATTATAACGATGTGCTCTAACCCATCGGCGACGCCGATGGGTTAGAGCGCGTTGCTGTTTCGTCGCTTGGCACTTATTGCTTGAATTTAGGGCTTAAGCGCCATGCATTAACGTATTAAGTACGTTTCACCAGGGGCATCTCATGGAAGAAAGCACGCGCGATCATGGTAAATGGCCAGCGATAACCGTTGGCCTGCTACTACTTATTATTGGCTTGGCGCTGGCCGTTGGAGGCGGCAAGCTGCTTAGCGTGGGCGGCAGCGCCTACTACTTAATGGCCGGGCTTAGCATTATTGCTTGCGGCATTTTATTTGTCCTGCGTAAAGGCGCCGCACTATGGCTCTACGCACTCATCCTTTTTGCTACCTTAGTGTGGGCGCTGTGGGAAGTAGGCCTTGATTGGTGGCAACTAGTCCCGCGTGTCGCCATCCTCTGCTTAATCGGTATTTTGCTGCTCCTGCCCTGGTGGCGTAAGCCGCTGCACTCTAAAGGCGGCAGCCTGGCGCTTGTTGGCAGCATTGCTGCCGCTACGATCGTGGCCATTGCCAGCCAGTTTAACGACCCCGGCACTATCGAAGGATCGCTGGCAAACAACAGCCAATCGACGGCCGATAGCGTTAACCCTGCCCAAGTGGCAGGCGATGATTGGCCTGCTTATGGCGGCACCAATGCGGGCACCCACTACTCCTCACTCGATCAGATCACCCCGAACAACATTGGCGAGCTTGAAGAGGTATGGCGCATCCAAACCGGTGATGAGGCGGGCCCCAATGCGCCCCCGGAGATCACCAATCAGAATACCCCGCTAAAAGTGAATGACAGCCTGTATATCTGCACGTCGCATAGCCGGGCAATGGCGCTATCCCCTGAAACCGGCGAAACCCTGTGGGCGTTTGACCCTGAAATCAGCACCATGGGTGCAGATGACTTCTCTGGCTGGGCGCACATGACCTGCCGTGGCCTCGCCTATTACGATGCGGCCAGCTACTCAGGTACTGACAGCACACCTGATAACGAAACGGCTAACAGTGACGCTGCGCCGAGTAGTGCGACAGCGCTCTCTTTCGATATCTTCGATGACAACGATATTTTTAGCCTGGATCTCTCCTTCTTGTCACTGCTGTTTGGTGTTGAAGAAGAAAATGGCGCCCCGCAGCTACCCATGCTCAGTGAGACCGATGTCATGTGCCCACGCAGGCTCTACCTGCCCACGGCGGATGCACGCTTGATTGCGCTAAATGCGGATACGGGTGAGCGGTGTGCCAGTTTTGGTAATAACGGCGAAATTGATCTTATCAACAATATTGGCGATTTCTCACCGGGCGGTTACTACTCCACCTCCCCTGCGACGGTGACCGAAGATTTGGTCATACTGGGCGGACACGTCACCGATAACAGCTCCATCGACGAACCCTCCGGCGTGATTCGTGCCTTTGATGTGCATACCGGCGAGCTGGTATGGAACTGGGATAGCGGCAACCCTGACGACACCGACCCGTTACCCGAAGGGGAAACCTACACCCGCGGCTCCCCTAACGTATGGGCACCGATCAGCGTTGATGAAGAGCTGGGTATGGCTTACCTGCCCATGGGTAACGCCACGCCTGACCAGTATGGCGCTGACCGCACTGAGAATGATGAAGCTTACAGCGCGGGCTTAGTGGCCCTTAACCTGGACGATGGTCAGGTTGAGTGGGTTTACCAATTTGTTCACCACGACCTGTGGGATATGGACAGCCCCGCACAGCCGGTGCTGATTGATCTGGTTACAAGTGATGGCACCCAGCCCGCAGTTATTCAGCCGACCAAGCAGGGCAGCCTGTATGTACTGAACAGGGAAACCGGCGAGCCGATTGTGCCCATTGAAGAGGTGCCTGCACCGCAGGGCGCCGTGGAAGGCGACTGGACGGCCGAGACGCAGCCGCGTTCAGCGCTTAACCTACTGCCACCGCCGCTCAACGAACGCGACATGTGGGGCGCCTCACCGTTTGACCAGATGATGTGCCGCATTCAATTCAACTCTTTGCGCTACGAAGGCCAGTACACACCGCCTTCGCTGGAAGGCAGCATTGTTTATCCGGGTAATGTCGGCGTAATGAACTGGGGCGGAGTGGCCGTTGATCCTGAGCGCCAAGCGCTGTTTACCGGCGCTAAATACTTGGCGTTTGTTTCGACATTAATTCCGCGTGATGAAGTAGAAGAAGGCCAAGGCTCTGCCAGCGAACAGGGCTTGCAAGCCAATGCAGGCGCACCCTATGCCGTCGAACTTGGCCCGCTACTTTCAGTGCTCGGCCTGCCCTGCCAAGCGCCCTCCTGGGGCGGTGTGGCCGGTATCGATCTGCAAAGTAACGAGGTAGTGTGGAAACACCGCAATGGCACCACCCGCGACAGCATGCCCTTCGGCCTGCCGATTGGCTTGAACGTCGGTGTTCCGGCGCTGGGCGGCCCGCTGACTACTGCGGGGGGTGTATCGTTCTTGAGCGGCACCCTGGATCAATATCTGCGTGGTTACGACATCACCACGGGCGAGGAGCTGTATAAAGCGCGCCTGCCTGCAGGAGGCCAGGCCACGCCGATGACCTATACCGGCGAAGACGGTCGTCAGTATGTGGTCGTCACGGCGGGTGGCCACGGCACCTTCGGCACTAAGATGGGCGATTACGTGATTGGCTACGCGCTACCGGAGTAACCGGTTAGCGAAGCTAGTAACCAAACGGGCGGCCTCAGTGATAATAAATGAGCGCCGCCCGTTTTTTATTTACTCCCGCATTTCGACTTAGAAGCGTACTTCTAAACCGCCATAAACACTGCGCCCAGGCGCCGGTTCGTAGAAACGTCCAAAGGTGCCGTTCAAGCGCACGTTGGCATAGTGCTCTTCATCTAAAAGATTGCGCACGCCCACATACGCATTCAGTCGCGTATTGCTTCCCAACTGCCAATCGTCCCCTACCCGCAGGTTCACCAGCCAGTAGCTATCGACCTCAGTCTCGTTGGCGTTGTCCGCCACCATATCGCCTACGTACTGGGTTTCCAGCGTGGCAAAACGTTCATCCAATCCCTGCCAAGTTAGCTGATTGACCCAAGTTTGCTCGGGTAGACCAGGAATGCGATTCCCGCCAAAGCTGTCAGTGGGTGTAGCAAATTGATCAAACTCATAGCTGGCTAGCGTAAGGGCGCTATCCAACCGCCATTGGTCGGCCAACTGCCAACCCAGCGCCAGCTCGATGCCGTCCCGGTCGGTGTCGCCGGCGTTTTGGTAGAAGGTACGGCCGCCGTCGTCATAAGGCACCAGTTCATCGCGCACGCGCACCGAAAACAGCACCAGATCGTAATCCATGGCCAACGGTTCAACGTAGCCCCGCAGCCCCACTTCACGGTTCCAGGCTTTTTGCGGCGACACCGACGGGTTAAAACCGCCGCCAGCCGGATTGGCAAACTCGGAGAACGTTGGGGTTTCAAAGGCCGTACCGGTATTGATATAGGCCTGGTGCTGGGGGCGATAACGATAGCTTAAGCCTGCCGAACCGCTCCACTCATTGAAGGTTTGCTCACCGCTCTGGTCGCCATCGTCCTGATAGCGATCGTCTACTTCTAGCTCTACTCGGTCAAAGCGAGCGCCCAGCGAGAGTGTTACCTGCTCTGTCAGTGCTAAATCGCCCTGGGCAAATACCCCAGCGGAGGTTGCCGTCTGGGTCTCTTCGGCCAACTGCTCGCCAACAACACCTTGGCCATTTACAGCATTACGAAAGCGATCGTCGTCCTGGCGAGCCACATCAACGCCGGAGATGTAGCTTAGCGGCAGGCTACCCAGGCTGATCTCATGGTGATACTCGGCACTCGCGCCCAGGTAATCACGCTGGTAACCGATGCGGCTATCGCCCACATAGGGCAACTGCTGCTCAAAATCGCGCTGCGAAACAAAGCCTTTCAGGTAGAGCTCGCCAGGGCCTGCGGACAGATCTTCGTACTGTAAGCCCAGAAGCTGTTGGTCTACATTCTGCCCTGCGTCCAATGCCAATGAGTTCGGCGCCGCTTGATCACGGCCACTAGCCACCTCACCCGCGTTCAGCGCGCCCGGATCTTCAGAGCGAGGGTTGTCGAGCAGGTTGATAATCGCAGTTAACGCCCGGTCACTGCCCAATTCGCGGCGCAGTTTGGCATTCAAGAGGTACTTCTCTGTCGAGCTCTGCTCCCGGTAGCCATCTACATTGAGCGCCGAGAAGCTCACATGGTGAGACCAATCCCCTTGAGCCCCGCCTGTTTGCACGACCGCCTTACGGTAGCCATCGCTTCCCACCTCGGTGCGCACGCTAGAGCCTGGATTATCGCGCCCATCGGCGGTGGTGATATCAATCACCCCACCCGCCGCGTTGCCGTACAACACAGAAGAAGGCCCGCGGATAACTTCGATGCGCTCAGCGCTGTCCAGGTCAATGGCATCCAGCTGTGCTTGGCCGTCGGGCAGCGTATAAGGAATGCCATCCACCATCACGGTAATACCACGCACCCCAAACGGCGCACGAGCGCCAAAACCACGAATAGAGATACGCTGGCCTTGGGCAAAATTGTCGCGGTTCTGCAGGAACATCCCCGGCACGCGAACCAGCGCTTCATCCAGCCGCGTACGCTGTTGCCCCTGGGCAATGGCGTCGCGGTCGAGCGTTGTTACCGCAGCGGGTGTGGCGTAAAGCTCTCGCGAAAGGCGTGGCGCTGTCACTTCCAGCGTGGCCAGAGTGTTGTCGGCTGTCGGGCCTTCTTGCGCCCAGCTCTGGCCAGCGCCCAGACAACTTAATAAGCAAAAAGACGTGGTGGTTATTTTCAGGGGCAGTTTGAACACGGGGTCCCTCCCAAATAGCGTAGAGCGGAAATAAATGGCGGAATTGAACGATTGTCTACTCGGCTAGTCGTAGAGGATTCGCCAAGGCATGGATAAATAGATTGATCATGCCTACACTTGCACAAGTTACACCAATGAAAGCAAAGGAGGCTTCATGGCGTTTACCGCGACTGATCCAATTAAGATGATTTTTGCCGTTATACTTCCCCCACTCGGGGTTTTCTTTGAGGTCGGTTTTAAAGGGCATTTCTGGCTGAACATTATTTTAACGCTATTTGGCTTCATACCAGGCATTATTCACGCGTTTTATGTGATCTTGAAACACTAGATTTTAATAGCCAGGTTTTAGTAGCTAGGTCTTGATAAATGGATTTAATAGCTAGTTTTCAATAGCTGGTTATAGCGCATACGACGCCGCCTAATCTAACGCTTAGGCGGCTTTTTTATGTCTTAAAAGTAGGGCTGGCATGGCGCCGTTTATGCAATGCGTGAACGCGTTCATCCAGCTCTGCTATTGGGCCTTCTACCTCGAGCCCTGGCACAACCTGTTGAATAGGCAGGGTCGCCACTGGCGACGGGGCCACGCCCAAGTCCGCTAGCCAGCGGCCCAACTGTTCAGACGAACTGACGTAGACAATTCGCCCAAGCCCTACCCAGCCGTGGGCAGCGGCGCACATGGGGCAGTGCTCACCTGACGTATAAACGGTCGCCTTTGATCGCGCCGCTGGTGTCATATTCTGAGCAGCCCAGCGTGCCAGGAAGAACTCTGGGTGCTGAGTAGCATCACCCCCGGCTATTCGGTTACGGTCCTCTGCCAACACGTCACCTTCTGCACTTACCAGCACGCTGCCAAAGGGTTCATCACCCGCGTCAAGGGCCTCTTCGGCTAGCTCAACGGCACGTATTAAGTAAGCGAGCTCTCGATTATCCACCATGGGCTCTCCTTATCGTCGTCATTGGCCTACTGCATTTACCCCTTTACCGTTGCGGCTTCTTCGACAAACGCTTCTTGCAACTCCTCTCCTTCACTACGGGCTATCACGGAGGTGCCTACCAAGTCGCCTGTCACGTTCAGCGCCGTACACCCCATTCCCACCAGTGCATCAATCGCGGTGAGTAGCGCGACGGTTTCAATCGGCAGGCCCACTTGGGTAAATACGGTGGCAATCATTATGATACCGGCCCCCGGCACCCCTGCCGTGCCCACCGACACTAGCGTGCCGATCAACACTATTTGCACCATGCTAATGAAATCCAGCGGTGCGCCAATCACATTCGCCGCAAAGACCGCCGAAATGGCAATACGAATCGCCGCGCCATCCATATTTAACGTAGCGCCTAATGGCAGACTGAAGCCATAGATGCTTTTGGGAATTCCTAAGCGGTGGGCAGCATTAACCGTCAACGGTAACGTACCCGAGCTACTTTGGGTGGCAAATGCCGTGGCCATCGGCGTACGGGCCTCGCGGAAAAAGGTGCGTAGCTTCACGCCAAACAGCCGCATGATGGCGCAATAAATCAGCAGTTGGGTTGCCAGAGCGATATACAGTACGACCACCATATCGCCCAATGAGAGCAGCGTTTCCAAACCCTGCTGACTCACCGTTTCGGCAACAATCGCAAACACGCCGATGGGCACGTAGTGCAATACCCCCGACATCACTTTTAGTGTGACCTCATTTAGCGATTCAATCACCCCATAAAGACGTTCACCCATGGCATGCTGGCGTTCCGATTGGCGCATTTTTAGCAGCGCGATGCCAAACACCAGCGCCGTAAAAATAATGCCAAGCATATTAAGTTCGGCAAACGCACCGATAATATTATCCGGCACTATATTCAGCAGCGTATCGACAACGCCTGGATTCTCAGGCACCGAGAAACTGGCGCTCTCATCCAACGTCATACCGCTACCGGGGCTAAACAAGGTGGCAACCGCTAAGCCCACCATGATCGCCAGCGCCGAAGAGCTAAGGTAATAACCAAACACCTTAGCGCCTACGCGGCTAGCGCTTCCCTCCCTGGACTGATTAACCCCGACAATAAGCGTAAACAGCACAATCGGGACAATCAGAAAAGTGAGCAGCCGAAGCAACAAATCGCCTAACGGCGCCAACCAAAGCGCTACCGACTCTCCGCCCGCCAGCCCGACCACAATGCCCAGCACCAGCGCGATGGTGACGCGTAAAATCAACGATGCCTGACAATAGGCCTTCCATATGCTTGTCATTTAAGTCCCTACGGTTCGATTTAAATCTTACGTTGCTATCTGGGTAGTGTGGCACAGCCTTATCAGTCTGACTTCATGCGACTAACTTCCGACACCAAAAGGTGACCATGAACGAAATCCCCTTACATCGCGAACGTATCCTGCCTTTTTCTACACACGGCAGGATTAGGCAAGCATGCAATAGGATCCACTCTATTGGTTTTTGCTGCCGCTCGTTAATCTTCTCCAGGTAGTAATAAATAAGAGGATTATTAAATGACAGCTGCAATTAACGCTTCAATAACGAGCCACTCATCAATGACTCATCCTTCAAAAGTTGTCTTATTGACCGGTGCTAGCAGCGGTATCGGTGAAGCCACAACGCTTTGACTAGCGGGTCAAGGCCTCCGCCTCGTGGCCGGCGCACGTCCATGTGATTAACCAACCAGGCGAAGGGGCGATACCAGCAACATCGTCGTGCGGCCCACCACTAGCCTATAACACCGCATACGCCACACTAGAGCGACTTGTCGTGTGTGGCGGTTAGAACGAGTGATTTCACATGCGAGACACTAAGCTTCCCATTTACTGGAAACGCGATCTGGTCGTCGCTGGCATTGTCACTATTATGCCAGCACTGACGACGGCAAAAACCTACCCTGACACAGGAAAAAACGCCATGGCAGACCACCCCTACATTGGTATGTGGGTAACCGAAGATGGCCTAGTTCGACATGAGCTTTTAGCCAATAATCGTTACGATGAGGCTCGGGGCGAACGCCAAAGCGTTTACCAAGGACGCTATCGAGTAACGGATAATTACATCGAATACTGGGATGACACCGGCTTCACCGCCGATGGGGAATTCATCGATGATGTGCTCTATCACGGTGGCATGGTGCTATATCGCCAAGAGTAAGCTGTCAAAGCCTAATACCTGATTCAATCATTACGGTATTTCTGACCCTAATGAAGCTCTTTGCAAATAACCTATCAAGTCAGATTATCTTTACAAGAAAAGGAGTTTTCGCATGCGTTTTCCTATCACCTGCTTAACGGTATCCACATTGGCGCTAATTACAGCGGGTTGCGCCCAGAATCCCGCCACGAACAGCGAAAACAGCCTAGCTGAAATCCGTTATGAAGTAGGCCCTTGCTACGGCACTTGCCCTGTCTATAGCGTTGCGGTTGAGGCGGATGGTACAACCCGCTACATAGGTGAACGTCACACTGCCGTGGAAGGTGAGCGCACCCAACCAGGCAATACGATTGTTTTCCGTTCGCTGCAAGAGCGACTAGCTACAATGCAACCCGACATGGGAACAACGCAGCAAACCCTTGATTGTGAACCTCGTGCCACCGACCTGCCTAACTATACAGTGACGTGGGTTAATAAAGATGGCGCGCATGCGGTGCTTGAACACGATACTGGCTGCCATTCTGAAAATGGTCGCGAACGAACTGAGATCCTAAGAAGCCTCAATGCAGAGCTTGGCATTGAAAATTGGGTACAACAGTAAGCGCCTAATCACTTATGCCAGCTAACACGCGATATCTTTGCCAAGGAGCGTCAATGCATAAGATTAATCCGAGCAAGCTACACCACAGCAAATGGACGGCTGCCCAGCCAAGCAATAAAGAGAAGCACTTTATGGTTACCCAGCTGCTGCGCGATGAAGAAGAGAACGTAGTAGAGGTCGTACTTGAGGCTATTTACTCTCATCGCGAGTTCGTTGTGCCGTGGGAAAGCTTAAAAGATGACAGCGTATGGAAAGTGGGCTGGCAATAGAGACTATTGTGTGAGCGCAAAGGTAAGATAATCAACAAAGGCTTTGACATGCGCAACACTTCATGACACTGTAGCGTCAGTTGGTTAGCAAGCAAGCATGGTTTCAGAAGTGTACGAAAAAGATTTAGAAATGTACGAGATAGACGTGTACGAGATCTTTCGGCAAGCCTGTAATTGTATTCCTTGTTTTATCCGCTATTAATCTGGGTGATACCAGGAACTTTACTAAGCGCTTTGCGCGAGAGGATTTTTACTATGTCTACTGGCACAGTTAAGTGGTTCAACGATACTAAAGGCTTCGGTTTCATTGCTCCTTCTGACGGCGGCGATGACCTGTTTGCCCATTTCTCTGAAATTCAAGCAGACGGCTTCAAAACCCTGCAAGAAGGCGCTAACGTTTCTTTTGACGTTACCCAGGGTAAGAAAGGCCTTCAGGCTTCAAACATCAAGCAAATTTCCTAAGCCTAAGTCTTTTAAGATATAGCGCTTTAGAATTTGCTCGAACCTTTCGAGGTTCGGACGACAAAGCCCGCTTATGCGGGCTTTGTTACGTTTAGAGATATTACATTTAGCAGATTCTTTACTGAGCGGGCTAGGTACGCAGCCACTGCTCTACCCGAACATCTACAGTCACTTCCAGCTTATCAAGTGCCGCTGCACGAGCACGTCCTTCAGCACTGGCGCGGTAAAGATGCGGCGTCATCGCCAACAGATCGGCAATTTCATCCCTTCCGTTTAGTGCAAGCGGGTAGCTTACTCTCTCGCTGCTATGGTGAGTAAAGCCTTCCGGCACCTCTGCTTCACTCGAACGCTCTGCTTTTAACGTAGGATAGATAACCTCCCGCAGTTCCCTCAAATGATTGGGCCCCGACTCGACCTGTAGTAGTACGCCTCCGGTTTTAAGCACACGTGCAAACTCGCTAACCACCGGAAAACCAAACATACACAGCACGCTATCCAACGTTCTCGTCTGCACCGGCAAGTGCGCATTACTACCCACGACCCAGCTGCTTAGCGGTGCCTGTTTAGCATCCTGTTTTGCTGCGGCCAATACTGCCCATTTAGAGATATCCAGCCCCATTAGCGAAAGTGACTGCGCGTTAGTCGCCGCATCAGCCAATTGGCGAAGGTAGTAACCTTCACCGCTGCCCGCATCCAGGCAGCTAAACGGCAGCATATCGTCCTTTTTAACCTCCGCATGGCTCAAAACTGCACGACTGATAAAGTCCGCAATGGGCTGGTAGTGTCCCGCCTCAAGAAAACGCTGGCGAGCAGCCACCATCACCTTACTATCGCCCGGGTCATGGGAGCGCTTTTGCTGCACCGGCAGTAGGTTAATGTACCCCTGTTTAGCAATATCAAAACTGTGCCCGTCAGGGCAGCTCCAAGCGCTATCCGACCAACTGAGTGGTTTTCCATCTAGCGGGCACGCCAGTGCTTGAAAAGGGGTAATGCTCATATCGGTGTCTTCGCAAAGGTAGATGGGTGCATGCGTTTAGCGAGTCACCAGAATGATGCCAACTAAAATAACGCCACCGCCGATTACAAAATTAATGCTCAGCGGCTCATTGAGCAGCAGTGTACCAAACAGAATACCGAAAAGCGGCGCAGCGAAAGAAATGGTTCGCCTCATCCTTACTTAATTTAATCTACCTTATTGTTTAATCCTTCGCGCTTGTAGCCTTGGAAAAGCCCATACTGCCACTGCCGTACCGCCAGCACAGAGGTCGTGCCAAACCGCTGATGAATGGGCAACCCGCTCTCTCGTTCGCATAGCGCATGAAACTCTTTCGCCAGGCGCTGCATGGTCTGCTGCCACTCAGCGTTACCTGCCGGGGATAACAGGCCATTGAGCACGATCAGCTTTTCGCTGTCGCTATCGAAACGTGAGCGGAAAAATTCGTTGGCGATATGCTGCTGAAAGAAACGCTGTATAGGCCCATCTGCGCGCCAGCGGAAATTGGCAGCAACCCGTCGCCGGATCCGGTTATCGGGAAGTAAATCAATGAGCTTAAGCCGTTCAAGCTTGAGTAGCTGGCGGGTACATTCCGGTTCACTTAATTGATACTGGTGATGGATTTCGTCGAAGCTATAGCCATTGATGACGCAGACAGCCACCAGAAACAGCTCCCAGTCATCCACAATGCTCTGCTCTTGAGCATGGGTTAGCTCCTGCAAACGCTGCTCGTCAGCTTGCATGGTCTGCACGAGCTCGGCGAATTCGAGATTCAACTGGTCACAGATACACTCTAGCCGCGATAGCGTAAAGTGCTTCTCAGCGAATAGGCGCTTCACAGAGGCCTCGCTCAGCGCCAACCACTGAGCGACATCGGCATAGGTTTTACCCTGAGCGCGAAGCTGGCGTTTTAGCGTTTCAATCAGCGAATCGGCTTGGGACATAGGAATCTCTTAAACGGCATGAAAAGGCATTACACAAAAAGTAGCAAATAATGATACCAAATAGCACCCATGACACAACTTTGTGCAAATGAGTTGCAACCCGCAAGCCTCACAGAGAAAGTGCTACGACTTCCAGGGATTAAGAAGGCTAAACAACGATGCATCGACTACTGCACTTGAAGGGCGCTTGGCCCTATTTGATCGCTATTTTTCTCAATGCCTTTGTGGATCTAGGCCACAAGATCGTCATTCAGAACACGATCTTCAAAAGCTACGATGGCGAAGCACAGGTCGTACTTACCGCGCTGGTGAATGGGTTAATTTTACTGCCGTTTATCTTGCTGTTTAGCCCGGCGGGCCACGTGGCGGATAGCTACCCGAAGGTACGTATTCTGCGCACATCGGCATGGGCCGCCGTCGCTGTATCACTGGGTATCACCGCCGCCTACTACCAAGGCTGGTTTTGGCTGGCATTTTCCATGACGCTGCTGCTGGCGATTCAATCGGCCTTTTACTCACCGGCCAAATACGGCTTGGTCAAAGGGCTGTTCGGCAAGCCGCGTTTGGCGGAAGCCAACGGGCTGATCCAGGCCATTACGATTGGCGCTATTCTAGCGGGCACCGTGGCGTTTACAGCGCTATTTGAAACCTGGGTGTCACCGGACGATCAAACCCCAGCGCAGCTGTTGCGCCAAATAGCCCCTCTGGGCTGGCTGCTTGTGCTCAATAGTGCCCTCCAAGTGGTGGCGCTTTACCGCCTTCCGCTTGATAACACCACTCGGTCAGACACACCACTGACCTGGCAGCGCTACATCAAGGGCGCCGCCCTGAAAGACAACCTGCGGATTATCGCTCGTCAGCCTGTCATCAGGCTCTCCATTATCGGCCTTGCCACCTTTTGGTCAGTGGGCCAAGTGCTGTTGGCGGCTTTTCCCGCTTATGCCAAAGACGCCCTGAGTATCGATAACACTTTAGTGCTCCAGGGTATTCTCGCCGCTAGTGGTATCGGGATTGCACTGGGCTCCATGCTGGCCAGCAAGCTTTCACATAACCGCATAGAAACGGGCTTGATTCCGGTCGGAGCTGTTGGGGTGGCCGTGGGCTTATGGTGCTTGCCGCTGTTAACCACGCCTGTTGGCCAAGCGCTGAACTTTGTGTTTATCGGCATGATGGGAGGACTGTTTATCGTGCCGCTTAACGCGCTGATTCAGTTCCACGCTGCTGACAACGAGCTAGGCACCGTGCTGGCCGCCAATAACTGGATTCAAAACATCGCCATGCTGGGCTTTTTGGTGCTCACGGCGCTGTTCGCACTGGCGGGTGTAGATAGCCACTATCTGCTGCTACTCATCGCCACGGTGGCAATGGTCGGCGGTGGCTATACCATTGTTAAGCTGCCGCAGAGTTTGGTGCGCTTTCTGTTGAGCTTCTTGCTGACACGCCGCTACCGCGTAGACGTTCATGGCTTGCAGAACCTGCCCGCCCAGGGCGGCGTACTGCTATTGGGCAACCATATCAGCTGGGTGGATTGGGCCATGGTACAGATCGCCAGCCCTCGCCCTGTCCGCTTTGTCATGCTCAGATCGGTATACCAGCGCTGGTACCTACGCTGGTTCTTTAAAGCCCTGGGCTGTATTCCCATTGAGCGCGGTAGCGGTGCTGAAAAAGCCTTGGCCGATGTCGCTGAACAGCTCAACGCGGGTGAGGTGGTATGCCTGTTTCCTGAAGGGGCGATAAGCCGCACTGGTCAACTAGGCGAATTCCGTCGTGGTTACGAGCGCGCCTGTGACATGGCGAATCCAGATGTCAAAATTGTGCCTTTCTACCTGCGTGGCCTATGGGGCAGCCAGTTCTCCCGCTCTTCGAGCAAAATTAAAGAGCTGCGCAATGCGCCATTACACCGCTCGGTAGTGGTCGCCTTTGGCAAACCGCTGCCCAAGGATACCTCTGCCGATGTGCTTAAACGGCGTATTTTTGAGCAGGCTACCCGCTCTTGGCAGCGGGCCATGGGCGAACTACCCACCCTGCCTAACGCCTGGATTCAAAGCGTTAAACGCCGCCCTAACGACCTTGCCCTGGCCGATACGCTGGGCCGCCCACTTAACGCAAGCCAAGCGCTCACCGCTAGTTTGCTGATGGCTAAACGCATTCGCAAGCTCAACCCAGGGCAAAACGTTGGCCTGCTGCTACCCACTAGCAGCGCCGGGGTTATCGCCAATATGGCCACGCTGCTAGCGGGTAAAACGGTGGTGAATCTTAATTACACCGCCGACCATGAAGCGCTGACCTCTGCCCTTTCCCAGGCGGAAATCGCTACTGTCTTCACCTCACAGCGCTTTGTGAAGAAGCTCGAGCAGCGCGGGCTCGACGTTAGCCAATTGCTTCGCGAGAAGCAGGTGGTCTTTTTAGAAGACCTGCAAACCACGATTGGCCATGTTGAACGCTTGAGCACCTGGCTTGCGGTGAGAGTATTGCCAACATGGCTGCTACAGCGATGCCTCTGCCACGGCCACGATGCCGATGCCACCGCCGCCATCTTGTTCTCAAGCGGAAGCGAAGGCGAGCCCAAAGGCGTGATGCTCAGCCACCGCAACCTGATGGCCAATATCAAGCAGACCTCCGACGTGCTTAACACCCAGAGTAATGACGTTGTAATGGGCTCACTACCGCTGTTCCACGCCTTTGGCCTTACGGTCACCCAACTGCTACCGCTAATTGAAGGGCTACCGCTGGTGTGCCATGCCGATCCCACCGATGCCCCCGGCATTGCGGGCGCTATTGCCAAGCACAAAGCCACTATTATGTTCGGCACCTCCAGCTTTTTAAGGCTGTTTGTGCGCAGCTCAAAAGTGCATCCGTTAATGCTGGAAAGCTTGAGGGTGGTGGTTGCCGGGGCTGAGAAGCTCGACGAAAACGTGCGCGAAAGCTTTGCACTGAAATTCCACAAGCCTGTGTATGAAGGCTACGGCGCCACGGAAATCGCTCCAGTCGCGTCGGTGAATCTGCCCGACGCCATGGGCGTTCACTATCACCAGGTGCAGCGAGGCAGCAAAGTAGGCACCGTCGGTATGCCGCTGCCCGGCACCAGCTTCAAGATCGTCGACCCTGATAGCTTTGAAGAGCTACCTACCGGCGAGGCGGGCATGATATTGATTAGCGGCCCACAAATTATGCAAGGCTATCTCAACGACCCTGACCGCACGGCCAAGGCGCTCCACGTGATCGATGGCCACCACTGGTACATAACGGGGGATAAAGGCTTTATCGATGAGGACGGCTTCTTAACTCTGATTGACCGCTATGCCCGCTTCGCGAAAATCGGCGGAGAGATGATCAGCCTGAGCGCCGTTGAGGCCGCGGTAAAAGCGGCTTTGGAGGATACAGACATATCGCTGATGGCGGTGAGCATTCCCGACAGCCGCAAAGGCGAGCGCATTGTGCTGCTTGCAGAAACAGCGCTGGACGCCAAAACCGTTAAGGCCACTATGCTTGCCAGCGGTACGCCCCCCATGATGATCCCCAGCCACTGGTTGACGGTGGAGACTATTCCCCATCTCGGCTCTGGAAAAGCAGATTTTGCAGGGGCGAAACGCTTGGCTCAGGCACTGATAGCGGAGGGACTGAAGCCTTAAAAGGTGATCCCTTCAGCTGCCAAGATGGGCTTTTGGGATGGGAAAATGATGAACCATTATCCTATGAAGTCGGGACTTACAGGTGTTTTGAAAAGAAATCCAGGAGCAGCTCGTAGTGCTGATTCTGCCCAGAGCTACTGGGTATATGGTCCTCACCCTCGTAGTAATGCACTTCCGGCGAGCGGCCATGCTCGCACAGGCGTTGCTCTAGGCGCTTGGTCATTTCCACCGACCACATTCGGTCTTGGGTGCCATGGGAAAGCAGTAGCGGCCCCGGGTAGCGTTCGATCTCTATCAGCGTGGTAGGCAGCAAGCCATCGTGACTATCACACCATGTCCAGGCGCGTTTACTGGCGTCCCAAGCTTGCCAGCCTGGATCCCCTGCATCGCGAAAACTAAGTGCATCAAAGGCGCCGCACACAACGTCTGGCGGGCTGTGCACGGCGATAGCATCAGGTGCGCCTTCGAGCTTATCTCTTGCCATTAGGGAGGCAAGCAATAGCGCATGCTCGGCGCCGCGTGAAATTCCATAAAGTCCTACTCGCTCATCAGCAAACTGGAATTCCCTAAGGGCTTTCAATGCTTCCACACTGCGATCCAGTGGGTAATCGATAATATGCCCCGCGCTCCATGCATTACCGCCGCTTGAGTAGCCATAAGGGAACGCCAAGAAGCCATGGGCGGCAAATAGCATCGCGTCCCGATGGCTCCAGCCCGCCCATGCGCCTTCAGAACCATGCAGTAACATGATGGCTGGAAAAGGGCCATCGCCCGAAGGGCCATAAGTAATGCCCCAACCGGGTAGTAAACGCTGCACGATATTTAAAGGCATCTCAAAACACTCCCTGACTTCTTTGGCAGTCTATCTACCATATCCGCAAAAGCGTTATCTACCGTTGCATAACCACTCTCTACTCCGACGGCTTGTCCTCAACACTATCCACTGCCCCCGCGCTTTTACCTTGCGCCCCGCGGGCGATGTCGCTGTGACTGATCACCACAATCTCTCTTGGCCACCACTCTGGATGGTTATCACGGATAAATGCCAACAACTGCTCGCGCACGTTCATCTCCGCTGTCCAACCTGCCAAAGGGTCTGACGTCATAAGGTAACAGGTGACGGTTTGCGCCGTTCCTGTTTGTGCCGTTACGTAACACAGCAGCTTATGGTGTTCGATAATGCTGTCTTCTTCTTTGGCGATTTCGAGGAACTTGTCTCTTAACAGCCCTATATCGGCACTGAGGTGAAGCGTCAGCGTCAATGACCGATACATTTTGGTGCTCTTCACCGACAAATTATCGAAAGGCTTAGAGGTAAAATAGGTAACAGGCACGATCAAACGCCGCTCGTCCCATGACCGCAGACGGATAAAGGTATAAAAGATGCCTTCTACATAACACCACTCACCTTCAAAGATCACCAGATCGCCAATGCGAATGGGCTTGGCTAATGACAACTGAAATGAGGAGAGAATATTACCAAGTACCGTTTGACCAGCCACACCTACTAATACGGCCAATACGCTGGCTGAAGCCAGAATGGATAAGCCTAGCGTTTCGAAAAGCTGAACCTGACCCAGTATGTAGATTGAGACGCCGGTCACGGTGATCAGAATAATGAGTCGACGCAACGCGTAGAGCGAAGTCAGCAGCCTGCGCTCATCCCTGGGCTTAGTGTCATCTATCTCGCCCACGATTCGCCGCGTTAAACGCAGCATAATGGTATCTACCAAGCGCAACGCAATGGTGCCGACACCCCAGGCCAAAACGCTGATTAACAACACACGGAGGGTGGTGGTGGCAACCGCCGAAAACGACACTACATAGTCCAACATCATTTGGGTGACCATGGACATCGCAATCAGCGCTACTGGCATACCAATTTGACTGGCAAAAATGCTCGACATTCCAGAAGGCAGCCATTTCGACATCAACCCAATGAAGCGGTGAACTCCCCATCCGACAAGGCCGACAACTATCAAGAAGAGCGGAATCGCAATCCACTCCCAAATCCTCAGAATGCCAAAGGGCGCCTGGAGGCGCGCGGGAATATAGCTTTCCACCATCGAGGGGCCGTATTGCTCATACAGAACCGGAATATACGAGACGCTGATCGGCATGATTAGCCAAACGGGGTCTTGATCCGCTACGCGATAGCGGCCCAGGCGAATATCATAGGTTTCTCCATCAGCCTGTAGAGACGACACCTCGATATTTCGACGCGTCTTACCAACGCGAGGGTTTTGGCCCGTGGGGTCTTCAATGAGCCCATCTTCCCGGCCCGGCAGATCAGAAACGCTAAGCCATTCGCCGCGCTGAAAAATCTCCGCCAACTGCCGGGCCAGTTCACGCCCCTGCTCACGCTGATCACCCTCTGAAAATTCGGTAAGGTTGAGCATATGGGCAGCGGCTTCATACTCCCCCTCATCTGTCAGTTGCAGAAAGCTCCTGATCGACTCCCGCGGTGTTACCCGGTTCGCTTCTTCAGGGGGTTCACCAAGCCCCGTATTTAACGCATCGACGGTAAACCATCGTTCGTTGTCGCTCTCTCCTCCTTGAGTTTGTGCCGCGCATAGGCTGGAAAAGGTCAGCGCCATCACCAACAACCCCCATGCGAGCCACGAGCCGTTTGCTTTCATAAATGCCTTATTCATTGAAGTGGGCCAGTTTGCGTCCGCCTGACGACCAGCATTGAGCACTGGATCATCCATGTCAGCGGTTTGATAGATACAGATTACCTTGCTTGATGAGACAAGGCGACGGGTAGCGATGCACTCTCCTGGCCATTCGCTCATCACCTAGCTTGTGGGAACTGGTTACTAGAACCGGACTGGAGGTTAGAGCATACGGTTCAGTCATCGGGTTCATGCAGTGCGCGCTGTTCTCGTCGCCAAGCCGCGGGTGGCGATCCAAATGCACGCTTGAACGCTTTGTTAAAAGCGGTTTCCGACTCATACCCCGCTTCCAACGCGATACGTGAGATAGGGGCCACAGATTCGCTAAGGCGCCGCGCGGCGAGCTGCATGCGTAGCCTGGCCAGATAGCGCATCGGCGGCATACCTACCAAATCAGTGAAACGCTCAGCAAAGGCAGAGCGCGAGAGTCCCACTTGGCGCGCCAGCACTTGCGTTGTCCAGTGACGCTCGGGAGAGTCATGCAATTGGGCCAGCGCTCGACTGACGAAGGGGTCGCCCAATCCGCCAGCCCAAGCACGCTGCTCAGGCGGCAGGCGAGTGAGATAGCGCTGTGCAGCTTCGATAAACAGCAATTCAGCAAGCCTTGCTAGCAACGTCGGTGTACCCACCGACCCTGCAACTAACTCAGAGGCAGCAAAACGGAAGGAGCTTTCGATCCAGGCCCTGGCCGCGCCCTCCACCACATCCAGCGTCATCACTCGGGGCAGTACGCCAATCAGTGCGTCGCAAGGTGTCTCGCTATTCATAAAACCGCACTGCACACGGGTGGTTTCACCGCCACCACCGTAGACGATCCGCGCCAATCCGCCTGCACTTGTGGGCTCCAGCAGATGATCGATGCTGATTGGCCGGATGCCTAATTCACTGGAGAGAAGATGTGGGTCGTTGCGCGGCAGTAGCACTATATGCCCCGCCGACACCTCTAACGGCGTCTCCTGCCCCACTTGCAACAGCAACCGTCCGGCACTGACATAGTGGTAAGCGAGAATGCCCTGCGGCACTCGGGTGAAAGGCCGATAATCCTCTGGAGTAACCTGCGCCGCCACGCACCAGGGTGCAGAGAACTCCGCATCAAGAAAGATGCCACCGTTAAAGCGAATCATGCGCAGCACATCGAGTGCAGCATCCATGGGTCTGTGTCTCTATCGCGGCGGATCGGACAACAACGCAGGCGCCTCGACCATTAACGTCTACCGTACCTCATCGTAGTCTAGCAGCTTGGTAAGCGGGCGGGCCGCCGCCAGGTGGCAAAAGATTGTCACCGCCAATAATCACAACGACAAACTGGAGATACCTACTATGCTGACCGACCGCCAAGGCAACGCTCTGCCCGGCGCCACTTCTGAAACACAGGAGCTTTACCACCGCGCTATCGACGCCTTCAATGTCTACCGCGGCGACCCCGTCACCCCACTGGATCAAGCTATTGAAGCCGCCCCCAACTTCACTATGGCACGCATCGCGAGGGCCTATCTGTTTGCTCTGGCCACCGAACCCGCCGCCGCAACCGCGGCCAAAGCCGACCTGGCCGCTATTAACGGTGCACGCTTGAATGATCGGGAGGCTTCCCATGTCGCCATCCTAACGCAGTTGCTTGCCGGTGAATGGAGCGCCGCGGGGATCGCCCTGGATTACCATAACCTGCGCTACCCATATGATCTGCTGGCCCTGCAGGCCGGTCACCTGGTCGACTTCTACCGCGCTAACGCCCGCAACCTGCGTGACCGCCTCGCTCGCGTGCTGCCAAAATGGTCGCCCGATATCCCAGGCCATTCAATCGCCATGGGCATGTACTCTTTCGGGCTGGAGGAGACTGGCGACTACTCCCGCGCCGAGCAAGTCGGCCGGCAAGCGCTGGATCTACAACCACTCGACTGCTGGGCGCACCACGCCGTAGCCCACGTCATGGAGATGCAGGGCCGTGCCCAGGACGGCATAGGCTGGATGGCCACGCGCGAGCCTTACTGGTCGGGTGACGACAATCTGTTCAAGGTGCATAACTGGTGGCACCTCGCCCTCTGCCATCTCGACCTCGGGCAGACCAGAGAAGTGTTAGATCTCTACGACGGCCCAATCCGTCAAGAGCGCAGCATCGTGGTGCTGGATATGATCGACGCCTCGGCGCTGCTATGGCGACTAGCCCTCACCGGTCAAGACGTCGGTGGGCGTTGGCAGGAACTGGCGGCCGCCTGGGATCAGCACGCGGACGGCCAGCTCTACCCTTTCAACGATTGGCATGCGGTGATGGCCTACCTGGGTGCTGGTCGCGACGACCAAGTGGAAGCACTGGTGACGACGCTACGCAATACCGGCCACAGCTCCGAAACAGCGAACTGGGCTCGACGCATCGGCCTGCCCCTGGCAGAAGGATTTGTAGCCTTCTGGCGCGGCCACTACACCGCTGCAGCCGAGCGCCTACACTCGGTACGTTATATTGCTAACGCCTTCGGCGGTAGTCACGCCCAGCGCGACATTATCGACTGGACGCTGACCGAGGCCGCCATACGGGGAGGCAATCGCGAGCTCGCTGAAGGTATGGCCAACGAACGCTTGGCACTCAAGCCACATAGCCCCATTAACCGGGACTTCCTGCGCCGGGCCACTGCAACAGCCGAGGCAGAGCGCCAGATCGCCTGACGCGAGAAAGAGGGTGCTCCCGAACCACGCAGTCGGGAGCACCCACCGCTACTTGATCAGCCCATAACCTGCTACGGGCTAAGATCTTTAAGGGTTTCATCGTGCAGGGACACCAGTAAGGGCTCTCCTTGTGAGTTAATGCGGAATTGACCATACAACGCTGACTCATAACGCTCGCCGTGGCCTTCCTGAAAGAAGAACGCATCGGTGGCGAAGCGTACCTGAGCATTGCGCAGGCGATAGCGTAGCCGCCTCTCTTCATCACCAAGGGCAGTGCCATTATCTAGCCGCTGAAAGTGGGCGATATGTTGATCATCCAGGCGCACCACCACATATCCGTTGCTTGCTTGCTGAACTTCATCCTGCTGAAAAAGCGCGCTTTGAATTTGGTTACTTAGCGCAAAGTTTAGCGCCATATAGTCGCCCTGCATCAATGAGCGTGGATCGACCGGCGCCAGCTCCAAGTAGACAATTTCTCCCTCGGCTAGGTGACGCTCTTTCTGCCAAATTGCCCAGTTCACCACCGCCAGCACAACGAATGTAGCTAACACGATGATCCAGCGGTTTCGCTTGCGGTCATTCTTCATCGGCAACGCCTTTTGTTGTTGGCTTGAGCGATGCAAGCCACTTCCTCAACGCCCAGCGTAGCGCCAGCAGTACGCCACCTAAGATCAGCAGCGTTAGCGCCTTTGTTAATAGCGTCGCATCCAGCCAGTAGTAATAGCTGCCAACCCCCATCAATAGCGAAAACACCCCAAGCCCCATCACTAGCCGATGACTCATTGCGAAACCTAACAGTAAGACCATCAAGCCCTGGCCTACTCCCGGCGCATAAAATGAGATCAGCAGCAGCCCGATAGGACTTAGATATAAACCCCAATGGATTTTAGGATGAGGAAGGGTATAGAAGAGCAGCAGCACTAGAGAGAGCGCGACTAACACGGCATTTAGCCAAGGCCCTGACCATGCAAAAACGTTAGTGTTCTGTGCGTCAAACCAGAAGGCGAACGACTGGCCGATATGCGCAACCCCTTGCATCACCAGCAGACCTATCAGTAAGCCATAGCTCCATGCGTGTACGTCTCGAATACGCCCAGGCCAGCGAAATTCGTTTAACCAGAGCATCGTTAGCGCCAGCATCACTATCCCACTCACCACTGGCGCCATAGCGTTCACTGCCAACGCCATATAGAGCGCCAAGCTGGCGGAAAACGCTGAAAACGTACGGTGAACCAGGCTCGGCATTACCACCGCCAGTACGCTCTGCAAGGCCAGCAGCGACCACCCTAGCAGTGACCAAAATGGATACGCAGATTCACTCCAAAAGGCTACCGCTGCCCAAGCAATGAGCAGCTGCCCGGCTAAGCTAACCGCCAGCGCCAAGTGTTCGAGCACATCACTGCGAGCTTTGCGAAATAGCCCATAAGCCGCGCCAATCATCACTAGCCCCGAGCCCAACGACGCCGCGGGACTCTCCGCCACAAATACTACGCCCATGGCAATAAAGCCGAGCAAAAATAGCGCCGCCAACCAGCCGGAAAATGCCTGCAGCGCGCGCACAAACCAGGGCGTTTGCAACTGCGCAGGGGTGATAGGTTCGTTTAACGTAATGCCCGCTTGAGTCAGCCTGGCTTTAAAGTCATTAACGTTGTTCGTCACTGGGCAAGCTCCCGATGTAGCCGCTTTAGCCATACCACTGCCCCGGCGCCCATCGCCAGCACCGCGATAGAGATCAGCATCAGGCTTCCCTCCTGCCAATCGCCCTCCCACAGCAAAACTCTGGCAAGTAGCAGCGTGGTCACCGTTATCGATGAGACACAGCCGCCCGCGATCATAAACAGGTCAGGCCACCAGTAGCGATAAACGCCATACAGCGCCGCCAACCAGAATAGATAAACCGCCAGCACTGGCGACCCTACGAGGCCTACATCAACTAGCAACGTCATCATTAACAGCGTCACCGGCACCCCGCTGCCCACCGCCAGCAAGCGCACCGCCCACTGCCGAGGCCAGCCCCAGTAACGGGCACCCCATTCCCAGGTTGCCAATGCCAGGGTGTTGAGTAAAAACAGCCCCCACAGCGCAGCGTCGCTACTGGTCAACACACCAAATGGCCCGCCCCAGGTATGAAAATAGAGCCCAATAGCCAGATTCAGTAACCCCAACCACAATACCCAAAGCAGCTCAAAACGCGCCACCCAGACCCAGGGGAGCGTCATTACCGCCCAGCTAAAAAACAGCTGCCAAGGGTCGGCACCCGTCTGGTATACCTGCCCGAACAGCGCCAACAGCACGCCCACCAATAAAGTGGCCGACGTTAGCGCCACACGCTGCACCATCTGGCTGGTCATGGGCCAAATGGCGACACCTACCGCCAGCATCATCGCTGCTTGCATCACGACAAAGCGCAGCCAACGACTCATTTCGGCCCAGTTGTAGGCAATGAAAAACAGCACCGCGAAGGCCAGCGCCAGCCCACCTAGCCACAGCAGCAGGCGATCAATAAACAGGGCCCAAGCGCGAGGCGAAGGGCGCAATCCAGAAGATTGCACTGCACGCGTCACCTGTTCAGGCGGTATCGCGCCCTGCTCTATCAGTGATATCAGTTCACGGCGAGTAGATGCCATAGGGTTCCTTGCTTAACGGCAAAATGGAAACAAAGTCATCGATGCCAAGCGCCACAGTCACTCCAACTTAGTAAAGCGCAGTCGAGCAACCTGTGCAGGCGGCAGGAAGGAGTCGGCTCGGGCATTTTCCCAATAGTGCTTAAATACCGTGTGCTCGCATTTTGCATTGAGCAGCTCATTGGGCTTCAAAAAAGCAAATATCTGATCATAGGACTGAATTTCGCTTTCCGAGACACGCCGGACAATGTGCTCGGGGCCCAACTCACTCGGGTGGCTAAGCCCTGCGGCCCCCAGCATTTCCGCCAGTGCTTTTAACGTATTGCGATGAAAGTGGTAGACCCGCGCGGTTTTATCGGCAACATCCAAATGACGGCTGCGGTTGGGGTCTTGTGTCGCTACGCCGCTGGGGCACTTGTCGGAGTGGCAGTTAAGCGCCTGAATACACCCCAATGAAAACATAAAGCCCCTGGCCGAATTGCACCAGTCGGCCCCTAGCGCCATGGTTCGGGCAATGTGAAAGCCGGACATGATCTTGCCCGCCGCACCAATACGAATTTCCTCGCGCAACCCAGCCCCCACCAGGGTGTTATGAACCAGCGTAACGGCTTCTGTTAAAGGCACCCCCATACGATTGATAAACTCCAGTGGCGCCGCGCCGGTTCCTCCTTCACCACCGTCTACCACTATAAAATCAGGTCGCTCGCCAGTTTCCAGCATCGCCTTAACGATCGCAAACCACTCCCAAGGGTGACCAATCGCCAGCTTGAAGCCAACCGGTTTACCACCAGAAAGCGAGCGTAGGCGAGCAATAAAGGCCATCAACTCCAGCGGCGTCGAGAAAGCCGAATGGGCGGCAGGAGAAATAACATCCTGCCCCATGGGCACTTCTCGCGCTTCGGCAATTTCGGCCGTTACCTTAGCGGCAGGCAATATACCACCATGGCCCGGCTTAGCGCCCTGGGAAAGCTTAATCTCGATCATCTTTACCTGATCGTCACTGGCGTTGGCAGCAAAGCGCTCTTCATTAAATGAGCCATCATCGTTACGGCAGCCAAAGTAACCGGAACCTATTTCCCAGACCAAATCCCCCCCGTGCCTGCGATGGTAACGGGAGATCGATCCCTCCCCGGTGTCGTGATAAAAAGCGCCCTTACACGCGCCCGCATTGAGAGCCTCAATGGCATTACCCGAAAGCGAACCGAAACTCATGGCCGAAATATTCAACACGCTGGCCAGGTAGGGTTGTTTACAGCGGCTACCGCCCACGCGAACACGAAAATCACTGTTTTCAATCGCGCAAGGGAGCAGTGAGTGGTTGATCCATTCATGCCCCGGCTGATACATATCCAGCAGGGAGCCAAAGGGCTTTTTATCGCTCTCATTTTTAGCACGCTGGTACACCACGGCGCGCTGCTCGCGGGAAAAGGGGCGTTCGTCAAGATCCGACTGGATGAAGTACTGGCGTATTTCCGGCCCGATTGACTCTAGAACATAGCGAAAGTGGGCCAGCACTGGGTAGTTACGGCTCACCGTTCGCCGTGTTTGGCTTAGGTCATAAAGCCCCAGCCCAGCGAGCATGCCAAAGACCGCCACGCCCCACAGCCATGTTAATGAGAAAAATACCCCCACCAGCGAAATCAACAGCAGAACCACGCAGGCAACAAAGACGGCATTACGTAGAGGAATACGGGTTAACCCCCGGGCTTCGATCATCTAAAAACGAACTCCTAATCAACAGTTCATCAAAGGGGCGACCAAGCTACCCCGACCAGTTCAATTTAAAACGTAAGGGTTTTGTGTAAGGTTTGGCGAACTTTCGACACCCATTAATATCGAATGCTGCATTCACCGCGTATGCTACCCATAAAGGCCATAGTGGAGACACCCAATGCTAATAAAGATTGCTAAACCGAGTGATTTACACGAATCCGATGTCACGCCGGAATCTATCTACCTATCAAGGCGGCGCTTTATGGGCGGTATGGCAGGCCTGGGCGCTGGTCTCGCGCTATCCGGCCACGTCCAAGCTAACGCCGACTACTCCGACGTGCCCGATGGCGATGCGCCAGCGTGGTTAAAGGAAAAAATCAGCGAAACCCAATGGCGAGCCGTCACCCCCAGCAACCCTGACAACGATAAAATTGCCCCCTTTGACGACGCCAGTGGCTACAACAACTTTTTCGAGTTCGGCACCGACAAGGGCGACCCTGCCCGCCATGCAGGCAGCCTGCAAACCGAACCCTGGAGCGTGGTGGTCGATGGCGAAGTCAATAACGGTGGCCGCTTTGCCCTGGAAGACTTCGCCAAGCCTTCGCAGTTCGAAGAGCGTATTTACCGTCTGCGTTGCGTTGAAGCATGGTCAATGGTGATCCCCTGGCTGGGTATTCCGCTGGCCGACATCATCAAACGTGCCGACCCCACCAGCAAAGCCAAATATGTCCGTTTTGAAACCCTGGTAGATCCAGAGCAAATGCGCGGGCAGCGCTCCTCGTTTTCGATCATTGATTGGCCCTACGTGGAAGGCCTGCGCCTGGACGAAGCCATGCACCCGCTCACGATACTCGCTATGGGCATGTATGGCCGGGAGTTGCCCAACCAAAACGGCGCTCCCCTACGGTTAGTCGTGCCCTGGAAGTACGGCTTTAAAAGCATCAAGTCGATTGTGCGTATCTCACTGACAGAAGAGCAGCCGGTTAACTCCTGGCAGCAGATCGCCGCTGATGAGTACGGCTTTTATGCCAACGTTAATCCAGAGGTTGACCACCCTCGCTGGAGCCAAGCCACCGAGCGGCGGCTGCCCAACAGCCTGTTCAGCCCCAACACCATCGACACCTTGATGTTTAACGGCTACGCCGATGAAGTCGCCGAACTCTATGCGGGTATGGATTTAAAGGAAAATTACTAATGGCCAGCCCACGTATATGGTTAGCATGGCGCGTGGGCGTGTTCCTGGCCGCGCTAGCGCCGCTGCTGTTCTGGAGTTGGCAGGTAGCCAATAACGCCGCCGGGCCCGAACCGGGGCGTTACCTGCTATTGAATATCGGCATCGGCGGACTGTGGTTGCTGCTGCTCACGCTCAGCCTTACCCCACTGACCAAGCTCACCCGCTGGAAAGGCTTTGCGCTGATCCGCCGCCAGCTGGGCCTCTGGACGCTCGCCTATGCCACCCTGCATATGCTCAGCTATGCGCTGTTTATTCTCGGGCTTAACTGGGCACTGCTGGGTAGCGAGATCGTCAAACGCCCGTATATTATCGTCGGTATGATCGCGCTGATCGGCCTTGCAGTGCTGGGGGCGACGTCTAACAAATGGTCGATGCGCCGCCTAGGCAAACGTTGGAAACCATTGCACAAATTTTCCTACGTCATTTTAGGTCTGGTACTGCTGCACTTCTTCTGGGTAGTGCGCGCCGATATGCAAGAGTGGGCCATGTATGCCGCTATTGCAGCGCTTATTATGGCAACCCGCCTTCCGCCAGTCGCCCGTACACTGCCTAAACTTCGTTATCGTTATAGCCGTTAAAACATACCTTAGCCCCCTTCGCACCGAACGGGTTCATGTTCTGTTCAGCTAATACGTTTATGCTATGTACGGTCAATTGGATACTGTGTGGGGTCGTAATATGCCAGAAACGTTTTTTGGCGCTGGTCGGTTGTGTTGGGGGCTGGCATTAATGTTAAGCGGATCTGTCGCGGTTGCGGAGCCCTCTGTAAACGATGAACCGCCTTTGCGCGTCGAACAACTGCAGCGCTGCGGCAATCTGCTTCAGATGGATACCCAAGAATTCTGCCTGTATGTCAGCGGGCTTGATAGCAACGACTTTCAGGTGAAGTTGAACGGTACGCCGCTTCCAGCAGAAGACCTCACCTACCATGATGATCGGGTGCGAGTACGTATCAATAAGGCTGACGCAGAAAGCGGACCATTGTGGTTTGAGCAGAATAACCAGTCCAGCAATCCGGTCTGGATCAGCCTCAAGGGCAGTCATGTGGTGGCGGCCACAGACCGGGAAGTGGCTAAGAACATGGATGACATCACCACCTACGTGGACCTAGTCAGCCTGATTATTGAAGAGAGCCACGACGGCGCTCAAGAAGCCCAGCGTTTAGCAGCGAAGTACGACGCTGAGGTAGTCGGCATGATTCCGCCACTCAATACCTATCAGTTGCGTTTGCCCGCCAAAAACCTAAATGAGCGCGATGCGTTAGTACTCAGGCTTGGCAACGAAGTCAGCGTGGATGCTGTAGTGATCGAAGAGTCGGGAGCAGAAGAGAGTATTGAGCGCGAAACAACGACGCCACCCGATGCGGAAGATGACCAGGAATGGGCAGCCAACCGCTTTCTGGATGCGGTTAATTATTATCAACGACGTCTATCCTCTCAGGGCCATGTCGAGGATATCGAGACACAGCCAATCCGCATTGGGGTCATCGAACGGGAAGTGGATTTCGACGCACCCGATTTTGCTGACTACCTGGGCGAATGCCGCGCCGATGCACATAGAACCTGCGTTTATGCCCGCGATGCCGCCAAACCTGACGGGCATGGTACGACGGTGACCGGCGTGTTTGCTGCAGCCTGGAATGAAGGGGGCAACAGCGGTTTTTTGCGTGGATTGGACGATGTAGGCCCGGGCTTCGACGTGATTGTGGATCGCAACTCGGATGCAGGCATTACGGCCAATATCGCCGCCTCGGTCAATCTGGTGGAAGACGGCGTACGCGTACTCAACTGGAGCTGGGGCATTCATCGCGTCGGCGCAATCGACATTAACGGGGAAGAGATCGACTCGTTGGTACGCTCCGGTATCGCCATGAGCGGTTATGAGGAACTGCTTGAAGAGTTCTTTCTGTGGCTACGCGAGGAGCACCCAGATGTGGTGGTCGTCAACTCAGCGGGCAACGCGTCTTCCTTTTCAGGCAGTGACGAGTATCGGCTCCCTTCCTCTTTCGTAACCGACCAGCTGTTCGTAGTGGGCGGGCATGAGCGCAGTGATGAAGACGTGCAGGTTGACGATCCCCGCTACGTGGTCAAACGTAACGCTTCCAATATCGATATGCGGGTGGATATCACCGCCGCTGCCTGTGTGCGAGGCTCTTCACTCGTAGAAGGTGAGCAAGGCGAGGCGCATTGCGGCACTTCCTACGCGACGCCATTGGTAGCAAGCCTGTTAGCCGCGATGATGTCGATTGAACCTGAGCTGACACCCGCGCAGCTCCGCATGCTACTGCGGCGTAGCGCCATGACCATTGGTGAAGAGTACGATTTCGAGCCGACAGACGCGGATGATTTGACCGCCCCGATATTACCTTCCGAGCGGGCCAATGAACTGAATCACCCGGATATCGGTCTTTCCGCCCGGCTGGACATGTACAAGGCGCTGGATCTGACGGTGCAAAGCTTGGATAGGGATCGCTAGGTCAGACAAACCAACCAAGCAAAGCCCACTTCGCGAGGTGGGCTTATCCGAATCAACTACGTTAAGCCAAACCCTTTAGCCAAGCACTTTGCGAAGATGGGCACGATAAGCCGCTTTATCACGATCGACATCCGGCATCTTCATCACATCGTTGGCGATAAAGGTCGGCAATGCCTCTAGGCCGATAAACTCCTGCGATTTGTGGAATGGGAAATAAACACCGTCCACACCACGCCCTTCAAAGAAATTGTCCGGCTCGTCGAAGGCTTCCAAAGGAGCATTCCAGGTCAGCGACAGCATGTAGCGGCGCCCTTGCAGCAAGCCGCCACTGCCATACTGTTTAGTGGGGTCTTGTCGCGAGCGGCCATCGCTGGCGTAGAGTGAACCGTGGCCTTCTGTGAACACCTCATCGATATAGCGCTTAACGATCCAGGGCGTTCCCATCCACCAACCCGGCATCTGGTAAACAATGGTGTCTGCCCATAGGTAGTTCTGCACTTCCGTCTCAAGAGTGTAGCCTTGATCAACCACCGTCTCGCGCACCTCATACTCCATTTCCTGCAACGTACTTACTGCCACGCCATGCAGGGTATTATTGAGCTCACCGCCAGAGTGGGCAAACGCCTTGCCACCGTTAATCAATAGAATCTTCATCTAACGCTTTCTCCCAAAGAGCTTGAACATCAAAGCTCAACGACTAGGCTTGATGTTGATGGTGCGTATTGTGGGAGTAATGGCGCGAAAAAAGAAGCAACATACCAGCAAGACTCTTTTGATTTAAAATCAACAATACCAAGCACTCAATAAGCACTATATAGAAGGCCAACAGCAGCGCTATGAAAAGCAATTTATGAAAAGCACTCTTGAAGAACAAAAAGCATTTGTGACAGTCGTGGATAGCGGCTCTATCACCGGTGCCGCTGAGCGGCTTGGCATGACCGTTTCCGGGGTTAGCCGTACGCTTAACCGTCTGGAGCAAAAACTTGGCGCCACGCTATTACGTCGCACAACGCGCCGCTTGGAACTTACCGAAGAGGGCGAAACGTTTCTTAACCACTGCCGCCATATTCTGGCTGCCGTTGAAGAAGCCGAAGAGGCAATGCTGGATCGTCACAACCAGCCCCAAGGCAGACTGCGAGTTAACGCCGCCCCCAGTTTTATGCAGTTCGTGATTGTGCCGGTGATTAGTGAATTCCGCTCTCGATACCCAGGTATCACACTGGAGCTCGATACCCACGACCGCTTTGTCGATCTACTGGAGCAGCGGGTAGATCTAGCTATCCGCATAGGCAAATTGGAAGATTCATCGCTACACGCCCGCCTCCTTGGCTATAGCCCGCTGCGCCTTCTGGCCAGCCGCGCCTACCTTGAACGCCACGGCACGCCCGGAAGCACCAGCGATCTTCAAGATCACAGCTTGCTAGGCTTCAGCCAGCTTGATCATCTCAACCGTTGGCCACTGTGCCGCGCCGATGGCCAACCTTTACATATCACCCCAACGCTGGCGGCTTCCAGCGGAAGTACGCTAATTGAGCTGGCCATTGCAGGAGAAGGCATCGTTTGCCTTGCCGACTTTATGACCATCACTCCCCGTTACAACGGCACACTGGTGGATGTATTACCCGACTGCATAGAAATACAGACCCAAGCTGTGAACGCCGTTTACTACCGCCAAACCACGCTTTCCCAGCGCACCCGGCTGTTTATGGAGTTTTTAGCTGAACAACTGCCGGGGCGGTATTTGCAAGGGTGAAGGGCGAGCTTACTCTACCCCATTGCGTGCCAATAGAGCTCCAGCACCAAGCATTAATCCACCGGTCACCCGATCCCACCATTGGCGAATATTTGGCTTGCGCAATGTGTCTGCGACTCGTTGCATTAGCCAGACAACACCCCACCACCAAAGAACACCAATAACCACATCGATTACACCGAGGATCAAAATCTGACGCACGACATCAGCGGTTGGATCCATGAATTGAGGTAACACGCTAAGAAAAAAGACAATAGCCTTGGGGTTGAGCACATTGGTCAGAAAACCACTCACGAAGGCTCGGCGATGGCCTGTGCAAGCGTCTTCGCATTGAAGTTCGTCTTGTACAATTTGATGTTGTTCGCTTTTACGCAGCACGCTAATACCTAGCCATATCAGATACGCCGCGCCTACCCAGCGTATCACTATAAAAAATTCTGCAGATTGCGCAGCGATGGCTGAAAGCCCCATAGCCGCCGTTAACATGTGCAAGCAAAGACCACTCTGGGCACCCAGAGCAGCGGTGAAACCTAGCTGTTTATGCTGCACGGCATAGCGGCTCACTAACAAAAAGTCTGGCCCGGGAATTAGATAGGCCAGTAGTACCACAGCGATAAACCCCACCAACTCCATACAACCCTCATATTTTTATCTAGCATGCGAGAGATTAAGCATGGTTTAGAAAATACAATGCTGCCATTAAATCTCTATGGCCATTCACTTCTTTAGATTTGCAGAAACGGAACTATAGATGGGGTTTCTGGCAGCTTTCAGTGTAAATCAGCCCAATAATCACCCATTAAAAATGGCTGGCGCCTCAGAATCGCTTCCCTTGACAAGCCACCCACTAATAGAGGGCGCGGGCGGCGGAGAAGGTGTTCTTAGCCGTCCCAAAGATATGCTGGTCAAGGTATTTATTGAACCACAAAACTAAGTCATGAACTTTTCATCTCCAATCTTTGGATTTCAATACAAAGCCAATTTGATCTTCATTTACCTTTTACAGACGCCATGATCCTTCCGGCATATCAATGTCAGGTTGAGCCTCATCAAGCGCCTGACGCAACCCTTCCCGATCAAACGGTATACAGTAAGCGGGTTTGGCGCGCTCAAAACGCCAGCTTTCCGCCAGCGACCCGGCATCGACTGCTTCGAAGCCGAACTGTCGCACCAATCTTGCGACTAGCTCCTTGGCCGCCTCGTCATCTCCCGCTATTGGTAGAGCGCGCCGGTTTCCCGAAGGCAGCGTCTGCCCGCCCTTCTCCAGATCGGTGGCCAGGATCGCGTTGAATGCCTTCACGAGATTTGAGCCTGTTAAATGCTGCGCCAGCAGTCCACTCGTCGTCGCCCGGCGCTCATCCAGTTCCGGGATAGCTCCATCCCGATCTGGATAGTAGTTATTGGCGTCCAACACGATTTTGTCGTGTAGCGACTCAACTGGAAGATTCGCGTATTGATGAAAGGGAATGGCGATCAGGATAATGTCGCCGAAGCCGATGGCCTCATGCACGGTACCGATCTGTGCGCCAATTTTCGGCGGGATGCTGCTGAGTGTCTGCGGCCCTCGCGAGTTACTGATCATAACGTCATGGCCTGCCGCAATAGCCTGGCGTGCAAACGCTCGTCCGATAAATCCCGCACCAATCACCCCGATCTGCATATCTTTCTCCCGACCGTTTTAAGATAACCTGTACTTTATTCTGCTACCAATGCGTGATAAATATCATTTGAGTGACTTAACTATCTTCTGGGAGTTGATAATGCTGGATCGGCTAACGAGCATGGCTATTTTTGTGCGGGCTGCCGATCTTGGCTCCTTCACGGCCGCCGCCGCAGAATTCGGCCTATCAACGCAGATGGTTTCCAAACACATTATGGCCCTGGAGCAGCAGCTTGGGTCGCGGCTATTGCACCGCACCACACGCAAACAGAGCCTGACCGAAATCGGATACCTCTATCACGAACGATGTCAGGCCATCCTCGCGGACGTCGAGGCGGCCGAAACGCTAACCAAGCAGGCACGGGCTGCCCCCCGGGGTCGCCTCAGAATCAACGCGCCCGTCACGTTTGGCAGTCAAAGACTGGTTCCACTGGTTACCCGCTACCTTCGCGAGTACCCAGAGGTGGAGGTCGATCTCACATTGTCGGACCGCTTGGTCGACCCTATCGAGGAAGGTTACGAAGCTGTCATTCGCCTTGGGCCAATCAACGACAGCACCACACTGGTGGCACGTCCGCTTGCCCCCTATCAGCTCATCGCCTGTGCCTCACCGGCCTATTTATCTGAACACGGTGAGCCTGAGACACCTGCGGACCTGGTCAAGCATGAGTGCCTGGGCTTCGCCTATTGGTTCGGCACTTTGGGCAGAAAGTGGCGCTTCAGTCGCGACAACTGCAATTTCGATGCTTCCGTGAACGGGCGGCTACAAATCAATGACTGGAAGGGGCTGCTTCGCGCAGCACTGGAGGGGTTCGGCATTACATTGGGCTACGAATCCGCACTGACTGAGGAGCTATCTGCCGGGCGGCTGGTGCGCATATTGCCAGACTATGAGGGGCCATCAAGACCCATGCACTTGCTCTACGCAGCCGATCAACGCATGACGCCGAAGCTACGCCATTTCATAGACGACGTTGTGGCCACGTTCGCTTAACTTCCACCGTTACCTCGCGCCTTTGTCGTCACTCACCCAGCGGGTAAAAGCAGCGACCTGAGGATCCGCCTCCTTTACGGCATAATAAACCAACCGTAAGTGGCGCTCTTCATCAACGGTTAACGTCGTGTGCTCGAACGCTACCTCGCCCAATTCCTCAAGGTGAAGATGACGTACTCCCTGGCAAGGGGCGTTAACCTCCTGGGTTTTCCACAACTGGTTAAACTCCGGCGATACCTTGGTTAACTCTTCGACAAGCTCATCAATGGTGGGATCTTGCGCCGCTCGTGCAAAGTCGCGCCGAAAGCTTGATAGCATTTGGCTGACTTGCGCTTCCCAGGGTGATAACAGCTGACGCATACCTGGGTCGGTAAATAACAACCACAGCATATTGCGGCGCTCGGGTACATGGTAAGAAAAGTTGAACAGCTTATCAGCCGCCCCGTTCCACGCCAGCACATCCCAGCGCAAGTTCAGGATATACGCAGGTCGTGTAGGCAGGTCGTCCATCAACGTTTGAACCAGCGGCGGCACGCTGCACCAGGTTTTGCCTAGCTCTGAGGGTAAGCGCTGATGGGTAAGCAAGAATAGATGTCGGCGCTCAGCCGCATCCAGCTTCAGCGCTTGGGATAGGTTGTCCAGAAACGTGGCCGATACGCTGATATCGCGGCCCTGCTCCAACCAGGTATACCAAGTCAGCCCCACGCCTGCTAAAGCGGCGACTTCTTCACGCCTTAACCCCGGCGTACGCCTTCGGCGGCCACGCGGCAGCCCTACCTCTTCTGGGTCGATTTTCTCTCGGTGCATGCGTAGAAACGCAGCCAAGTCTGCCCGCGTTCGAGTCAGCGGCCGTGGAACGGTCATTTTATCACCTTGAATAACGTATCACTTTTAGTAATAGCATAAGCAGTTAAATTGTACCCCCTTTAAAGCCTCTCCAGAATAGCTCTCCGCTGGCCAAAACAGCGCTGGCGAATTCTCTTCTAATGCTTATGTCTGGAGTGCGTTATGGCTGACCAATCTCGTTTATCGGTATATCTCGTGGCACTAGGTGCGTTTGCACTTGGGATGGCCTCTTATGTCACTGCGGGGCTAATCCCTCTGATCGAAGGTACCTTTAGTGTCTCTTCGGCCACGGCTGCTCAGTTAGTAACGGCATTCACCTTAGCCTATGGCCTAGGTTCGCCTGTCGTCGTTGCTCTTCTGCCCGGAAAGCACCAGCGCATGGGCTTACTACTAGCGTTAGCTGTCTTTATTGTGGCCAATATCGCCAGCGCTCTGGCCACCAGTTTTATATCCCTCGCGATATGGCGAGCGGTCGCTGGCGTTGGTGCGGGGGTTTACCTTGCCATGGGAATTGCCGCCTCAGCCGCCATAACCGCGGAGACCCACCGCGGTAAAGCGATTGCGATTATTATGGGTGGCATGGCAAGCGGCACGGTACTGGGGGTGCCTATCAGCCTGTTGCTGGCGGAACGTTTCGGCTGGGAGTCCGCGATGTGGCTTATTTCAGCCCTTGGGTTAATCGCCTACGTGGGGCTCCAGGTAAAACTACCGGCGCTTCCATCCGCGCCAACGCTTTCACTTGTTCGCAAACTCGCTATTTTGCGAAGCCCTCATGCCATGGCCATACTGGCGGTTTCTTTATTGGGCGCCGTTGCCAGTTTGGGGATGTATACGTTTATCGCCCCGTTTATGGCGGCAACCGAGTCAGGCGCTGTTCAGTCGATTACCGGCTATTTGTGGGTATGGGGGATTGGGGGCGTCGTGGGCAGTTTTCTGATTGGGCCTCTGGTGGACAGGTTTATCGGCCCCGTGATAACTCTCGCAATCATGCTGCTACTTTTGATAGCACTTATCTCGTTGCCCTTGGCAGCGTCGATTCATCCTCTGCTGACGTTACTGCCTATTGCGCTTTGGGGCGCTGTGGGCTGGGCGCTTCAAGTGCCACAAAACAACGAGCTGGTTCGTACACGTCAAGCCCATGGCGACGGTCATTTGGCGATCGCACTCAATGAATCAGCGCTCTATCTAGGCAGTGCGATAGGCGCAGCATTAGGGGGCGTTTTGCTGGCCTTCAACCTTCCCGTGTCGACATTAGCAATCGGCGCGGGGGCCATGGCCGCAGCAGCGGCATTTGTGCAGTTGGCGCTAGTGGCTCACGCCCGGTATAACATGCCTTCAAACATGGCCGGGTGATGCAGCGGCCTATGCGGCCCGCGTATTGGCTGCTATGAACTTCTGGCCTCCACCCACTTACTTGCGGTACGCACTGTTATAACAATCGCGCTCAAGGGAACAACAATTAAAATGCCCCCCAGCCCCAGCATCGCCTTGAAACCAAACCAATCAAACAGCGCTACACCGACGATACACCCAGTCAGAAATGAACAAATCGTCGTCAAATGAGTATAGAGCTGCTTTCGGCAAGAGCGGCGGTCGGTCGCCTCACCGCGTGCCACCAAGGATGATAAAAACGAGCCTAATGCGATACCAGCATCCGTCAGTGTGCCGGTCACGTGAGTCGATCTCACCCTTCCATTCGAGAGTTGCGTTGAAGTCGCGTTGTGTACTCCCATCAAGAAGCCAAGAGTGACCAACACTTCGGCGTTGAAGCGGGTCGAGTAAAACAGCAGTTCAAACATAGACACAGCAGTCAATGCCACGCCTTCCGCCAAGAGAATCAGGCAGAAGATTGTTCTGATCTTCTGACCGATGACCACGGCAACGCGTGCGACCATACTGCCTATCACGAATGCCAGCAGTAGGGCTGCCAGAAACAACAAACCACTGGTATCCGAGTGGGCCACTTCGGTCGACATTTGTGAGGCGTTACCACTCATATGAGAGGGAAGAAAACCGAAGGCGCTCAACGCCATGGCATTGAGAATACCAGCAGCCGTCGCTAGCACCAGTGCCAGGCAGCGGTCTTCGGTATGGGAGCGAGCTTTCTTCTTTTTGATCAGCAAGCACTTTCTCCTACAAGTCAGCAGTAGGCAGTACGACACTAATACTAAAGCATAGTTCTAATACCACTAATTGAGATCGGTCTAACGTATGATGCTCCTCGGCCTAGGCATTAAATACCAAACATCAGCGTTCTATGGGTAGAAAGCCCCGCCATGGCACCGTCGGCAACAGCAAACGTGACCGAGCCCGCAGCGCGAGCAATATCACCACAGGCGAATACCCCCTTAATTGAAGTAGCTTGCAGCACATCGGTTTTAACAATGCTGCCCATGGGAGATTCCTCAATCTCACAGCCCAACTGCGCTACCAGCGGGCCAAGGTGAATACGAGGAGCGACAAATAAGCCCATCAATGGAAACACCCGACCATCCTGCATTAGCAGCTCAATTCCACCCCCCGTTTGGGAGACTAGTCGTGCCGCGGTGCCATATTCGATATGGGTACCGCGCGCCTTAAGCTGAGCCAGTTGGTCGGCACTGGGTTCAAAGGCCTCGTTAAGAAACAGCGTGGTTTCGCCCCAGTCGGGCAGCATCAAGCCATGGTGCATCGCAAGTTCTGAGGTTGCCAACACGCCGATCCCCTCTTTGCCCAGCTCATAGCCGTGGCAGTACGGGCAGTGGAAAACACGTTTGCCCCACAGTTCAGCAAGCCCAGGGTGAAAAAAAACATATCATGTATCTTTTATTGACACATTAAAAGATACGCAGAGGTCAATGGCTATGTTGGGCATGCTAATTAACGTTATTCGGGTAGGTGGTGAAGCATTGTATTAAGGTGTCGGCAGTTGGTAGCCTTTGCGCGTCGCAATATCGTCAAACTGAGTGGCAAGCTCTGCCAGCGTTACCGCTCCCAAGCGGGCGATTAGTAGCGCTTCCGCTTCACGCATGGCATCAAAAAGCGCTGCATTCACTACCTGTTCTACCGCGCAGTCCGGGTTATCACGGTCGGTGCCAATGGCGAAAATGCGCGGCCCGCCCACGGCGTTGTGTATGTCCAACAGCGTTACGCTGTGCAAATCACAGGCGATGCGCCAGCCACCATTATGCCCCTTCTCAGACGTTACATAGCCCGCCTTACGAAGGCCCGCCATAGTCCGCCGCACCACAGCACCATTGGTGCCCAGCATGGCACCAATCTGTTCAGAAGTAATCGGTTGGGGTTCCCGCGCGATGTGCAGCAGCACATGCAGCATACGAGAGAGGCGGCTATCTGTTCTCACAGGCAACAGTCAACTATTCAGAGGGTAAACAAAGGAATCAGAGGATAAATAAAGGAAAACAACGAAATTGCACTTTAGCACACTCCCGAGCGGGGCTGGGAATGAACCCAACCAGGGCCACCGCACACGAATCTACACCTCGTTCGCCGTTATAAGGCAAACTATGCTATCGCTCTTTATACTGGTGGCTGACTCACTGGCAGGGGATAAATACCTGGCACGTCGCTAGCCTCGTTTGGCGCCTCCTCTTTTCGTTACTTCCAGGCCACTTAAGGATGTTATGGGTCTTCAAGAAATCGCTGTCGGTGGCATCTACTTAAGCCCTCTGTTGATCTACGCGTTGATCGGCTTTGTTGCTACTCTGACCATTCGCTCGCTACTGCACTGGGTGGTCGGCGAGTACGCGCTCTGGTACGAGGCGTGGTTCGACATTTCATTATTTGTCATCCTAACCGCTGCCACCACTTTCATTTTTACTGTTTTGCTTCAAAGCCCTTAAGACAGCCCCTTAAGAGAATCGCCGATGCGCCCTTCGCTCCGTATTTTGCTCACCCTTGTTATTGTCGCCATTGCCGTTGCCGCCGGTGCATGGTTATGGCGCTACTATCTCTATACCCCCTGGACGCGCGACGCTCGGGTTCATGCGGAAGTGGTGACGGTTGCCCCCGATGTCTCCGGCTGGGTACGCACGCTTGAAGTGGCGGATACTGATTATGTCGCCCAAGGCGACACGCTGTTTGCGATCGATAACACGCGTTACCAAGCAGCGGTGGACAGCGCCCAGGCCACGGTTGACCATCGTCAGGCAACCCTGGAGCTAAACCGCGCCGAGGAGAGTCGACGTAATCAGTTGAGCAACAATCGTGCAATTAGCGCAGAAAACCAGCAAATTGCCCAGATCAACTCGCGCATTGCCGCCGCCGATTTACAGCAGGCTCAGGCGGAACTGGCCAGCGCCCAGCTTGATTTAGCGCGCACCCAAATAACCGCGCCGGTAAGCGGCCATATTCTCAATGTCCATCTTACCGCTGGCACATACACTCATCGCGGCACGCCGGTGATGGCGCTGATCGCTGATAACTCTTTCTATGTCGTAGGCTACTTCGAAGAGACCAAAATGACGTCAATCGATGTGGGCGATCCAGTGGATGTGATTCTGATGAACGGCGACACTCATCTGGAGGGCCGGGTGGCGGGTATTGGTCGAGGTATTGCCGATAGCAACACAACCCTTAACCAGCAGCTGCTACCGCAAGTGGAGCCCACCTTTAGCTGGGTGCGCCTGGCGCAGCGTATTCCGGTGCGCATTTCATTAGCAGACGTTCCGGATGACACCCTGCTGAGCGTCGGCATGACAGCAACCGTGCGTGTCCGCCCTGCCGAAAACGCTGCCGAGCAGTCTGAGTAACCCATGTCGCCGTTTGTTAGCACCTACCTGACGCCCAACGCTACGGCAGTCAAGTTTGCGATCAAGACCACCCTGGCGATGATGCTCGCGCTCTATATCGCGCTTATGTTCGACTTGGAGCGCCCCTACTGGGCGCTGATCTCGGCGGCATTTCTTCAGATTCGCCCCATGAGTGGCATGGTCGTCGAGAAAGGCATCTGCCAACTTGGCGGCACCTTGATAGGTGCCGTGGCGGGTATCGCGATCATGGCACTCTTTGCGCAGGCCCGCGTACCTGCCCTTATCGTGCTTACCGCTTGGATTATGCTCTGCACTTACGTGGGCTCGCTGTGGCGTAATAACTACACCTACGGCTGTCTGATGGCCTCCGTAACGGCCATGCTGATTGTGGTCATCTCCAGCGGCAGCACGCCCGCCGGAATCTTCGATATCGCCGTGGCGCGCCTTACCGAACTGGGGCTGGGCGCCATATGTGCCATGCTGGTCAGCTCGCTGCTCTGGCCATCCCATGTGGGCGCCCATCTTGCCACTCAGGCCGACAACGTGATCAACGAAGCCTTCGAGCATGCCGCCCTGCGCTTAGAAGCCAGCGACGATATCCCGGCGATGCAGAAAGCGCTGCGCAGTAGCCTCGTGCCGTTAACCCTGCTGGAAACTGACAGCCAGGCCGCCCGCTTTGAAGGCCCGGTAGGCCCCGGCCGAGTTCGGGCAGCCCATGTACTCACCCGCCGAACTCTACGCTTTTTCGCCAATCTGCAAGCGCTGCACCAACTGATGCACGACCACGCGGACCGTCTAGCCCCCCAAAGTATCGAACTCGCGGGCGAGGTCGCAAAAGGCTTTCGCGATGCTGAACACGTCAAAGGGGTCGTTGAGGCCAGAAAAGCCCTTCAGTCGCTACGCCACCGGGTTCATGAAAGCGAGGAAGAGAGCCGCTTAGCCCCTCTTGATCGGCGTCTGCGATTGGGGCTACGTGAATCAATCGGCCATGCCATGATCATGCTCGATGCCCGGGAGGCGATTGCCTCGCCGGAGCGCCATAAACTGCGTTCGTCACCGCTGGCCTGGCACCGCGACCGCCTCGCCGCTGGCATTAACGCCATTCGCTCAGGGCTAGTTTTTTCGCTACTGGCGATTTTCTGGATTGTCACCGCCTGGCAGAGCGCCATGATCGCAATGATGCTGGGCACCCTGTTTTCCGCCTTTTTCGCCAGCCGCGATAATCCCCTTGCCATCACCATGATGTTTTATAAGGGCATGCTAGCGGCGATTCCCAGTGCTTTTCTATTCGGCCATGTGCTGCTCTCCCAGGCCAGTGGTTTTCCGATGCTAGCGATGCTGTTTGGCACGCCACTGTTTTTGGGTCTGCTAGGGGCCACCAACCCAGCCACCATGGGCTACTGCCTAGCTTTTACCATCTTCAATATTCTGTTGACCATGCCCGGTAACGGTATGGATTTCTCGTTCGACAGCTTTGCCAACCGAGTGGTGGCCGTGGTGATTGGACTAAGTTGCGTAGTAATGGGCTTTCGTTTACTGCCGGGGCTGGGCACCCGACTTCGGCGACGGCGTTTAATCAATGCGATCTCCAGCGATATTCATGCGCTAAGCCAGCGCTCGATTCGCGACGCCGAAACCCGTTTCAGCGGCCACATGGCGGATCGGTTACTTCAACTGGCCCAGCACGACGACATGCTGCCTGAGGATCAGCGCCACCTATTTATTCTGGGTTTGACCGGGCTGGATGTGGGCACCGCTACGCTACGCCTGCGTGATCGGCTCGATGACGCACCTCACCCGCGCATACGCGAGGCGCACCGCCATCTGCTAGGTACACTAGCTAGCGGGTTTGAAGAGAGCGCCAACGGGAGGCCCCCTCAAGGGATTCGTGAAGCAGGTAAACAGCTGGACGAAACGATTATGGCCTATGGCGATGTACCCGCCGACCGCCGCGTACTATTGGAGGGTTTGATTGAACGGCTCGAACTGGCCCTAGAGCGCCTGGCGCGCATCATGGCGAATCAGCCAACGCATCCCCCCTCGCCTCTCAAACGTCTATCCCCCGTCGATCAATCGTAGGCGCATACTGCGCCATCAACGCCATGACCCAATCGATAAAGATCATCGCGAGACTCCCTGAGTAACAAGCAGTATGGCTCAGGCACCTAGTCGTTGCGACGCTGCTGCGTGGCTGCTGGCAGCCTCGCTGGATTTTTGAAAGCGCAGCGCATCACGCTTTGGCGGCAACTGGAAAAGGCGACCGTATTCGCGAGTGAACTGAGAAACACTTTCGTACCCCACCTCGAAGGCAGCATGGCTCGCGGAACACCCTTCATCGAGCATCAGGCGGCGCGCTTCGATCAAGCGCAGTCGCTGCTGGTATTGCCCCGGCGTAAGCGACGTCATGTGTTTGAAATGCTTATGAAACGAGCTGAGGCTCATGCCTGCCTGTGTCGCCAGTTGCTCTACCGGCACGCGCGATGTGTACTCGGCTCTCAGAATAGCAATGGCGGCGGCAAGGCGGCTCGCGTAGCTATCCGGATCTGCAATATCCCGCAAAGCGTTGCCATGAGGGCCCGATAGCAACCAATAGTGCAACTCCTGCATGATACCCGGGCGTAGAAGTGGTAGAGAGTCGGGCCGATCCAGCAGTTTCATCAGTCGTGATACGCAGTCAATCACCTCCGCTTCGGTGTCTTCCGCAAATAGTGTCTGCATCTCGGATGGCCGTTGTGGCGGCGACGTCCCTAGGTGAGTGGCAAGCTCACGCATGATGATCATATCCAGTTCGACCGCGACCGCCAGATAGGGCTCGCTCGGTTTTGCTTGGACTATTCGCCCGACGACAGGCATATCTGCGCTCACAATCGCAGATTCCCCCGCCGATATCACTCTGTCCTGATGACCGACCATCATCCGCTTAGACCCTTGTAGCACTAAGCAAACCAGAGGCTTATATATCGATTGCAAGTCACCCGCGGGGATTTCTACGCACATCATACTAAGCCCCGGCACACGGGATAACACCAAGCCATCGCTATTAGCATGTAGCGTGGCATACGTCTGCACCGCTTGTATGAGTGGGTTCATCTACTTTCCTCCAGCCAGCATCTCGACTCAAAGTTAGCATGACCGAACAGGCGTTTCTCCACACCTGCAGGATCAAGCAAGTTTTGCGCAGGTGTTGGCAAGCCCCGCCGCCACCGAATTGTTAAAAAGTGAGTGGCATTAAGTCCTAAAAACAGACGGAGAGTGAAACAATGAAAACATCAGGAAATACTATCCTTATCACCGGTGGCGGCTCCGGCATTGGTCGTGAACTTGCGTTACGCTTCAATGCACTTGGCAACACCGTCATCGTCGCCGGAAGGCGCATGGAAACACTAGAGAAAACCATTACTGGCCAGCAAAATATGCACACGATGGTTCTCGATGTCGAGGATCCAGAAGACATCGCCGCTTTTGCGAAGCGCGTCGTCGCTGAGCACCCCAACCTCAACGTGCTGATCAACAATGCGGGCATCATGCGCAGCGAAGATTTATCCAGTCCCAGTAGCCTGATTGACGCCGAACAGACGGTCGTCACCAACCTCCTAGGGCCGCTCCGATTGACCAATGCACTGATCAACCATTTAGTAAGCCAGCCAGACGCGGTAATTGTGAACGTCTCCTCCGGCCTTGCATTCGTCCCGAAAAGTAGCACACCCACCTATTGCGCCACCAAGGCAGCCATCCACTCCTATACGATATCGATGCGCGAACAGCTCAAAGGCAAAGTCGAGCTCATCGAGCTGGCGCCTCCCGCCGTGCAGACGGAACTGACACCCGGCCAGTCGACTCGCGAAGGCTATATGCCGCTTGATGACTTTATCGACGAAGTCATGACGTTGTTCCACGAAAAACCCACGCCCAAGGAAATACTGGTGGAAAACGTCAACTTCCTGCGCTGGGCTGAGCGCGATGGGCACTTCGATCAGGCGGTGGAGACGCTTAGCAAAATGTAAGTTCATACGTGGCTCCTAGTGAAAGGGTAGATCCATGCCAGCATTCACGATTAACGGGCGTACCATAGAACTCAACGTCTAGTGTAAGCGCTATCATTGTCATGCTTGCCTAATCTCCTGATATGGCTGTCGCTTCCAGCAAAAGCGCAGCCATATCACAAAATCATCGATACCGCTGTAAACAACAGGAATCACCAACAGGCTCAAAAACGTCGACGTGATCAACCCACCAATGACCACGAAGGCCATGGGGGCCCGGAAACTGGGATCGCCAGCCCAGCCTAAGGCGATCGGCATCATGCCCGCCCCCATGGCAATGGTGGTCATCACGATAGGCCGAACACGTTTTTTGCAGGCATCAACGATGGCGTCCACACGTTCCAACCCATGCACCCGACGGGCGATAATGATGTAGTCCACCAGCAGGATTGAGTTCTTGGTGGCGATGCCCATCAGCATGATCAATCCGATCATGGCGGGCAGCGACACGGGCGTCTGCGTGAGGAACAGCGCCAGGAAAGCACCGGGTACGGAGAGCACCAGCGCCACCAGAATAGTGACCGGCTGCATGAAATCCTTGAGCAGCAGCACCAGCAACATATAGATACACAGCACGCCGGTCAGCATGGCAATCCCGAAGCTTGAGGCAAGCTCCGCCATTTCCTCTGCATCGCCTTCTGCTGTCTGAAACACGCCGCGTGGCAACTGACGTAAACTGGGCAGTGCCTGCACGGCCTGCTCGATTTCTCCCAAAGGCTGCCCTTGCAGGCTCACCTCGAAATTGACGTTGCGCATACGGTCATGCCGGGTGATTTCCGAAGGACCGCTGCTCCACTCAACGTTAGCCACGCTCTCCAGCGGCACTGGTCCGTTCGCACCAGGCACGGGTAGCCGTTTAAGGGTCGCCATATCCTCCCGAGCGGCATCCGCCAGCCGAACCATCACCGGCACCTGACGCGAGCTGAAGTTCAACTTAGGAAGGTCCTCGGCGTTATCGCCCACTGTCGCGATGCGCAGCGTATCGGCGATGGCCTGAGCCGAGACCCCAAGGTCGGCGGCGCGGGCAAAATCAGGGCGTACAATGAGTTCAGGCCTGACCAAGCTGGCCGTCGAACTCACCGCGCCGATGCCGGGAATGGTGCGCATCTCCCGCTCGACTTGGCGGGCATGCAGTTCAAGCACCCGGCTATCCTCACCGGCGAGCACCAACTCATAGCCATCCCCCTCGTCACCTACGCGAGTTCGCACGCCGGGAAGCGTGGCGAGTGCCACCCGCAACTGCTGCTCTATGTCTTGCTGCGTAACGCCCGCGCGGGTTGCGCGATCCGCCAAACCAATGGTCAGTTCCACCGAGGTCACACCAGAGTCACTGCTGCCGGAGTTCTCACCGATGGCCGCAAAAACGCTGACGACGTGCCGTTGCGTCACCAGTCGTGAGCGTGCCTGCTCGGCAAGCGCCTCCGCTTCAGACAAGGTGCTACCGGGCGGCAAGGTGAGCGTCGCCTGCGTCTGGGAATTATCATCGGGGGGTATGAAGGTCCCCGGCAGGGTCGAGGCCAACCAGATACCGCCTGCAAAGCAGGCCGCCGCCGCGATGAGCGTTGTCTTACGGTGGCGCAGGCACCAACGGGCGACGACCAGATAGACGCTAATCCACGTTGGATCGCGCGAGGGATGTTGGGGTTTGCGCAGCAGATACGCAGCCAGCATGGGCGTTAGCAGGCGCGCCACCAGCAGAGAAAACAGCACCGCTACCGAGGCCGTCCAACCGAACTGAACGAAGAATTGCCCGACGGTGCCGCTCATAAAGGCCGTGGGCAGAAAAACGGCAATCAATGTAAAGGTGGTGGCGACGACGGCCAGGCCAATTTCCGCCGCCGCGTCCATGGCGGCCTGGCGCGGGGGCTTGCCCATTAGCAGGTGCCGTTCGATATTCTCAATCTCGACAATGGCATCGTCCACCAGCACCCCGATCACCAGCGAGAGCGCCAGCAAGGTCACCACATTGAGCGAGAAGCCCATCAGGTGCATGAAAGCGAAGGTGGGGATGATCGACAGCGGCAACGTAACCGCCGCAATCAGTGTGGCCCGCCAATTGCGCAGGAAACAGAACACCACCAGCACCGCCAGCGCCATGCCCTCGAATAGCATGTGCAAGGAGCCTTGATAGTTATCCAGCACCGGCCCAAAAAAATTGAAGGCTTCTTCGACCTCGACATGGGGATATTGCAGTTGCAGCTCAGCGAGTGCAAACTGCACGCCCTCGGCCACATCCACCTCGCCGTACCCCTCGGCACGGGTCATCTCGACGCCGACGACGGGCGCGCCATCAAGCAATGCCATCGAGCGCCGCTCGGCCACGGTATCGGTGACCGTCGCCACCTCATCAAGACGAATACGGCGGCCATCGCTGAGTGCCAGCTCCATCCTCGCCAGCTCGGCTGCGGATTCAGCGTTGGCGATGATTCGCACGGCCTGTTCGGCACCGCCGACATCTACACGCCCACCGGGCGCCTCCAAATGCGCCTGGCGCAGCTGGCGTGAGATATCCAGCGCTGTCGTGTTCATCGCCAGCAGGCGATCCGGATCCAATGCCACGCGGACTTCGCGATCGACCCCGCCGATACGCCGAACCGAACCAACACCGGCCACCGCCAATACGGCCTTGGTCATTTTGTCATCGACGAACCAGGAGAGTGCCTCATCGTCTAGAACGGAGGAGGTCACCGCGTAGCGTACAATCGGCTCACTGGAAAACTCACCTTTCCGAATCACTGGGTCGCGCAGGTCGGCGGGTAGCTCCGAGCGGATGCGAGCAACAGCGTCGCGCACGTCCTCAATAGCCTCTTGTAAGGACTTTTCCAACCTGAATTCGATAGCAATGTCGGCATTGCCATCCGTCAACGTTGTAGAGATGTTTTTGACGCCGGAGACGGTAGCGATGGCGTCCTCGATCTTGCGGGCAACCTCGTTCTCCATTAAGGCAGGGGCCGCTCCCGGCAATGAGGCGGAGACCTCCACGAGGGGCAGTTGCACATCAGGTAAATCCTGAATAAACAAGCCTCGGAAGGAGATGAGCCCCCAGAAGGTCAATAGGATGAAGAGCAGAACAACCGGAATAGGATTGCGAATCGCCCAGGATGAGGTATTGAGCGTCATACCCCCTCCTCGGCGTCGGTCTCAATCACCCGCACCTGGTCACCGTTGCCAAGAAAAGCACCGCCCGAGGCGACCACTTGGGCATCGGGTTCAAGCCCGGCGCGAATTTCGATTCGATCCTCCGTGTGCTGGCCCAAGGCAACTTTAAGCTCCGTTATTTGGCCTTCACCGCTGACGCGATGAACGTAGCCAAAGCCATCACGGATCTGCACCGCGGAGCGTGGTAGCGTCAACACTTGGCGGGTGCCCAATTCAAATTCACCCTGGGCAAACATTCCCGCCCGGGCAACGTCGCTTAACGGTAGGTCGACATAAACCAGGCCATTGCGGGTAGCGGTGTCCACTAGCGGCGCGATGGTGCGCAAACGCCCGTCGAGTTCGTAGCCGCCTGACAGGGTGATCGTGGCAGGCTGGCCAGGTCGCAGCTTATTCAGCTCCGATGCGGCGACCTCGGCCCGCCACTCCAGCCGACCGTGGCGCGTCAATCGGAACAGTTCCTGATCGGCGCCGGTAACATCGCCAACAGTGGCCGTGCGTGAGGTAATCAAACCGTCGTCCGGGGCGACTACCTGCGTCTGAGCCAAGCGTAGTGCTTGGGCTTCATTCTGCGCTTGCGCAACGCCTAGCCGCGCACGGGCGGTAAGTTCGGCGGTTTCGTATTGCTGGATCTGCTGCTCTGAAAGCGAGCCGGTGGTTTTCAAACGTCGGGCACGCTGGGCATTGGCATTCGCTTCCGCAAGCGTTGCTTCGGCTTCCGCCACGGCGGCTCGGCTCCTCGCCAGCTCTGCGCGCACCGTGGTGTCGTTATAAACGGCCAGCACCTGCCCTTCCGTGACCTCATCACCCACGTCTACCTTGACGTCTACCAGCCGCAGGCCACCGATTTCGGTACCGATAATGATCTCCTGCCACGCAGCAATATCACCATTGGCCGCAATCGTGGTCGGAAGCGTCTGAGGTTCTAATGTCGTCACGTTGACGGATAGTGAGGGCTGCGCCGTCGGTTCGGCGACGGCATCACTCTCCGACGACAACGCCTGCATACATGCCAGCGCGGCAGCGCTAGCGATCACGGCAATCGTAATGCCGAGATACATCTTTCCGGTTGGAGGTGACATGATTCAGGCCTGTTTCAAATTGTTCAGTTCGTTGATGAAAAACGACATCAAGCATTTCTGTTGAACAACTATCGGCCTGCCTTCCTTTCTCATTTCTTACTGAGGTAACGTTTTAAATAAATCCGGCACCAGTAAGAAACGCGTAAGATAGCGCTCCTGATGATGGCACTTTCATACCACTCTGACTTTCACATCATGCTAGGAGTACACCTATGGGTCCTCGTCAATCGCTAGTACTGAACAGCCGCCTCACCACTATGAGATTGGTGACAGCTGCATTTATAAGTGGTCTTGTTATTGCATCTCCGTTGGCGTACGCCGACGAAGAGAGTTCAGACGAAACCACTTGGGGATTGGGCGTAGGCGCAATAAGCGAACAGGATCCTTATGCTGGTATCGATAGGGAAAACACCCTCTTCCCCTTGCTCCAGGTCGAAAACCGGTACATTAGTGTTTTCGGTCCAGAAATCGAATTCAAACTGCCGAGTCTTGTCATCAGCGACTCCCAACAACTCAATTTCGGTATCGTCGCCCAGTATGATGGTAGCGGTTACGAGGAAGGCGATGCCCCGATTCTCAACGACATGAGTGAGCGCAAGGGCGGCTTCTGGGCAGGGGCAAAGATGGAGTGGAACACCAACTTCGTTGATGTAGGCGCCGAATGGCTCACCGACGTCTCCGGCAACAGTGACGGGCAGCGCTTCGATCTTGGCCTGGAGAGAACGTGGCAAATCGGCGAACATATAATGCTAACCCCTCACGTGGGGGCATCCTGGCAGGACGACAAGAACGTCGATTACTACTTCGGCGTTCGTGATAGTGAGGTTCGCTTCGATCGCCCTGCCTATTCAGGGGAATCGGCTGTCAATATCGAGGCGGGGGTGCGCGGCATGTACCTGTTTGACCAGCATCACTCTGTGCTGATAGGTGTTGAGGTCACGAGCTTGGCTGACGAAATCAAAGATAGTCCGCTGGTAGATCGCTCGACCCAAAACGCCGTGTTAGTTGGCTATCTTTATACATTCTGATGAGCCGTATACTACTGATCGAGGATCACGACCGACTAGCTCATTTAATGTGCAAAGGGTTAGCGGCCGCAGGCATCGCCGTTGATGTGGTTGATCGCATCGATTCGGCTTGGGCTGCTGTCCAGCAGATGCCCTATCAGGCGCTGATACTCGATCGTGGCTTACCGGATGGCGATGGGCTGCTATTGCTCAAGAAATTACGCAACGCGGGCCTTAGCGTCCCCTGCCTGGTGTTAACAGCGCGCGATGCGCTGCATGACCGGGTAGAAGGACTCGAAGCCGGCGCCGACGACTACCTGCCCAAGCCGTTTGCCATGGACGAAATGGTGGCACGGGTTAGGGCCTTGCTGCGTCGCCCTGCGGAGTTCCACCCCATCGACCCCAGTCATGGTGATCTGAGACTACATATTGAAAGCGGCATTCTGTTCAACGGCGACAAGAGCATTACCCTCGCCCCGGCGGAGCTGCACATCATGCAGTCGCTGTTATACAAGCACGATGAGGTCGTTCGCCGCAGCGCGCTGGAAGCAGCGGCATGGGGGCTTAGTGAGGCGGTGACACCGAACGCCCTGGATGTGGCCCTACACCGTTTACGCCGCAAGCTGCTTGCCATTGGCTCGCGCCAGCGGATCGCTAACGTAAGAGGAATGGGGTATGCGCTTCGTCAAGCGGATGACGCTAAATAGCCTGAGGCTGAAAGTGCTGTTGGCCTATGTGGCGGGCATGGTGCTAAGTATCACCCTATTGGTAATTGCCGCAGCAGCGATGCTTCAGAGCGATCTACTGGCTCGTATGGACCTGGCCGACGCGGCGGAGGGGATGGTAGATAATATCCAGTTCGACAGTAGTGGTCAGCCCGTCGGTTTCGACGCCAGTATGAAAGACCGCGCTTGGCTATTCGAAGGCCCACAACGCGAGACGGCGTATCGGATTCTGGATGATGCAGGGAACGTGACGGTGGTCTCGAGTGCCGAAGAAACTTTCTGGCCAGCCAAGGGAGAGGTTCAGCGTTTGGCGCGTGGCAACTTTACCTTTGAGTATGATGACAGAACTTTCTACAGTGCTACGCAGCCCTTTGAGCATGGTGGAAGAACGTGGTATCTGCAGTTCGTCGCCAGTGCAAGATTCTTTGATGTCCTCTATCTGGTTGCCTTTCCACTGGTGGTAGCAGGCGTACTGGTGTTTGGCTTTGTCATGTTCGCCGCCTTCGGTTTATGCGCCTACATTACCTTGCGCTTCACCCTCAAGCCGCTGCGCGATGTTTCCAAATCGGCGGCGGCTATCTCACCGCGCTCTATAGACGCCCGGCTCGATACGGACGCCGTGCCTGTGGAAATTGCCCCGCTGGTAGATAGCTTCAATCACGCTCTGGAACGCCTTGAGCGGGGTTATCGCCTGCAGCAGGAATTTCTCGGCCATGCAGCCCATGAGTTAAAAACGCCACTGGCGCTGATCCGCGGGCAGGTTGAGTTGCTTGAGGTGGGGCGAAGTGGCCGCAAGGCATTATTGAGCGATGTCGAGTACATGACGCGGCAGGTACAACAACTGCTACTTCTGGCCGAAGCGAGCGAGGCGCACAACTACCAGTTTAGTGTTGCTCGAATGCACGACATCGCCCACGAAGCTTCCACCTACTTGCAACGCATGGCGGAGTCCGCCGACGTGCATTTAACGGTACTCGCCGCCGACGACAAGGTGACATGGGTGGCTGATCGCGGGGCATGCTTCACCCTGCTCAAGAATTTGCTGGAGAACGCCATCCAGCATGCTCCCGCTCAGACCGTCGTCAGCATAGAGATCCAAAGCAATACCATAACCGTGCGTGACCGGGGGCCTGGCGTCGATTCGACAAACCTCCCCCTATTGTTCACACGATTCTGGCGCGGCGCCCATCGGCGCGACCATGGCGCCGGTTTAGGATTGGCCATCTGCCAGGAGATTGCCATGGCACACGACTGGGTGCTGACCGCCCACAACGCCCACCCCGGATTGATCATGACGCTATGCAGCGAAAACGATACCCGTAGCCCGCAAAAACAGTATCAGTGAATACACGATGTGTGAGCATAGCCCGAAGGGCATAACGCACAATTGATCGAGGGATAGGTCTAGTAAAGAACTTACCAACGAGGTTGTCATGCAAATTTTAAGACGTAAGCCCCTTAATCCATCCAATCTGCCCGATACCTTGGCCGAAGGCCACAGTCAGGCCGTGTTGGTTCAGGGGGGCTCCCGGGTGCTGATGTCCAATCAGGTAGGCGTCGATGCAGAAGGCCGTTTGGCGGGCCCCGAACTTCCCGAGCAGACCCAGGCAGCACTCGATAACATCGAACGGTTACTAACGGCACTCGGTGGCGATCTCTTGCGGGTGGTGATGCTGAGAATCTACCTGGCCGAATCCGCACGCTACGACCAGCAAGTAGTGATGGAGGCGCTGAAGCAGCGTTTCCCCATTGCCCCGCCAGCTGCTACTTGGTTGATTGTGTACGGCCTTGCCGAACCGGAATGGCTAATCGCTATCGAGGCCGAGGCAGTGCTGCCGGGATACGTCTCCGATAGCTAAGGGTAAGCTGACTGACAGACGGTATAAAATCCAATAACACTATTCACTCGTAACAATATTCCTGCTCTCTTTTTCCAGCCACAGGCTTGCCTCGCTTTGGGCAAGCTTTTGATCATCAACTACACTTTTCTAACGAAAATGGTGGCGTTGTCTGGGCTGGCTGGGCGCATGCATCCCGCCAGCTAAGATAAATCAATTAGCTTGAACAGCATAAGGAGTTTGCCGTGAAAGCCTCTAATGAGCACACTTATCCTCGCAGGTTACATCCGCTTCACACCGTACTACTTGCCGGAACTCTTCCTCTCTTTCTTGGCACCGTGATGTGCGATTACGCCTACTCAACGAGCTACCATATTCAGTGGGCTACTTTTGCCTCATGGCTCAACTTAGGTGGGCTTGTTTTTACAGGCCTGGCGTTTTTATGCTCGATTGTTGGCTTCTTTCGTACGCCTGAGCGCAACCTGGCTCTGATGATTTATCCAGCACTTCTACTACTTACCTGGATACTTGCCTTGGTCAATGCGTTGGCACATGCGCGGGATGCCTGGGCCATGATGCCAGCTGGTTTTGCTCTTTCGATCGTCGTTGTATTGCTGGCAGGTACGGCCACCTGGGTCGGCTTTTCTCGCCTTGGCACGGGTGTTAAATCATGAAACTTACTAGCCTCTATGCTGCGCCCCTATCGGCTCTGCTGATAATCAGTAGCGCCAGTGCCCAAGACGTACAACAGTATGGCCCTAATCCTGACCTTCCTGAACCGCAGCGCGGGCTTTTGCCCGACATGACGATACCTGAACCCGCAGAGTGGGGCGACCAAACGCCCACTGTGCCCGAGGGCTACTCGATTACCGCCATTGCCACCGATCTTCAGATCCCGCGGCAAACGCTGGTATTGCCTAACGGCGATATTTTGGTGGCCGAAGGGAGCGGCGGCAATGCCCCCAAGTTGAAGCCAAAAGACTTCATTGCTGGGTATATCAAAAGCCAGGGCACCACCAGTGTTGAGAGCGGTAATCGCTTAACCCTGCTGCGCGATGAAAATGGCGATGGTAATTATGAGCAGTCGGTGTTTGCGGAAGACCTCAACGCCCCCTACGGGCTGGCACTGGTTGATAACAATCTTTATGTGGCCAACCAAGATGCCGTCGTCCGTTTTGACTACGAGGAAGGCCAAACCGAAGCCAGCGGGCCACCGGAAGAACTGACCAAGCTACCCGCTGAAATCAATCACCACTGGACGAAAGCGATGACCGCTAGCGCCGATGGTGAGTTCTTATACGTGGGTATTGGCTCCAACAGTAACATCACCGAGCGCGGCATGGCTGCTGAGGTCAATCGCGCTGAGGTCTGGGAAATCGATGCCGAAACCGGCCTGCATCGGCCTTATGCCACTGGCCTGCGCAACCCGACGGCTCTGACCATTCAGCCCGACACGGACCAACTTTGGGCCGTGGTCAATGAGCGTGACGAGTTAGGCCCAGACTTGGTGCCCGACTACCTAACGACGGTTCAGGAAGGCGGTTTCTACGGCTGGCCCTACAGTTACTGGGGTCAGCACGTCGACCCACGCGTTCGCCCGCAGAATCCTGACAAGGTGGAATCGGCGATTTCGCCCGACTATGGCCTGGGTTCGCACGTAGCACCTTTAGGGCTCGCCTTTTCCATTCCTGAAATGGGCGATGAATTCGCGGAAGGCGTGTTTATCGGCGAACACGGCAGTTGGAACCGCGCCGACCCCGTTGGCTATAAGGTCGTATTTGTGCCTTTCAGCAACGGCAGCCCTTCCGGCGACCCTATCGACTTCGTTTCTGGTTTTCTTACTGGAGATAGTCAAACCCGCGGCCGTCCGGTCGGCGTCACCATCGACCCCGAAGGCGCCCTTATCATCGCCGATGATCTAACGAACGCTATTTGGCGCGTCACCTATGATGGTGACGAATAAGCCACTTAAACCAACAGTGTGAAAGTGGCGGCAGCCGCATAGACCGCCGCCTTTTCCGTTTGATCTAAAAAGGACCTTATATGATCGAGTCACTGGAAGAACTCGAAGCCATCAAGCAATCGTGCCGCTCGATGGTTACGAAGAGCTCTGGCCTTTCCGCTGGCACCGCCATCATTCCCATCCCAGGCGTGAACATCGGTTCCGATGTCGCTATATTGCTGCGATTAATCCCGAAGATTAACGAGCAATTTGGCTTATCGCCGGAACAGATCGAGAGCCTGGATGCAGAGACCCGTCTGTTCGTAATGGCCTCCATCTCAACGACCGGCAGCAAGATGGCGGGCAAATATATCACCCGTAAATTGATTACGGTGATGTTCAAAAAGATGGCTGGGAGAATCTCGGCAAAAAGTGCGTCGAAGTATGTACCCTTCCTGGGCAGCGCCATTGCGGGCGGCATCAGCTTTGCCACCATGAAATACATGGGCAACAGCCATATCGACGACTGTTATGAGATCGTCCTGGCAACGCTCGAGAACGAGCAGCTTGAGCCCGTCGCCTTGATAGGGCCAACGCCGAAACCGATGCCACCTTTAACTACCGATATGGCCAGTAAAGCGGAATAGCAGCTTTGCTAATAGGGCTACGCTGTGGGGCGGTGATATGCTCTAGCGGATTGCTTAATGATGACATCAGGAGAAATGAATGCCCGCTTATGTCGTACTGACTCGCGAACACACCCACGACGCCGAGGAAATGGAGCGCTACGGCGAGAAGGCAAAAGCCGCCCGTGAAGGCCACGACCCACAGCCACTGGCTTTTTATGGCGATTTTGAAGTACTGGAAGGTAGCGCAATGGAAGGAGCGGTCATTCTACGCTTCCCCGATATGGCCGCTGCACGCGCCTGGTATGAAAGCCCCGCCTACCAGGAAGCTCGCAAGCACCGCTTCCAGGGTGCCGACTACCGCGTCTTTATCGTTGACGGTGTTCAAGAAGCGTAAAGCGCAAAAACCCCCGCCTTTGAAAGCGGGGGTTTGCGTTGGCTGCCTAGACGGCCCAATACATCGGCTAGCCTCCCCGACCAGTACCGCCTAGGAATGGGTGATCGGGCATCACCAGCGATAGCTCACTTTAGCGCTGATTTCGCGCCCCGGATTATAGTAGTCGGCCGTGCCGGAACCGACCACGTGCTGCTCGTCGAGTAAGTTGCTGACGTTGACGGCCAAATCGGCGTCTTGGGTAAGCTGGTAGCTGAAGGCCGCATCGAAGAGCGTTGCTGCATCGCTTTTGGACGTATTGGCGGTATCAAAGTAGTAAGAACCGACGTAGCGGGCGCCAAGGCCAACACTCATATCCTGACTTGGCAAGGTATAGTAGCCCCACAACGACGCCGTATGTTTGGGTGCCGCGGTGAACTCGTTACCCTCTCTGGCGGCGTTACTGTCGCGTACCACTTCCGACTCCATATAGGAGTAACCACCGGCCACGCTAAAGCTATCGGTCAACTCTGCTTTCGCTTCCAGATCAAGGCCCCGTACACGGGACTCACCCACGGTCTCCCGCTCGATAACGCCATTGTCCTGTACAACCGAGATGGTGACGTCATCCCTGGTTAGGTCATAGATGGCCGCCGAAAACAGCGCATTCGTGCCAAAGGGGGAATATTTCGCACCAATTTCGTACTGCTCGCCCCGTTCGGGATCGACGCCAATCGTGGGTGGTGCAACCGACTCCACCATGCTGACATAGGTGGAAATTTCGTCGGTGACCCGATAGGTCAGCGCACCGCGAAGTGAGGTCTCTGAGAAGTCATCGGAATCGGTAACGCCTGCCATGTTGGTGCTTGAGACATCCATCGAGTCGTTGCGCACACCCGCTGTCACAATAAATCGGTCATAGAAGGACAAATTCTGTGTCAGGAAGACCGACTCGGTGGTGAAGTCCTGCTTGTTGCCGCTATAGACGTTCAAGCTACTCGGTGCACCGCTAAAGACGGGGGTTGCGATATCAATGGAGGTCGCATCGCCGTAAAACGAACTGTCTTCAGTGGAAGCATCGCGGTACTCGACACCCACGAGCGTGCTGCTATCGACCTGATCAAAGCGGGCGTCGTATTGCAGGATAGCGTTGCCGATCAACTCCTGAGCTTCGTTGTCGGTACCAAAATAGTCGCGATCCACCACGCTGCCAACTCGTGCCGCAGAGTCAGTGATATAAACGTAACCGAAGTCATCAGTCAGGTCGCTGTAGCGCAGATTACCCCGCAGTGTCAGCCCGTTGTTGAAATCATGGGTGAGCTGTCCGGTAAGGCTGGTACGCTCAACATCGTGATAATTAAAACCAGGCTCGCCATAGAAGTTGCTGCGGTCGTACTCCCGGTCGAGCGGATAACCACCGCTATTGGGAGTATCGTCACGCTTCAGGTAATCGAAGATAACGCTTGCTGAAGTGTACTCCGTCGGCTCCCAGGCCAATCCTCCCATCAAGAAACCATTGTTGTCTTTGGAGTGATCGTATTCGCGGTCGCTGTCCCGGATGGTGCCGGTAAAGCGGTAGGCCACTGTCTCGTCAGCGTTCAGCGTGTCACCCACATCAACACCGGCCTCTTTGGCGTCGAATGAACCGTATGAGAGATAGCCCTCGCCAAACCGCTCAAAGCGTGGCCGCTTGCTTACGAAGTTGACCGAACCACCGGGATCCGCCGGGCCAAACAGCGTCGAGTTGGCACCGCGCAACACTTCAACGCGCTCATAAGCATAAGGCTCTTCACGCACACCGCGCATTGAGCCTAGCGTCAGCCCGTCGCGGTAAGTGGTCGCCTGAAATCCGCGAATTTTAAAATAGTCGTTACGATCATCAGTGCCGTAATAATCGGTGAGGACACCTGGCGTATATTGCAGCACTTCTTCGGTGGTAGAGGCGTTGCGCTGCTCGATCTCTTGCTCGGTAATGACTGACACAGAGGCCGGCGTATCGAGAATACTGGTGGCTACCTTACCACCTACCCAAAGCTCCTGAGCCACGATCGAGTTGGCATCATCATCCGCGTAGGCCTGGGCATTGACGATAATGGGTGCTAGGCGATAGCCCTCATTATTGTCACTGCCTTCGCCTGACTCCTGCGCGTTCCCAAGCATGGGAAGTGTGACCAGCGTCGTACCGCACAGAAGGGCAGTCGTCGTCTGTTGCCACCGCAAGCGGCTTGCGTTAAGCCGGACGGTGCCTTTGCTATCTGTCATGTTGAAGATCCCTTGAAATGAATAAACCTGCCTTGCTCGCCTTGTGTTTTTCTTTTGAAAGGCCGCAAGAGTATCCGGAGCTAGCATCACCGATTCAATAGTGCTAATGTTAATCATAATCATTTATTTTAAAAAGAAAAGCAACACGCCATGCCGTATGGAGCCACTTGCCTCCTCTGACTGAAACGGCGGGCTTAACGCTCGGCGGGGCATCTTTTTTAAACACCTAAGCTTTTTAAACACCTAAGCCTGCGGAGGAAGCGATGGCATCGCTCCATCAACGTTCAGCCACCTGCATGGCGCTTCTCGCCATGTGCAGCCTTAGCGCAGTAACCGTTAGCGCGCAGACCTATCCCCTTGAAATCGATCACGCACTGGGCACCACGGTACTTTCCGAAAAGCCCGAACGGGTAGCCACCGTGGCCTGGGCCAATCATGAAGTGCCGCTGGCGCTTGGCGTGGTACCGGTCGGCTTTGCCGCTGCCAACTTTGGCGACGACAACGGCAACGGGCTATTGCCTTGGGTAGAAACCCGGCTTGAAGAACTGGATGCCACGCCCCCTGACCTATTCGATGAAGGCGACGGGATCGATTTTGAAGCCGTGGCCGCCAGCCAACCGGATGTGATTCTGGCCGCCTACTCGGGGCTTAGTCAGGCGGACTACACCACCCTGAGCCAGATTGCCCCGGTGGTGGCCTACCCCGAAGGCCCGTGGGCGACCGACTGGCGCGATATGATCCAACTGAACAGCCAAGGCATGGGCATGGCCGAGGAAGGTCAGGCGCTCATTGAGCAGCTTGAGGCACACATTGCCGACACCGCCGCCAGCCATCCGGACCTTGCGGGCAAAACCGCCATGTTCGTTACCCACCTAGACCCCACCAACCTGGGGAGCATCTCGTTCTACACCGACAACGACGCGCGGGTACGCTTTTTCCACGACCTTGGTCTGTCATCGCCGGAGGTGGTAAGGCAGAACTCTACCCTCGGAAAATTCGCTGGCGAGATCAGCTCTGAACTGATCGACGAGCTCAACGATGTGGATATTCTCGTCACTTACGGCGGCCAGCCGCTCATCGAGCAGCTCAACGCCCACCCGCTCACTTCCCGGCTGCCGGTGGTAGAAAACGGCGCCATTGTCACCCTCGGCAATACCCCGCTGGGCACGGCCGCCAACCCTACCCCCATGTCGATTTCATGGTTGCTGGAAGATTATGCAGACCTACTCTCAGAAGCCGCACGCAAGTCACACGAGTAGCGGCGTAGCGCTTGGCTCAGATGTTAATCGCTCAGCGATTGTACGCCTCAAACATCACGCCACCCGCCGGTTTGCGGGCGGCGTGTTGCTGCTTGCCCTACTCGGCCTTGCGGCCATGCTCTCTGTGGCTTTTGGCGCCCGTGAAGTGGGCTGGTCGGAAATCTTCGCCGCACTAAGTGGCCAAGTAGAAACCATTGGCGATGCCGCCGTGGCCAGCCGCCTGCCGCGTACGTTGCTTGCCATGCTGGCCGGAGCCGCCCTAGGCGTTTCCGGTGGCGTCATGCAGGGCCTGACCCGCAACCCGCTGGCCGACCCCGGCCTGCTGGGTGTTAATGCTGGAGCGGCGCTGGCAGTGGTGATTGGCATTGCCTGGTTCGGTATCGATGAGACGACCAGCTACATCTGGACAGCCATTGCTGGCGCCGGTATCGCAGCCTGTGCGGTTTACGCAATCGCCAGCCTCGGCCAGGGCGGCGCCACGCCGCTCAGGCTGGCACTGGCTGGGGCGGCAATCACCGCCGCGCTTAGCTCGCTGACGACCGCCGTGGTATTACCGCGTGGCGATATCGGTGGGCTGGTGCAATCCTGGTTAGTCGGCGGCGTGGGCGGCGCGACATACGTTCAACTTCTCCCCATACTGCCTTTTCTGGCGATGGGGCTTGTCATTACTCTGCTCGCCGCGCGCAAACTCAATATGCTAGCACTGGGCGATGACACCGCCGCCGGGCTAGGTGAAAAGGTGGCGGTAGCCCGAGCCATGTCAGCCATCGGTGCGGTGCTTCTATGCGGGCCGATCACCGCTGTGTGCGGCCCGATCGGTTTTGTAGGATTGGTAGTGCCCCACGCCTGCCGCCTGCTAGCTGGCGGCGATTACCGTTGGCTGCTGCCTTTCTCTGCCCTCGGGGGTGCCGTGCTACTAACCTTTTCAGACATAGCTGGGCGACTGATCGCTCACCCTTCAGAATTGGACGTAGGCATCGTGACTGCCTTTATCGGCGCGCCAGTGTTTATCTGGATTGTGCGCAACCGCACAGTAGGTTCGCTATGAACCAGCCCCTGCTCAACGCGGCTAGCCACTTTGGCCAAATACTCAGGGCGAACGCGAAGCGCCGCTTTCGTATACTCACAGTACTAACTGCCTGCCTGCTCGCGGGTGTGGCGTTAACCCTGATGCTGGGGCAGTCATTCACCCCGCTTACCACAGTGCTACGTGTACTTGGCGGAGCCGAGGTGCCTGGGGTTGGCTTCACCGTGCGCGAATTACGCCTGCCAAGGGCAGTGGTTTCAGTGCTAGTGGGCGCTTGCTTCGGCTTGGGCGGCATCGCCTTTCAAACCATGCTACGCAACCCGCTGGCAAGCCCGGACATCATTGGTATCAGCACCGGTGCGAGTACGGGGGCGGTGTTTGCCATTGTGGTGCTCTCGCTGAGTGGCCCCGCGATTTCAGTGGTGGCGATTGCATCGGGATTGGGTGTAGCGCTGTTGATCTATACGCTCTCCTGGCGGCAGGGAGTGACCGGCGGGCGGCTTATCCTGATCGGCATTGGCTTGGCCGCAATGCTGCAAAGCGTGACCGCCTACCTGCTGATGCGCGCGCCAAGCTGGACGCTGCAAGAAGCCCTGCGCTGGCTCACCGGCAGCGTGAATGGCGTTCAGCTTGGCCAGGCACTGCCACTATTGATTGGTTTACTGCTGTTCGGCGGGCTGCTATTAAGCCGCCGTCGCGACCTCGAAACCTTGCGCATGGGCGATGATGTTGCCGCAGGGCTAGGCGTTGGATTGGCTGCTACGCGCATTATCGTCGGGGTGTCAGCCGTTGCGCTGGTCGCCTTCGCGACCGCCGTTTCCGGCCCGGTAGCATTTGTGGCGTTTCTTTCTGGCCCCATTGCGGCGCGCCTGATGGGCCGCAGCGGCTCGCTGTTAATGCCTTCTGCGCTGGTCGGCGCCCTACTGGTGCTGTTAGGCGATTATGCGGGCCAGTTTCTATTACCCGCCCGCTATCCGGTGGGTATCGTGACCGGTGTATTAGGCGCGCCCTATCTTGTTTATCTGCTTATCCGCGACAAAAAAACCAAAGGCACCCTATGAACGCTTCCTCACTTCTCGCCCACGGCCTGGTGGCAGGCTATGGGGAACGCAGCATACTCGATAACGTTAGCCTAACGGTGCCCGCTGGCCACACCACCGCCATTGTGGGCGCCAACGCCTGCGGAAAATCGACGCTTTTGCGCGTGCTTTCGCGGCTATTAACGCCCGAGCAAGGCAGCGTATTACTGGATGGCAACGCCATTCATCAACTACCCACTCGGCGCCTGGCGCAGCAGTTAGGCTTCCTGCCGCAGTCCCCCATCGCGCCGGAAGGTATTACCGTACTTGAGCTGGTTAGCCGTGGTCGCCACCCGCACCAGGGGCTGTTCAAGCGTTGGAGCGCAGCCGATGAGACCGCCGTTACCGGCGCCCTGGCCGCCACCCATATGAGTGAGTTGGCCGAACGCCACGTCGATGAACTTTCCGGCGGGCAGCGCCAGCGGGTGTGGATCGCCATGGCACTTGCCCAGCAAACCGACGTGCTGCTGCTTGATGAGCCCACCACCTTTCTGGATATCAATCACCAGGTCGACGTGCTTGACCTTTTAACCGACCTCAACCAGCAGCGTGGCACCACCATTGTCATGGTACTCCATGAACTCAATCTGGCCGCCCGCTACGCCGACAATCTGTTGGCCATGGCCAACGGGAAAGTCTACGCGGCAGGCCCACCCGAGAAGATTCTGACTGAGCAGATGGTGCACGACGTGTTTGGCCTGGAAAGCCGTGTCATCGAAGACCCCGTCACCGGCAAACCGATGATGATACCGCTCGGACGGTATGGGGCTCGCTCAATACCATAGATGGTTAATATCCAACCCAGCGCTTGTGGAGCAAAACCGGCACCGACAACACAAAAAGCTAACGACTTCACCGCGATGAAATCGCTACTACTACGTCGTTTTAAGCACATCCTCTAACGATGTAGCCACGAGATAACGGGCAGGGTTTTCACTTTCCTCTAACGCTGAAAAGTGCGCCATACCACACTTTATTTTGGCGTTTTCGTTACTTCGGCGGTCATCACCGAAAAGGCTGTTCTTGGTCTCCACAACAAAATAGAGCCGCTGCTCGCCTCCTTTGTCGAACACAATCGCCCAATCAGGATTGTATGACCCCAATGGAGTGGGCACTTTAAACCAGCTGGGTAACTTAGTATAAAGCTCCACGCCGTCATTTTTCTCTAATGAGTCGGCGAAGTCCCTTTCGGTGTTCGAATCAAATATGACGTGCTCATGAATAGACCGTTGAGTATCCAGTAGCATGTTGCGTAGATAGCCGGTCAGCTCATCCTTAGCGAACAGCTCTTGGGCGTAGAAGTGTTCCTCGCCTAATTTGTGGTATTTAATGCCATCGACTAACGCTAAGCGCTTGCAGCGATTGATAATTTCGCCAGCCTGTTCAATAAATTGCTGGGGGTTGCACTTGAAATCATCCAGGCGACCGCTTTTGGTCAGAATAGTGACGATACTCCGACGCGTTAGATGAGTACGGTCCTGCAGTTCGGTCAATAAGTCCGGCAGCTCAATGTCAGATTCATTAAGCACAACCGTACTGGCGCCGTCCTTTTCCGTCGCCTGTACGCCGCCTTTTCCAATCGCAATATCAACCTTGCGCCACTGTAGCCGTGCTTTCGAAATGGCCGGAGCGGCCTTTAAAGCATCGATGCAGTCATCCAGCAATTGGGCATTGTCGAACTGCACCCGATAGGTCGTTTGGTACTTGATACGGTCCCACAGTGCCTTGAACTCATCTGATAGATAAACGGCTTTGCCCGCCTTGTCTTTACGCAGCGGCACCGGCTTGCGCTCGTCGGCATTTTTTACTTCCAGCCGCCCAGAGACCTTACGTAGCACCTCGATAATCTGGTCGCGATGCGCCGTGTTAAACGTTGCTGGCAATTCCAAAGTGCCATTTTTCAAAACCTGCTTCAGTGACTCCTGTACAACGCCGTTGGCGTCGATGTACCCCGCCGTCATTAAGTACTCCCACAGCTTTTTAGACTGCTCTAAGCCTAATGCGGAGAGAGTTTCATCGGCAGACGTAACGGTAATACCGGCGAACTGGTGTTGCTCCAGCACACCGAAGCGGATGCCCGTTTCGGCCTCAATTTCACTTTGCAGGTTTTCAGCAAACTGTTCATAAGACTCCGTGGCGATGACGGTGAGGCGGTTAATGTCGAAGCCATGAACACGCTCACCCTCCTGGTTCACACACAGCCTTAAGCCCCTGCCAATAGACTGACGCCGCTCACGCTCAGAGCCCATTTCCCGCAAGGTACAAATCTGGAAAACGTTGGGGCTGTCCCAACCTTCCTTAAGCGCTGAGTGGGAGAAAATGAACTTGAGTGGTGTCGCGAAGGAAAGCAGCTTCTCTTTATCTTTCATAATTAGGTTGTATGCCCGCTCCGCATTCTCACGGCCGCTGGCATTGTTTTCCGCGGTATCTAACCACCCCCCTTTTCTATCGACGGAGAAGTAACCGTCATGCGCTTCTTCAGCGGCGTACCCCCAGTCCACGTCGTTGAAGAGGCTTTGGTAGGCGGGTAGCTTAGCCGCTCGCCGATACTCTTCCTCGAAAATACGCGCATAGGCGCCTTTCACAGGATTGCCCTCGGCATCATATTGGCGGTAAAGCTCTACCGAATCGATGAAGAAAAGGGACAAGACTTTAATCCCCTGCGGCCGCAGCACCTTTTCCTTATCAAGATGTTCGCGAATAGTGCGACGTATCATCTCTCGCTGCACGGCCAGCCGATCCACGTCACCATGGGCCTGCCCCAATTGAAGGAACTCTTCACCGCCGGGGTAACGCAGCTCCAAAAACTCTGCCCCCTTGGATGTATTGATCTCACCCACGCGAAAGTCAGCATAGATATCACGCTTCGCAAGAGGCTGTAGTTCGTCTCCGTCACTCACCGTCACCTCTTGGCGCTTAACCCCCGTAGCGGTTTTTACACTTAGCTCGACCTTGGCAGTGATGTTGCCGCGCTTATTACTCACCGATACCAGTCGCACAAAGGCTCTGTTATGAGCATCTTCAACCGTGGCGGCCGCCACTTCGATTTGCTTAACCAGCTTGCGCTCATAAGCATCAAGCGCATCAAGGCGATACACCATATGGTGCTTGTCTACATGGGTAGCCGAATAGCGCAGCGTGCAGAGTGGATTCATGGCATCCAACGCCATTCTACCAGCGCCTTTTAGGCCACCATCCACGCTCTGAGGCTCGTCCACAATGACGATGGGCTGGGCAGCCTTTATGAGATCAATGGGCTTCTCGCCGCCCGTTTTCTCGCTTTGCTTATAGAGGTTGTTGATGTCCTTCTTATTGATGGCCCCCACCGTGGCCACCATTATCTGTATGGTGGAGCTGGTCGCGAAGTTACGCACCTGGCCCAATTTTTTAGCGTCATATAAGAAGAAATCCACCGGCGTACCGGCATAAATCCCATTAAAGTGCTCTTTAGTGATCTCCAGCGATTTATAAACACCTTCTTTAATGGCGATTGAAGGGACCACGATGACAAATTTGGTGAAGCCGTAGCGCTTATTTAGCTCGAAAATTGTGCGCAGGTAGACGTAGGTTTTACCTGTGCCCGTCTCCATCTCGACGGTAAAGTCGCCCGAGGTCAGCATGCTGGAAGGCGCGAGGCCGTTGCGCAATTGCACCTCGCGCAGATTTTCTAACAGCTGGTCGTCCAGTAACGTTAGTTGATTGCCAAGGCCTAAATCGGTTTCTGCCATACCCAGCGCCAACTGGCGTTCTGGCTGCTTCATCGAAACCGTGAATTCGGTGCGGCACACTTCTTGTCCACGGAATAAATCACAAACGGCTTCAATGGCCTGCATCTGGTAGTCGAGATTCGGATCAAAATTCAGTTTCATATCTGTATGCCCAGCCATTGAACGACTTGTTTGGAAATAGCGTCGGGATGCATGCCATTAGTATTTATATTTCCCGAGTCATGGCGAATATCAACGGAATCATCATTCAGCCGACCTATTTCTTGCAGCCGTATTACTGGCTCTCTCGTCGAAAAATACAACATAACCAGCGGCGTAGGGAATTGGTTCACACATTCATAATGTGTCCTTAGCGCCTCAAGGCGCTTATATTTCCGACCATCGCGGCTAGGGTAATACCGGTTTATAAGATGGTTATCTAATGCATCCCCAATCGTATGTTTCTTAAACTCTATAATAAATCGAACCTGATTCTGATCATCCACCACGACCCCATCAGCGTCGCCGGGAAATGCTGCATCGGAGCCAGAAAGAAAGCACTCAACGGCGCTTGTTCCAAATGTCAGGCCCTTCTTTCCCACATTTACAGGACCGCCAGAATGCCTCTGTATCGCCGTTTTGAGATTGCTAACTGAATACTTCCCTATTCCTAAACCGGTATTTTCTGCTCTTCTTATTACCCATACGGGCGTTTGCTCAGTAATAACAGACACGGGAATGTCTGGAAGTAAAATGGCTGATAAATCATGCCTATAGTTCGAACAAACTCTTTCAAGATCCTCAAAAAAGCGCCAATCTTCACTTTGATTAAACAGCCTCAAGAGATCGCTTTTCGGCCCTTCAACCATTTCGCTCTCGTGCTCAAATCGCACCTGACGCGTCATCCACACCCTATTGGCTAAGCGTGGCGGCGACTGCATCCAGTCAACGAAAAAGTGAAAGCTCAACAAGCGCCAACCAGCGGGTAGCGAGGGTGCAATCCAATCACTCGGATCAGGTCCACGGCTCACAGAGCTCCTGTCTGCGCATGATGCTTGCTGAAGAGGCGTAATGAACATATTAACGCCTATAAGCTGCGCAAATTTTTAATGCCAGACTGCTGCAGAATGGCTGACATATTCAACTTGGCAACATCATCGGCAAAAGCCTCATCAAGAAACACACAGGTAACTTCTGCAGCTGATGCGTGCTCTTGGTACCACTGAACGATTCCCGAAGCCAACGCTTCTACATCGGACGTTGGAATCGAACGTGCGAAGCAAGCTATTAATGTGCCACCTCTAATTGAATAAACGTGATGGCCAGCAATAGTGCGAGACTCGATAGGTACACAAATATCGTGTCCTAATTTTAATAACAGTTCGCAAAGAATATCTTCTTCACTACGCTCATCGACCAGATGGTTGACGTTCTCTAGAAGAGATTGCTCTAGATTGGCAGGCTGGGGATTCCAAGCGCGTACGTTGGATGTGCTCAAACCGAGAACACGAAAACCAAGATCGCCGGCATATTCCGGCTGATTTTCACTGATCCGACTAATCGACCGACGAATCCGCTCAGCGGTTATTTCAGCGATATTTTCCAGCTTTAGCGCTTCATCGTGATTAATATTGCCTAAAGGTTCGGGGAGCTGAACACAAATGAAACGCCTATTCCCTTGGTCTTGAGCATTTGCGTCGAGAACGGCATGCGCCGTTGTGCCTGAGCCAGCGAAAAAATCTAGCACGATGTGCTCTTTATCAGGGCTTGTTGCCAGATTAATCATTCGCTGCACGAGCCTGACCGGTTTGGGGTTATCAAAAATACCGCCAAGGCCCAAGGCTTTAAGATCACTATTGGCCTCATGATTGTGGCCAACTTCTTGGTAGGGCCACAATGTAACGGGAGTAACCCCTTGCTTTACTTCACTTAAGAATGATTTTTTTTGAGGCGTCTGGTCACCCTTCTCACCAAACCAGATCTCATTGGATTCATCCATTTGCCGCATTGATGCATCATTGAACCGCCGATAGGTGCCTTTAGGGGGCGCCCATACGACTCCATTATTAAAGGTGTAAGGTTTGGTATTAGTGCCGCTTTTGGCGTGGAGCGGCGTGGCCTTCCAAGGCCCCTTAAAGTGGTCATCGGGATTTTTATAGGCGCGAATCTGATCCGCATTGCGCTCTTGCCCGTTAAACTTCACTAGGCTTTTATTTTTACCGTAGACCAGAATATGGTCATGATTGTCTGAAAACCACTTGGCATCGTTGGAACGTGTGTATTTTTTTTGCCATACAACGTTGGCAATGAAATTTTCCTCACCGAATATTTCGTCACTCACTTTACGAAGATTGGCCACCTCGCCATCATCAATGGACATAAAAATCACGCCATCTTCGCAAAGTAAGTTACGGGCTAACTTCAGTCGTGGATAGATCATATTTAGCCAATCTGTATGAAACCGACCGCTAGTTTCAAAATTGCTGCTGATCTTCTCCCCGCCGTCTATCTGGCCAGTCATTTTAAGATAGTTTTTAATATTATCCTGGAAGTTATCCGGATAAACGAAGTCCTTTCCCGTGTTATAAGGAGGATCGATATAGATAAGCTTTACTTTCCCGGCGTAACTCTTTTGCAGCTGTTTGAGCACTTCAAGATTGTCACCCTCGATCATCAAATTCCGGGTAGTTTCCCAATCGAGACTTTTTTGCTTGAAGGGGCGCAGCGTTCCCAGGCTAGGCGTTAAGGCTAGTTGACGCGCACTACGCTTGCCATGCCAGTTGAGCCCGTATTTTTCATCGGCATCAGTGATAGCGCCATCGCCCACCAGTGACTTAAGTACGTCGACGTTGACGGATACACCACCGGGACCCTCGGTGACCAATTCAGGAAATAATGTTTTCAGTTGCTCAATATTTTGAGCGACCAGGTCGGCTGACTGGGCTTCCGAATCGGCTGCTGCTATTTTTTCCATACGTCCTTCTATCTCTATTATGTTCGTACTTTTAAAAGTTACTCGCTTGACAATAGCTCACGTGAACAGCTTGATAAAAACATAACTCAAAACGTCTTCGGGCTATTTAATTAGGCGCCTTTAACGTTTATATCGGCTGAAAATTACCCAGACCTGCGATCAGCACGGCACTTCTAAAAAGCGTGACCATATCACTGTTATTCTCCTAGGGAACGATGAGCTTTCCAAGGGTTAATTACCTTCACGTTGGCAGCCTCAAATGGCACCGTATCGCGGGATACCCAGCATGCTAGCCCTGTGATACGGCAATGTAGCCATCCGGCACGCAAAACCGGGCAAAGGCTGAAATATGAAAAAAGCGCTGCTAGGCTCACTCTAGTGTTCGCAAAATCCACCGCTCAGCTCAGCCGTAGGAGATCATTGTGCAGATCCCACAGCCTGAAACGCTCTATTTTGACAGCGATGAAACGAACGGCTTTCCCAACTCACCACTGCCGGTGATGATTTACCGCCAAGTTCTCGACATCAGCGAAGCAGAAAAACGGGCCGAAGCATTTGAAGCCATGTTCAAACGCCACGGCTGGCCCCCTGCATGGCGCTACCACCTATATGACTTTGACCACTTTCACTCCACTGCCCATGAAGCACTGGGCATCTTCCGCGGGCAAGCCAGGGCACGGCTGGGTGGCCCTAACGGCCAGGAGCTGATGCTTTACGCAGGCGATGTGCTGGTGCTACCCGCAGGGGTTGGGCATGCCAGCGTCCAAGCAGACAACGATTTCTGCATGGTCGGCGCCTACCCACCTGGCCAAGAACCAGAGATAGAGCGCGGCGACCCCGCACAGCTAGCGGCCGCGCAATCGCGGGTGGCTGCGGTGGTTTTACCAGAGAACGCCCCGGTAGGCGGTTCACTGGCAGGGCTATGGGGGTAAGCTCGTAGAAGATGAAAAGCATGCAGCAATATAATGGGAGCAATGCTAATAGCGATTAGCATTGCTATGGCGTATCTTGCCCAAGCGATCCGAAGCGGTAAAAAGCTATCACCTAGTAGCTTTGCGATACCATCCACAACCGGAACGATAAAGGGCGCTGTTGCCATAAGTCCTCTTCCAAATGCGGCCGTCCGTCCCCTCACTATTTTCGGATATGGCATGATTGAAGGTGCAGTGCCCGTCTCGGTAGTTTCTTGGATTACAGGAGGTCACGCAGGTTGACCCGCTTTCCATCATAGGAGCTGGATAAAATGACCTCAACGGCTGTGATTTTTGATATGGACGGTCTTTTGATCGATTCCGAGCCTTTCTGGGCGAAAGCAGAGAAAATGGTGTTTACATCCGTAGGCGTTGAATTATCAGACTCATTGTGCAGAGAAACCGCTGCAATGACGACCCGGGAGGTTACCGAATTCTGGTATCGGCGTTTTCCGTGGAGGCACAGATCCATCAACGATGTCGAAAACGATGTCATTGACTGCGTAGACGAATTGATAAGAAAACATGGCGAGCCCATGCCAGGTGCCCAGCAGATAGTGAGCTACTTTTACAGTAGAAACTGCAGGATCGGTTTATCGACGAACTCACCCTACCGATTGATCAATACTGTTCTGAAAAAGCTCGATATTGCCCAGTATTTCCATGGAATTTCGTCATCAGAACATGTGGAGCGCGGCAAGCCTGACCCCTCTGTCTATCTCTCTACGTTGCAAAAGCTAGGAGTTCATCCGGAGCATTGCATTGCTTTTGAAGACTCTTCATCAGGAGTTAGGGCAGCCAAGGCGGCAGGAATCAAGACTATTGCCGTGCCACCGGCACACGACTTTGATAAGCCAGACTACTCCTTGGCAGACAGTAAATGGCGCTCCTTATGGGAGTTCTCCGAGAAAGCCTTTTATTTGACGTAGCCTTATTCAGCCGGGAGTGACCAGCCTGATCGCTTCATGTTTCAGAAGCTCGCATTGATCCTAAGCAGCGGGCGAAGCATACGAAGAGCGAAGCAGCTTCAGCGAAATCGCTGGAAGTTTGGAAAGGCCAAATTTCTCACCAGAACACTGACCTTCTTCGGCTAGAACGTGATTGGAACCAGCCTGCACCTCGACATGGGCGCCTGGGTGCATACGGGAGTATGCTGACCGGGGCGATTCAGTAACACTAAAAATAAGCGCTACGTCGCAGTGCTTATTTTTAAGATTAGTTAAAAAATTCTTGCCTTGTTTTAATTTCTGGAACAGAAATTTCTAAAATCATATTGCTAGCTCCTAAGTTAACTCCTTCAGGAAGCTACCAGCGCCCTAATGTGAGGTTAAAATACTATGTAAATGTCATTCGATATTTTATAAATATCATTGGCTGGGGGCCAAGCCACTCAACTTGAGTGGCTTGGCTGTTTATTTCCAATGTATTGCAATACTGACAGAGCGTATTCCTGCGTCTGATTAGAACGGCCCATAATTAATCAGTACGGCGATAACCACGAAGGCTGTTCCCACGAGTGTCCAGAGGCATACCAGCGGAAAGGCGAAGCGTACCCAGTTACTCCACGGCACGCCGCCTACGGCGAGCACAGACATCAACACACCCGATGTCGGGGTAATAATATTGGTAATCCCGTCGCCAAGTTTGAAGGCAATCACCGCTGTTTGCCGAGTAATATCAAGCATATCGGCAAGCGGCGTCAGAATAGGCATCACTACCGCGGCCTGGCCACTACCGGAAGGCACCAGAAAGTTGAAAAAGAGGTTGAACACAAAGACAGCAAGCGCACCCAACATGGAAGGTAACGTACTCAAGGGCACAAAGATTGAATTCACTACCGTATCGAGGATCATCCCCTCGGCCATTAACACCGTAATACCTTTGGCGATGCCAATAATAAAGGCTCCATAAAGCATACCTTGGGCCCCTTTCATGAACATCTGCACAAACTCATTAGGCGAGAAACGAGCGAGTGCTGCGCTGCCTATACCATTGATCATAAAGATGGCTGAAAGCTCATTCACGCCCCACCCCAATCGTAGAGAGCCATAAATAAACACCGCCAAGCAGGCAACAAAGAAGCTTAAAACGACCAAGTGTCGACGCGTAAACGTTAAGTTTTCATCATCTGATCCAACGGCTTCCGTGCTAAAGGGCTGGCCTCCCATCAAACTGCGGGTCGGATCGTTACTAATGCGTTTGATATAACGACACACATACGCAATCGTCACGGCCAATAGCACGAAAAATAGCGCTACCCTAAGCGGCGCGCCTGAAAATAGCGGCAGTCCTGCTATGGATTGAGCAATCCCCAGCGTAATAGGATCGAAAACAGCCGCCGCTGATCCCGAAAAATAGCCAAGATAGACAATAGCGATCCCCGCGATCGCATCTAATTGGAGCGCTCGAGCCAATACGATACCCAGCGGAATAAAGGCAATAACGGCATTCGATCCAACACCAATGGCTGATACCACACCAAATACAAAAGACACCACAATCGCGAGCAGATATTTACGCCCACGGGCTTTATCAACCAGGCTTTTAATACCGGCATTAATCGCACCAGTAGACTCCACCACGGTAATCGCGCCGCCCATTACCAGCACCAAGGCGATTAGGTTTGCAGAGCTGATAAAACCGTTCTGAATCGAAAGGAAAATGTCGAAAAAATTAAGGCCGCTAGACTCCACAAGATGAAAACTGCCAGGAATAACCGTCGGCCGCCCCTCGGTGGTTCGCTCAAACTGGCCCGAGGGGATAAAGAAACTTAATAGCCAAGCCACTAGTAATAACCCAAACAGAATCACAAAGGCATCGGGCATGGCCATTCTTTGTATTGATCTAGTTTTCACGTTGATATTTCCTGAATATTTATTCATATAGTTATTTATTTAACACACTGAAAAACAACTGAATGGCGTATCACACCTGCCGTATTAACGCCGCCAGGATTGCCGCACGCGGTACAATTGAGGCTATTTCAATGTGCTCATACTCCGCGTGGGGGGCAGCGCCAGTTGCACCCAGCCCATCCAGGGTGGGAATACCTTTGGCTGCAGCGAAATTGCCGTCGCTTCCTCCGCCTACCGCGGCTTCCGTAAGTTCAATGCCGAGTGCACTGGCCGCGTGTTGGGCAAGCTCAAACAGACGAGCCGTAGCATGTGTACGCTCCATCGGCGGGCGCGTCATGTCACCGCTAACAGTTAGCGTTACGCTGGGATGAAAGGGGGTACTTTGATAAATGGCATTGTAGAGTCGCTCGGCTTCTTCCAGCGTCGTAACCCGAACATCAATACCTAACTCGGCTTTCTCCGGCACGACATTAAGCGGGCCACCGCCGCTAACCATCCCGACATTCACTGTGGTTCCAAGGCGGGGGTCGGCCAGGCTATGTAAGTACTGAATCTGGTGGGACAACTCCTCAATCGCGCTCACCCCTTCTTCAGGGTTATTGCCCGCATGAGCGGCTTTACCCGATATATGCATATAAAAGCGTCCCGAGCCTTTACGTGCCGTTTTCAAAGCGCTGCCATTCGCCGTGGCAGGTTCAACCACCAGCACCACATCGCTAGCCATCGACTCCGTCTCAATTCGTTGTCGCGACGAAGGGCTACCTAACTCCTCGTCACTGGTACATAGAAAACGAATGCGTGCATTGGGAAGCGCATCAAGTTCAACGAGTGCTTTGACAGCCCAAATGGCTTGAACAATACCGGCTTTCATATCCAGAATACCGGGACCGTAAAACTTGTCCGTCTCACGGCGGATAGCGAGCCGACCGATATCCCAAACCGTATCGAAATGCCCCAAAATAAGAATTTGACGATTTCCTTCTCCTAGCGTGAAGCCAAGATGATCGCCCTTTTCAGTTTGTGGGAACGTTTCCGCCTGACATTGGAGCCGTTCTTGAAATAACTGGCGCAACAATTGACCACAGGCGTCTACCGCGGCTTTATCATGGGATGGCGATTCAGCACGTACTAACGCTTCAATATCATCGAGAATAGAACGCTGATGCTCTTGCAGATAAGCGTGAAGGGTATTCATATAGCCTCTCAAGTAAGAATGACAGCCTCTAAACAGCAGCAACCCAAAACAGCGTTGTGCTATTAAGCGCACGGTCAGTATGTGAGGGGCGTAACAAGGAAAGAATAAGAAGCGCGCAGCCGAATCGTTGCGCTCAAAGCAACGGTTAAGAAGCCGGTGAAGGATAGAGAGAATGGTGCAACAACGCATAGACCAGGGTATTACCGAACATCGACTGGCTTACCTTTACGAGGTTGCTCTCCAAGGGGGGATTAGAGCGGCTGCCGAGTCAATCGGCGTCAACCCTTCGGCCATCAGCCGTCAAATAGCACTGCTTGAGCGCCACCTACAAATTCCCTTGCTCGAAAAACAGGGCAGGAACGTCGCAGTGACCCAGGCGGGAAAGCTACTGATCGAGCACCACCGAGAAATGCTGTATCGGCGGCATCAGTTAGCCGAGACACTGCAGGACATGCGCCACCTGCGTCGAGGCAGCGTCAGCCTTCGGGTCGGGCAGGGTATGATCAGTGAATTTGTGGAAGGGCCTCTCCAGCAGTTCAGCGCAGATTACCCTGATGTGTTTGTGGATATTCACTCTGGCAACATGAGTGAAACAATCAACATGATGCTGCGGGGCAAAGTGGACATGGCAATCAGCTTTGGTCCAATAGGCGACCCTCCGGTCATGGTTCGTAGTTTTAACCGCGGCCCGATTTGCGCCATAGTGCCGCCACATCATGATTTGGCAAGCCTTGAAACCATTACGCTTGAAACCCTAGCCCCCCAACGATTGATCTTTATGGCAGAACAGTTCGGCATTCAACAGTACATCAATGAAATGTTCAGTAGCCATCACCTAGCCCCCCTGCCCGCTTACCAATGCAATCATTTTTCAACGGCTATTGCGCTCGTAATAGCCGGGCTAGGGATTGCCTTCATGACGCAGCAATCGGCCCGTCCGTTGGTCGAGCGTGGGGATATCGCGGCGATCCCAGTCGAACATCCTTTATCACATACCGCTACCTGCCATCTTATCCGCAGCCAAGGAAAAAGGTTCTCTCCTGCCGCTGAACATCTATGGAAAGTACTTGCGAGCTCAATGCAATCACAGTCTGCCGGGGGGTGCCACAGTCCGACCACCATCACGCATTCGTCCCTGCCTTGCCTGGGTGACGACCCAGCATCAGAAATACCACCACCGACAGCAACGCGATGAGAGTCGCAGCAGTTGTTAACAGAATCGAGTGCGTGGTGGAGAACGCTGCCTTCGCGGCTCTGATAAGAGCATCCGCCTGGTGGGTTGCCAGCCCTTGTGCCACAACGATGCTGTCGCTGATCGAACGCGCAGCCTGCGAACCGAGGGCTGGCGTCAAAGATGACGGCAGCTCGATGGTGTTGGCGTATACGCTGGCCATGAAAACCCCGAACAGGGCGATGCCAAGCCCACTGCCCAATTCGTAGCCGGTAGCTTCCAAAGAGCCTGCAGCTCTCCTTTACTGGCGTCCACTGCCCCCATAATGGCAATTGAAGAAGCCGTCAGACCGATGCTCAATGTAAGCCCCAGCACGGCCAAAGCGGTTGGCACTGTCCCGTCAGGTGCGTGAAAATCAGTATGTGCCAGATAGGCTAAAGCAACTGCCGCGATCGCCAGCCCCATAAGCCAAGCGCCATCGCACGCTCTCGCTCGTCTTCAAAGGTTTTGCGGATGACGCCGAGAACACAGGGCATGATCATCGATCCGCCAATGGCGAGCAGGACTCGAGCCCCAATCAACATGGCGGGTGTCGTCGAGAATGCCGCCAGGAGTGACGCCACCCCGAACACGAAGAGCCCCGTTAGCAGCACACGACGGGTGCCGACTCGGTCAGCCAGCGTGCCCATCGGCACCAGCAGGCCCGCCATCAGCAACGGATAAATATCGATGATCCACAGCACCTAAGTCCCCGTGGCACCCAGCGCTGGCGTCAGTACCGATACCGCGACGTGCAGAATTGTCATGTCGATGACAACAGGCAGGAATGCCAGCATGACGGCAAACAGCACCAGCCAACGCGGCGGGATAGCAGAAAGCATTAGACCCATGGCATTAAAGTGCCTTGTCGTTGCGGGCTCGCCAGCTATTCACCCGCTCCTGAAGGCTCATCACGAAAACGAAGAACACCGGAACGAAGAGAATCACCAGCAGCGTTCCGCTCACCATGCCACCGAACACCCCCGTGCCTATCGCATGCTGGGTGTTGGCGCTGGCGCCAAACGCGACCATCAACGGCACCACCCCCAAACCGAAAGCGAGTGAGGTCATAAGAATCGGGCGCAGTCGCAGGCTGGCGGCTTCCACTGCGGCTTCCCTCAGCCCCTTACCTTGCTCACGCAGTTGTTTGGCAAACTCTACGATCAGGATCGCGTTTTTCGCCGACAAGCCGATCACGGTGACCATACCGACTTTGAAGAACACATCGTTAGGCAGGTCACGCAGCAACATGGCAGCCACCGCACCCAGCAATCCCAACGGGACAACCAGGATAACCGACAGCGGAATGGTCCAGCTCTCGTAGAGCGCGGCTAACACCAGAAACACCGCCAGGATGGATAGCCCAACCAGCATGGGGGCCTGGGAAGCGGACTGGCGCTCCTGCAGGGACTGCCCCGTCCAGGCCACGGCGAAGCCAGGTGGAAGCTGCTGCGCCAGACGCTCCATTTCAGCCATCGCGTCACCCGTGGAAGCCCCGTTCGCCGCACTGCCGGAAATGCTGGTGGCGGGATAGCCCAGGTAGCGCACCATTTGTAGCGGTGTTTCGTCCCATACCGGGGTAACCACCTCTGACAGCGACACCATGCCTCCACGGCTATTACGCACGTGGAGCTTGAGCACGTCGTCAACCTGCATACGCGCCGACGCATCCGCTTGCATAATCACTTGCTGCATCCGTCCCTCATTCGGGAAATCGTTGATGTAGGACGACCCCATCGCGGTCGACAGGATATCGCTAATGTTGGCAAACGACACCCCGAGCGCTTCGGCCTTTTGGCGATCAATATCAAGACGAATGCTCGCCCCGGCAGGAAGGCCGTCGGAATAGACGTCGCTGACTACCTTGCTCTGCGTCGCCAGTTCTAGCAGCGTCGCCTCGGCGGCCTGGAGAGCATCCGCCCCCTGGTTGCGCCGATCCTGCAAGAACATCGTAAAGCCGGACTTAGTGCCCAACTCATCAATGGCCGGCGGCAACATACTCATCACCGTCCCCTCGTTCAGTTGGCTCATGGCTTCCTGAGCCCCTTCCGCTTCACTCGCCGCCGTGGCGCCGTCGCGCTGCCCCCACTCCTTTAGCGTGGTGAACGTCAGTGCCGTATTCGCGCCGGACCCCGAGAATCCAAAGCCCAAAATAGACATATTGCCGTTCACTGCAGGGCGCGCCATGACGTACGACTCATAAGCTTTGACGACATCCAAGGTACGCTCGGTGGTCGCATTGGCGGGTAGCTGAATACTGGTCATGAAATAGCCTTGATCCTCCTCCGGCAGAAAAGCCGAAGGCAACTGGCGGAAAGCGAACACCAACACGCCTGCGATGACCACAAACACCAGCATGAACCGACCGCTGCGAGCGACCAGCTTCCCCACACGCGATTCGTAACGGACGGTCATCCGTTTAAGCGCCCGGTTGAACCCGCCGAAGAAGCCGCCTTTGTCGTGGTGACCCGGGTTAATGGGTTTGAGAAGGGTGGCGCATAGCGCCGGTGTCAGCGTCAACGCCAGAAACGCCGAGAACAGAATCGAGACCACCATCGCCAGCGCGAATTGCTGGTAGATCACACCGACCGAGCCCCCCGCGAAGGCCATAGGGATAAACACCACCGTTAAAACCAGGGTAATGCCCACCACCGCGCCCGTGATTTCCTTCATCGCCTTGATGGTGGCATCCTTTGGCGACAATCCCTCTTTGGCCATGATCCGCTCAACGTTCTCGACCACCACGATAGCGTCGTCGACGATGATGCCAATCGCCAACACCATGCCGAACATCGTCAGCACGTTGACTGAGAAACCTGCCAGCAGCATCACCGTGAAGGTGCCCAGCAACGCAATCGGCGCGACCAGTGCGGGAATCAGCGTGTAACGAATATTCTGTAAAAACAGCAACATCACCAGGAAGACCAGCACCATCGCTTCAATAAGCGTATGGATGACTTTCTCGATAGACACCTTAACGAACGGGGCCGTATTAAAAGGGATCGAGGAACTCATGCCCGCAGGTAGTGCCTGGTTTAACTCAGCCAAACGCGCCTGCACACTCTCCGCCGTGCGGACAGCATTGGCGCCGGGGGCCAACTGTATTGCCGCTGCTGTCGCGGGCTGACCATCTTCACGGTTGGAGAAACCGTAGGATTGGGCACCCAATTCAACCCGCGCCACGTCACCCAACACCACGCTGGAGCCGTCGACATCAGCGCGAAGTACGATAGCGGCAAACTCTTCCGGTGTGCTCAACTGCCCTTGTGCGGTCAATAGCGAGGAGACCTTTTGGCCTGGCAAGGACGGAGACGCGCCGATGCTACCCGGCACAATCGGTGCATTCTGCTCCGCGATCGCGGTTGAAAGATCATTCACCGACAAGCCGAAAGCGATCAGCTTTTCAGGGTCTATCCAGATCCGCATGGCCTGCTCAGCACCGAACAACTGCACACGACCGACACCGTCAATGCGGCGTAGCTCCTCGACGATATTGCGCGCCATATAATCGTTCAGGGCGATCTCATCAAAGCGCCCATCCTCAGAATTCAGACCCACGATCATCAGAAAACTGGAGGACGCTGACTCTACGCTCAGCCCATCCTGACGAACCGCCTGGGGTAACCGGGGTTCGACGGCCTTAAGCCTATTCTGCACATCCACTTGGGCCAGTTCAGGGTTTGTCCCCGGCTTGAAGGTGGCGGTGACAGAGGCCGAGCCCGACGCATCGGCGGACGACTCGAAGTAGAGCAGGTTCTTGACGCTGGACAGCTCTCGTTCGATGAGACTGAGCACGGCATCGTTCATGGTTTGCGGTGTGGCGCCGGGATACGTAGCGGTGATGGTCACCGAAGGCGGTGCCACTGAGGGATAATGCGCTACCGGCAACTGCGGAATAGCGATCACGCCCAGCAGGATGATAAAGAGCGCGACCACCCATGCGAAGACAGGGCGATGGATAAAGAACTGAGGCATTGCTGAAACTCCTGACGCTTAGTAAGAAGAAGCCACTGAAGCTTCAAGAGGCGATGACCTATGCCAATCAGTCGCGCTAACGGCGGCACCATCAGCCAAGCGCTCGATACCCTCGACGACTACCTTCTGCCCCTGTGTTAATCCTGCCTGCACTCGATAGCTGCCCTCCACGACTTCGCCCAACTGCACCGCCACCATAGTCACCTGTTCCTGAGCGTCAACAACCCAAACATAAGGCTTACCACCAATGCGCACCACGGACTGTTGCGGCACCGTCAATGCCTTGTCATAGCGGGCATAGGGCACGCGGGCACGCACAAACATCCCGGGCAGCAGGCGTCGATTGGGGTTGTCCACGAGTACTCGCAACAACAGATCACCCGTGCTGACGTCCACATTGATGCCCGAAAAAAGAAGGTGGCCGGTGACATCGTAGGGTGTGCCGTTGCTGCCGAGGATCGTGACCGGTAAGCCGCTATCGAGGGAGGGTTGTGCCGCTATTGCGTCTTGAAGCGATTCAAGCGCGGAAGCCGAGCGTCGAACATCGACATAGACCTGATCGATCTGCTGAACACGGGCCATGGGCGTGCTATCGCTACTGCTGACAAGCGCCCCTTCCGTTACCAACGCCTGATCAATTCGGCCAGCAATAGGCGACGCCACCGTGGAGAATTCCAAGTCAAGGCGGCGGCGCGACAGCGTGGCACGCGCTTGGGCCACCTCAGCGGCGGCTTGCTGACTGTTGGAGACCGCGTCGTCATACGCTTGGCGGCTTACCGACTGCCCCCTGACCAGCGACTCCAACCGAGCCGACTGCGAACGGGCATGCGCAAGCTCGGCTTCGGCCTTCTGCAACGCCGCTTCTGCCGTTTCCACCTCCGCGCGAAACGGCGCTGGGTTGATGTCGAATAGTGGCTGCCCCGCACTCACGTCGGTTCCTTGTTCGAAAAGGCGGCGTTGGACAATCCCGCTCACCTGCGGATGAATTTCCGCCACTTGAAAAGGCACGACCCGGGCGGGCAGGTCGTCGGTCAGCTCCAATTTAACGGGCTCCATGGTTACCACAGACACTCGGGCAGGAGGCGGAGCGACGGCTTCTTGCTCAACAGGCCCGCAAGCGGTGAGCACGCTTAGCAGCAAGGCACAGAGGCAACCGTTGTAAATATATCGGATCTTCATGCATCGTCCCTTCAGGCATAGTCCTGCAAACACAGTTTTTGCAGACATAGGCAAACCGTTGCCTACTCTTAAAATTGAAGGGGACTATATCGCTGTAGCGTGGTATTCCTGTCGACGGTATGTGTAGATATGATGGAGAACACAATTAATGTTTCATTAGGCGCTTTCATGTCCATGAGTCATCCGTCACCAAGCTCTTCTGCTGGCTTGCAAGCACTGGTTCTCATCGCCGAAGACGAACCTGAGATCGCAGATATTCTCCAGGCTTATCTGAAACGAGCGGGTCTCCGAACCCTCCACGCAGAAGATGGACGCAAGGCATTAGACATGCATTTGTCGATGAAACCCGATCTCGTCTTACTTGATGTAAAGATGCCTAAAATGGATGGTTGGCAGGTGCTGTCAGAAGTTCGCCACCGTGGTGAGACGCCCGTCATCATGTTGACCGCGATGGATCAGGATATCGATAAACTGATGGGGTTGCGTTTTGGTGCCGACGATTATGTCGTTAAGCCGTTTAATCCTGCCGAGGTTGTCGCACGCATTCAGGCAGTATTAAGACGCACCATGGCGGATGCTAGCCATCAATCCCATGTCCTTCGGGTACCGCCCTTTGAGATCGACCTGGAACAACATGAAGCCGTCGTCCAGGTGAGTGGAGACTTGCACAGCCTTGCGTTGACGCTCACCGAATTCAGATTGTTGACGCACCTTGCACGCGCGCCCAAAAAAGTGTGCACCCGTGCAGAGTTGTTAGCCACCTGCCTACCCGAGGGGGAGGCGCTTGAGCGTACTGTCGACAGCCATATCAGCAAGCTGCGTAAAAAACTGGAAGACGTCAATGTGAAAGGTATGCCCGTAGGCATACGCGGCGTTGGGTACCGGCTGTGGGGGGCAGAATGAAGCTCATTGGGCTAAGCCGCACAATCGCGCTAACCATGGCAGCGATGGCGTTTGGGATAACACTGCTAGTCGTGGTGACCTCTTATATTTTCTATTTCATTACCTTCCATTTTTGGCAGGGATCGATTAACGAACCCAACATGTTCCCGTCAGGTCTAGAGTGGGCTTGGCTCGTTAGCACTACGTTGGTTGGGCTGGCGTTCGCCGTGATAGTGGGCATTCACTTGGCACGTCGCATTCTGGTGCCCCTAAACTCTGTAACAGAAAGCATGCGTCGCGTCGCCCAAGGCGACCTGGACGCACGCGCTACTACCGGTGATCGCTCGCTAGGCGAGGCCGCCGTATTAGCAAACGACTTCAATGCCCTGGCAGACCAATTACAGCGAATGTCCAAGGAAATGACGTTCTGGAATGCGGCTATTGCCCATGAGCTGCGTACGCCCGTCACTATTTTGCGCGGACGCCTGCAAGGCTTGGCAGAAGGCGTATTCCCACCCGAAAAACCCCAGTTTCAAAGCCTGCTTACCCAAATCGACGGCATGGCACAACTGATTGAAGACCTTCGCGCCGTAAGCTTGGCTGAAAGTGGTCATCTGAACCTTGAGATCAAGCAGTGTGATCTTTCGACTGAAATTGAATCCGTCGTAGAATTTTGTAGACATACTCTGAATGCATCAAATCATTATCCAACCCTTGATCTGCAGTCTGGCACAGCGTACTGCGACCCCTTCCGTATTCGTCAGGCATTGCTTGCGCTGCTGGAAAACGCTCGCCAGCATGCATCGCCAGGATCAATCATCATCCAAACGCGCCAGAATGACGGGTGGTGTGTTTTGCGTGTTATCGACGCTGGCCCAGGCATACCGCAGGAAGATGCCGCTCATATTTTCACGGCATTCCGCCATGCGCGGGACGCTGACAGTGGTATGCCAGGAAACAAGCGAGGAAGTGGCCTAGGCTTGGCGGTAGTCGCGGCAATTGCAAGAGCCCACCGTGGCGAGGCCAGATGCTACCCCTCTGATGAAGGTGGCTCGTGTTTTGAATTGCGCTGGCCAACGCCATCACAAAATTCTTAATTGCCATAGTTTAATTGTATATTTTAATTGCATCGCTTAATTGCATAGCGGGTGATTGCTGCATGGTTGGCGGTGAGCACCTACCACCGCACTGATCTCAATCATCATGCACGTCGATCACGATCTTTCCAAATGGCCTGCTATCCAGATGATCCAGTGCCTGAGGCAGCTCGGCGAGGGAATAACGTGCATCAATGACCGGCTCAAGCCGAGCTTGATCTACCGCCCGCACGAAGCGTTCCAGCGCTCGTCGACTGCCCGTGCCAATACCGTGGATCGTGACATCCTTTAGCATCAAAGGCATGGCCGGAGATGCGATATCGAATCCTGCCAATGCCCCGATCTGGCATACGTGCCCACCGACGGCGGCCAGTTGGACGGAAACGCCGAGATTATCGCCACCGACCACGTCAAGCACGTGATCCACGCCCTCATCTTCAGTCAGCGCGTACACGGCTTCCATCCAGTCGTCGCGGGAACGATCCACCCAGTGATCAGCCCCCAGCTCCAGCACTCGCTCGCCTTTCGACGGTTGTGTGGCAACGATCACCTCTGCCCCGCTCATCTTTGCAATGAGCAAACCGAATAGCGCCACCCCGCCGGTTCCCGGAATCAGCACCCGATCGCCAGCTTTGACACCGGCTCTCTCGACGAGCGCGAACCAGGCGGTGAGACCAGCGCAGGGCAATGTACTTGCCTGGACATCATTCAGAGAGCGCGGCGCATGAACCACCCATGCAGCGGGCATGGCAACGTATTCGCTCAGAACGCCAGGATAGAAACCTCCCAAGGTGCGGTAAGCCGGTGTTCGCGCGTTACCAGGCCGACGCCCATCGATCCAGTCAGGTGTGAACACAGAGATGACACGATCTCCTTCGACAAACCCATTCACTTGCTCCCCCAGTTCGACGATGGTGCCAGCCATGTCGGAACCGGGAGTGAAGGGGTAAGTCAGCGTCAGTCCTCTGCCACTTTCGATTACCATCTTATCGCGGTAGTTGAGCGAGACGGCCGCCACCCTGACCAGCACCTCACCCGCCGCGGGACGCGGCTTCTCCCGGGTGGCCATTGTCAGTCTTCCACGACCGATCGCGTCCATCTCCCAGCGCTTTATCTCTTTCATCATGTTGGCTCCCTCGAGTCGTGCCGACGGCTGTCGACAGCGTGGTGAAACTATCCCATGACGGCGCGTGTACTATAATACGCACCAATCAGCACGCAGTGATGAATGAGAGGCATCAATATGAATGGAAAGGAGATTGCCGAGCTCATCGCGTTCATGGAGGTTGCCAGATCGCAGAGCTTCCGCCGTGCTGCGTTACAGCTGGGAATGTCGCCATCGGCAGTGAGTCACACCATACGCTCGCTGGAGACGCGCCTGGGCGTACGAGTCTTGAGTCGTACCACCCGTAGTGTATCGCTCACACAGGCGGGCGAACGTCTGCTCCAGCGTGTGGAGCCAGCCATCATCGACATCCGGCAGGCCGTTGATGAATCGGCAGCGTTTCAGGCCTCACCACAAGGCACGATCAGGATCAATTTGCCGCGCATCGCAGCCCAGCTAGTGCTAGTGCCACGGCTTCATGCCTTCCTGGAGCACTATCCTGATATCAATGTCGATCTCGTCATCGACGACACGCTGACCGATATCGTCTCGCAAGGCTTCGACGCGGGCATTCGCTCGGGCAAGCGCTTGCAGCAGGATATGGTCGCCAGACAATTGACACCGGCCCTTAACATGGCCGTAGTAGGTGCACCAAGCTACTTTGCTCGGCGCCCGCCACCGGAAGTGCCGGCCGACCTTCACGACCACATCTGCATCAACTACCGCTGGAGCGCCTCGAATGCCTTGTACGCTTGGACCTTTCAGGAAGATGAGAGATGTTTTGATCTACAGGTGCGCCACGCATTAACCATCAATGACACCAGCCTGATAACCGCGGCGGCTTTGGAAGGCACCGGGCTCGCCTATTTGCCCGAGAATCACCTTCAAGCCTATTTTGACAGCGGTGAGTTGGTGCGAGTCCTGTCCTCATGGATGCCTTCGATCCCAGGGTTCTATCTCTACTATCCTCACCGTGAGCACATGCCCAGCGCGTTGAGAGCCTTCGTAGACTTCATGACGGGGCCGGTGAATCAGAGACTTTCACGCTCCCTTTAGTGGCGGAGGAAGCAGACATGGGGATGGAAAACATCCGTGAGCATGGGAAGGGTGACCAGAAATCTTTCGAGCGGTTTCACAAAGGTAGAACCTTTGATAATTTCAGCGCTTTACATTATTTAGACGTGCTGACCACCGTTGATATGTATCTCTGCACCATTGATGTAGGAAGCCTCGCCTGAGCAGAGAAATAGAACGGCACCAGCCACCTCCTCTGGACTTCCCATACGATGCATTGGAATTTGGCTCGCGACAATCGCATGCAAACCTAGCTCGCCTAACCGGTCACGCACCTCGTTAGCCAGTTTGTTGTAGCCTTTTGGAGAGGAAAGATCCGATTGGATATGATTTTCCAGGCCTCCATTCCTTGGACAGTCATTAGTGAACGGTACCCTTGAGACAGTGAGAACTCGCCAGCCGACGTGATGGAGGTGAACACGGATAACGGCACCTGGATGGTGCCGCCCTATAGCGGCGTCTGGCTACCGGCGGGCAAACGGCACCAAGTGCGCATGAACGGGGTGAGCACCCGAAGCCTGTATATCGAGCCTCTCGTCGCGCCACGTACTTCGCCCAACTGCGAGGTGCTAGTCGTGATGCCTCTCCTGCATCACCTGCTGCTGGCTTCCGCCCACATCCCCGCAATCTATAAGGAAGACGGCCGCGACGGTGCCCTGGCTCAACTACTTCTATACGAACTGAAACAGGCTCAAGCCCTGCCACTGTTTGCGCCCCTGCCCCATGACCTTCCACTTGCCAGCCTGTGCAGGACGTTTCTCGGCCAACCGAGCATTCACACCCTTCCCGAAGAGTGGGCACGGCAGCTACATTGCAGTCAGCGCACCTTCAATCGCCTTTTCCGTCAGCAGACGGGCCTCTCCTTTGGCGTATGGCGCCAGCAGCACTGCCGCTTTCTCCAGCATGTTTCGCAAGGTGCTTGGCCAAGCACCCAGCGCTTTCGTTCGGGCAGTTAATCGGCAGCAGGAAGAGTAAAAAGCAGTTGGTTCAGGCGTTAGATCAAATGAGCGGGACGGCGATGAAGCAGGTGCACAGTTCCCAGAGATACATGAGCCGATTGGCCCATCTATTCAGATCACATTATGAGCCGAATAAGGTTTATATTCGGCTCATGGGTATTCAGAAGGCTTGTTAGGACGCTTGTCTTTCTTGTCAGACCTTCCCAACTTCCTATTGATTACTTTTGAAAATAGCTGAGCCAGTCGAAAACTGGCTCAGCCAAGACAGCGATCTTAATTCTCGTCTTCTGGTAGCGCGTAGGCGATTACATAATCGCCTATCGGTGTTTCCATAAAGTGATGCCCGCCGGCCCCGATAACTACGTATTGGCGACCATCGGCCTCATAGGTGATGGGATTGGCCTGCCCACCGGCCGGCAGCACGTCATCCCAAAGCACCTCACCGGTTTCCGTGTCGATGGCGCGAATCAGATCGTCGGTGGCGGCAGCGATGAATATCAGTCCGCTGGCCGTCAGCAGAGGACCACCGTTGTTGGGTGTGCCGATTTTGAAAGGCATATATGAAGGTATCCCGAAGGGGCCATTCTTGCGTGCCGTGCCCAATGGCTCGTCCCAGAGCGTTTCACCGCTCGCCAGATCGATGGCGCGAATGCCGCCATAAGGAGGCGCGGTGCAGGGCATGCCGGTAACCGGCGCTCGCCAGCCGGCATTGACGTCGATCGCGTAAGGCGCGCCTACTTGTGGATCGCCGGCCCCTTCGGCGGGCCCATCCGACTCGCTATCGGTGTTGTCACCTCCTGCGTAGATGGGTTGAAGATTACGCTCCTCGGCTTCTTCACGAGGGATGAGACGGTTGTAGTTGGGAATGTCATTGTAATTGGCAATGATGATGCCGCGCTCGGCGTCCACCGCTGCACTACCCCAGTCGTTGCCGCCATTGTATCCGGGGTACTGAATGAAGCGCTGACCCACGGTCGGCGGCGTGTACATGCCTTTATAGGAGGCTCGGCGGAATTGAATACGACACCACAGCTGGTCGATGGGCGTCATTCCCCACATGTCCTTCTCTTCTAGGTTCGGAAAAGCGAGGGAGTGATAGCCTGAACTAGGCTGTGTGGGCGAGAGGTTATCGGGCTCAACACCGCCAGTGGGCGCCTCAACCTCTTCCACGGGGAATAGCGATTCGCCGGTTTCACGGTTGAGCACGTAAATGTCGCCCTGTTTGGAGGGCAGAATGATCGCCGGCACCGTGCTGCCGTCATCTTGGGGGAAATCGACCAGAGTCGGTTGCGAACCAAGATCATAGTCCCAGACATCGTAATGGACGGTCTGGAAGTGCCAGACCGGATCGCCGGTGTTGACGTCGATGGCGACGAGCGAGGTCGAGAATTCGTGTTCTTCCTCGCTGCGGTTCCCGCCCCAGTAGTCGACCGAGGAGTTGCCCATCGGCAGGTAGACATAGCCCAACGCCTCATCGGAGGAAGCAGTGGTCCACATGTTGGGCGTGCCTCGGGTATAGGTTTCGCCATCGGGTGGTAGGCCATCCAAGTTGGGGTTGCCCATATCCCACGCCCACTCCAGTTCGCCGGTAACGGCATCGTAGCCACGAATGACGCCGGAGGGTGCGTCCTCCGCTTGCCCGTCCTTAACCTGGGCACCGGTCACCAGCACGCCCTGGGCGACGACCGGTGGCGCGGTGACGGCGTACCAACCGGGAACCTTCTCGCCGATGCCTGCCCATAGATCTACCGTACCGCCGTCACCAAACGCCTGGCACAGCTCGCCCGTTTGCGCATCGACGGCAATCAACCGGGCATCCAACGTCCCCTCAATGATGCGGGTTGCGCAGGCCTGATCATCATCGGCATCCGGAACTTCGTAATAGGTTACACCGCGGCAGCTGGCGCTATAGGGAATGGCACCTGTATCGACCTGGGGATCATGGCGCCACTGCTCCTCGCCGGTCCGTGCATCAAGGGAGATCATTACGTTCATGGCCGAGCAGAGATACAGATTATCGCCAACCTTGAGCGGTGTAGTTTCAGGCGCGTATTTGCCCTGTCCGTCTTCTTCCGGCATATCGCCTGTGCGATAGGTCCAGGCAACTTCCAACTGGCTAACATTGTCGGGCGTGATTTCATCCAGCGGCGAATGACGTGAGGCCCCGCTCTCTCTTCCCCAGGCGGCCCAATCGCCGGGCGCTGGGTCATCGCTGGGCTGTGGCGTCGCCGAGAAGGTCGGTGCCTGAACCGCCTGGCTCTCGCCGACATCAATTTGGGACTCGCTTGAGGTGAGCTCCTCTGGGGCGTCAGTTTCACCCTCGGTATTCTGGGCAACGGCATGCGTCGCCAGTGACAGGCTGACGACATAGGCCAACACTCGCGGTGACGTAAACATGGCAGCGCTCCTCATGTAGCGGCTTGTCGACTAGTGACTTGGCGGCGTTTAAGAGTGGGCATCAGCGCCAAGACGATGACACCCAGGACGATGTAACCGAATACCCGGGGCAGCAGCTCCCATGGCGACAAGCCAACCTCCCATAAGGCCCAAATCAGCGTGCCTAACAGAACCAAGAAATAGACCCAGACTCCCGTGAGCGAATCCCTGGCCATTAAGCCACCTGAAATGATCAATCCCAGACCGGCAATGAGGTAATACCAGGAGCCGCCCAGCGTCACCAGCCAGATCCCGCCAGCGGCAAGAATCAGACCGAGGATAATCAGAATGATGGCGAACACGAGCAGAAACCAACCGCCTACACTCCGAGATGCGTTATCAGTAGCCAAACCAAGTACCTCCGTTGTTCGTGGTTTATTACTATCAAGAGCGCTTGGCAAACCCGCTTGCAATGCCTTTATAAAATGAAGCGCCGCCTTACTTAATCTAAGTAGACTTTATGGAAACTGTAAAGGATCACTTGTTTAACTTATGTACTAAATCCGGTCACTCTCTTTCAGTTGGGAGTGGCCTCACCAGATATCCAGGCAGGCGCCTTTGTACCGACGACATAGATGTCGTAGCGCATAATATGCTGCGTGGAGCGCAGGCAGGTTTTCCAATCGATGGTGGCCGACTTTGTTACGTTCGGCGCGGGGCGTTGGAAGATACCGTGGCGTTCAAGCCATGCGGTATCAACCATGAACCCCGTAGGTATGGCGTAACTAATCTCTTTAGTATTGCTACTTTATGTGAACTCATAGTTCACTCATTAGCACTTTACTAAAAGGTCAGCCACGCGCTCTTTGAAAAATTAAATATGGTGTACTTTGAGTTAACAAAATAACTGATTCTTAAAGATTTCAGGTATTTTGCGCTTTCTTAACGGGAACAAGGTGCACCACCCCCACCACCACCGAGCCCACCAAAAAGCCAATCACTGCCGAGCACAGCGTATTGAAGCTCCAGCCCAGCGTGCTGCCCATGGCACCGGTGGCCTCACTAATGCCAAGCTCGATGTGGTGTACCCACTCATAGGGCGCGTTGAACCAACCCGTTCCATCGGCACCCAGATTGACCATCAGGATATGCCCACCCACCCAGAGCATGGCGACGGTGCCCACGACCGAGATGGTTGCTAGTACCTTGGGCATGGCCGTGACCAGACCACGGCCCAGTTTCTTTATTCCCGAACTCTCCCGCTGGGCGAGCTTCAGGCCGAGGTCATCCATTCTGACTAACAGCGCCACTACGCCGTACACCAGGATAGTGATGACAAACGCGACCACCACAAGACTCACCATCTGCGACCAGAACCCTTGATGGGAAACAGTAGAAAGCGCGATTACCATGATTTCAGCAGACAGGATCAGGTCGGTGCGAATGGCGCCACTGACGATCTGTTTCTCCGCTTCCGGTCCCTTCTCTACCGCAGGCTTGTCGTCCTCATGCTTGCCAGAGAGCTTGTGCCAGACCTTCTCCGCGCCCTCAAAGGCCAGGTAGGTGCCCCCCACCATCAGGATGATCGGCAATAGCATGGGCAAAAAGTAATTCAGCAGCAGTGCTGCCGGCAGGATAAAAATCAGCTTGTTTCGGATCGACCCCAGCGCAATCTTCTTCAAAATCGCCAGTTCACGCTCTGCTGTTACCCCCTGCAAATATTGTGGGGTCACTGCCGTATCATCCACCACCACCCCGGCCGCCTTCGCCGTCGCACGCCCTGCGGCGGCACTCACATCGTCCAGTGATGCTGCGGACAACTTCGCCAATGCGGCAATGTCATCCAATAATCCTATCAAGCCGCCTATGGCCATGGGTGTTTCCTCCGTGAATAAAAGTTGCTGATAGTAAAGCACATAGCGGCTGGGGCGTGCCGCCCTTTAGCGCGAATACATCTTCCTTGGCGACATCCGGAAGAATATGCACAAGAAGTGCGACCTGTGCTTTATAGGTTTCACGTGCCATCGTTGGTCTCCGCCCTTACAAATTCTTCAGGCACCATAATGCGATAGCGCGGATGTATCTTGCCTCCTTTTACCAGTGCACTGTCGCCACTGCCAAGATTGAATTCTGCTGGGTCGAGGCACTTACGCCAGGGGTGTTCGTGGCGATCTGCAAAGACAAAAACCAGCCGCTTTATCTTGATCTTCTTACAACTCTGCAGCAGAGCTGACAGTAGTTTCGGGCGCAGCGTTGTCAGGCTCTCAAACAACATATCGATATTGTGAAAACTCTCATGATCGGGCAGCTCGTCCATAGCTTCCATGATTGCCCTCTCGGGTGCCGACATCTTGAGCGCCCAGTCCCATGGCAGCGTGTCTTCGGCATTGTTTAACTAAAGAATCTTCCATAAGGCTCTTTAATATCGTCAAATTTTGTGTACTTTTAGTTCACAAAGCACCTATCTTTTAAAGACCCACAGGGAGGCGATTTCCCAGCTTAATATCCGCGCCTGCTTGTAACCGAGATACAAACTAATTCCGGGCCCTAAGGCAAATCCGCCTCCTGCAACAGCTAGATTTATGTCGGTTTGCGGGCATCAAATACCAACGATACAGCAGCAAGACAAAACCAAAAGTGCCACCTACTTTGAATGTATGAGTCTTCTGGAGATTGGCAATGGAGCAACTAACAGGTGGCTGTCTCTGCGGTAAGATCCGAATCGTGGCCAATGGCGAGCCACTCCGGGTAGGTATTTGCCACTGTATGGATTGCCGCAAGCATCACGGGGCGCTTTTCTATGCGGCTGCCGATTACCCCAAGCAAGCTGTCATTATCGAAGGCGAACCGCACAGTTATCAGGGGCGCTACTTCTGTTCGGTATGCGGTTCGTCGGTTTTTTCGGTAAGCGAGGACGAAATCGAAATACACCTGGGCACCCTTGATTCACCCAACCAACTGAAACCGTCGTATGAGCTTTGGAACATTCGCCGCGAACATTGGCTACCGCCATTTCCAAACGTGGAGCGATACGAACGAGACCGGGAAGTTTGAGCAGGTTCAAGGGCTGCCGCTTAGGTCAGAAGGCAATCGATCAGCGCTTATCTTCAGTGCGCAACTTAGCCACTTCACCTAACGCCAAGCCTGTCGCTTCAGCAATCTGCTCATCACTCAACACCCCACGCAGCCAACCCAATAGCGCTTCGCTGCCTGCGCGTTGAGACGCGCCCTGGCGTGTGTATAGGGCGATAGAATCGTGCTGGGGCGATTGATGTCCGGAATCAGTGAACCACTACATAAAGCAGTTTAGTGTCGTAAGGTTGGCGCGGATCCTTGTGTAAACCAACTACTCGCCAACCAATGAAATGGGCTGGGCAAAAAGTTATTATCCAGCTAAATAATTTTTCTGACGCCCTCATGCACGTTTATATCCTCTAACTGGACACGCTATGCATAACCTATGGATTCCCGTCGTCGCCATTTTAGCCGTTGCGGGCCTGATATTCGGTAGTCAGGCCTACTCTGAGGCCAAGCGTGATGGCCACATCGCCGCGACTATATCGGAACAACTCGGCAGCCAGGCAAAGGCTGAGATTTCCAACTTGAAGCGAGTCAACAAGGGCTATGGAGTGTGCGGAGACTATGCGCTTTCAAACGCCGAGTCCGGCCACTTCTACTACAACGACGCCACCAATCACCTAGCGTTGGGCACCGATGACCCGCTGTATCACGACAACTGCGAGGGCGTCTCTAACTAACGCCTTAGGCTTTGTATGAAAAGTCGGCCTGCAAAGGTCAAGCAAGGCAAAAAACGGCGAAAAGACGGATCGAACTCGATCGCGAGTTTACGTGACGTAAATGAGTACGTTGAGCCGATGGTTAACCCCGTAGGGTCGAGCGCAGCCAGTTATCAGACAGAGCTCAGCGTCATTAATTACTCAACACCTCATGCAGCCAGCCCAATAACGCTTCGCTGCCTGGTCGTTGAGGCGCGCCCTGGCGTGTGTAGAGGGCGATGGCATCGTGCTGGGGCAGGCTCTCTGCCACCGGGCGGATCAGCTCGCCATTTTCAATTAAGCGTTGCGTTGTGCGCCGCCACCCCAGTGCAATGCCGTGCCCCGCGACAGCCGCTTGCAGTAGCAGTGGATAGCTATCGAACACAGCACTCTCCGCTGATGTGTGTTCAAAGTGCCCCATGGCACGAAACCATTCATCCCACTCCAGCCAATCCGCCGGTTCCGCATGGTGGTGAAGTAGCCGCTGGTTCAGCAACGCATTGAGACTCAACGGCGTGTTGCCCCCTTCCAAATAAGCTGGGCTGCAGACCGGAAATATCTCATCCTCGGCGGTAAACACCAATCGATGGCTCCCGCTGGGTCGTCCGTTGGTTTGCAGCGCAATGTCGAAGCTGCCACTAAATTCGGTAATCGGCCTTGTCGAGGTCGCCAGCTGTATCTCAATGTCAGGATAACGACGATTGAAGTCAGCCAGCTGTGGCATCAGCCAATAGAACGCTTCGCATAACTGGCAGAACAACACGACGCGCTTATCATTTGGGTCGCCGCGCAGCGCCTGAGCACCCGTGGCGATACTTTCCAGCGCCTGGGAGACCGTACGGCCAAACTCACGCCCCTCCCGGGTAAGAAACACACGGCGATGACGGCGCTCGAAAAGCATCACGCCTAGGTCTTCCTCCAGTGCACGAATCTGTCGGCTGATAGCCGCCTGGGTCAGGTGGAGCTCATCGGCCGCGCGCGAAAAGCTTTCCAGCCTGGCGGCAGCCTCAAAGGGGCGCAGCGTCGCCAGTGGTGGAAGAGACTTGATGAAGTTATCCATAATCTGAGCTCATGCATGGTGACGCAGAAGTCGTTTGAAGCACTGCTTGCGGCAGCGGCATTCTAGAACGGAATTCATCTCTGGAACGCTGCAATGAAGGCCACCGCTGAACCACAAGATAATATCCTACAGGGCATAAGCCTTATCGTGGGGGCTGTCTTTCTGCTGGCGTTGACCGACGCCCTGGTTAAGTATCTAAGTGCCAGTATGTCGCTATGGCAACTCTATGTCATCGCCTCAACACTCTCGCTGCCGATACTCTTTGGATTGATCATTGGCCATTCAGGCCCCCACCCCAAGGTAAAATCACGCCGCTGGGTGGCGATAAGAAGCCTGCTTCTGTTGCTGATGTGGATAACCTACTACGCAGCACTGCCGCTGATTCCGCTTTCGGTGGCGGCGGTCGCCATCTACACAACGCCGCTGTTTATTGCCGTGCTGGCTGCTTTTGGGGCGGGCGAGCATCTTTCACGCCAGGCGTGGCTGGGCATCCTCTGCGGTTTCCTGGGCGTGGTGGTGGTGTTGCGCCCTGGCGGCGACACTTTCACACCTGCCACACTGCTACCCGTGCTTGCCGCCCTCTTTTATGCGCTAGCCATGCTGGTCACTCGCCACCACTGCCAAAGAGAGCACCCCTTACTTCTCACCCTGGGATTAAATCTAGCCTTCCTGGCAGCAGGCACTCTCTTCAGCGTGCTGGTGGCAATCAACAGCACAGCAACGATCGCCGAACACGCGCCGTTCCTGTTCGCCGGTTGGCAACCGCTAGACGCCAAAGCGTTAGTGCTCGTGGGCGCCTACGCCCTACTGCTGATCATTGTGAATACCGGGGTGGCAAGGGCTTATCAAATTGCCCCTTCGGCGTTGATCGGCACCTTTGATTACGCCTACCTCATCTTTGCCAGCCTTTGGGGCTACTTGCTCTTCAGCGAAGTGCCCGATGCCATGACCTGGCTGGGTATGGGCATGATCTTAATCGCGGGAGTGATGGTGTTTCGGCAAAGGCGGGTCTGACGCCTATCTTATTGGCGAAGTGGCCACCTCAATAGTTGCTCAACCACGCAGCACCGAATAGCGCGAGCCGCGTCTGACACCGTGCGGCTTGTAAAAGCAGCCTTTTACCATCAGCTCTCAAAATTCTGCGCTGCAGTGGCTCTACTCCAGCTCATTCAAGAGTCACACTCCATAACCTTAGCCACGCTGGCAGATGGGACTAAAGCAATTTCCTTCGACACGCCGTTCTGCCAAGGTCGAGTATAAAAGATATCTCTAGTAGCCATCGGAATCCTTAGATCAACGCTTTTTAAGCGGTCATCTTCGCTGCGCAACTCAGGCAGAACTTTAGATTCCTCAGTCCAAATGAACACTGTGCAACCACGACCACCTGTCGCTGAGCTCGACATAGCATACCCAACAAATACCTGGTTTAAGGGTGGCATGGTACAAACTACCAGAATAACAATTCCGGCAATGCCGCCCGCACGTATAATAGGCTTAGGCTTACGAGAGACGTCCCATATGCTCCACACAATCGCCATCTGGAATATAGATAACAGCAACATAGAAATTATCAGAAACCCCAATATACCTATTAATCCGGCGCTTACTTTTGACTCAACAATTGCACCTAGATTAATCATGACGAGCGTCTGAAAGGTGCCATATGCAATAAAGCCACCCCACTTTTCTTTAGCATGAGCTTTCCAAACGAGAGGCAACATCTGACGTACAGACAGGGCCAAAGAAAAAGAAAATGAAAGAGTAGCGGTAACGAAAACTCCCAGATACCACAGCCAATTCAAGGATTCAGGCCAATACAAAAGTGATATGACAATAATCGCAGGAACGGTTAGCCCCAAGCACCAACATATAGTCAAGCGCCCTCGCACCTTATGTTCGTTATTAGAATAGCTACTCCCACTCTGAAGCATTTCCTCTAAAAGACTACGACTTAGCGCCTTGCTTCGACTCAGCAATATCATTGCTGGCAGTGCAGCTGAGCATGTTAAAATGAATACGGCATATGCGATGAGGATAAAAAGGGCCGGAAGCCCGTTAATAACATCGGGAGAAGTGATACTGAGTGGAATCGCTTCTCCTACCAGATAACCATGCATTGCAATAACAGAGAGAGCCAGAGTGCCAATTCCCAACAAAGCCCAATAGCTCATCACAAAATCTGCTGCTCTCCGAACCTCTACTGTCCAATCAGCTCCCTGGTTCTGTAACATACTCGGATTGTGCTCAATATTATTATCCATCGCTCTCAATCACTCCAATTCAACATATAAGCATTACACCCAGTAGGTATGTTTTCCCGTAATTAGCATTGAAGCATTATCAACAAGAGTCAGCCCGCATCCAATCAAAGCCGTTACGATGCTCTGCAATTTATTGATGTTTCAATTCCTGCACTCATCTCATTTAATGCGAAATGGCACCAAGATTCCATTCTTTAGATTGCAGTTCTGAACTTACAAGCTGCAAGGACAGTTATGAATAGCTCTAGCCATCGACAATTCTTGCTATACTACTAGCGTTTTGAAGCCGGAAAACCATGTAGGCGTGCCGACCATACAACTAACAGGGTTACTACAAGTAGGACAAGCAGCGCGGGTGGGAATGAAACGACACCAAAACGATCCAGCAATATACCACCAACGATTCCTCCACCTGCGATAGCCAAGTTCCAGGCTGTAACTAGCATGGACTGCGCAACGTCTGCTGCTTCTCCAGCTGTTTTGGCGAGAGCTGTTTGAAACAAAGTAGCAGCTCCGCCGAATGAGATTCCCCATGCACCGACTGCAACATACACTGCGATTGGCACATCGCCAGCCACTCCAAGCACCAGCGCTGCCAATCCGAATATAAAAGTACTAGCTAAAGTCAGTATGCGAAGATACCGGTCAATAAATACACCAATGACCCAGATGCCGATCAGAGCAGAAATACCAAAGACAAGTAGAACCAGATCAGTTCGTTCGGCCAAATTAGCATTAGCCAAAAAAGGTGCGATATAAGTGTAAAGAATGTTATGCGCTAGCACGAAAACAAGGACTACGAACAATACAGGACGAATACCAGGCATAGTGAATACCTGTCTCAGCGTGAATCTTTTACCCGCAGACTGGCCTGCAAAATCAGGTACTTTTACACGAACCCAAACGATTAGCACTAACGCCATAACACTCATGATTCCGAAGCAAGCACGCCAACCTACCAGCGTCCCGAGAAACGTACCCGCCGGGACACCCAAAGATAGGGCCAATGGTGTGCCCACCATTGCAATCGCGATGGCACGCCCTTTTAGATGTTCAGGAACCATTCGAGCGGCATAGCCTGCCAAGAGCGCCCACAACAGCCCTGCCGCTACGCCAGCAAGGAAGCGGGCAACCATGGTCAAAATGTAACTCGTTGAGATTGTGGTGACCGTATTGGCGATAGCAAAACCTACGATAGCGGCCAGCAGTAAGGGACGGCGCCGAATCCCCTGGGTAGCAGCCACCAACGGAATGGCGGCAACAAGGGAGCCGATGGCATAGATGGTAACAAGCTGGCCAGCAAGTGAGTCTGAAACCCCTAGCCCCGCTCCGATCTGAGGCAACAGACCAGCTGGCAAAGCCTCGGTTAGTATTGTGACGAACCCCGCTAATGCAAGTGCTAGTAATGCCGTAACCGGAAGACGATCCGATTGAGCTGTTTTACTGCACTCCATATTTAAGTTGCTTGTTTCTGATGTGCTCATAATCATTGAACCCGCTAAAAGCGAAGGTATCTTGCTATTAATTAGCGTTTCCCTTTCGCATGTGAGAGTAGATGATTACTTTAAGTATATTGAAAAAAGAGGACAATAACGCTAGAGTTCAAAACATATCGGACAAAAATTCCTAAATGGTGAAATATGGACGCTCTAAGTGGAATTGACTACTTCGTACAAGCGGCAGAGACTCGAAGCTTTTCAGAGGCTGGTCGCAATCTTGGTGTATCTTCATCTGCAGTTGGCAAAAGCGTAGCTCGATTAGAAGCCCGCTTGGGAGTCCGTTTGCTTCATCGAAGTACCCGCAGCATCACACTGACTGCAGAGGGAAGATTATTTCTTGAGCGATGCCGTCGTATATTGTGTGAAGTCGAAGCAGCAGAACTCGAGTTATCAGAGATCCATAAGGAACCCAAAGGTAAACTTCATGTAAGTCTACCGCTGGTGGGCAGTTTGGTTATGCCAGTGCTTACTTCATTTATGCATCAATACCCGTTAATTGAGTTAGATGTCGACTTTTCGGATCGAATGGTGGATGTCGTTGAAGAAGGGTTCGATGCTGTTATCCGCACCGGTGAGCCAACAGACTCAAGACTAATGTCTAGATCTCTTGGAACATATCGCTTGTTGCTTGTCGCTTCACCGGACTACATATCCAAGTATGGTAAGCCTGAGACCCCTGCCGAGCTGAGCGATCATGCTTGCTTGCAGCATAAATTTCCCAGCACAGGTAAATACGAGTCTTGGCCGTTAGTTCGAACTAATACAGAATCAGAATCCATGATACATGCAGCTATGGTATGTAATACTTCTGAAGCTCTGCTTGATGTGGCAATATCTGGTTTAGGAATCGCCTGCTTACCTGACTTTATGGTGCGAGAAACCATAAACAGGGGGGAGCTAACTACCTTATTGGATGACTATATTGAGCATCAAGGAGCGTTTCGTATGTTGTGGCCTACCAGCAAATATATGGCCCCTAAACTACGTTTATTCATTGATTTTATGGCTGAAGAACTATTTAAGTATTAACAAAATCGGCCTTTTCTTAAAAGGCTATAAAAAAATATTGCATTTACTCTTTTAACATCTGATAGCAGCATTCGCGCCTAACAAAGTCAATACGATTACTACTCAGGTTCATTAGCTCAAACCATTTTTCGCTTTGTCCAAGCCATTGTTCAATATCTGGTTGTGTCGGCTGTCCTAAATCAGAGCTATAGAGTACTCTTGGCACACTTTTAAGCACCATTAAAAAATCTTCCCATGCCTGGTAGCCAAGCAAATAAGTCAAGGCTGTCTGCTCAGCATAGACCATCGGTGCTTGCGATAGATTAAGTAGTACTTCAGCTACAAAATTTTATTAAAACTTTACAATCAAAGTAGTCACTTCTTTAAGTGAGATTAAGCCGCATAACATCGACTATTTACGACAGACCGTCTCTTTAGCCATAGTTACACAGGCAAATGAGATCAAGAAAATCAGTCAAGTGTAGTATATCTCTGAACGGCAAACGATGCTATTCCGGCGCAGCACGCGCGCGAAAGCATCGGCATACGCCATGGCAGATTCAGCGGACTGGGCAATACGTTCAGCAGAAATTACATAACCAGATTTATAATGGCTGTAACCTCGCCCATTATTTCTGAGCCACCGCGCAAAAGACTTTCGCCCGTCCTCAAGAACGATAGAAGCTCCGCCACAATCACCTTCCATATAAACCTGGTTTTCGACCACGAGCGGCTTAGGAATACATGCATTCATAGCCTCTAACCCGGATGCATGCGCAAGGTCGTAAAGCGTTTTCCAGCGTTCATTACCTTTCAGGTTATCGGAAAGCAGCGGAGGGATACTAGCCTTCTTTTCAAGTTCAGGATTTTTCTTGCCAGGATAGGCGGTAACAAACGAGGCTCGCTCACCGAGCCGCACAATCCAGATTGTTTCGATAGTCGCTGTCTCTCCATTCTTACCGATGACAGGCAAATTCGCCTTAAAGCGAACCCCGTATTCATCAATGCCCACATCTTCATAGATGACATTACGAAGAGCGTCTACAAGCTGGCAGTGAAGATAGGTCTTATCTGATTTAATAATTCTTAGATGGTCTTCAAAAAACTTTGCCTTACCTCCATTTTTCTTGTGGTCAGGATTGAGCAGATAGGCCACAATCTTACTGGCCTGAATATTGACTTCTTCTAAAGCATCAGGTAGCTGAGAAATATCCCATTCAAACTCTCGGTTCAGATCGCATAGTGATCTGCTAAAGCTTAAGTCATGCATGACCTTCTGATGAACATCAAGCGCCATTCGCTGCTCCATCCGCATTTTGCTAACTAGGCCACGGGCACTTAGGCCTGAGGGAAGAGCTAGCGGAGGTGCAGCATTATCGAACTGATCATAGGGAACGATGCCCAGCCCTGAAGGAGAAAATTCCTCGGCACCAATGAAAAAAGCATCGTCAGTTCCAGGATAACCGCCTTCTACATACACACGCCCACCACGAAGAAACGCGTCCTTAAACATAGCCTCAATAAACAGGTAGCAGTGAAGCGGATTGCCTAGATCAGGTGAAACAGCACCTATATAAAGCGGATGGGAGCGTAGCTTCTGATCCATCTTTGAGGCGATATTCTGTGCAAGCATCGGCACGAACGTGGCATCTAGTGAACGTCGACCTACTTTTTCCCAAAAGCTCTCACGATCTACCGTATGCCACCGTTCAAGGCACGTCTCGACAAAATCTCCGACGAGAGTAGCATAAAGATCCAAGTCAGGATGCTTGGTTAGGCTCGTCTGAAAAGTTACCGCGCTATTAGGTTTTTGATTCTTGGCCGACTCGATTTTAATCGTTCCAGGCTTATAGCAAAGCTGTTGCAGCAGCACACCACCACGATAAATCCGTGTTTCCACTTTACCCTTTGGGTCGGCAATCTTCAGCGCGCGAAGAAATGCCTCATCTAGCCACTCCTCTATCTCTTCAGAGCCAAGAGGTGCAGCGAACAGAAAAGCAACAGGGGTTGTTTCGTGTGAATTTACAGACACTCTATACCACCTTTTTTGCTGTGCATGCCTTACAAGCCATTTCTACGTTTAAGAACCACAACCTCTAAGGTACTCATGGCAATCGTAACCATGTGGATTGAACGAGTGAAAGCAACGTAGTGCTACATGCGCGAACCTATCTTGTCTTCAATAGACTACTTACTCAATAGCCAAGTCGAAGCGCATTTAAATATTGACCATTAAAAAAGCGTCGACTACAAGCATTACCGTGCAACTTTCACTTCTAACCAAACTAATCTAACCGACACAGACTTCCATCTTCAAGCCAACCAAAGAAAAGCAATAGATATTGCCTTTTTGACTTACATAAAAGCAACAACTTATAAAAAATTTGTTTATTTACACATTTAAACAAAAGCCACTCTTCCATTTGAAATAATTCGATCAATCATTTCCACATGATGTTTTATGGAGCACTTTTTCGGAAACCCTAATGCCTTATAAGAACCAGAAACGTAATTGTTCACATAGTCATAAACACCTGAAGTGTTAAATGGTTGTGAAGGTGGGTTTCCTACATATTGCATAAGCTTGCCTAGTGCATCCCAATACATATCCTCAGTAGAAGACCCAGGCGCAGAGGATGATACAAAATGGTTGCAAATAATGTTTTTGCTTCTTTCTTCAGTCAAATGCAAAGCCACATGGGCTGGATTCCCGCCTCCTTTAGCATAATAGTCCCCAACGGATGCACAATCTCCAAAGCCATTAAATCCTAAAGAATTATAGTTGTAGACAAGATCATCAAAATTAGATTGCGCTGGATAATCACCATTAACGTTTTGGCGAGAAAAACCATCCCTTATTAAAACTCTACTATTTTTCTGGAAACCATTTATAATATGAGAAGGTGCTTCCCCAGAATGAAAAACATGCACTGGGGAAATAAAATTAACAATCTGAGACTGTATTCCTGCCTCATTAAACAAGTGATTCCTGTGTACAAAAACAGTTTGCACGCCGTTAAACATCGAATCAAATACTTTAATATCCTTAATATTTGTAGTAGATGAAACCTCTAGTGCAGGAAAAATAAAACCCGGATTTCGAGTGATTAAATCACCAACAATTCTCAAAACTTCCTGAGACTGAGGAATAGGATCACCTTGATCAGAATTTACGACAATTGAAACTCTTAATCCACTATCAAGAATAGACTTAATTCTATTTTCAAATGCATACAATGTCACTGGCTTGAATATTGGCACTACTAAAGGACTAAGGTTTACGGCTAAATCTCTAAACGCCAACACTTCATTTTGTTTTGATCTAAGGTATGGCCAATACATATAAACCCCTTGAATTGAATTATATTATAATAGGCTTGTCGAATCTATCTATCAAACTTAACCAATCGCACTTTCTTATCTTATACTCATAAAAAGCAGCAATTAGCGAGTCTGGTATAAAATCAACAATACTAGGCTTAACATTATTTTCAACCCTATCACTTAGAACAGACAATAATGCCGTATGCATCTTTATGGGTGACTCTTTCGAAAAAAGATCTCTTATTCTTTTGCATCTTTCAAATTTTGAAAAACTTAATATATCTAGCTCAAGCGAACAAGCTAAACTTTCGTATTCCTTTTTTTTCAAAAGATCAAACATACTTGCACTATCAAGCAAGCCAAAAAAATCTTTCGACTCCCTTACTACACTGACAGTTTTATTCTTGGTGAGTACGTTAATACCCACGCTCTCTGGAACATAGTCTGCCACTTTACTTTTATGTTTCGAATCAACCACTAATACCACATTTGAGAAACACCGATAATATGCCTGAACCTGATCACGTAAGCGAGAAAGGCTATCTAATTCTGTCTTGATTTCATATACCACAGCTTTTTTATTTTTATTAACAAATATAGCATCAGCTCTTGCACCAGCTATTTTCACCTCTGGAATCCAAATTGTTGTCTTAGGGCTATAAGTGCCATATATCTTCTTTTTTATCATTGTGTTTTTGTAGACGTATTCGCTTCTTCTATGGTTTAAGAGAATACAGTATACGCAGTCAAAAAAATCTCTTAACCCCATTTTCTTATCAACGATATATTGTCTAGATAATACATTAAAAATATAGTTATTGTTTTCGGTACTGCCATACCAGGCTGTCTCATTTATATTTCTAGAAGAGAAAACGCTTGAACATGCTTTTAAGAAAGCCGTATCTTCATAATAGGCCATATCGTTCACCATGAATCAATAGCCTCACAATCACATCAAAATTAATTAAAAGCAAGGGCTGCCCCCTTGCTTTTTAAATTTAGGCAAACTCACTCCCACTCAATAGTAGCAGGCGGCTTACTACTAACGTCATAAGTCACCCGCGAAACCCCTTCCAACTCATTGATAATCCGGTTGGAGACCTTCTCCAGCAGCTCGTAGGGCAGGTGCGCCCAGCGGGCGGTCATGAAGTCGATGGTTTCTACCGCGCGTAGTGCGATGACCCATTCGTAACGGCGGCCGTCGCCTACTACGCCTACGGATTTCACCGGCAGGAACACGGCGAAGGCTTGGCTGGTTTTTTCGTACCAGCCGGAAGCGCGTAGCTCTTCGATGAAGATGGCGTCGGCATCGCGGAGGATGTCAGCGTAGTCTTTCTTTACTTCACCCAGAATACGCACGCCCAGGCCGGGGCCAGGGAACGGGTGGCGGTAAACCATATCGTAGGGCAGGCCGAGCTCCAGGCCAAGTTTGCGCACTTCGTCTTTAAACAGTTCGCGCAGCGGCTCGACCAGCTTGAGCTTCATGGTTTCCGGCAGGCCACCCACGTTGTGGTGAGATTTGATCACGTGTGCTTTGCCGGTTTTAGAGGCGGCGGATTCGATCACGTCCGGGTAGATGGTGCCCTGGGCCAGGAAGTCGACGCCGTCGATCTTGCTGGCCTCTTCATCGAACACGTCGATGAAGGTGTTGCCGATGATCTTACGCTTGGCTTCCGGGTCTTTCTCGCCCTTTAGCTTGCCGAGGAAAAGGTCTTCGGCGTCTACGCGGATCACCTTCACGCCCATGTGCTTGGCGAAGGTCTCCATGACCTGGTCGCCTTCCGCTTTACGCAGCAGGCCGTTGTCGACGAATACGCAGGTCAGCTGGGTGCCAATGGCTTTGTGCAGCAGCGCGGCAACCACAGAGGAATCCACACCGCCGGAGAGGCCGAGCAGTACGTGGCGGTCGCCCACTTGCTCGCGCACGCGCTGTACCTGGTCTTCGATGATTTGCGCAGGTGTCCACAGCTTTTCGGCTTTACAGATATCCAGCACGAAGTGCTCAAGAATCCGCTGGCCCTGCAGGGTGTGGGTCACTTCCGGGTGGAACTGTACGCCGTAAAACTGCTTCTCTTCCCAAGCCATGGCGGCAATCGGGCAGCTCGGTGTAGAGGCGGTCACGGTGAACTCGGCGGGCGCTTCAGCCACCTTGTCACCGTGGCTCATCCATACGTCCAGCAGGGCTTTGCCGCTTTTAGCGTCTACGTGGTCTTTGATGTCTTTGAACAGGGCATTGTTTTCGTCAATCTGAATCTGCGCGTAGCCGAATTCACGCTGGTTGGAGCCTTCTACCTTACCGCCCAACTGCTCGGCCATGGTCTGCATGCCGTAGCAGATACCAAACACCGGCAGGCCCATTTCAAACACGCACTGGGGCGCGCGCGGGGAGTCCAGTTCCGTCACGGATTCTGGGCCACCGGCCATGATAATGCCGTTCGGGTTGTACTCGCGGATCTCTTCTTCGGTGATATCAAACGCGCGGACTTCGGAGTAAACACCGATCTCGCGAACGCGGCGGGCGATCAGTTGGGTGTATTGCGAACCGAAGTCGAGAATCAAAATCTTATGGGCGTGAATGTCACTCATGGCGGGGTCTCGGTTAAGCGGTGCGGGTGCCGCTGGTAAGGCCAAAAAGCAAGCGGCGAGCAATGCCCGCCGCCGTTTTAACTAAAAGTGCTGGTTAGCTCACCCGGTAGTTGGGGGCTTCCTTGGTGATCTGCACGTTGTGGACGTGGGATTCATTAAAGCCAGCGCCGGTAATCTGTACAAACTCCGGCTTGGTGCGCATTTCCTGAATATCGCGGCAGCCGGTGTAGCCCATGGAAGCGCGCAGACCGCCCATCAGCTGGTGGACGATAGCGCCCATCATGCCTTTATAGGGTACGCGGCCTTCAATGCCTTCCGGCACCAGCTTCTCGGCACCTTCGCTCTTATCCTGGAAGTAGCGGTCGGCACTGCCCTGATTCTGGGACATGGCGCCCATGGAACCCATACCGCGGTAGGCTTTGTAGGTACGGCCTTGGTAAAGTTCGACTTCGCCCGGTGCTTCTTCGGTACCGGCCAGCAGGCCACCGACCATCACGGCGCTCGCGCCAGCGGCAATCGCCTTGGCCAGGTCGCCGGAGAAACGGATGCCGCCGTCGGCAATCAGCGGAATGTCGTACTCTTTGAGCGCTTCGGCCACGTTGGAAACCGCGGTGATTTGCGGTACGCCAACGCCTGCCACGATGCGCGTGGTGCAGATCGAGCCAGGGCCGATACCGACTTTCACGGCGTCCGCACCAGCTTCGGCAAGCGCCCGGGCCGCGCCAGCGGTGGCAATGTTGCCGCCAATCACCTGAATATTGGGGAAGTGCTCTTTGATCCAGCGTACGCGATCAATCACCCCTTTGGAGTGACCGTGGGCGGTATCGACAATGATGACGTCGACACCGGCTTCGGCCAGTGCCGCGACGCGATCCGGCGTTTCCGGGCCGGTACCCACCGCCGCGCCGACTAACAAACGGCCGTCGCTGTCTTTAGCGGCCATTGGGTAGGTGCGGGCTTTTTCGATATCCTGGAAGGTGACCAGGCCGCGCAGGTGGAACTCGTCATCGACGATCAGCATTTTCTCGATACGGTGTTCGCGCATCTTGGCTTTGCTGGTTTCGAGATCGGTGCCTTCCTTGACGGTCACCAGACGCTCGCGGGGAGTCATGATGTCCGCGACGCTGTCACCGTGGTTGGGCTGGAAGCGCATGTCACGCTCGGTCACAATACCCACCAGGGTTTCGCCTTCTACCACCGGGAAACCGGAGAAGCCGTTTTCACGCGCCATGGCGAGCAGGTCTTCGAGCTTGGCTTTGGGGCTAACGGTAACCGGGTCCTTCACAATCACGCTTTCGTGCTTTTTGACCTTACGCACCTCAGCGGCTTGCTGGGTCATGGCCATGCTCTTATGGATGATGCCGATGCCGCCTTCCTGGGCCATCGCAATCGCTAGACGCGCTTCGGTAACGGTGTCCATCGCAGCGGAAAGTAGCGGAATATTGAGCGAAAGATTGCGGGTCAGGCGGGTTTTGAGGCTGACATCCTTGGGAAGAACATCGGAGAAGCCGGGAACGAGGAGTACGTCATCGAACGTTAGTGCTTCTTGGGCCATACGTAGCATAGCGGCAACACCCTGATTGAGAGGAAGTGGGGCGTGAAAGGTTAATCGCCTATTATAGCGTTTTGAGGGGTGTCCCAGCAATGCAGTCAAGCTGTTGTGCTTATACCAAATGCTAATGACGTATGCTGTTAGGCTTAATGGGCTGCTGTTTATTAACGAAAGTCCGCTATTTACTGACACGTTTTAGACACAGCCCGACTTTCTTGAACAAGGCATTTTTTATGCAAGAAGCTGCAAAAGCCCTCACCGTCAGCCAACTCAACCAACGCGCCAAGCAGACCCTTGAGCGCGATGTGGGCGAAGTGTGGGTGGAGGGCGAGCTTTCTAACGTTTCCCGCCCCGCTTCTGGGCATGTCTATTTCACGTTGAAGGATGACCGGGCGCAGATCCGCTGCGCACTGTTTCGACAGCGGGCACGGTTTGTGTCGGCACCCATGCGCGACGGTGATCAGGTCAAGCTGCGCGGGCGGGTGTCGCTGTTCGAGCCCCGCGGCGATTATCAACTGATTGCCGAGGCCGTTCAGGCGGCAGGCCTGGGCGAGCTGCTGGCGGCCTTTGAGCGTTTGAAAGCGCAGTTGGAAGGCGAAGGCGTGTTTGCCAACGCCCGGCCGCTACCCTTTCCACCCCGCAAGCTGCTGATTTTAAGCTCGGCCACCGGAGCGGCGATTCGCGATGTGCTGGCAGTGCTGGAAGCGCGCTGGCCGCTGGCGGACGTCACGCTGATTCCGGTGCCGGTGCAAGGCGCCGAAGCCGCCCCGGCGATGATATCGGCGCTGGCACTGCTTAACCGTCAGGCACGACTAGACCCGGAGCGGGACGTGATTTTGATCACCCGCGGCGGCGGTAGCCTGGAAGACCTCTGGGCGTTTAATAATGAGCATCTGGCACGGGCAATTTTTCACTCCCGGCTGCCGGTGATGTCGGCGGTGGGCCACGAGGTGGACATCACCCTGGCGGATTTTGCCGCGGATATGCGCGCGCCTACCCCCTCGGCCGCCGCCGAACGCTTGGTGCCGGATCAAAACACCCTCAAGCGCCAGCTTGAACATCAACACAGCCGTTTGCAGCGGGCTATGCAGGCACGCCTGGAACGCGACAGCCAACGGCTGGATACCCTGCGGGCCAAGCTGCGCCACCCCGGCGAACAGCTCAACCGTCAGCGCCAGCACTTAACCGCTCTCAACCAACGTTTGAATCGCGCCATGCAGCAAGCGCTCGGCCAACAAAAAGCGCAGGTGACGCAGCTGAGCAGGCGTTTAGCCAGCCAGGATATGCGGCGGTTGCATCGTGCGGAAAGTGAACGCGTGAGCCAGTTACAGCGCCGTTTGGCTTCTGCCATGCAGCGCCAGCTAGAGAACCGACAGGCACGCTTGAAAGCCGCAGCGCGGGAGCTCAATGCGGTCAGCCCGCTGGCGGTTTTAGGACGGGGCTATGCGATTGCCCAGGATGAGCAGGGGCAGGTGATTCGCCGCGCGGAAGATACTCAGCCCGGTCAGAAGCTGAAACTGAAGCTTGGCGAAGGCAGGCTCAGCGTGGAAGTTAAGCGACGTCTAAAGACCTAAGTTAAATGGCCGATATCTTCTAACAATGAGGTGAGGATACCGCCATGAAGATAGGATTTTCGTCATTTACACTGATTCAACAGCGCCAAGATAAGCCGCAGTTTTTAACGCCCACCCGCGTCGCCCCGCAAAAGAGCGCGCCTGCTGAAGACGACCCGTTCACAAAGCGGGTTAAAAAGCAGCAGGAGGCTCTGGAGAGTTTAGCGTCGCTACCGACTCCCAAAGAGGCCTCCCAGCAGCAGGCCAGCGATAAAGTAGGCTTTTTGCGCCAGCGGATTGAAATGCTGAAAGCCATGATGGCCTTCGCCTCTCCTGAACAGCTTAAAAACATGGCCAAGGAGCTCAAGAGCATTGCGCGTGAGCTTGCCGGTGCGGCTAAGCTGCTGAACAGCCAAGGGGGCGGTGGTGCCGGCATGACGGCTATCCCCTCTGTGGTTTCGACGACAGCAGTTGCATCGCCAGCAGCTCCAACGGCAGCAGTTCCAACAGCGGTAGCTCAACCCAGCGGAGCCGAATCAGCTGCGGCCCCGACGGGTGGCGATGAGAGTGCCCCGGCAACCGTATCAAGCTACGCCCCAAAAGCCGAGGCCAGCGCACAAACAGCCGAGGAAAAAGCTGAGCAAGAAGCAGAGAAAGCAGCGGGCGAGCCTGAAGGTGATGAATCCACCGAGCTCGGCGTCTTACCTAGCCTGCCCAACCTCATTCAGAATGAAGACGACCGCTCGAAGTCCAATAGCCCTAGCGCAAGTGAACACGCACTACGCGGCGCACTGACTGACGCCCAAAAAGCGCTGCGTGAAGCGGTTAACGAACTTAAGGTTCGGCTGAGAGAAGAAGACAAGGAAGCCCGTAGGGAGCTAAAGAAAGCTGAAGAATCCATGGAAAAAAACGGATCGAGCGGTTGCAGCCTCCTCTTCTGAGGCCCTCTACTCCTCATTGGGACAGTTGTTGCCTACCTCGCTAGGTGACGTTTCCGTTTCAACGCCCTCTATCAACATAGAGGTTTAGCGCTGAAAGAAAAGGCGCTACCGGAAGTAGCGCCTTTGTTGTTTAGCGTTGGCCTAAACAATTCTGCATAGAAACAATGTTGCGTAGCTTATTTCTTGGAACCTTTGCCTGACTTTTTATCGTCATCGGACTCCGGGTTTACATGATGGGTGTCCGGCATCGGGTTGGCTTCATCATGATGGTCGTCCTTCTCTTTAGGGGCTTTTTTATCATCTCCGGGAACTTGAGTCATCGCTTCTTCCTTACCGTTATGGGTGAGCGAAAGGGTTGGAGGCATTTGTGTTGCCTCCTATCCTGGCTGACTTAACTGTAGTGTTTCCTCTTCAACTTGCAATTCACCCCCATGCTGAATCGACAACACAGCCACCTCTACCGTTAATTAAAAAACTAATTAAAACAAAAACTTAAAATTAAAAACGACATTACACCAAGTATATGAGCAAACTTGATAGCATTAATAATCTTTCGCTATCAGGTCTGTAGGTGACCTACCGTTTTATCGCTATGCGTTTGCCCCCAGTTTGCCGTTATTACCACCCTGGTCTACGTTAACAGCGTGAAGGCATTCGAGGATACGAGGGCCTGAGCAGTGGTTAATCAGTGATGTTTTACGATGGCTAACCGTATGTAAAAACCAACGTGTGCCAACAAAGGAGTGACCGCACATGAGTGATCAACACCAACCACCCCAGCATCAGGATAAACAGCCGGGCGACGAACACGCCATGCGCCCTGAGCCTGAATATATCCGTGACAGCTACCGCGGTACCGAAAAGCTGCTGGATAAAGTAGCGATTATTACCGGCGGCGACAGTGGTATCGGTCGGTCAGTGGCCGTGCACTATGCCCGCGAAGGTGCCGACAGTGTGATCGTTCATCTGAAAGAGACCCAAGATGCGGAAGAGACCAAGCGGCTGGTGGAAGCTGAAGGCCGTCGCTGCTTGGTTTTGAAAGGCGATGTGGCAGCGCCAGCGTTTTGCCGTGAAATTGTTAAGCGTACGCTCGACCACTTCGGCAAGATCAATATTGTGGTCAATAACGCTGCCGAGCAGTACGACTGGGACGACATTACCGAGATCCCCGATGATCAACTGCTGCGCACCTTCCAGACCAATATCTTCAGCCACTTCTATCTCACCAAATCAGCCCTGCCGCATCTCAGCGAAGGCGACACTATCATTGCCACCTCATCGATCAATGCCTTTAAGGGCAACGATACGCTGATCGATTACACCGCCACCAAGGGCGCTATTCAGGGTCTGGTGCGCTCGCTGGCGATGTCACTGATGGATCGCGGTATCCGCGTGAACGCCGTAGCACCGGGGCCGGTTTGGACGCCGCTGATTCCCGCCAGCTTTGAGGATGAAAAAGTGGCGTCGTTCGGTGGTCAGGTGCCTATGAAGCGCGCTGGGCAGCCCAGCGAAATGGGGCCTGCGTATGTCTATTTGGCCAGCGAGGAGTCCTCCTATATGAGTGGCCAGACCATGCACCTGAATGGCGGCGTAATCTTAAATACTTAAGCTAACCAGCCGATTAACAGGGCGGCTTAGCGCCGCCCTTTACCCTATTGCGAGCGCACTAGTCAGTAGCCAAACGTTACTGGCTGCGCTTCTCAATCCCGCCGAGGGATAGCCGTCGAGTAGGTATTGAGATGCGAGAGGTGTTCATCCGCTTGCTGCAAAGCGTCTAGCGTCTTAGGCCGGTCGAATTCCGCCAATAAACTGCACAGCACTTCGGAGATGGCTAATGCCGGGGTTAGCGTATGGAAAAAGCTATCGCTTTCCGTGGGGCAAAAAACGGCCTGCTCTGACAGCGCTACCAGCGGCGACACCTCGCTATCGGTGATAGAAACAATGCCCACCCCCTGCTCTTTTGCCAGCTGGGCAAGCTCCAGCGCCCCTGTTGCATAAGGCTTGATGGAGATAACGAGCATGACATCCTCAGGCGTAGCGCGAATTAACGCGTCTCCGCCGGTTCCTCCAGGCCCATCCAGGTGAACCGAACGCTCGCCCAGTAGGGTCATCACATAATGGAAGTGCCAGGCAACGGCATGGCTGGAACGTAATCCCAGCACGTACACCTTTCTCGCTGACCTCAACCTATCGGCTGTCGCTTCCAACCGCCGCAGCGAATCGGGCTCACAGAGCTTCGCAAGCTGGGCACTCAGCCCTTGAAGCATATGCAAGGCGGTATCGCTTGCTCCCCTTTCACTGCCTTCATTGACCCGCTGGCGAACCTTGGCCGCAAAGCCATCCCCTCCCTGACGTAAAGCCGCCGCATGCTGCGCCCGGAGTTCGTCGTACCCTGCTAACCCCAAGAACTTGGCCAGCCGAGTCATGGTGGCGGGCTGCACACCCGCCAGGCGCGCCACCTCGCGCATGGACACCAGCGCCACTTCCTCCGGGTGCTCCAGCACGTAGCGAGCGGCCTGTTGCAGCTGCGCAGACATGGCATCGTACTGGGCAATCATCTGCTCTCTCAGCGAATCGCTCGGCTGCATAGTGGTTGGCTCTGTGAAGAAATAAGGGTTGGTTGTGTGAATAAATGATCCGCGTGTTTCACACTATATTAAAATGATTTATTTGTTGCAAACATCTTTATGAGTGTGCCAATCTCCTTGTTATATAAATTTCTAACCGTTTGATAATGAGGGTCATGGGCTATGACGCGTATTCTTCACCGCAGTATCGGCGGGGCCCTGCCTCATGCCGCGTCGGCACAGGGCGTCTATATCACCGATACCAAGGGGCGTCGCTATCTGGATGGTTCGGGAGGCGCTGCGGTCACCAGCGTAGGGCACGGCCACCCGGAAGTGCTGGCTGCCATGCGCGCACAGATCGATAGCCTCTGTTACGCCCACACCTCCTTCTTCACTACCGATGCCGCCGAGGCGCTTGCCGAAAAACTGGTGGCTTTAGCGCCCGAAGGGCTGGATTACGTCTACCTGGTGTCGGGTGGGTCGGAGGCCGTTGAAGCGGCACTAAAAATGGCCCGGCAGTACTTTGTCGAGATTAATCAGCCCCAGCGGCGGCACATCATTGCCAGACGCCAAAGCTACCACGGCAATACCATTGGCGCGTTGGCCACCGGTGGCAATGCCATGCGGCGCCAGCAGTTTCAGCCCATCCTGCCCGAAACCCACCATGTATCGCCCTGCTATTCATATCGCGACAAGGCCACCGATGAGACGCCCGAGGCCTACGCTGCACGGCTTGCCGAGGAGCTTGAGGCGAAGATTCTGGAACTTGGCCCTGAAGAAGTCATGGCCTTCGTTGCCGAACCCGTGGTCGGCGCTACCTTAGGGGCGGTCGCCTCTGAGGCGGATTACTTCAAACGCGTTCGGGCTATTTGTGATAAGTACGGCGTACTACTGATTCTGGACGAAGTGATGTGCGGCATGGGAAGAACCGGCACCGTCTTCGCCTGCGAACAGGATGGGGTAACGCCGGATATCGTTACGATCGCCAAGGGCTTGGGCGGCGGCTATCAACCTATCGGCGCGGTGATGCTATCGGCCAACATCTATGCCAGTTTCGCCAATGGGTCTGGGCTGTTTCAGCATGGACATACCTATTTGGGCCACCCTGTGGCCGCTGCGGCCGCTAACAAAGTGGTTGAGATCATTGCACGGCCGGAGACGCTGGCTAACGTAAACACCATGGGCATGAGACTGCAGAGCGGCCTGGAAGCGGCGCTCGGCGCATCGCCCTATGTGGGCGATATTCGCGGCAGAGGCTTGTTTCGCGGTATCGAGCTGGTGGCGGATAGGGAAAGCAAAACGCCTTTCGATCCGACTAGAAAGATTTACGCCAAGATCAAGCGGCAGGCCATGGCGCGTGGCCTGATCAGCTACCCAATGGGCGGCACTATTGATGGTATTCACGGCGACCACATCTTGCTGGCACCGCCTTATATCATTGCGCCAGACGAAGTAGACCTGATCATTGAGCGTATTGCCGAGGCCATAACCGCCGCCATCGCCGAGTAATGACACAATAAACGACTATCTGAATAATGATCTGAATGGAGCCCCCATGACCCCTTCTCCCTGCCCGCCTATTTCCGACACCGACTGGCCTAAAGAGATCGCTGATTTACGCGAAGGCTTTGCGGGCGCACTCAACGTTTATCGCACCATGGCCCACCACCCGGCCCTGCTTAGCGCATGGGCACCCTTGCGCCAACACGTTGTTAAGGAGAATGCGTTAGGCCCGGAACTGACCGAAGTGGTGATTTTACGCGCGGGCCTGCGTATGGGGTCAGCCTACGAGTGGGCGCACCATGTTAGTCGTGCACGCGCACTGGGATTTTCTGAGCATCGGATTAATGCAATTCGCGGTAACCCAGAAGGCGTTGACGGTTTGATCGTTAACGCCGTGGATGCGTTATTCGATAAGCGCATGTTGGCCCAGGAGCAGGAGGCAGAACTTGCCGAGGCGATCGGGCGCGCGGCGGTGATCGACCTGATCGCTATGGTGGGTTTCTATTCGGTGTTGGGCTATCTGCTTAAAACCTACGACACGCCAATCGACGACGCTATCCAGCAAGAGGCGCAAGCAATGCCCGCGCTGTTTTCAATAGCGCCGGGTTCCAGCTCATAAAACAGTCGTGCTAACGGTTACCCCTTTTAAAAGCGCATTACGCTAATTGCTTAACCAACACCTTCGATTTACGGGCATGGTTGTAGGTTTCGCGTTTCAGCGGGGGTAGGTCTTCCAGGCTGGCGGCGCGGAAGCCGCGCTCGACAAACCAGTGGGCGGTGTGGGTGGTCAGCACGAACATTTCGTTTAACCCGCGCTGACGGGCGCGGCGCTCCATGGCTTCCACCAAGCGCTCGCCGCGCTCGCCGCCGCGGTAGCTGTCGTGCACCGCCACACAGGCGAGTTCGGCAATACTAGTGTCGGTAAACACATGCAGCGCGGCGCAGCCGATCACCATGCCGTCGCGCTCGATCACCATGTAGTCATCGATTTCGTGTTCCAGGCGCTCCCTTGAGCGTGCGACCAACATGCCCCGCCGCTCTAGCGGCTCCAGCAGTTCCAACAGCCCCGCCACATCGTTCAACGTCGCCGGGCGCAGCTGTTCGTAGCGGTGCTGGGTAATCATGGTGCCCACGCCGTCGCGAGTGAACAGCTCGCCCAGCAGGGCATCATGGTTGTGCCAGGAGAGCAGGTGCGTGCGTGCCACGCCTTCCCGTGCCGCAGTGCAGGCGGCCTGCAAGTGACGGGCTAACTCACTGCCCGGTGCAGCATGGGTTAAACGCGGCTCTGCTTCCGCTGGCGAGAGCTGGCGCAGCAGCGCGCCGTGCTCATCTTCCAAGCCTTCGGACTCACCGAGCAGAATCAGCTTGTCGGCTTTCAGCGCCACGGCGGCGTGTTGGGCGACTTCCGAGGCGTCCAGATCGAACACTTCGCCGGTACTGGAGAAGCCCAGTGGCGGCAGCAGCACCAGCGAGCCTTTTTCCAATAGGCCTTCAATGGCGCTGGCCCGCACCCGGCGCACTTCACCACTATGGTCGAAATCAACGCCTTCACGCACTCCAAGTGGCTTGGCAGTGACCAGATTACCGGAGATAACGCTTAGCTCAACACCGTGCAGCGGCGTGCTGGGCAGGCCTAGCGAAAGCCGCGCTTCCAGCCACAGCCGCTGGTGGGCGGCCACCTGCTCTACATGGGCCATCACGTCGCGGTCGGCGACCCAGCGGCCATCGATACGCGTGGGCTCTACGCCTGCGGCAGTTAGCGCTTCATGCACCTGGGGGCGAATGCCAAAGACCACGACCAGGCGCACGCCTAGCGTATGCAGCAGCGCCAAATCTTGAATCAGTTGCTCCCCTCGGCCAGATGCCATCGCTTCGCCCTCAATTAAGATGACAAAGGTTCGCCCCCGGTGAGCATTAATGTAGGGGGAGGCGTTACGAAACCAATCAACAAAGGGGAAGCGCGTATCCAAGGGCCGCTCTCCGGCAGCAGGTGAAAGAAACATCAGACGTTTACCACGTCCAATGGGCTACTTTACCAGAGCACAAAAAACAGCGGCACCTTCTAATGCAAATCTGCTCAATCTAATGCAGATAAACATGAAGATGCCGCTGTGATTTTATCGCTTAGGTCGTTCTAGTTCTTAATGCGTTCGAGCGTTGGCGTACTGCTTGATTGCTAGCTATTTATTAGCCGAACATGCCTTTGAACATAAAGAAGAACAAAATCGCAAGACCCGCACCGGCAGGCAAGGTGATCAGCCAAGATGCCGCAATCGTACCGATAACCCGCAGGTTGAGGGCGGCCATCCCGCGCGCGAGGCCGACGCCTAAAATCGCCCCTACCAGCGTATGGGTCGTGGAAATCGGCAGACCGGTGCCTGAAGCCAGTACGACCGTCGTGGCCGCCGCCAGGGTAGCAGCGAAACCGCGGCTCGGCGTAAGTTCGGTAATGCCCGTACCTACCGTGGCGATAACTTTATGACCGTAGGTAACAAGGCCTACCACGATGCCGCTGCCGCCAAGTACCAGCACCCACCAGGGCACCAGCGCAGAGCTGCCAATTTCACCGCCGGTTTGGACCACGCTGATCACTGCCGCTAGCGGGCCAACCGCATTGGCCACATCGTTTGAACCGTGGGCAAAAGCCATGGCGCAGGCAGTGAAAATCATCAGCACGCCAAACACGCGCTCTACGTTGGCATAGCCGAAGTGATCATTTGTGTTGTGCTCGAACTTGATACGCCGCTGCATCACCAAACCAATGCCCATAATCACCAGCCCCAGCAAAATCGATAGCAGCAGGCTCTTATTAAAGGACAGGTCCAGCCCCACATGGGACAACCCTTTGGTCAGCGTGACCATCGAAACGATGAAACCTACCAGAAACACATAGCCCGGTACGTAGCGTTTAGCGGCCGTAAACGGATTGGCATCTTCAAAAATCAGATGATGCACCGATTTAAACAGCACAAAGCCGATCGTACCCGCCAGCAAAGGAGAAACGACCCAGCTAGCGGCAATCGTGCCCACCGCGCCCCAGTCGACCGTTGCAGGGCCTAACCCCGCGACCGCGAAGCCAACAATCGCGCCGACAATCGAGTGGGTAGTAGAAACGGGCCAGCCTTTCATGGACGCTACCAGCAGCCATGTACCCGCAGCCAGCAGGGCTGCCAGCATGCCGTATACCAGCAGTTGCGGGTCATCCCGCAGAAGCTCCGGGTCGATAATACCTTTACGGATCGTATTGGTAACTTCGCCGCCAGCCAACCAAGCGCCGAGAAATTCAAAAACAACAGCGATAAGAATGGCTTGTTTGATGGTGATCGCTTTCGACCCCACCGAGGTTCCCATCGCATTGGCTACGTCATTCGCACCAACGCCCCATGCCATAAAGAAGCCGAACAAACAGGCCAGAATAATGAAGATTTCACCGTACTGGGCAATAATCAGCATGTAGGTCCCCTTAGCGGGCAGTCAGGATCTGCAGACGGCTACCCACACGCTCTGCGCGATCAGATAGTTCGCCAACCCATTCAATGATCTTGTAGAGAAAGATCACATCTACTGGCGGTAGCTGGCTCTCAAGCGTGAATAGCTGGCGGCGAATCGTCACCTGCTGATCGTCGGCTTGATGCTCGAGGGTGTGCAGTTCACGGATCATTTTCTGCATCACATCGGAAACGTTTTTTCCAAAGCCCGATTCGAGCAGATCCTTGAGCTCTTCCAGGGCTTGGCGCGCCTGGGCAACACAAGCAACGCTGGTGCGGATGTAATCACGCATTGGCTCGGCCAACTCGTCCGGCACGCGCATTTTACGTCCCAGCATAATGCCGGTAATGTCGCGCACCTTATTGGCGATTTTGTCCTGCACACTGATCAGGTCGAGCAGATCAGAACGCGATACCGGTAGGAACATGGTATTGGGCAGGTTCAGCCGCAGCTCTGTTTTCAGCGTATCGGCGTCATGCTCTAAACGGGTGACGTTTTCGCGCAGTTCGGCCGCTTTGTCCCAGTCATTGGCAAGGGTTGCTTCAAAAAACGGCAGCAGTTGATCGGCGCACTCATTCGCCTTGACGATATGGGCCAATAGCGGCTGGAATGGCGAGCGGCCAAACATCGAAGAAAAAGGATTGGAGGTAACCATAATGCCTTTTAGCCTATTTTCGGGGAGCCGGGAAATGGCGGCGCCAGTATAAAGAGTGCGCCCGCCGCCGTCATGAAAAGTTCACAAATGTAATCAAATATTCATCTAAATGTCACGATAACGAGGTGGCTAGTGTCATGAAACGTCTAACCCCCATGGAAGTGGAACTTAAACTGGCCCTTGCCCCTTCAGGGCCTGCGGCACTTATTCAACACCCGCATCTCGCTTCACACACCGCGCGTAAGCAATCGCTGACCAACACCTACTTTGATACCCCCCAGGGCGATCTGGCCAAGGCACGTATTGCGCTGCGCCTGCGCCAAGTGGACGACCAAGTGCTGCAAACGGTGAAAACCGCAGGCCAGGGCGGCGGTGGGCTATCGCAACGAGAAGAGTGGGAGTGGCAGATTGCCGGTCCAGAACTGGACCTCGCCTCAATCGCCAAGCTTCCCCCTTTTCAAGGTGAGCTAAGCGGTGTACTAGATGCCCTCGCCCCGCAGCTTAGCACCGACTTCACACGGCGAAGCTGGCAGCTAAAGGAGGGTGCAAAAGAACAGGAGAGTCATATCGAGCTGGTATTGGATGAGGGCGAAATTATCAGCGGTGGATACCGCACGCCCATTCGTGAAGCCGAGCTCGAATTAAAAGACGGCGAGCCAGAAGCACTGTGGGCACTGGCATTAACGCTTGCCGAGCAGGTACCGCTGCGGCCCTCGGACAGTAGCAAGGCGTCCCGTGGCAACGCGCTTAGCACCCAGCAGTGGCTGCTACCCGAAGCGCACTCCCCGGCGGAGTGGCTGCACCGTGCCACACTGGCGCTGGATGCCTACCATGACAGCCAACAGGCCAGCTTTCTTGGCAACGCCCAGCAGGCGCTGGCCACCCTCGCCGACCATCCCGCACTGGATGGCACTGCGCGGGGCTATGCCCAAGTGCTTCCCAGCGCGCTTGATAAGCATGGCCAGCCCAACACGGCCTACGGTAAAGCGGCGTTGGCACTGGCCCATCGCTTGACGTACCAAACCGCGCTACGCTAGCGCTTAACGCTCTATTGAGAACGGCATTGAGGCTCACTTCAGGATGATGCAATGAATTTTCACCTAACCCCCGGCGCAGAAGGCCTACGCACCCGCCTGTTTCATATCATATTTGAGTCTGACACGCCGGGGGCAAAAGCCTTTGACATCGCCTTGATCGTGGCGATTCTGATGAGTGTCACGATCATAATGCTGGACAGCATCGAGATTTATGCCGAACGCTATGGTGAAGTATTTTTCTACCTTGAATGGACGTTTACGCTGCTGTTCACCATTGAACTGGCGCTACGTATCTACTGCCTGGAAAAGCCAACGCTCTATCTAAGAAGCTTTTACGGGATCGTCGACTTGATTGCCGTGCTGCCCACATGGCTAGTGCTTTTGGTGCCCGGCGCCCATGGGCTGGTGATTGTTCGTCTTCTGCGGGTACTGCGCATTTTTCGTATTCTGCGCCTGATGGAGTTTGTCGGAGAAGCGCGACTACTGCTGGATGCACTGAAGCGGAGCCTGCGTCAGATTCTGCTATTTTTTAGCGCTATCTTTATGGTCATCACGCTATTCGCGGCGTTGATGTACACCCTTGAGTCCCCCGAGGCGGGCTTTACCAGCATTCCGATGTCGATGTACTGGGCTATCGTCAGCATGACCACCGTCGGTTACGGCGATATCGTGCCCGCCACCGCGCTGGGCAAGGCCATCACCATGATTCTGATGCTACTAGGCTACTCGATTATCGCCGTGCCTACCGGGGTCTTCTCTGCTCAGGTGATTCGCTCGATACGTGAAGAGCGCTACTCCGAAGAAGCATGCCCCGGCTGCGGGCACGAACGCCATGAAAAGCGCGCCCGCTATTGCTTGCGCTGCGGGACCTGGCTGGACGAACACAGCGAAGACCCGCGCAAAAAAGACGAGACACACGAGAAAGACGAAAAAGCAGATCCCGCTTCTGACTAGCTAACGTCTAACCCTATGCCTGGAAGGGCGTGATATCCCCGCGCCCTTCACGGATTATGATGGGGGGCAGTTCGCGCAGATCGATAACGCTGGTGGGGTCTAAATGGCAGGCGCCACCGTCGATAATGGCATCCAGATGCGCGCCAAAACGCTCGCGTATCTCTTCTGGGTCATTCATGGGCCGGTCATCGCCCACGGGGATCAGCGTGACGCTCATCAACGGCTCACCCAATGCGGCCAATAAGGCGTGAGTAATGCGGTGATCCGGCACCCGCACGCCAATCGAGCGACGTTTAGGGTGCAGCAGCAGACGCGGCACTTCAGACGTGGCATCCAGAATGTAGGTGTAAGGCCCTGGGGTGTGGGCTTTCAACAGCCGAAATACGTCGTTATCCACCTTGGCGTAGGTGCCAATTTCCGAGAGATCGGAGCACACCAGGGTGAAGTTGTGTTTATCGTCCAGTGAACGCAGCCATTTGATCTTCTCGATGGCTTTCTTCTCACCCAGGTGGCAGCCAAGGGCGTAGCCCGAATCAGTGGGGTACGCGACCACCCCCCCTTTGCGAATAATCGCAATCGCCTGATCGATGAGGCGCTTTTGGGGGTTTTCCGGGTGAATCTGAAAATATTGGCTCATACGTGACTCCTATTCGTAGACTCTTCTTATACAGCACTCACATAACAAACACAGTGTAAGCGCTGAGCGAGTTACTCTGCAGCTAGCTTTCCTGCAGGCGCATCGCGCAGGTGTACCAATCGCGGGTGCTGCCATATGGGCGGTGCCGCCGTGCGCGGCACTAGGCTCATGCTGCCGGGGGCCGCATGGCTGCCTGGGAAGTGAAAGTCGCTGCCCATGGAGGCGTAAAGGTCGCGCTCCACTAGCTGACGCGCCAGGTCGCGGGTGCTGTCCGGGTTCTGCTGACCGCTGACCAGTTCAACTGCCTGGCCGCCCGCCGCCTGAAAGGTATCCATCAATAGGCCCCGCTTACGCCGGGTTAGGCCGTGGCGCAGTGGATGAGCAATCACGGCCACCCCGCCGGAAGCGACAATCCAGCCCACCGCTTCGCTGATTTCCGGCCAATGGGCTTTAACATCGCCCTTTTTGCCGCTGCCTAAATAGCGTTTGAAGGCACTGGCCCAGTCGGGTACCACGCCTTCAGCCACTAGCGCGCGGGCAAAGTCCGGGCGGCCTAGGGGGCGGTCGCTGCCTGCGTGCAGGCGCGCTTTTTCCAGCGCGTTGGATAAACCGACTTTTTCCAGCCTTTCGGCAATCACTTCAGCACGCTGTATGCGCGCTTCACGCTGCTGTATCAAGCCTTCTACCATCGGCCCCTGTATGCCGCCGGGCATCAGCGCCACGACATGGATATTGATACCCTGCCAGCGTGTGGATAACTCACAGCCGGGGATAAGACACAGCCCGGCTTGCTCCGCCGCGCGGCCCGCCTCCTCAATGCCGTCCATGGTATCGTGATCGGTAAGCGACATGTGCGTCAGCCCGCGCTCGGCACACAGGGTTACCAGCTCGGTGGGCGTTAAAGCGCCATCGGACGCGGTTGAGTGCATGTGCAAATCAACCGGGTAGCGCTGATCGGCATCAAAGGTAGTGGGAAGTCGGGGCATAAGCATGACGCCGTGTGGCCAGTTTGTCAGAATGCGCTTTTCAGCTGTGAATGAACCCTTCTTAATGGGTAAGATATGGTGCGCGCTTATACCAGTGCGGTCAATTAACGGTCACTTTGCATCCTCGTCTTATCAAGGAGTTATACCCCAATGCTGTATGCCATTATGAGTGAAGACGTACCCAATAGCTTAGAGCGTCGCTTGGCGGCTCGGCCAGACCATTTGGCGCGCCTGGAAGCGTTGCGCGATGAAGGCCGCGTGGTACTGGCGGGGCCCCACCCTGCCATCGATACTGAAAATCCTGGCGATGCAGGCTTTTCCGGCAGCCTGGTAGTGGCGGAATTCGACAGCCTGGAAGACGCCAAGGCATGGGCCGACGCCGACCCCTACATGATTGCCGGGGTCTATGCCAAGGTAATTGTTAAGCCGTTCAAAAAAGTTATGCCTTGACGCCAATAGGCGAGTGTGGAGGGCCCATCAGCTTTTTCACAGAGCCTGTGGAAAACTCTGTGCAAACCCGGCGGACGCTTTGCGCTAAGCCAGAGATAACGCCCTCGCCGACAAATTGATCATTTTTTAACCACCTGTTCATCAATACGGATACCTGCGTGACCCAACGTTCAAACGCTTTGCCTTCGCTTGCAGCATTAACAGCGCCAACCCTTACCTGGAACGATGGCGCCCCACACGCTACAGCGTTTGATGACATCTATTTCACCCGTGGCGACGGGCGTGCAGAGACGGAGCATGTATTTCTGGGTGCCAACCACCTACCCGAACGCTTTGCCGCCTGGGAAGCCGCGCGGCCCTTTGTGATTGGCGAAACCGGCTTTGGCACCGGGCTCAATATACTCTGCGCCTGGGCCTGTTTTGAACAACATGCGCCACCCAGTGCACGACTACACCTGTTATCCACAGAGAAGTTTCCCCTTGAGCTAGGCGCCCTTGAACAAGCATTAGCGAGCTGGCCCTCGCTGGCGACTTATGCACAGACACTCTGCGCCCAGTGGCCCGCCGCTGTGAGCGGCATTCACCGCCTGCACTTAACCGATCGCGTCACCCTTGATCTGCATTTTGGCGATACCACTGAGCGCCTGGAGCAGTTGGATGGTCGGGTCGACGCCTGGTTTTTAGACGGTTTTGCGCCGTCTAAAAACCCCGATATGTGGCAGCCTGAATTGTTTAACGCCATGGCCGCGCGTTCTCGCCCCGGGGCAACTTTCGCCACCTTTACCTGCGCAGGCATCGTTAAGCGGGGCCTGAAAGCGGCGGGCTTTAACTGGAAGAAAGTGCCGGGCTATGGCCGCAAGCGGGAAATGCTAGCGGGCAGTATCGAAACCCCGCCTGCGGATCACCGACGCCAGGCCACGCCCTGGTTTACCCCACCGCCTGCGGCTTTCTCAAAGCATGCTGAGAAGCACGCTGCCATGCATGTCGCAATTGTCGGCGCCGGGTTGGCGGGAAGCAGCGTAGCGGCAGCGTTGGCACGGCGGGGCATTAAGGTAACGGTGGTCGAGCGCGAGGCGCCCGGTGCAGGCGGTTCGGGTAATCGCCAGGGCGCGCTGTATGTAAAGCTCGCCGCCGAGACCAACCACCAAAGCCGGGTGTATCTCGCTGGGCTGCTGTATAGCCAGCGCTGGTTGGCGCAACAACACGCCACCCAAGCCTTATGGCAGCCTTGCGGCGTGGTGCAGTTGGCAAGCAGCGATAAAGAGGCCCGCCGCCAGCAGCGTTTTATCGAGCAACACCCGCTGCCAACTGACGTCGTCACTGGCATGGAGAACCCGGCGTTAACCGAGACGGCGGCAATCACCCTCAATGCCCCTCACGGACTTTATTATCCACAGGCGGGCTGGGTAAGGCCTAAGGCGCTGTGTGAGCATTTGCTTAGCCAGCCAGGCGTGAGTGTGCAGCAAGGCGACGTCAGCTCCCTTAACCAGCAAGAGAACGGCTGGCAGCTCAACTTAGCCGATGGACGCATGCTGGAAGCGGATCAAGTGGTGATTGCCAGCGCCCATTTGGCTAACCGCTTTACGCAAACGGCGGAATTACCGCTACAGTCGGTGCGCGGCCAGATAAGCGAGCTAACGCTACCCGATGCGGTGGCGGGCCCTAAACGCGTCGTCTGTGCTGGCGGCTATGTGGCGCCCGCTTTAGATGGCGTGCTGACCTTCGGCGCTAGTTTTGTACCCAACAATGCGACCACTGACGTGACGGATGACGACCATCAGCGCAATATCGATGAGCTGCGTCAGACGCTGCCCGCCTTGGTAGCGGAATTGGAACAGGCAGGTATTGAGCTGAGCCCAGAGAAACTTCAGGGCCGTGCGGCGGTGCGTGCGGCAAGTCCCGACAAGACGCCTTACGCAGGCCCAGTGCCGGTCGCAGAGGCATGGAGGACAGACTATTCACTGCTAAGCAAGGATGCCACCCGCGTGGCGGAGATACCTGGCAGGCACCATCACGGCCTGTGGATATCCACCGCCCACGGCTCGCGAGGCCTCGCCAGTGCGCCGCTGTGTGCCGAGGTAATCGCCTCACGAATCTGCGATGAGCCAATGCCGCTGGAAACGCCGCTGGTCGATCACCTGCACCCTGGGCGGCGGATAATCAGCGCGATTATTCGGGGCGAGAACAAATAGGGTAAAGGCTTAAATATCGCCCTCTTCCTCGTCGTCAGCGACATCGCGCCCAAACGAGCGCCACTGGGCCAGAGTCATCACTTCGGTCATCTCTAGCTCTAGGTCGTGAGCGATGATCAGTTCATTGCGCTCAAGCTGCTTTTTCAGCTCGGCGACCCAGCCGTGCATGCCCTCGCCCGTGGTATCAGTGGTGTCGTAGCCCTGGCGGGTCACAAACGCCTCCAGCAGGGCATTGAGGGTCTCCGGTGGCAGCATTCTGGCGGGGACTTCTATAAAGCGGCTCATTCACTCTGCTCCCACTCTGCCAAACGTTCGATAAAGGTGGCTTCGTCCACGACTTCCACGCCCATCTGTTCGGCTTTGGTAAGTTTGCTGCCCGCCGCTTCACCAGCGACCAGGCAGGTAGTCTTCTTCGATACGCTACCCGCGACCTTGGCACCCAGCGCCTGCAAACGCGCTTTACCCTCGTCACGGGTCATACTCTCCATCGAGCCCGTAAGCACCCAGGTCTGGCCTTCCAGCGGCGTGGGGCCTTGGGTGACTTCCGCCTCCTGCCAGGTAATGCCCGCATCAATCAGCGCGGCAATGGTTTCCTGGTTGTGCGGTTGGCGGAAGAAAGTATGCACATGGGCGGCTACAATCGGGCCGACATCGTTGACCGCTTTCAGCGCTTCCAACTCAGCGGCCTGAATGGCGTCAAGGCTACCAAAGTGGTTAGCGAGATTGGCCGCCGTCGCCTCGCCTACCTCACGAATACCTAAGGCGTAAATAAACCGCGCCAGCGTGGTCGATTTAGCGCTTTCAAGCGCGTTGACCAAGTTGGTGGCTGACTTTTCGCCCATACGCGGCAAGCTTTTAAGCTGCTCAACAGTCAAATGAAACAGCGCTGCCGGGGATTCCACCCAATCCAAATCCACTAGCTGCACGATCAGCTTTTCGCCCAAGCCGTCAATATCCAGCGCTTTGCGACTAGCGAAATGCTTGAGCGCTTCTTTTCGCTGCGCCGCGCAGTAAAGGCCGCCAGAGCAGCGCGCCACCGCTTCACCTTCAATACGCTCGATATCCGAACCGCACACCGGACAGTGTTCGGGGAAAACGATCTCCCTGGCATCCACTGGCCGCAGCTCGGTATGCACGCTCACCACTTGGGGGATCACATCACCGGCCCGGCGAATCGACACCGTATCGCCGATCATTACATCCAAGCGCTTGATCTCATCAGCGTTGTGCAGTGTCGCGTTAGACACCGTCACACCGGCGACGGTGACCGGTTCCAGGCGGGCCACGGGCGTAATCGCTCCGGTACGGCCGACCTGGAACTCCACATCATTAAGCGTGGTGACCTCTTCCTGAGCCGGGAACTTAAACGCCACTGCCCAGCGCGGCGCGCGGGCAACAAAGCCTAGTTCACGCTGGTGGCGCAGATCGTTCACCTTGATCACCACGCCGTCGATATCAAAACCTAAGTCGTCGCGCTTTTCGCCCAACTGCTCACAGTAATCGGCAACCGCCTGCGGGCCTTTGACCACCTTCAACTCTGAACTGGCGCGAAAGCCTAACGTGGACAAACGCTGCATTAATTCGCTGTGCGCAGTATCCCCTAAGTCTGGCTCCAAGCGCGCTGCCTGGTAAGCGTGAAACTCTAGCGGGCGTTTTGCAGTAATGCGGGGATCCAACTGGCGCAGGCTGCCTGCCGCCGCGTTGCGGGGATTGGCAAAGACCTTGCTGCCCTCTTCCCGGGCGCGCTCGTTCAGCGCCTCAAAGCCCGCATGCCGCATTATGACCTCGCCCCGTACTTCTAACAGCGCGGGCACGTTTTTACCCATCAGCTTGAGCGGTACAGAGCGCAACGTGCGCAGGTTAGAGGTAATGCCTTCGCCGGTGCGGCCATCACCCCGGGTCGCACCACTCACCAACATGCCCTGCTCATAAACTAATGAGACGGCCGCACCATCCAACTTTGGCTCGCAGGTAAACTCAAGATCGTCTGCCGTGCATTCGAGGCGTTCGGCCACGCGTTCCGCAAAGGCGAGGATATCGTCACGGCTAAAGGCATTATCCAGCGACAGCATGGGGATAGCGTGAGCCACCGACGGAAAACCATCCGCGGGGGCAGCACCCACGCGCTGGGTAGGGGAATCGGGGGTAATCAATTCCGGATGTTCAGTCTCTAGCTGCTGCAAGCGTTGAAATTTACGATCGTAGTCAGCATCCGTCAGCGTCGGTTCATCCAGCACGTAGTAACGGTAGTTGGCCTCGTCCAGGGCGGCCCGCAGTTGGGTAATCTCTTCCAGAGGTTGACGCATTAAAGTGGGTTCCAGTACTAGCAAAAACGGCAGCGAAAACGCAGAGCCTAAAAAAATAAAACAGAGCGTGTCTAAAAGTAGCGCTTATTGAACAGAAACACCCGCCTTCTGGCAAGAAGGCGGGTGTTTCACAGCAAGTACCGCTTCGACGGTTAGCGGGCGACGATTAGCGTGCCTGCAGTTGGCGATGCAAGCGATGGCGACGCTCAAATTCACGTACCCGCTGACGGGCAAATTCGATCGTTTGTGCTGTCATCACGCTGCGGTTTTCATCTTTGAGTTCACCGCCCATATGGCGTACCACTACCATAGCGGTTTCGACCATCGCCTCAAAAGCAGCGGCGCTATCGATGGCGCCAGGCAATGGCATCAGCAGCGTGATACCGGGCGTCATGAACTCACCCATCTCTTCGATGGGGAAAGTACCCGGCTTAACCACGTTCACCATCGAAAACTGCAGCTCGCTATCGTCGCTCTCGGTTTCAAAGCGGTGGAAAACGCCCATCGCGCTGCTGTAGCGCAAACCACATACCATCATCAGCTCAAGCAGCTTGGTGCCATCAAAGCCTTCTGGATCACGGGACAGAACGCTAATCACCACGACTTCTTCAGCATTGGTTAGCGTTTCTTTGGCGTGTTCACCGCTCACATCGTGTCGCAGCGCTTTTTCTAACGTTGGGTGTACACGGACTCGCTCATCCACCCCACGCTCGTCGGCAGCTGCGTTGTCATAAGCATCAGCCTCGAAACTATCTTCAAAACCATCTTCGTGAGCCGCATATGCAGCGCTTTCGTAGCGACGCGATTCTTCGTCAGCAGCACGCTGCTGAGCAGCAAGCTTTTCTGCGGCTGCCGCATTGGCCGCTGCTTCTTCCTCACGAGCTTGGGCCTGCTCTTGCGCAAGGCGGGCACGCTCTGCATCCGCGGCTTCTTTGGCTTCGCGACGCTGCTCTGCTTCCAGCGCTTTGCGCTCAGCTTTCTGCTGGGCCAAGGCTTTATCACGCACCGCCTTCTCAGCTTTTTTGCGCTGTTTCTCTTTACGCCGTGCGATCAAACGACGCTTCAGCGAGCGCCCCATGCCTTCAAAGTCGACTAAGCGATACTCATCAACTTCGTCATCATCCAACTCGTCGTATTCGCCTGCTGTATCAGAACGCAACTGACGGCGTTTGGGGGAGTGCTCATTGGCATGTTTGGCAAATACGGCATCTTCTGGCTCAGCCCGCAGTACCGGTTCTGGCTCATGTTCTGGCATTTGTTCTTGCTGAGTGCGTGGCTGTGCCGCCATCTCGCTATCTTTTTCACTGGCAGCGGCTTCATTGGCAACTGTTTCATTGGCAGTAAGCGATATGGCATCAGAGGCGGCAGGCTGAGTGGTTTCAGCATTAGCTTCGGTTGCCGATGCACGGGGCATCTCAGCAGAATAAGCTGGCTGCTCGGTGTATGGTTCAGGCTGCTGAGGCACCGCTGTCCTGACCTGCGGGGTCTCTGTTTGCGGAGAGTCGGCGATGGAGATACTTGGCTCGCGGCGCTCATGTTCAGTCGGCGCATTCGCATTGTTGCTAGCATAGCTCGTAGAAGTAGCTGTGGCAGAAGTAACTGGCTGCGCTCTCTTGACCTCTAAGTCGGGCTTAACAGCTACGCTTGGCGATGGCTTGGCAATTGATGCCGCTTTATCTTCTTTATTTGCCTTATCTGATTTGCGCTTGGCCGCTTTAGTAGAGACTGAACGCCTAAACTCAGAAAGCACCCTAGAAGGACCAGGATGCTCTTGACGTTCTAACTTGGGTTTATTACCTAACCCACTATAGTCAGCGGGCTTAACAACTCGAGCACCGCCATTAGGAAGTTCCCAATTGATCTCCGCGGCTTTAGCTGCCTCATCGGGATCATCTAGCGAACTGCCAGAAAGATCTTTCTCCACCTGATCCAGGCGGGGTACACGACGCTGGCGTTGAAGTCTTCGCGCACCATCAATAACGATGAGCGATACCAGCGCCAGCCCTAAAATAATTAGCCACTCTCTTAGTTCCATGTCGAACGTTCCATGGTCGTCTTACCGGTTGCTAAGGCACGGTGTCTAAAAGTCATGCCTGAAAATGGGTAACGGCTATTGAATAATTATCTGCTATCAATAAGACCAAGCATAGCGCGATTACTATGAAAATGGCCAATTTTTGCTGCATTTAACGCGATTTTCACGTGTTGGCAAAATTTCACCACTGTTTAAAGCGAAAATTTCTGACCTTAACTTCAAACAAAAGTGCCACAATCATTAGATCAAATATCTATAAATAGCTTTATAAAGGAATCCTAGAAGCAAGAAAAGCGGTTTTGACAACCGTCTCACCACCAGTGCGTATTCCCTCTATAAGCCGTTTAACCATCTCTAGCGCGCTATTAGTAGGGGTAATATAGTTAAGTTGAACGCTTTAGGACATTTTTTTACGCATTTAACCAACAAAAGATTATCCGCTTGGCTTTTATCGCGCCTGCTTTGCTCAATGCCCTTTTGCTCACAGTGCTCACTACAAACACTCAGACCTCCAATACATTTCCCCTGGGATCAATCAGAAGACTTTCGCTAATTTGCTGGGAGAGATAGCAAGTGGCGTTAGTCAACCAGCGCCGCGGCCTCTTCAATACCCACCGAGACTAACCGTGATACGCCGGGCTCCTGCATGGTGACCCCCATTAAGCGCTCGGCGGCTTCCATGGCAATTTTGTTATGGGTGATATAGATAAACTGAACGTTTTCAGACATCTCTTTCACCAATCTAGCGTAACGCCCCACATTGGCGTCATCCAAGGGGGCATCCACTTCATCCAGCATGCAGAAAGGCGCGGGGTTAAGCTGAAAAATTGCAAATACCAGCGAAAGCGCGGTCAGCGCCTTCTCGCCGCCCGAGAGCAGATGAATAGTGCTGTTCTTTTTACCCGGCGGACGGGCCATGATCGCCACGCCGGTTTCCAACAGGTCATCGCCAGTTAGCGTTAACCATGCGGCACCGCCGCCGAATACGCGAGGGAAAAGGGTTTGTAGACCCGTATTGACCTGGTCAAAGGTTTCTCGGAAACGCACGCGGGTTTCTTGATCAATGCGTTTAATCGCCCTTTCGAGAGTTTCCAGCGCCTCGGTCAACTCAGCGTGCTGCGCTTCCAGATAATTTCGCCGCTCGGCCTGCTGATCGTACTCCTCAATAGCGGCGAGGTTGATTGCCCCCAAGCGGCGAATTTTATCCGTGGTGCTTTCAAGACTTTCCTGCCAACGGCTTTCCGTCGCTTCCTCGGGCAACTGTTCGGCGAGGGTTTCGACGTTATGGCCAAGCTCAGTTAGCTGCTCATCTTGCGTAGCGGCTTTAAGCGCCAGCGCCTGTACATCCATACGCCGCTGTTGGAGCTGCTCGCGGCTCTGTTCCAGGTTACGCTCGTGCTGCTGGCGGGCTAGTTCGTCATTACGCAGCTGTTCTGCCAGTGCCTGGGCCTGCTGACGAGTGGCGTTCAAGCGCCCTTCCTGCTGCTCGCGCTGATGAAGCAGCTCTTCGAGTTCTTCCCCGGCCAGCTCGTCGGGTTCGATCAGCATTTCCCGGGACTCTTCCAGCTCGGCAATACGCAGCGAGAGTCGCTCTTCGGAGTCACTTGAACGCGCCTGCTGGGAGCGCAGGCTATCGCGCTCGGCACTTAAGCGTTCCCGCTCCAACGCCAACGCCTGTTGCTGCGCTTTGAGCGGGGCGTGCTGCTGGGTCAACTGGTCACGCGCTTCACGCTGACGGTTGCGCTGCTCGGCGCTGACTTCCCTCGTTTGCGCCGCATTTTCAAGCTGCTCCATGGCCACATGCCAGCGGGCCCGCTGCTCGTCGATGGTGAGCGCTAACTCCGCTTCATCCTCTTGCAGCTGGGCAAGCTCTTCATCAAGCTCAGTGGCGCGACTTTCAAGATGTTCCAGACGCTGGGCCAGGCTGCGCTCTTTTACCGCCAGCTGTTGCAGAGTGGCGGCGTGGGCGCGCTCCCGTTCGGCCTGCTGCTCACGGGCCTGCTCCAGCGTTTCAATACTCTCACTGGCCGCTTCACACTGCTCTTCGGCCAGCGCCAGCGCTTCTTCTTCACTTTCGCGCTGGGCGGTCAGTTCGGCGTAGCGGCGGCGCGTTAATAGCAGCCCGTCGATACCTTCGCCGTTGGCCTGCTGGTTAAGCCATCCGCGGCCCAGCCAAACGCCATCCTGGCTTACCACGCTTTCACCGGGTGCGAGGTGCGCTACCTGCGCCTTCGCCTCTTCTGCCGTTTGCGTATAGTGAATGCTTGCTAACCATTCGCCCAACGCCCCGGCGCCTTTGACCAAACTGTCTAATCGCTGGCCAGAGGTTGAGGCGGCTGGCGGTGTTTGATCAATCAGCCGCCACTCCGTGGTTAGCGCTTCAGGTAAAGCGGCCAGTTGGTGGCGATCCACCAGGCGAGCATTGAGCCAGGGCGCGAGCAACCAGGAAGTAAGTGCTTCCCAACCGGGCTCAACCTGCAGCACTTCACCCAGCTGCGGGGCATCCGCTAAACCATACGCTTCCAAGGTCGTGCCAATAGCTGGATCGTGATCCACCAGGGCAGCGTCAATCAACGCTTGAAGTGAGGCCAACTCACCCTGGCGCTGACTGAGTTCAGCGCGCTGATTGTCCCTAGACTGGGTGGCCTGCTGGTAGGCCGCTTTGGCATCGCCGTAGCGCTGCTGCCATTGATCGCGCTGGGTTTGAAAACCTTCCGCCTGCTCTTCGGCCTCGTTCAACTGCGCCTGGCACACCGCGTGCTCTTCGCGCAGTGCAGTGAGATCAGCTACCTCGCTGCGCTGCTGACGGCGGCGCTGATTTTCAGCCTGCAGGCGCTGGATACGCTGTTCAAGGTCGCGCAACTGATCCTGGCTGCGATCCGCATCGCGGCTGGCATCCCGCCAGCGGGTTTCGGCATCGGCCCACTGCTGCTCAGCGGTTTCCAGCGCCGGAGACGCGTCGGCTAACGCCTGCTCCAGGCTTTCGAGCTGCTCCTCCAGCGCTTCGTGTTCGGGGAGCAGGTCGTCAAAGCGATCGTCAATCGCGGCTAAACGTTCATGATCGCCTTCGCTAACACGGCGCTGTTCGTCCAACTCGCGCCGAGCCGTAGCGATGTCGCTGGCCAGCTGGGTTTCACGGCTGCGCCGATGGGCCTGATCCTGCTCTAAACGCGCGATGCGCGTGGTGGTTTCGAAGAACTGCTGCTGGTGGCGGTCGAGCACCTCTGAGAGTTCGTCGTGCTGCTCCCGGGCCTGTTCCAGACGGGTTTCGCACTGGCGGACGCCGAAGACATCCTTTTCTACCGCGATTTCCAACTCACGGACGCGGCTCTCTTGGTGCGATTGCTCGGCACGCAAGGTGCGCCCACGCAGCAGCGCCAGCTCGCCCTTGAGCCGATACTCCTGCTCTTTCAGATCTTGATAGCGCTTGGCGGCTTCAGCCTGACGTTTGAGGCGCTCTAGCTGTTTATCCAGCTCTTCGCGAATATCGTCCAGACGCTCCAGGTTCTCCTGGGTGCGCCGCATGCGGTTTTCGGTTTCCCGGCGGCGCTCCTTGTATTTGGAGATACCCGCGGCCTCTTCAAGCGTCGAGCGCAGGTCGTCGGGGCGGGCTTCGATCAGCCGCGAAATCATGCCCTGGCCGATAATCGCGTAGGAGCGCGGCCCCAGGCCGGTACCCATAAACAGGTCGGCGATATCACGCCGACGGCACTTCTGGCCGTTAAAGAAGTAGTTGGATTGTCCGTCGCGGGTGACCAAGCGCTTAACGGCAATTTCCGCGTACTGGGCGTAAACACCGCCCATGCCGCCATCGCGGTTGTCGAACTTGAGTTCTATGGACGCCTGACTGATCGGTTTACGGCCGGTGGAGCCGTTAAAGATAACGTCGGCCATGGATTCGCCGCGCAGTGTTTTGGCGGAGGACTCCCCCATCACCCAGCGCACGGCGTCAATAATGTTGGATTTACCGCAGCCGTTGGGGCCTACGATAGCGGTCATATTGCCATCGAAAGGCACCGTGACGGGGTCTACAAAGGACTTAAACCCGACTAAGCGAATCGACGTTAAGCGCATACCGAGGCGGCGTTCCCGTTGCGATTATTCAAAAACACGGTTAATCACCACTTCAACCGCCTCTGCGTCATCAATAGACCCGACGCTGACGCTCTCAAGGTCACCGAACAGATCCCCCGGCTGGGGCATTGCTTGGCCAGAGGGTGAAACACGCACCACTAAACGGGCTTCCTGAACCTGGGAGATTTGCGCCTGTGGCGACATCGCGGCACTGTTATCTAGCGTCACGGTCATGGGCAGCTCGGATACCTGCGCCCGCACCACGGCCAGGGGCGGTAACTCGCCTTCAATATCGCGGGCGGTGATAAAGACGCTGGCATCGCCATCTACGCGCCCGACGAGCTCCTCATCCAGCGAGACACGGACACGAATGCCGGTGCCCTCGGCGACGGTTTCTTCAGGTTCAACGCCCAAGCGCTCCTGAGCCACGCGAATGCCGTCGCGCAGTGAGGAGACGGTGTTGGGATCCTCGATATTGGCAATTGCCCGGCGCCAGTGATCAATGGCCTGCTCGTAATCGCCGCTGTCAAAGGCATTAATACCCAGCAAGCCCAGCACGGTGGGCTGGCGAGGATCCTGCTCCAAGGTCTCATCGACCAACGCCTGCACTTCGTCGGTAAGCTCGCGCTCGGCCATAAAGAAACGAATTTGCGCCAACTGGGCGAGCAGCGGTGGAATGCGCCCTTCAATCTCGATCAGGCGCTCCAGGGCGTCCACCGCCTTGGGCATTTGTCCGGTTTCACGGTAGAGCGGAAACAGCTCGCTCCACACATTGGGATTATCAGGCTGGCGTTCGGCCTGCTCCTCCATGCGCTCGATGTACATGGCAAGCGAACCATCAGGGTCATTCTGAACTTCTTGCTGCACGGCCAGCAGCACCAGGTCGCCCTCGGCGCCCTCGTGCTGGTACCAAATAACGCTAACAGCGACCACAGCGAGCATCACCACGGGCACGACAATACGGCCGGCGCCGGCAGCCTTTAGCGGCCTTCGCTCGCGAAAAGCGGTATCGTCCAGCAGACTGCGCTCAAGCTCCAGCCGGTCTTCCTCAAAGCGTGCAGCATCTATATCGCCGCGTTCCCGGGCCGCTTCCAGTGACGCCAAGCGGCGCTTGAAAATCGCCACGTTCTGCTCGGCGGAGGTGTCGTTGGCTTCAAAATCGCGCTGCTGGTCATGCAGTGCACGTGCCTTTCTGAGCGGCGAAACCAACAGCCACAGCGCGGGGAGCAGTAGAACGGCAATGGCAATCCAGAGCAGCGTCATGAAGACCTCTTACGGTTAGTCAGCGCATCTATACGCTGGCGCTCTTCGGCGCTCAACGCTTTAGCAGAGGCGTTGCGGCGGGCGCGCACCATCAGTACGACCACAATAACGCCTAGCAACACCAGGGCGATGGGCAAGCCCCAAAGCAGATAAGTACGGCTCTCTAAACGCGGGTTGTAGAGAATATATTCGCCAAACCGCTGCACCATATGGTTGATAATTTCGATATCCGACTGCCCTTCTTGCAGCAGTTGATAAACCCGATCGCGCATATCTCCTGAAATGGGGGCGTCGGAATCGTCAATGGCCTGGTTTTCACACAGCGGACAGCGCATGGAGGCGGTTAAATCGTGATAGCGCTTCTCCATGACCGGGTCGTCAAATTCGCGCAGTTCGATACCACCCGCCATTGCGCCAAACGTTATGACCAGCAGTAGTAACGCTGTCATGGTTCGTATTAGCGCCATTTTTCCACCTCCGGCAGAATTCGCTCGCGCAGGTCTTGCGGTGATACGTAGCCTTTATGGTGATAGCGAATGACCCCGTCGGCATCGACCAGGAACGTCTCTGGGGCACCGTAGACGCCAAGATCAAACCCTAGCTCGCCTTCCGGATCAAAAATATTAACTTCAAACGGATCGCCAAATTCATTGAGAAACTGCATACCTTTCTCGCGGGTATCGCGGTAGTTAACCCCGACCATGCGAATGCCGTTATCAGCCAGTTCCAGCAGTTGCGGCATTTCCTGTTTACAGGCGGGACACCACTCGCCCCACACATTCACCAGGGTCACTTCACCCTTTAACAGCGTTTGGTCGACCTGCCGATTCTCATCACGCAGCGTGGTGGCTTCAAAGGTCGGGAACTCGCGTGCCATCAGCGCAGAATCGCGCTGGGAGGGATCCAACGAGAGGCCTTGGTAAAAGAACAGCGCCATGCCTAAAAAACACACCGGCAACAGTAATAGCAGTAGCCGTCGCTTCATACCGTGGCCTCCTGTGCGCTGTTCTGAGCACTATCGCCTTGGCTACCCACTTTGGACGCTTCACGGGTTACCGTAGCGCGGCGGTAGCGCTTGTCGAGCACCGCCAATACACCGCCGAACGCCATTAGTAGTGCACCCAGCCAGAGCCAGCGGACGAACGGCTTATACTGCACCCGCATTGCCCAGCTGCCATCCCCAAGGTCTTCGCCCATTGCGACATAGAGATCCCGAAATAACCCTGGCCGTAAGGCCACCTGCGTCATCGGCATGCGAGTCGCCAGGTAGAGACGCTTCTCTGGACGCATGGTAAAACTATGCCCTGAGTCACCGCGCTGAACTTGCAGAACCGTGGTATCAGCAAGGAAGTTAGGCCCTCGGCGCTCGGTTAACTCGGTCATAGTAAACTGGTAGCCCGCCACTTCTACTGTAGTGCCCGGCGCCATGCGCACATTGCGCTCAATGTTGTAGTTGGACACTACCGTTACGCCGACGATAGTCACCGCAACACCGACGTGCCCCAGCACCATGCCCCAGTAAGCCAGGGAAAGCTTGCGGACACCGGCCACAAACGAACTGGCGTGACGGGTCTTATCGAATATATCGCGCACCATCGGCAGTACGATCCAGAGTGCGGAGACGATACCCAGGGAGACAAACAGGTTCCACTCGCCGCGATACAGCAGCGGCATTAATATGCCTAGCGCCAGCGCGGCCACGCCTGCCAACCACAGTTTACGGATCAGATCCCGTGCCGCCATGCTTTTCCAGCGCGTTACCGAGCCTAGCCCCATAAAGATACACATCATCACGGTAAGCGGGACAAACAAGGCATTAAAGTAAGGCGGCCCCACGCTGATTTTCCCCAGCCCCAGAGAATCCAGAATCAACGGATAGACGGTACCCAGCAGCACGGTAACGGTCATAATCACCAAAAAGATATTATTGACCAGCAGCAGCGCATCCCGGGAGAGCCAGTTAAAGCCTACTTTATGACTCACCCGCGGCGCGCGTAGGGCAAACACCAGCAGCGACAGCGTTACCGTAGTGGCCAGCAGCATGAGAATAAAGAAACCGCGGGCCGGGTCGTTAGCAAACGCATGCACCGAGGTCAGCACACCAGAGCGCACCAGAAAGGTACCCATCAGCGACAGCGAAAAGGTCGAGATCGCCAGCAGCACGGTCCAGCTTTTAAATGAGCCGCGCTTCTCGGTCACGGCTAGCGAGTGAACGAGAGCAGTACCCGTCAACCAGGGCAGCAGCGAAGCGTTTTCGACCGGGTCCCAGAACCACCAGCCGCCCCAGCCAAGCTCGTAGTAGGCCCACCAGCTGCCCAGTGCAATCCCCACGGTCAGAAACGCCCACGCCAGGTTTGTCCAAGGCCGTGCCCAGCGCGTCCAGGCGGCGTCTAAACGTCCACCCAACAGCGCCGCAATCGCAAATGCAAACACCACGGAAAAGCCTACATAGCCCATGTAGAGCATGGGCGGATGAACCACTAGCCCGAAGTCTTGCAACAGCGGGTTAAGGTCGGCGCCATCCTGGGGCATACCGGGCAGTAGCCGCTCGAAGGGGTTTGATGTCATCAGAATAAACAGTAAGAAGCCTACGCAAACCATGCCCATTACGCCCATTACTCGGGCGACCATATCCCGCGGCAGGTTGCCGGTAAACAGGCTGGCCGCAAACCCCCAGCCCGCGAGCATAAAGCTCCACAGCAGCACCGACCCTTCATGGTTGCCCCATACCGCGCTGAACTTGTAGTACCAGGGCAGCAGCGAGTTGGAGTTATTGGCCACGTTCGCCACGCTAAAGTCGTCCAGCATATAGCTGGCCGTCAAACAGGCGTAGGCAATGGCAATAAACACAAACTGCCCCACCGCCATGGGCTGACCATAGGCCATCCACAGAGGACGCCGGGTGGCGGCACCGGCCAGCGGCATCACTGCCTGCACCGCTGCCATCAGCAGTGCGATAATGAGGGCAAAGTGGCCAATTTCAGGAATCAGTTTGATCAGCATGCGTGCTCCAAATTGGGCTATCTACCCTAGTATTCGCTTGCCTGGGGAACGCCGTCTTCGTCCAGGCGTTTGCCCACTTCGGCGGCTTTGGCCTGGTAGTCGGCGGGCGAGTAGCCCGCTTCTTCGAGCGCCTGGGCGACTTCGGGGGGCATATAGTTCTCGTCGTGGCGCGCAAGCACCTTGTCGGCATACAAGCGTCCATCGGCCTGAAGTTCACCGACGACCACCACGCCTTGGCCTTCACGGAACAGGTCGGGCAGGATGCCGCTGTAGTAGACCTCCAGGTCATCGACGTAATCCGTCACGGTAAATTCGACGTCCAGGCTTTCGGGGTCACGGGAGACCGAGCCCTCTTTCACCATGCCACCGGCGCGAATCTGCCGCTCCATGGGTGCATCGCCCTGGGCGATCTGCACCGGGCTAAAAAACAGATTAATGTTAGCGCGCAGCGCGTACAGGGTCAGCCCCACGGCAATCGCTGCCAGCGACACAAGGCCTAGAATAATAAAGAGCTTCTGTTTACGTTTGGGCGTCATTGGGTGTTTCCCCTTGCGCTGTTTGCGCGTTTTGCGCGGCGTCTCAAGCCTTTGAGCAGTTGGCGCTGTTCAGCACGCGCATGCCATACGCTGGCGATCAGCAGTAGCGCTGTCACGCCCCAGGCAGACCATACATAAGGCGCGTGGCCACCCATGGCGAGAAATTCGGAAAATGAGTCAAATGCCATTAGCGGGCCTCCTCCGCATTCGCGTTCACTACCTGGCCTTTAACCAGATCCTGTACCCAGCGTTTGTTAGCTTCGCGGCGCAGAATTTCGCTACGTGTGCGCATCAGCGTCAAGGCAATAAAAAAGCTGTAGAAACCCAGCACCATAATCACTAGAGGCAGCCACATTTCGGTAGGCATGGCCGGGCGCGAGGTCAGCGTAAATGAAGCCGGCTGGTGCAGGGTGTACCACCAATCTACCGAGTATTTGATGATGGGAATATTGATCACCCCCACCATAGCCAGCACCGAGGCTGCCCGTGAGGCGCTATCGCGGCTGGTAAAAGCGCCACGCAGCGCAATGACGCCCAAGTACAAAAACAACAGAATAAGCATGGAGGTTAGCCGTGCATCCCACATCCACCAGGTTCCCCAGGTGGGCACGCCCCATACGGCGCCGGAAAACAGCGCGACAAAAGTCATGGCCGCGCCAAGAGGTGCCATCACCGCCCCCGCCATATCGGCGACTTTAATTTTCCAGACCATAAACACCAGGCCGGAAACCGCCATAGCGATAAAAATGGACTGGGCTAAAAAGGCCGCCGGCACATGGACGTAAATAATTCGGAAGCTATTACCCTGTTGGTAATCCGCCGGGGCAAATGCTAACCCCCACAGCGAACCGGTGACGATCAACAGCGCCGCCGCGGCCCAGAACCAGGGCTGTAATTTGGCACTAATAGCGTAGAACCACTTGGGTGATCCCAGCTTATGTATAAAGGCCCACATAGCGTGTCCTATCCTTAACCGTTAATACTGATACGCAGCGATGCGGCAATCGCCCACGGCGCCAACATCAGTGAGGCGGCGAGCAGCGCGCCCAGGATAGCCAAATGTGCGGAGACACCGTCCCCGAAAATGGCCGCCTGCACCGCGCCTGCGCCAAAAATAAGTACCGGGATATACAGCGGCAGCACCAGCAATGAAAGCAGCACCCCGCCCCGCGCCAAGCCGACGGTTAACGCCGCGCCAATCGCGCCAATCAAACTCAAGCTTGCCGTACCCAGGGCAAGCGACAGCGCCAATATGGCGTAGCTACCCGCTGGCAGCGCCAGCATAACACCCAGTATTGGCGCCATCAGCGCCAACGGTAAGCCCGTCAGCAGCCAGTGCACGGCCACTTTGGCCAAACTTAAAGCGACTAGCGGCTGCGGTGCCAATAGCAGTTGCTCCAGACTGCCGTCGTCATAATCGCTACGAAACAGGCTGTCCAGTGAAAGCAGTGCGGCTAACAAAGCTGCCACCCACAGCAAACCTGGCGCAATCACTGCTAACAGCTCTGGGTCAGGCGAAATAGCGATCGGAAATAGGGTGATCACCAGGGAAAAAAACACCAGCGGGTTGAGCACTTCGCCACGGCGTCTCAGCAACAGCGTTAAGTCACGCACTAGCGTGGCTTTCACAGCGGTCATTAACCCACCCTTATGCTCACGCATTAGCACTGCTGAAACCTGTTGGGTGGTGTCTGAACCGTGTAAAGAGCTATGTGAAGCGCCATGTAAAGAGCTGTGCAACCCTTTCTCCTCCTACCCTAGGGATATCCGTCTCAACAACGGTGAAGCGGTTAACTCGTGGTGTGTCGTTACTAACACACAGCCGCCCGCCTGAGCGTGTGCAACCAGCTGCTTCTCTAAATCAGCGACGCCGTGGCGATCAATCGCGGTGAAGGGTTCATCCAGTACCCATAGGGCGCGCGGTGTAAGCGTTAAGCGCGCCAGCGCTACACGGCGCTGCTGACCTGCCGAGAGCTGACCTGCGGGCACGTCTTCAAAGCCAGCCAAACCAACCCCTTCAAGGGCATTCAGTCGCTGTTCTTCATTACCGTTCTCACCGCTTAACGCCTGATACCAGGCTAAATTTTCTAACGGAGAAAGTCCTGATTTAATGCCTGGGGCATGTCCTAAATAGAGCAAATTTGCCAGAAAATGTTCACGTGCCTCGTTCATCGCAGCGCCATTCCAGAACAGCTCGCCCTGATAGTCGCTGAGCTGCCCGGAGAGAATTTTCAACAGGCTGGTTTTACCACTGCCATTGGGGCCCTCAATACGCACAATTTCGCCGCTGCGAATATCAAGATCCAACCCTTGAAACAGCCAACGATCGTCGCGCTCACAGGCAAGCTGTCGGGCTTGTAGACACAGGCTCAAGCGTCTCTCCAGGCATATTGATTTCGCGTCGAACTCTACACGTAAAGCCCCTTTCTCGCCACTCACACAATGCGGCGCTGGGTCGCAGCATGATCTCCATCAGTATGGTGTAAGACTAATTATCTCTAGCACTGTATGCAAAAACAGGTCTACAATGAAAACCACTGTATGAAAGAACATGCAATGGAGATTCTCTAATGACCCTATCGATGGCAGCACCTAGCGCTACGTTCGGCCGTAGACAACCTGCACCGCGTCCATACGCGATGGCGCCTAGCGTAACCCGACGCAACACCTACGCGCTCAAAGTGCGCGGCAACGCACTGTGTGATTGCAACTTGTTCGATGGCGATGTCATTATTATCCGTCGCTATCAACATGATACCCAGACAGAAACCGCCGTTGCCGAAATTAATCAGCAAACAGTCGCTTTGAGGCAGCTCTCTATCAGCCGCTTTGGCGTGGAGCTATGGCCAGAAGATGCACTGCAGCCAGCGCTATTTTTGCACAACCGGGATATTCAGGTGCTCGGTATGGTAATGGGTGTCGAACCACATCCAAGAGCTTGCCAGAAAAATAAGCATACCTTCACGGAGCATTAATGCGCTATCGGGTTCCCGAGCTACCCCCTGAGTCATGGCACACGGCTGACATTGAAGTAGAAAAGAGCCATTTCATTACCTGGATCTGCCACGCTCCCGATATCAACGCATTCACTAATCTGCTGAATGCGGCGAAAACCGCGCACCCAAATGCCAGCCACCACTGCACTGCCTATATTGCCGGGCCACCCGGCGAGCAAAATTTGATCGGCTTTTCCGATGATGGCGAGCCTGGCGGCACCGCTGGCCGACCTATGTATCAGGTTCTCCAGGGTAGCCAACTGGGCCAGATAGGCTGTGTGGTCATTCGTTATTTTGGCGGCACTAAACTCGGCACCGGCGGCTTAGCCCGCGCTTACGCCCAGGCGGTTAGCCATTCCCTTGAGACGCTGCCTACCCGGGAAGTGGTTGAGCGCAACACCTATACCCTGCGACTCACCTTTGCCAATGAAGCGATTGCCCGCGCCTGGTGTGAAGAGCGCGATATCCCGATTGAACAAGCCGACTACGATGGTGATGGCGTGCGCCTGGCCATTGGCTGGCCACGGGACTACCCGCTTGACCTTACCCCGCTGGAAAACCGCATAAAAAGTGCTATTGAGATTCTCACTGACTAAACCTATCACTCATTAAAAAACGCGACATACCGAAAGTATCAGCATGCCGCGCTCGGATTAATCTCTTTCTAAGCATTAACCCATTAAGCTTCAGCCCAAGTATTTAATCATCACCCCAGCGGCTACCGCCGAACCAATGACCCCGGCCACATTGGGGCCCATGGCGTGCATCAGCAGGAAGTTATGCGGGTTGGACTCAAGCCCCACTTTGTTAGCCACCCGCGCCGCCATCGGCACTGCAGAAACACCCGCAGCACCAATTAACGGGTTGATGGGCATTTTGCTGACTAAATTCATTAGCTTTGCCATCAATACCCCCGCGGCTGTGCCGATGCCGAAGGCGACAATCCCTAAGCCCAAGATCCCCAGCGTCTCAAACGACAGGAAGCTATCGGCCATCAGCTTGGAACCCACCGACAGGCCGAGGATGATGGTGACGATATTGATCAGGGCATTCTGCGCGGTATCCGACAGGCGCTCGACCACGCCACATTCGCGCATCAAATTACCGAAACAGAACATGCCCAGTAGCGGTGCTGCATCAGGTAGAAACAGCGCGACCAATATCAACAGCACCAGCGGGAAGACCACCTTTTCCAGCTTGGAGACCGGCCGCAGCTGCGTCATCTTGATTTGACGCTCTTTTTGGGTGGTCAAAAGACGCATAATCGGGGGCTGAATTAGCGGTACCAGCGCCATATAGGCGTAGGCGGCCACAGCGATAGCACCCAGCAGTTCCGGTGCTAACATGCTGGCGACGTAAATGGAGGTCGGGCCATCCGCGCCGCCAATAATACCAATGGCGGCGGCCTGGTTAAGCGAGAAATCCATGATCCCCATCGAGCTAAGCACTACGGCGCCAAACAGGGTGGCAAAAATACCAAATTGAGCAGCGGCACCTAAAAAAAGCGTGCGCGGGTTGGCCAGCAGCGGACCGAAATCGGTCATGGCGCCCACACCCATAAAGATAATCAGCGGGGCAACACCCGAGGCAATCGCAACGCGATAGAAGCTGTAGAGCATGCCGTCGCCGTAACCTACACTCATGGCGATATCCCGCGCGGCACGCACCTGATCCGGCGCTGCGGAATCGTGGGCAAGCGCTTTTAGCGACTCCCGCCATACCTCTAAGTTCGACACCGGATCGAGAGTAGCACCCAGGGCGGCTGCTATCTGCTGCAGCACCACGGGTTTTGCCACCTCAATCGCTTGGTCCAGCGCTGAAATAGCCAGCCCCGCCTCGGGGATATTGGCCAGAATGCCACCAAAGCCAATCGGCACTAGCAGCAACGGCTCAAACTTCTTATAGATGGCCAGGTAGAGCAGCAGTAGTCCCACTACAATCATGACCGCTTGGCCAAGCTCAAGGTTATACAGCCCAGAACCTTCCCATAACGTTACTAATTTATCCATTACTGGGCCCTTAGAGTTCGATCAGCGTATCGCCTACGGCTACGCTGTCGCCCTCGCTGACGTTCACCTTAGACACAGTGCCTGCGCTGCTGGCACGCACTTCGGTTTCCATTTTCATCGCTTCCAGGATGATCACCACGTCACCTTCAGCGACCTGCTCGCCGGGACGGACATTGACCTTGAAGATATTACCGGCCAGCGGTGCATCAATGCTTTCTCCACTACCTCCACTGGGTGCAGGGGCTTCCTCTTTGGGTGCGCTGGCGCTGGCCGTTTGCTCCTGCACCTCCCCCAGCTCACCACCTTCAGACACTTCCACCACGAAGGCTTTGCCGTTGAGCTTAACGGTATAGGTTTCCGGGCCACTGCTGGCTACAGGCGCTTTGCTTTCCGCCTTGGCAGGTGTTTTTTCCGCGCTTGCTTCAGCCACCTGGGGAACAGGCTCAAAGGCGTCGGGATTGTCACGGTTCTTAAGGAATTTCAAACCAATCTGGGGAAACAGCGCATAGGTCAGGACGTCATCGACTTCGCGCTTGCCTTCAGCCAAGCGGATGCCTTCAGCGCTGGCTTTCTCTTTCAGCTCCGTGGCTAGTCTATCCATTTCCGGTGAGAGGTTATCCGCCGGGCGGCAGGTAATTGGCTCGCCGCCTTCTAGCACGCGCTTCTGCAGTTCGGCGTTAAAGGGGGCAGGGGCCGCGCCATATTCTCCTTTGAGCAGCGCCTGGACTTCCTTGGAGATCGACTTGTAGCGCTCGCCCATCATCACGTTCATCACCGCCTGGGTGCCGACGATTTGCGAAGTGGGCGTTACCAGCGGAATAAAGCCAAGATCTTCGCGGACGCGAGGAATTTCGCTTAGTACGTCGTCCAGCTTGTCGCCCGCACCCTGCTCTTTCAGCTGGCCTTCCATATTGGTCAGCATACCGCCGGGCACCTGAGCAATCAGGATGCGCGAATCAATACCGCGCAGCGAACCTTCAAAGGCGGCGTACTTTTTGCGCACTTCGCGGAAGTAACCGGCAATATCTTCGAGCAGCTCAAGATCCAGGCCGGTATCGCGACCGGTATCTTTGAGCATTGCCACCACTGACTCGGTGGGACTGTGGCCGTAGGTCATCGACATGGACGAGATTGAGGTATCGACGTTATCGATGCCCGCTTCTACCGCTTTCAAAATAGTCGATGTAGAGAGACCGGTGGTAGCGTGGCAGTGCAAGTGCACCGGTATCGATAGCTCTTTCTTGAGTCGTGTGACCAAGTCGAAAGCCGTGTAGGGCGTCAATAGCCCCGCCATATCCTTGATAGCCAATGAATCTGCGCCTAAACCGGCAATGGTTTTAGCGAGATCGACCCAGCTATCCAGGGTATGTACCGGGCTTACAGTGTAGGAGATAGTGCCCTGGGCATGGCCTTCCACGTCACGCACAGCCTGAATGGCGCGTTCGAGATTGCGCGGATCATTCATGGCATCAAAGACACGGAAGACATCAACGCCGTTAGTTTTCGCCCGCTCGACAAACTTATCGACCACGTCATCGGCGTAGTGACGATAGCCCAGCAGATTCTGGCCGCGTAGCAGCATGGCTTGGGGCGTATTGGGCATAGCCTCTTTTAAAGCACGAATGCGCTCCCACGGATCTTCACCCAAATAACGAATGCAGGCGTCATAAGTGGCTCCACCCCAGGTTTCCAGCGACCAGTAGCCAACGCGATCAAGCTTTTCAGCGATCGGCAGCATATCGTCCAGGCGCATACGCGTGGCAAATAGTGATTGATGGGCATCGCGCAGCACGACATCAGTAATGCCTAGAGGGCGTTTTATTTCGTTCATGGTCTTGGCTCACAGTAGTAGAGTTGTAAGTTTGTAGTAAAAATAACAAAAAAATAGCCAAAAGATGGCCAAAATGAAAAAAATTGAGAAAGTTAGCGACGCCGCGTTGAGCGGTAACGGTGCACTGCAGCACTGATCACTGCCATGACCTCGTCACTTTGAGCAGAAGGGGCCGAAGCTTGCGACGATTTTTTGCCTGTATCAACCGCGACGGGAACGGGTTGAAAACGCGCTATAAGCTTCGACATCAGCGTAACGCTAATAACCAAAATAGTAAGAAAAACAAACACTACACCCATGCCGAGCGCCATCAATGCCAACCCACCCTGCAATAATTCCAGATCCTGCATAAGGCACTCTCCTATGTCTTCAAAACTGTCTTTAACTATTGTTCTAGTACATTCTTACGCACATCATCATGCCAATACGAAGAAAGGCGCTTGGCGCAGTAAGGGGAATACACTAACCTGCCACACCCAGAATAGAATGCAATGGCGCGATAGTGGAAGTCATGGTTGTTAATTTACTACATAACGGCAGAATCGGCCTAGCCCCGATGGAAGGTGTGATCGACGCACTGACTCGCGATCTGTTAACCCGCCATGCCGGGTTCGACTGGACGGTCACCGAGTTTGTCCGCGTTGTTGATGCCCGCCTGCCACCCAGAGTGTTTTATAAATACTGCCCCGAACTTACGCAACCGTCTGTGGCCACACCAAGCGGTATTCCGGTGCATTTACAGCTACTGGGTTCTGACCCAGTCGCCCTGGCGGCCAACGCGCGCCAGGCGCTTAGCTTAGGCGCGGTGAGCGTCGACCTTAACTTCGGCTGCCCTGCCAAACTGGTTAACCGGCACGATGGCGGCGCTTCGCTACTGCGCCAGCCTGATCGCGTCTACCAAGCGGTTAAAGCCGTTCACGACGCTTTAGACGGCGAAATCCCCGTGACTGCCAAGATTCGCCTGGGCTTCGCCAATCGCCGCTTAGCGGTGGCCTGCGCCCAAGCCACCGAAGCAGGTGGTGCCGCACAGCTGGTGGTACATGCACGCACCCGAGACGAGGGCTACCGACCTCCGGCGCATTGGGAGTGGATCGGCAAAATCCGCCGCCAGGTGAGCATTCCGGTTGTCGCCAATGGCGATATCTGGACGCTGGAAGATTACTGGAAGGCCCGCACTCTGTCAGGATGTCGCGACGTAATGCTGGGACGCAGCGCACTGGCCGACCCTTGGTTGGCACCACGCATTCGCCATTGGCTGCGAACAGGCGAGCGGCTGCCCGAAAGCAGCTGGACGATGCGCGCCAATGTGCTCAAAGAGTACGCCGCCCTTCAGCGCCAGCAGTTGCCAGACCGTGTCGTGGTCTCGCTGGTAAAGCAGTGGCTAGCGCAAATGCGCCAAGGCAGCAGTGACGCTGAGCAGAATTTTCAGCGCGTAAAGCGCCTCACCGTGCTAGATCAACTGCTCGACAGCCTCGTCGTCGACGAACAGCACGCCGTACTACAGGCTTAGCCTTTCTGTTGCAGCTACCCATTTAACAGGCAAAAAAAAGCGCCCTACCGCAAAGCGGGGGCGCTACAAACGATCGCAAGACCGGGGCGCGAGCTACTTCCGGTCAGGCTGGAAACTGGTCAGGCTGGAAACAGAAAACCCGCTCTAAACAAGAGAGCGGGTTTTGGAATCTGGCGCGCCCGGGAGGATTCGAACCTCCGACCCCCTGATTCGTAGTCAGGTACTCTATCCAGCTGAGCTACGGGCGCGTGATGTTGCGTCGAACTTTTACTGATCTGACACTTTGCAACCACTTCATCTGCTACTGGATCGCCAACAAGTATCAAGAAGGTGGCGCGCCCGGGAGGATTCGAACCTCCGACCCCCTGATTCGTAGTCAGGTACTCTATCCAGCTGAGCTACGGGCGCATACCTTGTGACCACATACTTACTAACTCTAAGCACTGGCCATGCGATTGGCGGAGAGAGAGGGATTCGAACCCTCGATAGGGCTATAAACCCTATACTCCCTTAGCAGGGGAGCGCCTTCAGCCACTCGGCCACCTCTCCTCAACGGCACGGCGCGAATATTACCGATTTAGCCTTCTTGTGTCTAGTCTTCTACGGATTTTTTTCGCACCGGCCATATCTTACAACTAATTTTACGCTTTAAGCATCGTTTCATCGTGCGAGCCCGCCAGTCTTATTCCACTTCGTTTTCACTGCTTCGTTCACGCTGAATACGCTGGTAAATCTCTTCACGATGGACTGCTACGTCTTTAGGCGCATTTACGCCAATACGTACTTGATTGCCTTTCACACCTAGCACGGTGACGGTGATTTCATCACCGATCATCAGGGTTTCGCCAACACGGCGAGTTAGGATGAGCATGGCTGATCTCCTTTTCAGTCGTTTTATGCAACGGGATATGTCAGCCGGTGGCAACACCACGCCATTATGCGGCATAGTGCTGCCTGTCACCAATCACCCCGGCTTCATAACACCTTATACCTCCCGTTGAAAGAAAGCTCACCACCACAAGGCAGCAAGTACATCCTCAGCGTAGAAGGTTTAAGGCATAAATGTTATTCCGATTCGATATCTGCCTTATCTAGACCAAAAGCTTTGTGTAATGCGTTAACGGCAAGCTCCATATGTTTCTCATCAATAACGACCGAAATTTTAATTTCAGAAGTGGAGACCATACGGATATTGACGTTTTCGTCGGCTAGTACGCGGAACATTTTTGATGCCACACCCGCGTGAGAACGCATGCCCACACCCACTAAAGAAACCTTAGCGATATTGTCATCACCGCGCAGCTCACCGCCGCCCAGATCAGGGATCACCGTCTCTTCAAGCAGCTTCTTAGTGGCTTTGTAATCGCCCTTGGCAACCGTAAAGGTAAAGTCGGTATAGTCACCGGCTGGCGCCACGTTCTGAACGATCATATCAACTTCGATATTGGCATCGGCAATCGGACCTAGAATGCGCGATGCTACACCCGGCACATCCGGCGTATTGAGCAAGGTTAATTTTGCTTCATTTTTGGTAAAGGCGATACCGGAGATCAGTGGTTCTTCCATAGCGTCCTCGTCTTGGTCGGCTTCTGCAACAATTAGGGTACCGGGGCCATCTTCAAAACTCGACAGCACCCGCAGGGGCACGTTGTACTTACCGGCAAACTCTACCGCACGGATCTGCAGCACTTTAGAACCGAGACTGGCCAGTTCCAGCATCTCTTCGACGGTGATGCTCGTTAAGCGCTGAGCTTTGGAGCAGACACGGGGGTCAGTGGTGTATACCCCGTCAACATCGGTATAAATCTGGCATTCATCAGCACCCAGCGCGGCGGCCAACGCCACACCCGTGGTGTCGGAACCGCCGCGACCCAGGGTAGTGATATTGCCGTCTTCATCAACCCCTTGGAATCCGGCCACGACCACTACCTGCCCAGCTTCCAGGTCGGCCTTCAGGTCTTCGGTTTCAATGCGTTGGATACGCGCCTTGGTATAGGCGCTATCGGTGTGAATGCCTACCTGGGCGCCAGTATGCGAAGTGGCTGGCACACCGATTTGCTGAAGCGCCATAGCAAGCAGTGAAATAGTCACCTGCTCACCGGTCGACAGCAGCATATCCATCTCGCGCGGCGCGGGATCGTCGTTAAGCGCCTGCGCCATATCGGTAAGCCGATTAGTTTCGCCGCTCATGGCGGAGACCACGACCACTATCTGATGGCCTTGATCGCGGAAGCCCTTAACCTTTTCCGCTACGGCCTTGATACGCTCGACAGAGCCCACCGAAGTGCCGCCGAACTTCTGTACGTATAGTGCCATATGCCGTTTTTCCTATGCGTTCGGGAATGGAGGGTGAAATTGTCACAAATAAGGCCGGTAACAATAATGCCACCGGCCTTATGGTTTAGCTAAGCGCGTTTTCCAACCATGCTGGGACGCTCTTCAACGCATCTGGCAAGGCATCGGGTTGACTACCTCCCGCCTGGGCCATATCGGGGCGACCGCCGCCCTTCCCTCCCACCTGGGAAGCAACATGGTTGACCAGTTCACCGGCTTTCACTCGGCTGGTCAGATCCTGGGTTACCCCGGCGATCAGGCTCACTTTGCCCGCCGCCTGGTCGGCAACGCCGAGGATAATCACCCCAGAGCTTAGCTTGTTCTTTAGCTGATCAAGCACGCCGCGCAGATCTTTGCCTGACACGCCATCCAGCTGCGTCGCCAGCAGCTTAACGCCGTTAATCTCCTGCACCTGACTGAGCATATCGCTACCGGCAGCACTGGCTAGTTTGGCCTTGAGCTGCTCAAGCTCTTTTTCCAGGCTACGGTTGCGCTCAACCAGTGATTCTACCCGCGCTTCGACCTGCTCAGGTTTGGTCTTCAAGCGTTCCCCCAAGCGTTCGAGGCGGGCTTCCTGCTCACGGAAGTAGGCCAGCGCATTTTCGCCGGTAATCGCTTCGATGCGGCGCACACCGGAAGCAATGCCTACTTCGCTCATCACATGGCAGCAGCCAATATCGCCGCTGCGCGCCACGTGGGTACCACCGCACAACTCAATAGAAAAGTCGTCGGCACCAATGGTCAGTACGCGGACGTTCTCGGCGTATTTGGCCTCAAACAGCGCAGCAGCGCCCTTGGCCTTGGCTTGATCCAGGCTCATCTGCTCGATCCTGGTCGGTGCATTAGCCAGAATCTGCTCGTTGACCAGCCGCTCGACTTCCGCCAGCTGTTCGGCGGTCATCGGCTCGAAGTGGCTAAAGTCAAAGCGCAAGCGCTCGGCGTTAACCAACGAACCTTTCTGCTGCACGTGATCACCCAACACCATGCGTAGCGCTTTATGCAGCAGGTGGGTGGCCGAGTGATTGCGGATAGTGGCTGTGCGCAGGCTGGCATCCACTTCGCCGCGCACGCTGGCACCCACGCTTAGCGAGCCTTCTACCATCATGCCCTGGTGGAGATGATGACCGCTCTGCTTCTGGGTATCCGTGACCTGGAAACGCCCCCCATCGACATACAGGTAGCCGGTATCGCCCACCTGGCCGCCTGACTCGCCGTAAAACGGCGTGCGGTCTAGGACCACGACGCCCTTCTGACCCGCTTCCAGCGCGGCCAGTGCATTGCCTTCGCTATCGACCAGCGCCGTTACCTTGGCCTGATCTTCCAAGCGGTCGTAGCCGGTGAAGGCCGTTTCACCTTCTAATTCGATAGAGGCGCTGTAGTCGGCGCCGAACTGGCTGGCTGCCCGTGCGCGTTCGCGCTGGGCCTCTAACGCCTGCTGAAACCCCTCTTCGTCCAGGGTAACGCCGCGTTCACGACAGACGTCGGCGGTGAGATCGAAGGGAAAGCCGTAGGTGTCGTAAAGCTTAAACACTGTTTCACCCGGCAGGACCTTGCCATCGAGTTCGGCCAGGGCCGCATTCAATAGCCCCATACCGTGATCCAGGGTGCGCGCGAACTGCTCCTCTTCTTTCAGCAGCACTCGGGCGATTTGATCGCTCGCTTCACGCAGCTCCGGATAGGCATCGCCCATCTCGGCGTCGAGCGCTTCAACCAGCTTGTGGAAGAACGGCTCTACTGCGCCAAGCTTGTGGCCGTGACGAATCGCGCGGCGGATGATCCGACGCAGTACATAGCCGCGCCCTTCGTTGGAAGGCAGCACGCCATCGGCAATCAGGAAGGCGCAGGAACGGATATGGTCGGCAATTACGCGCAGCGAAGGCGTGGCGGTATCAGGGTGACCAGTGGCTTTAGCCGCAGCCTGCAGCAGGTTCTGGAACAAGTCGATTTCGTAATTGGAGTGCACGCCCTGCATCACGGCGGCGACACGCTCCAGCCCCATACCGGTATCGATGGAGGGCTTAGGCAGCGGGTTGAGCGTGCCCTGGGCATCGCGATCAAACTGCATGAACACCAGGTTCCAGATTTCGATATAGCGATCGCCGTCCTCTTCCGGACTGCCCGGCGGCCCACCCCATACCTCTGGGCCATGGTCGAAGAAGATTTCCGAGCTAGGGCCACAGGGTCCTGTGTCGCCCATCTGCCAGAAGTTGTCTTCATCCAGCTTGGAGAAACGCTCTGGGTCGATGCCGATCTCATCTTTCCAGATGCGCTCAGCTTCATCATCACTGATATGAACCGTTACCCATAGTTTGTCTTTGGGGAGTCCCAGCGTTTCGGTTAAAAACACCCAGGCAAAGCGAATGGCGTCACGTTTGAAGTAGTCACCAAAGCTGAAGTTACCCAGCATTTCAAAAAAGGTGTGGTGGCGAGCGGTATAACCGACGTTGTCTAAGTCGTTATGCTTTCCGCCCGCACGAACGCAGCGCTGCGCAGAGGTGGCGCGCACGTAAGGGCGCGGGTCGCGGCCCAGAAATACATCTTTAAACGGCACCATACCGGCATTGGTAAACAGCAGCGTCGGGTCATTGCCCGGCACTAAAGAGCTGGTGGGCACAATCGTATGCCCCTGCTCTTCGAAGAAGGTAAGAAAGGCCTGTCTAATCTCTGCGCTTTTCATAGGGTATCCGTAACAAGAAAGCGTGATGTCCCAGGGCGCTGTTGCCGCTACCCTCAGGGGTCGCAAAGCAGCCATTATAGCGCAGTTGTCAAACGACTAAAGCCGCACTTAGTGGCAGAAAGGCAAACAGCGGTGTGGACAACCAGATGAACAAGCGTATTAGAGCGCAATTAGAAATGTAAGAGGGGGAGTTTTACAGGCTGGGGAAAACGTATTAAAGACAAGAGAGTGCGTAGCGAATTTGTTCAAAATCAAAACCGCGACTGGCGAGAAAACGTTCGCGCCTAGCGCGCTCTTTGGGTGTCTCACCGGGGCTATCAAAGCGCCGCGCCAGGGTTTCCCGGGCTAGCTCAAACCAATCGACCTGCTCGCCCTCTTCCACCTCTTCAAAAGCGGTATTAAGGGTTTCCTGGTCAACGCCGCGTTGACGCAACTCGCCTTTAATACGAATCACACCTTGGCCACGCAGAATGCGCGAGCGCACGAAGCTAGCCGCAAAGCGAGCGTCGGACTGCAGCCCTTGTTCAACCAAGGCGTCCAGGCACTCATCAATAGCGGCATCTTCGAAGGCTTTTTTCTTCAGACGCTGGGCAAGCTCGGCGCGGGAGTATTCGCGCCGAGCCAGTAAGCCAATAGCGATATCACGAGGCGTGGCATCACGCTGGGAGGTGAATGCCATCAGCTTGCTTTAGACAAAATCAGCTTAGACAGCGTCGGCTTGGCTAGAATCGGCTTAAAGCAGATCGTCATCACCCGCATCCAGCTCTGCCGCTGCTTCGGCAGGTGCATCTTCCTTCTCCTTTTTAGGATCGGGCTTGGCCAGGAGCTGTTCACGAATCTGTGTTTCGATTTCGAGCATAATGTCCGGGTGCTCTTCCAGATACAGCGCTGAATTGGCTTTACCCTGACCGATTTTCTTACCTTTATAGCTGTACCAGGCACCGGCTTTGTCGACCAGATTGCACTGAACGCCCAGGTCGATGACCTCACCGGCGTGGTAGATACCTTTACCGTAAAGAATCTGGAATTCAGCCTGACGGAATGGCGGTGCCACCTTGTTTTTGACTACTTTCACGCGGGTTTCGTTACCGGTGACTTCATCACCCACTTTCACCGAGCCGGTACGACGAATATCCAGACGCACGCTGGCATAGAACTTCAGTGCGTTACCGCCGGTAGTGGTTTCGGGGCTACCAAACATGACGCCGATCTTCATGCGGATCTGATTGATGAAGATCACCAGACAGTTTGCGTTTTTGATATTACCGGTGATTTTACGCAGCGCCTGGGACATCAAACGCGCCTGCAGGCCAACGTGGGAATCACCCATTTCGCCTTCGATTTCAGCGCGGGGAGTTAGTGCAGCGACCGAGTCAATAACGATCACATCAACACCGCCGGAGCGTACCAGCATGTCGGTAATTTCCAGCGCCTGCTCGCCGGTGTCTGGCTGGGAAACCAGCAGGTCATCCAGGTTAACGCCCAGCTTTTCTGCGTAGCTGGGGTCAAGGGCGTGCTCGGCATCCACGAAGGCACACACTTTGCCCTGCTTTTGCGCCTGAGCAATCACCGAAAGGGTCAGGGTCGTTTTACCCGACGATTCCGGGCCAAAGATTTCGCACACCCGCCCAAACGGCAGGCCGCCGATGCCGAGAGCGATATCCAGACCCAATGAACCGGTGGAAACCGACGGCATGACGACACGCGGCGCGTCGCCAAGACGCATAACGGTGCCCTTGCCGAACTGACGGTCGATTTGGGTGAGTGCTGCGTTTAGCGCTTTAGTGCGGTTGTCATCCTGAGCCATTCAGAGATTCCTCATAACAAGCTGTATAATTAGCCAGTAGTATGCCAAAGATTGCGTCGTAAACAAATCATTGATCGCGCTTTCTCACAACTATTTTTTCTTACTGCTGCTTTGTCTTACTCGACTTCTCGCGCTCATTCAGGCGTGCTACCAGCCCCACCAAGGCTTGACGCACAGCCTGCTCTCGCACTGCTTGGCGGTCACCAGGAAAGTGGAAGCATTCGGCCTCCTGGACGGTCGTATCTCCCCAGGCCAACCAAACTGTACCCACCGGTTTCGTATCACTGCCGCCATCCGGCCCGGCCACACCGCTAACGGCAACGGCTAATCCCGCACCACTTTCTCGGCAGGCGCCTACCACCATGGCATTAACCACCTCTTCGCTTACTGCACCGTGTTCGGCCAGTGTGGCCTCCGGCACCCCCAATAAGCGCGTTTTAGCGGTATTCGCATAGGTCACATAGCCCGTCGTGAAATAGTCAGAGCTACCCGCCACCCCGGTAATTGCGCTGGCAATGCCGCCCCCCGTGCATGATTCAGCGACGGTCACTTCCACATTCAACTGCTTACACAGTCGCCCCAGCCGCTGAGCCAACAAGGTTAAATCAAGATTTTTCAGACTAGTTTCGCTGGGCACTATCGTCGCTCCTTCAAGTAAGTCGTCCGTTCAGCGTAGAATACTGTGTTTAACTTTCTCAAAGAAACTGCTCAATCAGGACGCCCATGTCACAGGCCATTCCCCCTAACACGCCAATGATCACGCAGTATCTAAAGATTAAACGCGAGCACCCCGAGGTATTGCTGTTCTACCGCATGGGGGATTTTTACGAACTGTTTTTCGACGACGCCAAACGCGCCGCCGCCCTGCTGGATATTACCCTCACCCAGCGCGGCCAGTCAGGCGGCAAGCCGATCCCGATGGCGGGTGTACCTTATCATAGTGCTGAAGGCTATCTGGCCCGCCTCGTCGCCGGTGGCGAGTCAGTGGCTATTTGTGAGCAAATTGGCGACCCCGCGACCAGCAAAGGGCCCGTCGATCGCCAGGTAGTACGTATCGTCACCCCCGGCACGCTCCACGATGAAGCGTTGCTCGATGCGCGACGCGACAACGTGCTGGTATCCGTTTCGCCCGGAAAAGAGAGCTGGGGCCTTGCCTGGCTGGAGCTCTCCAGCGGCCGCTTCAACGTACTTGAAGTAGCCAGCGAAGCCGAAATGCTCGCCGAGCTGACGCGCCTCTCCCCGGCTGAACTACTAGTGCCCGAAAGCCTGACGCTACCCGAGGCCTGGTCGCAGAAACGCAGCCTGCGCCGCCAGGGCGAGTGGCTGTTTGATCTGGAGAGCGCCACCCGTAGTCTGTGCGACCAGTTTGAAGTGCAGGATTTACGCGGCTTTGGCTGCGCGCATTTAACCACCGCGCTGATTGCCGCGGGGGTACTGATCGATTACGCCCGGGACACCCAGCGCTCGCGACTGCCCCACGTGACCGCGATCAGCGTTGAAAACCGCGACGACGCGGTGGTGATCGACGCCGCCAGCCGCCGTAATCTGGAAATTGATATCAACCTGGGCGGCAGTAGCGACAACACCCTGGCCAGCGTGCTGGATACCTGTACCACCGCCATGGGTTCGCGGCTGCTCAAGCGCTGGCTCAATCGCCCGCTGCGTCAACGCGAGATTGTCCAGGCCCGTCATGCAGGGGTGGCGTTGCTAAGCCTGGATGCTGCCTATATGCCGCTGCGCGAGACGTTGAGCGCGGTGGGCGACGTGGAGCGAATTCTGGCCCGGGTAGCGTTGTATAGTGCCCGCCCGCGCGACTTGGCGCGGCTGCGCGATGCACTGGTAACACTCCCTGAACTGGAGCAGCAGCTAAGCGAGGTAGAAAGCGGCAGCGCGCTGGACAACTTGCGCCCGCATATTCGCCCCTACCCAGAAATGGCCGATATGCTCAGCCGGGCGCTGGTCGAGAACCCACCGGTGGTGATCCGCGATGGTGGCGTAATTGCCGACGGCTTTGATGCCGAGCTGGATGAGCATCGCGGCATGGCAGAGAACGCCGGCGACTACCTAATTCAGCTAGAGATACGCGAGCGTGAGCGCACGGGGCTAGCCAATCTCAAAGTGGGCTACAACCGGGTGCACGGCTACTTTATCGAACTGCCCCGTTCCCAGGCTCAGCAGGCTCCCGCCGACTATATTCGCCGCCAGACGCTTAAAAACGCCGAGCGGTTTATTATTCCCGAGCTCAAAGAGTTTGAAGATAAGGCGCTCTCCGCTAAATCACGCGCGCTGACGCGTGAAAAATGGCTTTACGATCGCTTGTTGGGCGATCTCAACGAAAGCCTTCACGCGCTGCAGAGCACCTCGCAAGCGCTGGCAGAACTGGATGTGCTGTGCGCCTTTGCCGAGCGCGCCGAGGCGCTGAATTGGGTACGCCCAACGCTAAGTGAATCCACCGGCATTCAAATTGACGCTGGACGGCATCCTGTCGTCGAACAGGTAAGCGAAACGCCCTTTGTGCCCAACGACGTGACGCTCAATCCTGACCAGCATATGTTGATTATTACCGGCCCTAATATGGGCGGTAAATCAACCTACATGCGTCAAACCGCGCTAATCGCCCTTCTCGCCCACTGCGGCAGCTTTGTGCCCGCTGACGCCGCCGAGATCGGCCCATTGGATAGGATCTTTACCCGCATTGGCTCATCGGACGATTTGGCCGGCGGCCGCTCCACCTTTATGGTCGAGATGACTGAAACCGCGAACATTCTCCACAATGCCACCCAGCAAAGCTTGATTTTGATGGATGAAATTGGCCGCGGCACCAGCACCTTTGACGGTCTGTCACTCGCCTGGGCAAGCGCAGAGTATTTGGCGAAAGGCCGTGCGCTAACGCTGTTTGCAACCCACTACTTTGAAATGACGGCGCTGCCTGAACATATGGAAGGGGTTGCCAATATCCACCTCACGGCGACCGAACATGGCGATAACATTGTGTTTATGCACCGCATTGAGGCGGGCCCGGCCAGTCAGAGCTACGGCTTACAGGTGGCGCAGTTGGCGGGTGTCCCAACTCATGTAATTAAGCGGGCTCGTGAAAAGCTGATGAGCCTGGAACAGCGCGATATGGATAACACGGCACAGGCGCGGCGGACCACGCCCCAGCAAAACGACCTGTTCGCCGCTGCGCCGCATCCGGTGGTTGAGGCATTGGAAAATGTCGATATGGATGACTTAACGCCGCGGGAAGCGCTATCGCTGTTGTATCAGTGGCGAGACCTGATCTAATGGTGCTTATAGAATAAAGTCTATAACTGAGATTCAGGTGTCAGGACAGGTTGAAGCGAGGGTATTTCGACAGGGCCGGAAAATGTTCCCGACTATTTCGGCATTTCCGCCATCCATGGCGGTCAGATGTCGAAAGTAGTGCTCCCGCGGAAACCTGTACTGGGATTGCTACCAACTGGAATCATATGGCGCTTGCCGCCAGGTAAGCGCACCTCTAGAATGTCGCTCAAACTTTTAGCTTATAAAAAACGGCTGATTTATAACCATTCACGATTGACCATGGCTGGGAGTGTCCCGGCCCTGCAAGAGGGATAGCAAGATGACGTTTGTCGTTACCGAGAACTGCATCCAGTGCAAATACACCGACTGTGTGGAAGTCTGCCCGGTCGACTGTTTTTACGAGGGCCCAAACTTCCTGGTCATTCATCCTGACGAGTGTATCGACTGCGCGCTGTGTGAGCCTGAGTGCCCCGCCGAGGCGATATTCTCCGAGGATGAGCTGCCGGATGGACAGGAGGCCTTTATCGAGATTAACGCTGAAATGGCCGAAGTATGGCCTAACATTGCCGAGCGAAAAGATCCGCTGCCGGATGCCGAAGAGTGGGACGGCAAGCCAGGTAAGCTGGAGAAGCTAGAGCGCTAGGCATCGCGGCGATCAATGCTCCTGTTTAAAACCAGCGCTTGTTTTTAAAACAGCGCTGGTTTTTATTGTGCCGTCGAAAATCGGTCGCCAAAAATGTGTTCCCAAATCGCGGGCAAAAAAAAGGCGACCCGTAGGCCGCCCGCTCCAAGCACTTCCTCTGACCACTCCCTGGATCAACCTCCTCAGATGACTTCCTTGCCGGGGCTCACCTCACTGTATCACCCGGCGCATCTGACCTTACATCCCGTTGCATCCTGACTAAAGCATCCCTGCCTCCCCTTGTCCTGCGTCCATTGTGGCAGATCACGGCGGCTTCTCAACAAGGTCAAAATGCAAAAAGGCGAGTCAATATGACTCGCCTTTTAACAAAAACTGACTAAAAAACAATAAGTTAAGTTTAAATTAGTGGCAAAAAACACTATTTTTACTTTAACCCGAGCGATTCTCGTCGGTATTTGTAAGATATCTCTTACAAAATCTTGAGACATCTCTTACAAGCCGGACTAAAAGCTCGCTCGGTATTGGCGTTTTATTGCCCCTTAATGGCTTTCAAACCTGGGTAAGTCACATCGCCCAGTTCCGCTTCAATCACCAGCAAACGGTTATACTTGGCGACCCGATCAGAGCGGCACAGCGAGCCCGTTTTAATCTGACCGGCGCAGGTGCCCACCGCCAAATCGGCAATGGTGGTATCTTCGGTTTCACCGGAGCGGTGCGAAATGACCGCCGTAAAACCTGCATCCTGCGCCATCTTAATTGCGTCCAGGGTCTCGGAGAGCGAGCCGATCTGGTTGAACTTGATCAGGATAGAGTTACCAATTTGCTCATCGATACCGCGCTTGAGAATTTTGGTATTGGTCACGAACAGGTCATCGCCCACCAACTGCACTTTATCACCGAGCTTGTCGGTTAGCGCTTTCCAGCCCGCCCAATCGGATTCATCCATGCCGTCTTCGATGGACACGATGGGATAATCGGCGCACAGACCTGCTAGATAGTCGGTAAAGCCCTCGGCGTCGTAGCTTTTACCTTCACCGGAAAGGTTGTACTGACCGTCTTTATAGAATTCAGAAGAAGCACAGTCCAGCGCCAGCGTTACGTCTTTACCCAGCTCGTAGCCTGCATCGGCAACGGCTTGTTTAATCACCGCTAGCGCATCAGCGTTAGATGCCAGGTTAGGCGCAAAGCCGCCCTCATCGCCAACGGACGTGGAAAGGCCTTTCGCTGAGAGCACTTTCTTCAGCGCGTGGAAAATTTCCGCGCCCATGCGCAACCCTTCACGGAAGTTAGGCGCACCCACTGGTTGCACCATAAATTCCTGGATATCGACGTTATTATCCGCATGCTCGCCGCCGTTAATGATGTTCATCATCGGCACCGGCATGCTGTACTGGCCAGGTTGACCGTAGAGTTCAGCAATGTGGGCATACAGCGGCACGCCTTTGGCGTTAGCAGCGGCTTTAGCAGCTGCCAGGGATACCGCTAGAATGGCATTAGCGCCCAGGTTGGCTTTGTTCTCGGTGCCGTCAAGCGCCAGCATGGCATCGTCCAGGCCGCGCTGATCACGTGCATCCATACCCAGCAGTGCATCACGAATTTTGCCATTAACCGCATCGACTGCTTTCAGCACGCCTTTACCTAGGTAGCGCGACTTATCGCCGTCGCGCAGCTCTAACGCTTCCCGGGAGCCGGTGGAAGCACCGCTAGGAGCACAGGCTTCACCAACAGCACCACTAGCAAGACGTACGTGCGCCTGTACGGTCGGGTTACCACGGGAATCGAGCACTTCCAACGCACTGATAGCAACAATTTTGGTCATGGCAGTATCCTTTCCTGTTAGTCAGATAAAATTATTAATATAGCGACCTGATTAGCGAAACATGGCTTAGTAAAACATGGCCTAGCGAATCGTTAGCGGCTCAAACCCTTTCACCAGCGCATCCAACTGGGCAAGCTGAGTTAAGAACGGCTCTAGCTGATCCAGCGGCAATGCGCAGGGCCCATCGCATTTGGCGTTATCAGGGTCAGGGTGGGCTTCCAAAAACAGTCCTGCAAGGCCGACAGCCACCCCCGCCCGGGCCAATTCAGCCACCTGGGCACGACGACCGTCCGCGCTGTCGGCACGCCCACCGGGGCGTTGCAGCGCGTGGGTCACATCGAAAAATACCGGATAGCCGGTTTGCTTCATATCACCAAAGCCCAGCATATCAACAATTAGATTGTTGTAACCAAAGCTTGAGCCGCGCTCGCAAAGCATCAACTGATCGTTACCGGCTTCCTGGAATTTGCTGAGGATATGACGCATTTCATGGGGCGCCAAAAACTGCGGCTTCTTGATATTGATGACCGCGCCGGTTTTGGCCATGGCGACCACCAAATCGGTTTGGCGAGCCAAAAAAGCCGGCAGTTGGATAATGTCGGCGACTTCAGCGGCCGCTTGCGCCTGCCAGGGCTCGTGAACGTCAGTGATGATCGGTACGTTGTGGCGAGCTTTGATATCGGCCAGGATCTGCAGGCCTTTCTCAAGTCCCGGCCCGCGGTAGGAGTGAATCGAACTGCGGTTGGCTTTATCAAAGCTGGCCTTGAAAACGTAGGGCATGCCCAGCTTTTGAGTCACCGTGACGTAGGCTTGGGCGACTTCGTCGGCAAGCTCGGCAGACTCCAGCACGTTCATGCCGCCCAACAGCATTAGCGGCAATGAATTGCCGGCGGTTAAGCCGGCAACATTAATGTGACGCTCTTGAGGTCGTTCTTGAGAAGCCATGCTTTTGCCCTCTTATTCCTGCGCATTCGCATGGGCGCGACTGCGCGCTGTCTTGTGCTCCAAGGCGGCATTCACAAAGCCTGAGAAGAGCGGATGACCATCCCGGGGAGTAGACGTGAACTCCGGGTGGAACTGGCAGGCTACATACCAAGGGTGGTCAGCCAGCTCGATGACTTCAACCAGCGATTGGTCAACGCTCTTGCCTGAAACAACCAAACCGGCTTTTTCAAGCTCATCAATAAACTGGTTATTGACCTCGAAGCGGTGACGGTGGCGCTCGACAATCTCATCCGAGCCATAGGCTTCGCGCGCTTTGGTGCCCGATGTCAAATGACACACCTGACCACCTAAACGCATAGTGCCGCCTAAATCAGACGCCGCATCGCGCAGCTCGACTTTGCCTTCTGGGCTTAGCCACTCGGTGATCAAACCGACTACCGGGTGCTGGGTATCGTGGGTGAACTCGGTGGAGTTGGCATCACTCCAACCAGCCACGTTACGAGCAAACTCAATCACCGCGACCTGCATACCCAGGCAAATGCCTAAATAGGGCACGTTGTTTTCGCGGGCGAATTGAGCGGTCATGATCTTGCCTTCTACGCCGCGCTCGCCAAAGCCGCCGGGCACCAGAATGGCGTCTTTACCCGCCAGTCGCTCGGTGCCGTGACGCTCTATATCTTCAGAGTCAATATAGTCGACGTTGACCTTGATACGGCCCTGGATACCGGCGTGAATCAGCGCTTCGTTGAGCGACTTGTAGGCATCCAGCAGCTCCATGTACTTACCAACCATGGCGATGCTAACCGACTTGAGCGGGTTGAGCTTGGCATCGAGCACCTTCACCCACTCAGACAAATCCGCTTCAGGCGCTTCAAGACGCAGCTTGTCGCAAACAATCTCATCCAGACCGTGCTCGTGGAGCATCAGCGGAATACGGTAGATTGTATCGGCATCCTGAAGCGGGACCACGGCACGCTCTTCGACGTTGGTGAACAGGGCGATTTTGCGCCGCTCGCTCTCTTCCAGCTCAACTTCGCTGCGGCAAATCAAAATATCCGGCTGGATACCGATCGAGCGCAACTCTTTAACGCTGTGCTGGGTCGGTTTGGTCTTGGTCTCGCCCGCCGTCTTAATGTAGGGCACCAAAGTCAGGTGCATAAACAGCGCGCGGTTGGCACCCTGCTCACTACGAATTTGGCGAATGGACTCAAGAAAAGGCAGTGATTCGATATCACCGACCGTGCCGCCGATTTCCACCAGCGCCACATCAAAACCTTCACCGCCCGCGTAAACGCGCTGTTTAATCTCGTCGGTGATATGCGGGATCACCTGAACGGTGCCGCCTAGATAATCGCCACGGCGCTCTTTACGCAGTACGTGCTCGTAGACACGACCGGTCGTAAAGTTGTTGCGCTGGGTCATTTTGGTGCGAATAAAGCGCTCGTAATGCCCGAGATCAAGGTCGGTTTCGGCGCCATCTTCTGTGACGAACACCTCACCGTGCTGGAAGGGGCTCATGGTGCCCGGATCCACGTTGATGTACGGGTCGAGCTTGAGCATGGTGACCTTAAGGCCGCGGGCCTCTAAAATCGCCGCAAGCGAGGCGGAGGCGATGCCCTTGCCAAGAGAGGACACAACGCCGCCGGTCACGAAGATATATCGTGTCATGGATAACCTGTCGAAACGTGATCAGAAGGCACGGCAGAAAGCCACGCCAGGATGGGTCGACAGACTAGCAGATTACGACCTAAGGCTCAATTTGAACTGAGCAGCCAAAACTACTCACCCTAATCACTCTTGTGCAACCGCCCCAGCGATAGGTCTCCGCGAGGGCGCTGTGAACCCTTCCCTGGGCGCTACTTTTGTCATCCATGACAAAAGACCCTCGCTACGACCTATCCCTGGAGCTGCTCTATGCATCAGACACGCTCTATACGCCCAGATAGTCCAGAATGCCTTCCGCTGCCTGGCGGCCTTCATAAATCGCCGTGACCACCAAATCAGAACCGCGCACCATATCGCCACCGGCAAAGATTTTTTCGTTGCTGGTTTGGAAGGCGTACTGGCCGTGCTCCGGTGCGGTGACGCGGTCACGTTCGTCGACTTGGATATTAGAGCTATCGAACCACGGCGCCGGGCTTGCCTGGAAGCCGAAAGCAATGACCACGGCATCCGCCGCGATGATCTCTTCAGAGCCGGGCACCACTTCAGGACGCTGACGGCCATTTTCGTCCGGCTCACCCAAACGTGTACGTACCACCTTCACGCCTTCGACCTTCTCTTCACCGACGACCGCGACCGGCTGACGGTTGAACAGAAATTCCACGCCCTCTTCACGGGCATTGGAGACTTCACGGCGTGACCCTGGCATGTTGCCCTCGTCACGACGATAGGCACAGGTCACGCTGGTAGCGTTCTGGCGAATGGAAGTACGGTTACAGTCCATCGCCGTATCACCGCCGCCCAGCACGACCACGCGCTTGCCTTCCATGGAGATGTAATCTTCGGGGTCTTTTTCAAAGCCCAGGCAGCGGTTGACGTTGGCAATCAGGAAGTCCAGCGCCTTGTACACGCCGGGCAGATCTTCGCCAGGGAAGCCGCCTTCCATGTATTTATAAGTCCCCATCCCAAGGAAGACCGCGTCGTACTCCTGCATCAAGGTTTCAAACTCGATATCGGTGCCGATTTCGGTATTCAGGCGGAACTCGACGCCCATCTCCTCAAATACCGCACGACGACGCTCCATCACGCTCTTTTCCAGCTTGAACTCGGGAATACCAAAGGTCAGCAGGCCACCGATTTCCGGGTACTTGTCGAACACCACCGGTTTAACGCCGTTACGGGCCAGAATATCCGCACAGCCCAAGCCCGCAGGGCCTGCACCAATGATGGCGACTTTTTTGTCGGTCCAGGTAACGTGAGACATGTCCGGACGCCAGCCCATGGCAAACGCCGTATCGGTGATGTACTTCTCCACCGAACCAATGGTCACCGCACCAAAGCCATCGTTCAGCGTGCAGTCGCCTTCGCAAAGGCGGTCTTGCGGGCACACGCGGCCACACACTTCGGGCAGCGAATTGGTTTTGTGCGACAGCTCAGCGGCTTCAATAATGTTGCCTTCCACTACCAGCTGTAGCCAGTTAGGGATGTAGTTATGCACTGGGCACTTCCACTCGCAGTACGGGTTACCGCAGTGCAGGCAGCGATGTGCTTGGCTCGCCGCGTCGGTGGGCTTGAACGGCTCATAAATTTCCGCGAACTCTTTGGCACGGGCGCGGGCATCTTTCTTCTGTGGGTCCTTACGACCCACATCGACAAACTGAAAATCGTTATTTAAACGGTTAGCCATGATCTCTCTCCTGTCAGCGTGAGGGGCATAAGCGGGTTATTGCGGCTGACGCCGAGACTGATCCAGCAAACTACCCAAGCTGGCCGCTTTTGGCTTAACCAGCCAGAAGTGGCGCGCATAGTCGCTAAAATCTTCCAAAATAGCCGCCCCACGCGCGGAACCCGTTGCGGCCACATAGGCTTCGATCATTTCACGCAGGTGACGACGATACGCCTCCATGGCCTCTGTGTTGACGCGATGAATCTCAACCAGCTCGTGGTTGTACTTGTCCACGAAGGTGCGCTCTTCATCCAACACATAGGCAAACCCACCGGTCATACCTGCGCCGAAGTTAACGCCTGTTTCGCCAAGCACACAGACCAAACCGCCAGTCATGTATTCGCAGCAGTGGTCCCCTGCGCCTTCAATCACCGCGGAAGCACCCGAGTTACGCACTGCAAAGCGCTCGCCTGCGGTACCGGCCGCGAACAGCGTGCCGCCAGTGGCACCGTACAAGCAGGTGTTGCCGATAATGGCCGTTTTATGGCTCTCAAACTGGCTGACTTTGGGTGGCACAATCACGATACTGCCGCCGTTCATGCCCTTGCCGACGTAATCGTTGGCGTCGCCTTCCAGGTAGAGGTTTAGGCCGCGGGCATTCCACACGCCAAAGCTCTGCCCTGCCACCCCAGTAAAGCGGGCGGTGATCGGCGCATCTTCCAGGCCCTCTTCACCATAGCGTTTGGCGATAGCACCTGATGTTAGCGCCGCCACGCTGCGGTCACAGTTGGTAATGGTGAAATCAAATTCACCCCCCGAGCGGTTTTCAATAGCATCTTTCAGCGCTCCCAACACTTCCTGGTTTTTAGAACCGGGATCGTGGGGCACGTTACGGCTAACGGTACAGAACTGCGGCGCGTCTTTGGGTACAAAATCATTGTCCAGCAGCGGCGTTAAATCGAGCTTACGCTGGGAAGCGGTATTACCTTCCAGCACTTCCAGCAGATCGGTACGCCCGATCAGGTCGGTGAGCTTACGCACGCCCAGCGCCGCCATCAGTTCACGCACTTCTTCGGCAATAAAACGGAAGTAGTTTTTGACCATGTCCACGGTGCCGCGGAAATGCTCGCCGCGCAGGAAGTCGTCCTGGGTGGCGACACCGGTGGCACAGTTGTTGAGGTGGCAGATGCGCAGGTACTTACAGCCTAATGCCACCATTGGCGCGGTACCGAAGCCGAAGCTCTCGGCGCCTAGAATCGCTGCTTTGACGACATCCAAACCGGTTTTCAGGCCGCCATCGGTCTGTAGGCGAATCTTGTCGCGCAAGCCGTTGATGCGCAGCGCCTGGTGCACTTCCGGCAGCCCCAGCTCCCAGGGCGAACCGGCGTGCTTGATCGAGGTCAGCGGACTCGCTGCCGTTCCGCCGTCATAACCAGAGACAGTAATCAAATCCGCGTAAGCCTTGGCCACGCCGGTGGCGATCGTGCCGATACCCGGTTCGGAAACCAGTTTCACTGACACCTGGGCATCCGGATTGACCTGTTTGAGGTCAAAAATCAGCTGTGCCAGATCCTCGATGGAGTAAATATCGTGGTGCGGCGGCGGTGAAATCAGCGTCACACCAGGCACCGCATAGCGCAGCCGGGCAATCAACTGGTTCACTTTACCGCCGGGCAGCTGACCGCCTTCGCCAGGCTTGGCGCCCTGGGCGACTTTGATCTGCAGCACTTCCGCATTGACCAGGTACGCCGGGGTAACGCCAAACCGGCCGGAGGCGATCTGCTTGATTTTCGAGCTGCGAATTGTGCCGTAACGTGACGGGTCTTCGCCGCCTTCGCCAGAGTTGGAGCGGCCGCCCGCTTCGTTCATGGCTTGTGCCAGCGCTTCGTGGGCTTCCGGCGAAAGCGCACCCAGCGACATACCGGCGCTATCAAAACGCGGCAGCAGCTCTTCAACCGGCTCTACTTCATCCAGCGCAATCGGCGTTTCAACAGTCTTGAGCTTGAGCAAGTCACGAATAGTAGCTACCGGGCGCTCATTTACCAGTTGGGCGAACTTCTTCCACTTGGTGTAGCTGCCTTCCTGAACCGCCGCCTGCAGCGACATTACGACATCGGGGTTATAAGCGTGGTACTCGTGGCCATGGACATACTTGAACATGCCGCCCTGGGAGATTCCTTTGCGGGGAATCCAGGCATCTTTGGCCAGCAGCGCCTGCTGCATCTGTAGCTCGGCGAAGCCGGTGCCCTGAATGCGCGACGCCATGCCGATAAAGCACATATCCATCACTTCGTCCGCCAGCCCTACGGCTTCGAATAGCATCGAGCCACGGTAGGAAGCCAGCGTCGAGATGCCCATTTTAGACAGGATTTTGAACAGTCCTTTCTGCAGGCCTTTACGGTAGTTCTCGCGACCATCAGCCGGGTTGCCGGTCAGCTCGCCCGTGCGGTGCATATCCGCCATGACCTGATAGGCGAGCCACGGATAAACCGCCGTAGCGCCCACACCAAACAGCACCGCCATTTGGTGGGCATCGCGGGCATAGCCGGTCTCCACCACGATGTTAGCGTTGGGGCGTAGCGCCAAACGGCCTAAGTGAGAGTGCACGGCACCCACCGCCAGGGCAGCCTGAATGGGAATCAGCCCTTTCGTCAGCTCGGCATCGGTCAGAACCAGAATGACTTTACCGGCGCGCACTTGGGCTTCGGCTTTTTCACATAGCGCTTTAAGCGCTTGATGCAGGCTCTGCTGCTCAGGGTCGTAACCCAGGGACAGCGTATAGCTGGCAAACGCCGGATCGTCCTGACTCACCAGCGCCGTAAACTTGCGTGGCGACAGTACTGGGGTAGTCAAAATCAAGCGATGAGCATGCTCTGGCGTCGCTTTAAAAACGTTAAGCTCAGCGCCACAGCAGGTTTCCAGCGACATGACGATCGCTTCGCGCAGCGGGTCGATGGGCGGGTTGGTGACCTGGGCAAACTTCTGACGGAAGAAGTCCGTCAGCAGGCGCGGACGGCTTGAAAGCACCGCCATGGGCGTATCGTCGCCCATGGAACCAACGGCTTCCTGGCCGCTCTCCGCCAGCGGACGCAGCACCTGGTCGCGCTCTTCAAAGCTTACCTGGAACATCTTCTGCTGCACGTTGAGCGAATCGGTATCCATGGTTTGGAAACGCGCCAGTTCGGTCAGCGCCGACTCTAAATAGTTCGCCTCCTGCTTCAACCAACGCTTGTAGGGGTAGGCAGATTTCAGCCGCTCATCGATATCGGTGGTGTGCAGCACTTCGCCGGTCTCAGTATCCACGGCGAGCATTTGGCCAGGGCCAACGCGGCCTTTGGCGACCACGTCTTCCGGCTTATAGCCGTAGGTGCCGATTTCCGACGCCAGGGTGATATAGCCGTTCTTGGTAATTACCCAGCGCGCTGGGCGCAGGCCGTTACGGTCAAGCATACACACCGCTTGGCGGCCGTCGGTCATCACCACGCCCGCGGGGCCGTCCCACGGTTCCATATGCATGGAGTTGTATTCGTAGAAGGCGCGTAGCTCAGCGTCCATGGTTTCGACGTTCTGCCAGGCGGGCGGCACCATCATGCGTACCGCACGGTGCAGCTCCATACCGCCGGTCAGCAGCACTTCCAGCATGTTATCCATACTGGAGGAGTCGGAACCAGTGGTATTGACGATTTCATCCAGCTCGGCGATGTCCGGCAAGCGGTCGTTAACAAAATTGGCTTTACGCGAGTTCGCCCAGCCGCGGTTGGCCTCTATGGTGTTGATCTCACCGTTGTGGGCCAATAGGCGGAAAGGCTGCGCCAGCGGCCAGCGCGGTGCAGTATTGGTCGAGAAGCGCTGGTGGAAAACGCAAATAGCGGTTTCCAGGCGCGGGTCGTTTAAGTCCTTGTAGAACGCCGGTAGGTCTTCCGGCATCACAAGGCCTTTATAGGAGACTACTTCTGACGACAGCGAGGCAACGTAGAAGTCCTCTTCGTCGCGTAGCACTTGTTCAGCGCGGCGGCGGGCCATAAACAGATCGACATCGAAGTGTTCGCCCTGGCCTGGCTGCACAAACAGCTGACGAATACGTGGCAGGCAGTCCAACGCCATGGGGCCGCAAACGCTGGGGTCAGTCGGCACATCGCGCCAACCCACTACATTGAGCCCGCGCGCTTCAAGCTCGCCGGTCAGAGTGTCACGGGCATGTGCTTCTCGGGCGTCATCGTCGGGTAGAAACACCACGCCCACGGCAAAGCGTTCGCCAAGCTCAGCATCAAACGCCTCTTTGGCCAGCGCCTGCATAAAAGGAGTCGGCATTTTAAGCAGCAGACCACAGCCGTCGCCGGTTTTGCCGTCGGCAGCGATACCACCCCGGTGAGTCATGCAGGTCAGGGATTCAATGGCAGTTTTCAGCAAATCGTGGCTCGCCTGGCCTTCCATATGGGCAATCAGGCCAAAACCACAGTTATCGCGGAACTCGCCAGGCTGGTGAAGACCTTTATTCATGGGCGTGCCTCTACTAGTCAGCGTATTTTTTTAGCAGCGTGCTTATGGTATAAAGGCAGGTTTTGCTTTTTTTATGGTGCTTATAACCTGCCCAGAATGGGGTATTTCCCACATTCGCTGCCGCAACAAAATGGCCGGTCAGCATAGCGATTGGCACACGTTGTGCGCAATCTCTTGGCGCCCACATCGTTAGGGAAACTCTTTTCAAATCCTGTATTTGCATTCTCATTCAAGAAAAAAACACATATACTTCAAATGCTTATAGCCAGTTAAAACGCTATTTTAACGCTTACCATTTCCCATTGAACTTTAGTCTAAGTGACGCCCAAACACTCATGCCGATAGCGCATAAGGCATACGGATTATACAAAACAGCGTTCGACTAATCGGCTTGCGAAGCGAATACAAAACCGCCCAATGAAACCACTCTATGTAAGGAGTGATCCATTGGGCGGCTATAGCTGGCTAGGTTGTGAAGTGACCAGGTTTGAAATGACCAGGTTTTGAAAGACTAAGTTGTGAAAGACTAAGTTGTGAAAAGATTACGTTACCACTTAGCAGCGCGGGTAATCGTCCAGCAGGGTGCGGAGAACATCAACGGGCGTTGCATCACTAACGCAGGCATCGCCCAGGGCGTTAAGCAGTACTAACCGCAGTCGCGAATCGATGTTTTTCTTGTCCAGCCGCATACGTGCTAAAAAGTCATCACTGGACATACTCGCCGGTGCAGCTAACGGCAGCTCGGCGCTCTCAATTACCGCTAGGCTTCTTGCTAGCGCTGCGTCGTCGATCCAGTCCAAGCGCTGGGAAAGCGTTGCCGCCATGGCCATGCCAGCACCCACTGCCTCCCCGTGGAGCCAGTTGCCGTAGCCCTGGTGTGCCTCAATGGCGTGGCCAAAGGTGTGGCCCAGATTGAGCAGCGCACGCACGCCCTGCTCAGTTTCATCTTCGGCAACGATATCCGCTTTGATTTGACAGCTTTGCGCAATCGCTTCGGCGATGACCTCAGGCTCTACGTTGAGCAGTGCGGGCATATTCGCTTCCAGCCAGCTTAAAAACGCTTCGTCACGGATCAGTCCGTACTTGATGACCTCTGCGAGGCCAGCGGAGAGCTCGCGACGCGGCAGGCTCTTAAGCGTATCAATATCCACCAGTACGGCTTTAGGCTGCCAAAAAGCGCCAATCATGTTTTTACCCAGCGGATGGTTAACGCCGGTTTTACCCCCTACCGACGAATCAACCTGGGAAAGCAGCGTGGTGGGCACTTGGATAAACGCCACCCCGCGCTGATAGGAAGCGGCGGCATAACCCACCATATCGCCAATTACCCCACCACCTAAGGCGATCAGGGTGCAGCGGCGGTTAAAACCCGCCTCTAGCAGCGCGTCCCAAATACGGCTGACCTGCTCGATGGTTTTATACTGCTCGCCATCGGGGAGCACGACCGTGCGCACCTCCAGATGATCAGGCAAGCTAGCGCAGAGCTTTTCCAGGTAGAGCGGCGCGATGGTCTCGTTTGTAACCACCATTACCTGCTGGCCGGTCAGGTAAGGCGTTAGCATATCGGCACGCTCAATCAGCCCGGTGCCAATATGAATCGGGTAGCTACGCTCGCCTAAAGCAACATGAAGCGTGCGTTGCGCACTGGCTGTCGAGATCATTGCGATACCTTATGGTTAAGCGTTCCAGCCGACGGTGATGAGGGCTCGAGGGGATCCACCAGCCGATGCACCCGGCGTAGGATTTCATTGACCACCGCACGCGGGCTGCGCCGGTCGGTGCGCACAGCAATATCGGAGGTGGCGCGGTAGAGCGGATCGCGCTGGGCAAACATATCATTGAGAACCTGTTCGCGGTTGGCACACTGCAGTAGCGGCCGGTTGCGATCTTTCGCAGTCCGTTTGAGCTGCTGGTCGACGGTGGTCAACAGATACACCACCGTGCCGCGCTCGCGAAGTGCGCGGCGATTTTCTTCGCGGAGTACCGCACCGCCACCGGTGGCGACCACCACCGGCGAGAGCTGGGTTAACTCATCAATCATATGAATTTCCCGCTGCCGAAAGCCCTGCTCACCCTCGACATCAAAAATCCACGGAATATCGGCACCGCAGCGGTCTTGGATGGCGTGGTCACTGTCGTAAAAGGGGCGCGCGAGCTCTGCCGCCAACAGGCGACCGATGGTGCTTTTGCCAGCCCCCATGGGGCCTATGAGAAACAAATTGGGTAAATCCTGCATCAGCGAACCGTTAAGCCATCGTCTAGAAGTCGTGGAGTAATAAAGACTAACAACTCTACCTTTTCATTGCTCTCTTCGGTATAGCGAAACAGTCTACCGAGCAAAGGAATATCACCCAAAAGCGGTGTTTTGGCGATTTGGCGCAGCTCTTCGGTGGTCAAAATACCGCCTAACACCACCGTTTGGCCGTTATCCACCAGCACTTGGGTCTCAATCTGGTTGGTATCAATCGGCGGTTCACCGCCAAACTCCGATTCACGGAAACTGTCATTCTTGATCACCAGATCCATAATAATACGATTATCCGGCGTAATCTGCGGGGTGACTTCCAACGACAGCTCGGCTTCTTTGAACTCGGTATCCGGATTGTCGTTGCCATCCACGCTCTGGAAGGCGCGCTCTTCACCTTGGCTGATGCGGGCAGTACGCTGGTTGGCAGTAATAATTCTGGGCTGAGAAATGGTTTGGCTTTTACCCTCGCTCTCCAGCGCGCGCAGCTCCAAATCTAATAAAATATCGCCGGACAAGTAGCCGAAACTAAAGCCGGTGCCCGGCCCAGTGGCAGCGCCAAGATCCACTGCCAAGCCGCCCTGGGCCCGGTTGATGCCATTGGGGTTGATATCGCGACGGCTGAAGGTGCCGTCTTCACCTTCTTGAAAGCCGCGCGTACTCGACATACCCCAGTTGATGCCTAGCTCACGGGAAGCGGTGTCCCGGGCGATCACAATGCGCGCTTCTATTTGCACCTGGCGAACGGCAACATCCAAGCGCTCAATGGTGCGGGCAATATCGCGCACCTGTTCGGCGGTATCCTGCACCAGCAACGTATTGGTACGGTTATCAATACTGACACGCCCCCGCTCGGTGAGTAGGCCAAAGCCATCCTCATCACCTCCACGCAGTAACTGAGCTAAATCTTCGGCTCGGGCATACTTGATCTCGATAAACTCGGTGACTAGCGGCGATAGCGTCTCAAGCTGATTGCGCGCCTCTAACTCCTGGCGCTCTAAATCGGCTAATTCACTGGCGGGCGCTACCACAATCACATTGCCCTGCTCACGACTCGATAGCCCTTGGCTTTGCAGAATCAGCTCAAGCGCCTGATCCCAGGGTACATCGTTTAAGTTGAGCGTCACGCGCCCCGTCACGCTGTCGCTGGCGACTAAATTTAGCCCGGTAAATTCGGCCAGCGTTGCTAGCACCGAGCGCACTTCGATATCCTGAAATTCAAGGCTCAAACGCTCGCCGGTAAAGCGTTCACCGGTCGCCTGAGAGGGCTGCGCATCCTGGCTGGCGGGCTGAACTTCCACCGTCAGCGTGCGACCATTTTGCGAGGAGATCATCGCATAAGGGCCCTGCGTAGCGATGGCTAGCTGGGTATCGCCCTGACTGGCGCGGGGGGTAATCCGTGTGATGGGAGTCGCAAAGTCGGTGACATCGTAGACCTGGTTAAGCGAATCAGAAATCGCCACATCGCGCAGGTCCACCATCACTTGATCGGGGCCGCCTTCGCGTACGTTTGCCACGACGCCATCGCGATCAAAGGTGACCATTAGCCGTCCGGCACCGTCTGCGCTGCGTCGGAAGTCAATATTTTCTATCTGCGGCCCTTCGTCGGTTTCAAGCCCCGCTGAAGCGATGCCGGGCGAAGGCGTAGAAGAGCGGCTATCGTCGGCATCAAAGCTGATACGCAAACGATCACCCAGCACGCTAGACGTAAACGCTTGCAACTCGCTGAGATTGACCACTAAGCGCATGCGCCCATTGCCCTCCAGAGCGGTAATCTGCTCGATACCATGGCGATTAACGTTGATGCGCCGATCAGCGAGACCACTCTGGGTGGCTGCCAAATCCAACGTCACTCGGGGCGGGGAGTCCAGGCGGTAGCTGCGTAGTTCAGGTACGCCACCGGTGAAACGCAGGTCAAGGTAAGTGCCACCGTTCTCGGCCGGCTGGACGTCAATATCGGTCAACACCGAAGCGGCGGCCAGTGAGGGCAAGAGTAAACATAGTGCGGCCATGGCCATGTTGAGAGTGATTCGCCAAGCTGTAACTGCCATGAGCTATTATCCGCTTACTCGTTGTTTTCGTTGATGACTAGCGACACTTGCCGCTCCTGCCACCCTTCACGCTGGGTGAACACCCGCTCGGTAACACGTACTTCTTGCGCCTTGATCTGGGCGACACGTCCATAGTCGGTGCCCATGTAGCTGCCCTCTTTCACGCTGGTCACATTACCATCCGGTGATGCAATCAACGCCACCTGCCGCCCCGCCATACGCATGGTACCGACCAAACGTAGCTCTTGCAGCGAGAAACGCTCCAGTGGCTCTGGCTCGCGCTGCTGGTCAGGGGCGAGCGCCCCCTCGCGATCAGCGCCAACCTGGGCAATCTCGTCGGGGGGCAAAAAGGGGCTACGTCCGTCGCTATACAAGTAGGCCAAATCTTGGCTTTCGGGCAGCGCTGCTACCATAACCGGCGGCTGGCCACCTGGGGACTGACGAATATCAGCCAGCGCGCCTTCAAGCTGCGCTAAATCGGCATCCGCACAGCCTGCAAGCACCGCCACTGAAGCCGTCAGAGTGATAGCCGAGGTTGCCCTTACCGCAAGCGGTGTTGTTCGTTTAGCGCTCATGGCGAATCGGCCCCCTCTGGGGAGGGTTGGTCACTCGCCTCGACATAGCGGTAGGTGCGGGCCAGCAGCGAAAGACGCAGCGTGTCGCCGCGACTGTCAACGGGCTCCAGGTTAAAGTCATGCTGGGTCACCATGCGGGGCAGCGAGGCAATGTCGGCACTAAAGCGCGCCAATTGGTGATAGCCGCCCCGCACCTGGATATCCAGCGGTTGCTCGACATAGTGGGCCTGGGTTTGCGTTGGACGCAGACGAATCGTTTCAATGGTCAGGCGGTTATCGACGGCGGCATCGCTAATGCTATCCAGCAGCGAGGGAATTTCCGCATCGGTGGGAAGCATGGTACGCATACGCCCCAACTGCCCTTCCAGAGTCGCCAACTGCTCGCGCATTTCCGGCAAAAAAGCCGCTTCCGAGGCTTTACTGCGATATTCACTCAGTAGCCTGACCTCTTGGCGCTGAGCAGCTGTGAAGGCCTCACGCTGTTCACTCACCACGAACCACATCATTACACACAATGCCACCAGCAGCGCCAAGCAGCAGCTCAACACTTTTAATAGCCACGGCCAGCCACCGGCCTCTTTAACGTCTAGATCTCGCCAATCAACATCGCGCAGGCGCTGCCACTCGATAGCCCACTGCTCGCGATTAAGCATCATGGAAGCGCCTCCTCGATCTCGTGCGGCAACGCGGCGGTGGTCTGTTCCACTTCAAAACGAAATACGCGGCCAGAGCCGTTTTGCTCACCCTCTACCGCTGAGAGCGAAGGGACAGCTAACCCCGGCAGAGCGGCAATACGGCGCAGTTGCTCGGAAACCTGGCGCTCGCTGCCCGCTACCGCAGTGACACTGATGCTATTGCCGTTTTTCGCCAAGCGTTGATAAATAACGCCATTGGCCACGCTCTCCGCCACGTCATTAAACAGCTGCACGGCATCCGTTCGTTCGGCCTGCAGCGCCTGGAACACCGCAATCTGCTCGCCTAAGCGTTCGGCGTCGCTGGCGTAGCGTGAGGCGCCATCGATATCGGCCTCAAGACGCTCAATGTGGTCACTAATGTAGGCATTACGCTGCTGCTGGGCCTCCAGCTTGAGCTGGTAAAATTGCGAGACCAGCAGACCAAGCACGACGCCAAGCACCAGCATGCCCGCCACTACGGCATAAAATTTACGGGTTTGCCGTTCACGCTGCGCTTCCCGCCAGGGCAGAAGATTAATCGTCATGCTCATTGGCTAACCCTCATCGCCAAGCCACCCGCGGTGAGCATCGCCGGGGCATCGTTGGTCAACGCCTGAAGGTTCAAGCGCTTGTTGACCCGCATGCGCTGAAAGGGGTTGGCAATGGTCACCGACATGCCACTGTCTTCCGCAATGCGTTCAGCAAGCCCTGGAATCACGCTCGAACCGCCCGCTAATACGATGTGTTGCACTTCTTGCTGACGTCCGGCGGTGTAGTAGAGCTGCAGAGAGCGACCCACCTGCTGCACCACGGTTTCCAGAAAAGGGTTGAGCACACGCTCATGGTAATCATCGGGTAGTCCGCCGCGCTTTTTAGCGAAACCGGCTTCCTCCATGCTTAGATCGTAGCGGTCACGAATCGCATCGGTGAGCTGGCGGCCGCCGAACACTGTGTCGCGGGTATAGACGATATGCCCACCCCGGACGACGTGGAAGGCATTCATATTGGCGCCAATATCCACCAGCCCAACGCAGGCGGTGGGGTCATTGTCCACCTTTAGCTGGCGGCGCAGCTCGGCAAGCGAACGCTCCATCGCAAAGGTTTCCACGTCTACTGCCGCGGGCTCTAAGCCTGCCCGCTCTAGCGTGTCGGTGAGCTGCGTTACATCCTGCTGCCGACAGGCGACCAGCACCACCTGCTGCTGTTCATCATCAAAGGGCGCGGGGCCAAGGCACTCAAAATCGAACGCCACTTCGTTGAACGGAAAAGGAATGTGGCGGTCGGATTCAGCCACGATCCGCTCCTCGATCTCCTCTTCACTTAGCCCGATAGGGAAGCTAAGCGTTTTAGTGATCGCGGCGCTGGCGGGAACAGCCACCGCCGCTTTGCGGGTAGAGGGTTTGGCATGCTCCACGGCACGACTAAGCACACTGGCGACGTCATCAATATCGCGGATACGCCGCTCAACGACTGCCCCTTCACGTAGAGGCCGCACGGCATAGCTTTCTACTTGGTAATTATCGTGGCACTGTTTTAGCTCAAGCAGTTTGACGGTCGCCGAAGTAATATCGACGCCGATCAACCCTTTACCAGATTTTAGAAAGCGCATATTGGGGTTTGGCTCCACCTGCTTATCGCGTCGTTTGAGGTTACATGATTTTTAGTTCTGTCACACGCGAACCCACTTACAGCATATCAACACTGGTGGCCGCCGCCTCAGGTTCCTATAATGGCTGCCAATTGCATGATACGGCCATATAGATGCCGATCTTTTCATTCTTCCCAGGGTGCTCTCCGTACATGACGTTTCTTCGAACCCTTATTGTGTCGCTGTTTTTCCTCATCGTGTCATTGGTTGGTGCCACCGCCTTAGCCGTAGTGGGGGCCGCCATTTATTTCGCACCGGGGCTACCCGACGTTCGCCAACTACAGGACTTTGAGCTGCACACGCCGCTGCGTATTTTTACCCAAGACGGTAAATTGATTGGCGAGTTCGGCGAAGAGCGCCGTATGGCGATCAATTTTGATGAAATACCGCAGGATATGATCAATGCCTTGATCGCCGCCGAGGATGCCAGCTATTTCGACCACGCCGGTGTCGACCCGCGGGGTTTAGCCCGCGCCGCAGTCGAGCTTGTGCAGAGTGGTGGCACCATCCAATCCGGTGGTTCGACGATCACCATGCAGGTCGCGCGTAACTATATGTTGACGCTAGACCAAACCTTTACGCGTAAAATTCGCGAGATCCTGCTAGCGCTGCAAATGGAGCAGGTGCTCAATAAAGAGGAAATCTTCGAACTTTACGTGAATAAGATTTTCCTGGGTAATCGCGCCTACGGCATCGCTGCGGCTGCTGAAACCTATTACGACAAGCCGCTCGCTGAGCTTGATCTGGCACAAACGGCGATGATCGCGGGGCTGCCCAAGGCACCTTCAGCTTTCAATCCGCTAGCTAACTCGGAGCGTTCGCTGATTCGACGCAACTGGATTCTGTTCCGCATGCGCGAACTGGGCTATATCGAAGATGACACCTATCAGTCAGCAGTCCAGTCCCCTGTCACCGCCCGTCGTCACTATATTCAAGCTGAAGTCGATGCCGCCTATGTCTCCGAGATGGCGCGCCAGTATGCGATAGAGCGCTTTGGCGATGAGGCTTACACCGGCGGCTATCGGATTTACACCACTATCGATAGCGAGCTGCAACCCTTTGCTCGCCAAGCGCTGGCCAATGGACTGACTACATACGACCTTCGCCATGGTTGGCGCGGGCCAGAGCAGCGAGAGATTGCCGCAAGCCTTGTCGAAGCACAGGAGCAGACGGCAACCCAAGGCCTCGAAGAGGAGCTTGCCGAGTCTCCCGAAATTCGTGAAACCGCACGCCAAGCCGCCCAGCGTAGCCAGACAGAAATTGAAGGAATCGATGGCGACGTCAGCAACTGGGTGCAGGTGCTAGAGCGCACGCCCAACTATGGTCTGCTCCAGCCCGCCATTGTGGTAGAGAGCAGTGGCCGCGAAATGCAGGTACTCACCCGCGCCGGTGGCCTACAGACTATCGCCTGGGAAGGCTTGAGCTGGGCGCAACCTTATCTAAGCCCGCGTAGCCGCGGTGCCAAGCCCAGTTCGGCAGAAGAGATTGCCGTACGTGGCGATATGATTCGCGTGATTGAGAATGAAGATGGCTCGCTGCGCCTCTCCCAGCGCCCGGACGTCGAAGGTTCGCTGGTCGCCCAAGACCCGCAAACCGGTGCAATCCTGGCACTTCAGGGCGGTTTCGACTTTAACGCCAGCAAGTTCAACCGCGCGGTTCAGGCACGGCGCCAATCGGGCTCCATCTTCAAACCGTTTATTTACTTGGCGGCCCTTGCAGAGGGGGAGATGAACGCCGCCAGCGTGGTTAACGACTCACCCGTGGTACTCGACGACGGTAGCAACTCATTGTGGCGGCCGGTCAACTCTAGCCGTGACTTCCAAGGCCCGATGCGCTTACGCCCGGCACTTGCCCGTTCGCGCAACCTAGTGACGATTCGCGTACTGCAGACCATGGGACTGGACTACACGATCAACTTTTTGGAAGGCTTCGGCTTCTCTCCAGCCCAGCTTCCACGTGGCTTATCATTAGCGCTAGGCAGCGCGAGCTTAACGCCGATGGAGATGACCAACGCCTATGCGGTACTCGCCAATGGCGGCTTTCAGGTGTCACCCTGGTTTATTGAGCGGGTAACCCGTGACGACGACAACGAGCTGATCGATGAAGCTACGCCAAAGGTTGCCTGCCCTAGCTGTGCCGAGGGCCAGGAGACGGTGGAAATCGATGGCCGTGAATATCCGATTGCCAAACGCGTGGCCGATCCGGCAGCGGTCTATATCCTACGCGACATGCTGCGTGACGTTATTACCTCGGGCACTGGTCGTGGCGCGCTAAGCCTTGATCGTGAAGATATCGTTGGCAAGACCGGCACCACGAACAGCCAGCGTGATGCCTGGTTTGCGGGCTTCAACAGCAACCTGGTGACTACGGTATGGGTGGGTAAGGACAGCAACGAGACCATTTCTGAATATGGGGCTCAGGCCGCGCTGCCTATCTGGGTAGAGTTCATGGGTGACGCCCTGGAAGGTACGCCGAATGCGGTACCGGAGCGCCCCGCGACTATCGTAACGGCACGCGTCGATCCGGAGACAGGCCAGCGCTTAGCAGATGGCCAGTCCGGCGGCATTACCGAGCTGTTCCATCAGGATCACCTGCCGGATTACCAGCAGCGGCGCATCAGCCGTGAGCTGGAAGAAGCCAGTGGCTCCCAGGGTTCAGGCACCGCTGAGTCGATCTTCTAAACCAGCCACCGCTTAGCCCTTAGCCTTTAAGCCCAGCCCACCAAGCAAAAGGCCCGAAGATTATCTCCGGGCCTTTTCTGTTACTGCAGTCTTTTCACTCTGGGTGTCGGTTGCCTAACATCTATCCGCTAACGGGTGTCGCAGGCTCTTCGCGCTTGCTGGCCAGCCAGTTAGCGCCAATGGCGATGATCATTACCACCACACCGGCAATCTCAGTCATGAGATTAGGATAGAACACCCCAAAAATTGCGGCGGTAATTGCGATACGCGGTAGCCACGACATTTTGGTAAACAGGTAGCCCTCCAACGCCGCTGCAAAGGCACCTAATGCCAGAATGGCAATCACCCCGTTCCAGATAACCACCGGTACCGGGCCGCCAATAATGATCTCAGGATTGAAAACCATAAACAGCGGTATCAGGTAGAGGCCTTTAGCAAACTTCCACGCCTGGAAGCTGGTTTCCATCGGCTTACTGCCCGCTATCGCCGCCCCGGCAAAGCCTGCCAAAGCGATGGGCGGAGTCACGTTGGAGTCCTGGGAGTACCAGAACACGACCAAGTGAGCGACCAGTAGCGGCACACCAAACTCGGCGGTCAATGCAGGCCCGACGAGTACGATAAGCACGATATAGCTGGCGGTAACGGGCAGCCCCATCCCCAGTACTAAGCTGGCCAACAGCACCATCACCAGCGCCAACACCAAGTTGCCGCCGGAGAAAGCCAGCATCATGGAGGAGAACTTCAGCCCCAAGCCGGTTAAACCCACTACCCCAACGATAATCCCGGCGACCGCACAGGCCATGGAAACCGCTACCGCATTGCGAGCACCTAGCTCCAAACCCTCGATCAGCTTGGCGAAGCCTGTGTGAATCACGTCTTTAACGGCCGACGCGGTCACCGGCTGGCCCTGCCTGGGCGCCACAAAGAAGAACCACAGCACGTAGCGCAATACCGCCACCGCCAAAATAGTGATCACTGCGTAGTAGCCGACCCGCATGGGCGACATACTCATCGCCAACAGCCAAACCAGCACGGCCAACGGCAACAGGAAGTGCCAGCCATCCTTCATGACTTGGCGCATCTGCGGAAGCTCGTCTTTGGGCAGCCCCTGCATGCCTTGTTTGAGAGCGATGATATGCACAAACAGATAAACCGTAGCGAAATACATAATCGCCGGCAGGATACTGACCTTGACGATGTCCAGGTACGGTGTATTGGTGTACTCAGCGATCAAGAATGCCCCGGCCCCCATCAGCGGCGGCATGATCTGCCCACCGGTCGAGGCCGCTGCTTCGATACCGCCTGCCTGCTTGGCTTTGTAGCCCAGCCGCTTCATCAACGGAATGGTAAAGGCACCGGTGGTAACCACGTTGGCAATCGCGCTGCCAGAGATAGAGCCCATGCCCGCCGACGCTAATACCGCCGCCTTGGCTGGCCCGCCGCGCTGGCGGCCCGTCGCCGCATAGGCCATATCAATAAAGAACTTGCCTGCCCCGGTGCACTCCAAAAAGGCGCCGAACAGCACAAAGATAAAGATGTAGGTCGCCGCGACGCCCAGCGGCAGGCCAAAGATGCCCTCTTGGCCCAGGTACAGCTGCCCGGCGACCCGGTCAATGGTGTAGCCCCGGTGTTCCAGAATGCCCGGCATCCATTCGCCCAGCCAAGGCAGCTCGCCCCGTGGCCCAGCAAAGGCGTACACAATCGCCAATAGGCCAATGACGGTCATACCAAAACCTACCGCACGGCGACTGGCTTCCAGTACCGTCACCGTGGCAATACAGGCGACCAGAATATCGGTCTCATTCCAGAACCCTGCACGGCTAAAAATCTCATCCAGGTTGAGTACTAAGTAACCACCGGTCAGCACCGCCCCGGCAAAAAACACTAGATCAAGTCCCCAGCCCAACACACCACGCTTACGGGTGGGGCCAAAGGCTGGAAACATTAAGAATGCCAGCACCATGATCAGTGCCAGGTGAATACTGCGCTGATAGAAAAGCCCTAACGGCTGAATACCGGCAGAGTAGAGCTGAAACAGGGAAAGACCCACCGCCACAATGGTGATCGACCACAGCACCATGCGGGGTTGAATCGCATTACCGCCCGGTACCACGCTCGACGGTTGATTGGATTCGCTCATGAAGTCCTCGGAAGCGTTAACTAATGTCGTTTTTATTCACGCGGGGATGCGTGCGGGTCTATCAACTGAATGGTTACGCGTTGCCCAGCGGCATGAGCACTTAGGCTCACTGGCGCATGCTCACCGTCTGGCCACACCACGCGATGATTAACAGCCGGTGAACCTACCCTCAACACATAGCGGTTATTGGCTACTGGCTCGTTAATGGCATTAATCCAGTAACCGCCTTCACCGTCTGATACTTGCTCACCGCGGCCAAAGATATGCCCAAGCCCGGCGGCGAAATCGGGTTGATGGCTACGCTCCAATTGCATGGAGCCCGCTGCATTACGATAGCAGTCCAACACCGTGAAGTGCTCCACGGAGTGCTGCCACTTAATACACCAGCGACCGCCATCAGGTACCGTCTCATCCACTAGCATGTCGCCTTGTTCGGTCACTACGGCTAAGTGCATAAACGCCGACGCCGAAGCAGGGGTAGCCCCCACTCCGGCGATCAGACAACATGCAATGAGTAGCGCCACCAGTCGTTGCTGCCACTGCATGGCAATATCCTTCAATGCACGTTAGCGATTACGGACGCAGACGATCCGGGATTTCAGCACCGACTTCTTCGAAATAACGCAGCGCACCGGGGTGCAGCGGCACAGGAGTCGACTCCATAGTGAACTCAATGGTGGTGTCGTTAGCCGCCGGGTGAACGGCAATCAGCTCGTCGGTGTTTTCGAACAGTAGCTGGGTCAACTGGTAAGCCAACTCTTCGTCCATATCAGAGTTAACGACGAGGACGTTGGGAATACCCAGGGTCTGCACGTCTTCGTCCATACCGTCATACATACCGGCGGCAAGCTTGTAAGGAGCGAAGACTTCTTCTGCTTCCCGAGCATTGGCCACTTCTTCATCGGACAGGCCAATCAGGCGAATATCGCGGGTGGCTGCCAGGTTGAGAATCGAGCTGGTGGGCGGCCCTACGCTCCAGAAACCGGCGTCGATATCACCGTCGCGAATCGCATCGGCGGTTTCGTTGAAGTTAAGGCGCTGTGGGGTGAAATCGCTATAGCTAACACCATTGGCTTCAAGCAGAGCACGGGCATTCAGCTCGGTGCCGCTACCCGGTGCACCGACAGAAACGCGCTTGCCCGCTAGATCAGCAATCGTTTCAATATCCGACTCGGCCAGCGTTACCAGTTGTACCGCGTTAGGATAAACCGAGGCTAGTGCGCGGATGTTCTCAACCTGACGGCCTTCAAAATCATCCGTACCGGTATACGCTTGATAAACCGTATCGGCCAGTGCCAGGGCAAGATCCGCATCGCCGCGCATGATCAGGCCCATATTTTCAACCGAGGCACCGGTCACCTCAGCGGTCGCCTGGGCGCCTTCGATATGGTTGTTGATCATTTCGGCGAAACCACCACCGATAGGATAGTAAACACCGCCAGTACCACCGGTGGCGATAGAGAGTTGCTGGGCGCTTGCTGGAAGTGCGACCGCGAGAATAGATGCGGCAGCTGCTGTGGTGTATAGAGAGCGTAGAGTTCGCATGAGCGTTTCCTCCGTCCTGTTTGGACTTATAGGTATGGTTGACGATAAAAGGAAGTGTTGAATTTCCAACGTCTGCTTGCCATCAACAGGCAACCAGAAGCGGTGAAAGAGAAGTTAGCACGGCTAATGCGTTGGATGCTAATAGGGTGTTATCAGCGCAGTAGCAGCTCCGCGTGTTCAAAATGACGACTAAACAGGCGAGGCCAAGCTAGCTTTCTAGCTCATTTAAAATAACGAAATCCTGCGCAAATGTCTTACCCTGTGCCAAATTGTTAATATTTAGCGATAATGACGGTCATTTTCCCCATCTCACCTTTATGATTGATTCAGGATAGGAGCCACACTGCTATGGAGCCCGGTTTTAAAGAAGAAGATAGTCGGGAAAAAGACGCGCCGCGGCAAAATCTGGCCATTAGTGCTTACCGTCAACTCAAGCACGACATTATTCGTGGTCGCTATGCGCCAGAGCAGAAACTGCTGATGAGCCGACTCAAAGAGTACTACGGCGCCAGCACCGGGCCGCTACGGGAAGCCCTGTCGCAATTAGTTTCTGACCGCCTAGTGGTCGCGATCAGCCAGCGCGGCTACCGGGTAGCCCCCATGTCACTGGCTGAACTCAATGATATTTACGACGCTCGGGCGCAGCTCGAAGGACTGATTCTGCGCTTGGCTATAGAGCGCGGCGACGACGAATGGGAGGCCACCGTACTGGCCACCGCGCATCGGCTGGCCAAGGTCACCGACATCAACACCCCCGACGACCTGCTGGATATCTGGGATCAGCGCCACAAAGCCTTCCATACCGCCATTGCCAGCGGCTGCAACTCCCCTCACCTGCTGCAAATGCGCAATACTCTGTTTGACCAGGTAGAGCGCTACCGCCACCTGTGGCTGCAGGAAATCGTAATGTCGTCCCAGGCGCTGGAACTGAAGCGCCAGGAGCACGCCGCACTGGTCGATGTCATTCTGGCTCGCGATACCGCCGAAGCCGATACCCTGATGCGCGATCACCTAATGACCCCCGTACCGATCATTACCCGCGTCCTTCAAGAGCGCGGCATCGACTGAGCTTTTCGCTTCGGCTCTTCGCCCAGACCAAAGTTCTACGTTTTAAAAAAATGTAGATATTTTAAAAAAACGGCGATACATTGGCTGTAAGCTACCTTGCACCTATTCCTGACCACTATCCGAGGAATCTACGCCATGACGCATTTCAACTGGGACGACCCGTTACTTCTGGAACAACAGCTCACCGATGAAGAGCGCCAGATTCGTGATGCGGCCTACGATTACTGCCAGGAAAACCTCCAGCCCCGCGTACTGACCGCCTTCCGTGAAGAGCGTTTCGACCGTGAGATCATGACCGAAATGGGCGAGCTTGGTCTGCTGGGGGCTACCGTTTCCCCCGAGTACGGCGGTGCAGGCGTTAACCACGTAGCCTACGGCTTGATTGCCCGTGAAGTAGAGCGCGTAGATTCCGGCTACCGCTCAGCCATGAGCGTGCAGTCCTCGCTGGTGATGTACCCCATCGAGACCTACGGTTCTGAAGAGCAGAAGCAAAAATTCCTGCCCAAACTTGCCAGCGGTGAAATGGTCGGCTGCTTTGGCTTGACCGAGCCTGACCACGGCTCTGATCCGGGCAACATGATTACGCGCGCGGAAAAAGTCGACGGTGGCTACCGCCTAACCGGCGCAAAAATGTGGATCACCAACAGCCCGATTGCCGATATCGCGGTGGTATGGGCGAAATCAGCAGCCCACGACAATCAGATTAAAGGCTTTATTGTCGAGCGCGGCACCGAAGGTTTCACCACGCCCAAAATCGAAGGCAAAGTCTCGCTGCGCGCCTCGATTACCGGTGAGATCGTGCTGGACAACGCCTTTGTTCCCGAAGAGAACCTGCTGCCCAACGTCAGCGGCCTGAAAGGCCCCTTCGGCTGCTTGAACAAAGCGCGTTACGGCATCGCCTGGGGCGTCATGGGCACGGCTGAGTTCTGCTGGCATGCGGCGCGTCAATACACCCTTGACCGCAAGCAGTTTGGCCGCCCACTGGCCGCCAACCAGCTGATTCAGAAAAAGCTCGCCGACATGCAAACCGAGATCACCCTTGGCTTGCAGGCAGCGCTGCAGGTGGGTCGCCTGATGGATAGCGGCAACTGGGCGCCTGAAATGGTCTCGTTGATCAAGCGCAACAACTGCGGCAAAGCGCTGGATATCGCCCGCCAGTCCCGCGATATGCACGGCGGCAACGGTGTTTCCGACGAGTACGGCGTGATTCGCCACATGGTCAACCTGGAGTCGGTGAATACCTACGAAGGTACCCACGATGTGCACGCCTTGATTCTTGGCCGCGCGCAGACGGGCATCCAGTCGTTCTTCTAATCACCACACCTTGATCACTTGTCACTTATTAACGGAGCCTCTATGAGCGAGTTAACCAAACCACTGGCCGGTATTAAAGTACTCGATATTTCGCGGGTATTGGCTGGACCGTGGTGCGGTCAGATGCTCGCGGATATGGGGGCGGATGTGATTAAGGTAGAGCGCCCCGGTAGCGGCGATGACACTCGCCACTGGGGCCCTCCGTGGCTGGTGGGCACTGAAGAGTCGGCGTACTACCTGTGCGCTAACCGGGGTAAGCGCTCGGTGACCGTTGATATGGCCAAGCCCGAAGGCCAAGCGGTGATCAAGCAGTTAGTCGCCCAGTCAGATGTATTGATAGAAAATTTTAAAGTCGGTGGTCTTAAGCGCTACGGCCTGGATTACGCCAGTTTAAAAGCGTTAAACCCCAAGTTGATTTACTGCTCGATCACCGGCTTTGGTCAGGAAAGCCCTTACGCTCACCGGGCGGGTTATGACTTTATGATTCAAGCCATGGGCGGGATCATGAGCCTAACCGGCAAACCCGACAGTGAACCCGGTGGTGGCCCGGTAAAAAGCGGTGTCGCCTTTACCGATATTTTCACCGGGCTATATGCCGCCAATGCGATTTTAGCGACGCTTTACCAGCGCCGTGATAGCGGCGAAGGCTGCCATATCGATATGGCGTTAATGGATGTCCAGGTCGGCGTGCTCGCCAATCAGGCGCTCAACTACCTAACCTCGGGCAATGTGCCCCAACGGCTGGGTAACGCTCATCCTAATATCGTGCCTTACCAGGCGTTCGCTACCCAGGATGGCCATATGATTATGGCTGTCGGCAATGACGAGCAGTTCAAGCGTTTTTGCGCGGTGCTTTCCCTACCGGCTTTGGCGGAAGATCCGCGCTTTGCCACCAATGGGGCTAGGGTAAATAATCGCGCGCTACTCGTGCCGCAGTTGGAAGCGGCGCTGGCCCAGCGCGGCACTGATGAGTGGCTAGCCGCTTTTGAAGCCGTGGGCGTGCCCTGTGGGCCGATCAATACGCTGGATCGGGTTTTCGACGACCCCCATGTGAAAGCCCGTGGACTCAAGCAGACCCTGCCCCATGACCAAGCAGGTCAGGTGGACCTGGTCGCTAATCCGATACGTTTTAACGGCGCCCAGATGAGCGCCACTACGGCACCGCCCCACCTAGGTCAGCATACTGAAAGCGTGTTGAATGAACTCGGCATCAGCTTGGAGCAGCAAGCTGCGCTCCGAGAAGCGGGGATTATCTAACCGTAGTGTTTTGTTATTACTCTTCTTAAGCGCCTTACCCGGCGCTTTTTTTTGGCCGACAGAACCGACAGACATTGCTAGCCAGGAGGTGGGCCGAAACCGGCTAGTGCTTAGCAATGCAAAGCTGTACAATACCTATACGAAAAATATATAAAAATTTAAACCACATAGCGTTGAAAGCCTCAGTGTAGTCTTTGGGCATTAAGCTATTTAATGATGGCAATCACAGTGTTATCCGATACCCACCCCCACAGGAGCAGCTATGAGCCAGTGCGCACGCGTTAATGGCAGTTGCAAACGCTGTGAAGGCGATTTGCCCTTTGAATTCACCATGGCCTTTCAGCCGATCGTGGATCTATCCCTGGCCCAAATCGTCACCTATGAAGCACTGGTTCGTGGGTCGCGTGGCGAATCCGCCGGGAGTGTGATTGCCCAAGTCACCGATGCCCTGCTCTACCGGTTTGATCAGGCCTGCCGGGTAAAAGCCATCGAGATGGCCAGCGCATTGAATATGCAAACCAACCTTTCGATCAACTTCCTACCTAACGCCGTTTATGAACCGGAAGCGTGTATTCAGGCAACGTTAGAAGTTTCCAAGCGAGTGGGCTGGCCCACCAACCGACTTATTTTTGAAATTACCGAAACCGAACGCGTCCGCGACCGGCTGCACCTGCGCAATATCATTGATGCCTACCGCTCAATGGGTTTCAAAACGGCGCTCGATGATTTTGGCAATGGGTACGCTAATTTGGACTTACTGACGGAATTAACGCCTGACAAGCTCAAAATTGATCGTGAGCTGATCATGAATTGCGATCGTGATATTCGCCGTCAAGCACTGTTAAACGCGATCATTTTGCTCGCTCAAGAACTCAATATGACGTTGATTGCTGAAGGCGTTGAAACGCGCGCCGAAGCACTATGGCTGGCCCGTGCAGGCATCGTGCGCCAACAAGGCTTTTACTTTGCAAAACCGGCTATTAACTCACTCGGTGACGACATAACTGCTCTGTTAGCGGGGTTAAAAAGTGAAGTCTATTTGGTGCAGGAGCAGTGAATGAAAGAGATTAGCCCCGATCAGCTTTATCAGCTTTTTAACCGTTCAAAACGCAATACCGAAAACGTCATTAAAGCGGCACCCATTGGCATCTGTATCACCAACCCTTCCGGTCATTTTGAGATGGTCAATCCTGCCTACTGCGAGTTTTATGGCTACCAGCCCGAAGAACTTCTAGGCCAGCACTTTACTCAAGTAGTGCCCGAAGAGAACCGGGCGGTTTTATCGGCGCTGCATGCTGAGTTTATGCAGGGCAACGAAAATCAAGAGCCCCGCCAAGAGTGGGATGTAATCGTCAAAAACGGCGGCAGACGCACCATTATCGCCGAAGCTGCGCGCATTGAGGCCGAAGACGGCGAACCGCGTAAAGTCACTTTTATTATCGACATTACCACCCGCAAGCATTTAGAAGAGCGACTAAAGCAAGCCAATGAGCGCTTGGACCATCTGGCCCACCACGACGAGCTAACCGAACTGCTCAACCGGCGCGCCGGTTTACAGCGGCTGGATGAAGAGATCAAGCGCTGCGAGCGGTATGTAACGCCTTTCAGCATCGCGATCTATGATCTGGATGACTTCAAAGCGATCAACGATACCTACGGACACAGCGCGGGCGATAGCGTTCTACAGCAGATCACCGCATTAGTGAGCAACGTACTGCGCGATACCGATTTACACATACGATTGGGCGGTGAAGAGTTTTTGATCATTATGCCAGGCGTCAACGCCGAAGAGGCCTACCAAGGCATGGAGCGCGTTCGCGAAAGCGTCGCACAACAAACGTTTAGCGAGCATCAATTGACGGTGACGCTCTCATCAGGGATTGCCAGCTACGTTGAAGCTTCGGGCACACGGCTACTTGATCGTGCCGATAAAGCTATGTATCAAGCTAAACAAACGGGGCGCAATCGTGTTGTCATTGCCTCGTCATCAATGTAATCAAAGCTATTAAGTACTTTGCTTGTAAGTACTATGCTTATAAGTACTATGCTAAAAGACCATTCATCATCAATTAGGAAGTAAGCCATGAGCAGCAATGCCGAACTGAACGAGCTGAAACATAAATACGTCGCTGCTGGCGCAGCAAGCCCTGCAACGGCGTTCGCCGACCACGCGGAAAACGCTGAAATCTGGGACGCGGACGGCAACCGCTTTATCGACTTCGCGGGCGGCATTGGCGTACTCAACGTAGGCCACCGTCACCCGAAAGTGGTCGCGGCTGTAAAAGCCCAGCTGGATAAGCTGATGCATACTTGCCAAACGGTGATGCCTTATGAAGGCTACGTTAAGGTCGCGGAAAAACTCAGCCAGATCGTTCCGGTTCGTGGCCATGCCAAAGTCATGCTTGCCAACTCCGGTGCGGAAGCGCTGGAAAACGCAGTCAAGATCGCCCGCGCCGCCACCGGCCGCTCCAACGTTATCTGTTTCGATGGCGGCTACCACGGTCGTACCTTCTTCACCATGGCCATGAACGGCAAGGTGGCGCCTTACCAGAGCGACTTCGGTCCAATGCCGGGCACAGTCTTCCGTGCACCCTACCCGGTGCCATACCACGGCGTGAGCGAAGATGAAGCCATTCGCGGCCTGAAGATGACGCTGAAAACCGATGCCAACCCCAAAGATACCGCGGCCATCGTGCTCGAGCCAGTGCTTGGTGAAGGCGGTTTCTACCCGGCCTCTACCAGCTTCCTGACCAAGGTTCGCGAAATCTGCGATGAGCACGGCATGCTGATGATCGTCGATGAAGTGCAGTCGGGCTTTGGCCGTACCGGCAAAATGTTTGCCATCGAGCATAGCGGCGTTGAGCCGGACATTATGACCATGGCCAAGAGCATGGCCGACGGCATGCCGATCTCCGCCATCGTGGGCACCGACAAAGTGATGGACGCTTCAGGCCCTAACTCGTTGGGCGGCACCTACACCGGCAGCCCCACCGCCTGTGCGGCGGCGCTGGCGGTCATGGAAGTGTTTGAAGAAGAGAACATTCTGGAGAAGAGCCAAGCCCTGGGCGACAAGCTGGCTAAGCGCTTCAATGTGTGGGCAGACAAGTTTGATTGTATCGACCACGTGCGCAACATGGGCGCGATGGCGGCATTTGAGCTGGTGTCGAACAAAGCCGACCACACGCCTAACCCAGAGCTAGCTGCCGCACTGTGCAAGAAAGCCCGCGAAGAGGGTTTGATCCTGCTTTCATGCGGCATGTACGGCAACACCATCCGCTTCCTGATGCCCGTCACCATTCAAGATGACGTGCTCAATGAAGGCCTGGATATTATTGAGTCCTGCCTGGATTCACTGGTGTAACGCAGTTTTAACCGAAACAAACGCCGCCCCATCGGGCGGCGTTTTTATTTTTACTTGTGTGGACACCTGACCGGTTTATTGCGACATGAAGCGTGGCAGCCACAAGGCAATATCCGGCCATACGCTGATGATCAAGGCTGCCACGCACATCAGCAGGAAGAAGGGTAGCGCTGCCAATGCCACCCGGCTGATGCTTTCCCCCGTCAGGCTTTGCAGCACAAACAGGTTGAACCCTACCGGAGGCGTTATCTGGCCAAGTTCAATCATGATGATCAGGAAGATGCCAAACCAGATCGGATCGAACCCCGCCAACAGCACGATCGGCAGCGTAATCGGCAGGCTCATCACGGTGATCGAAATACCGTCCAGGAAAAGCCCCAGCACCACATAGAAAACCGCCAGCGCCAGCAGCAACAACATCGGGCTAAAGTTTTGCGCGGCGATCCACCCCGCAAGCTCCCGGGGCAGATGCAGATAGCCCATCGCCGTGGAGAGCAGCGTGGCGGTAATCAACAGGCTGCACACCATGATACTGGTGATTAACGTGCCTCTGAACGCCTCGATAAACAGCCGCACCGTCAGCTGGCGCTCGACGCCGAGCAGCACCAACGTCGCGGCCACGCCCACCGCCGCCGCCTCTGAGGGCGTGGCAATACCGCTATAAATAGAGCCAATCACGATGCTAATCAACACCAGCACGGGCAGCAGCAACAAGATGGATTGCCCTACACTCTGGCCAGACGCCGCCTGTTTGGGTGCCAGCGAAGGCGATAGATAGCATCTAGTGCCGATATACGCGCTGTACAGCAGCGCAATTAACAGGCCCGGCACTACCCCCGCCATAAACAGCTGACTAATGGAGACTTCCGCCTGGACGCCATAGACGATCATCACGATAGAAGGCGGAATCAACAGTCCCAGGCTACCGGCGCCCGCTAGCGAACCGATCGACAGGTTGCGGTCGTACCCCCTCGTTTTCAGCTCCTGAGTGGTGATTTTGCCAATCGTCGCGGTAGTCGCCGCGCTGGAGCCGCTCACCGCCGCAAACAGCGTACAGCCAAGCACGTTGGTGTGGAGAATGCCGCCAGGCAAATGGCGGGTGATCGGCACCAGTCCTTTGAAAAGCCGCTCGGAAATATTGGAGCGAAAAATCAGCTCACCCATCAAAATAAACAGCGGAATAGCCGATAACTCCCAGCTATTACTGGCTCGGTAGAGAATTCGCGAGAAAATCAGGCCAATACGATCAGCACCGAAGTCGCCAAACAGCCAAAGCGAGCCGATGGACACGGCCAGCATGGATGCAAAAATCCAGGTGCCCATCGACAAAAAGAACAACAGCAGTACGCCAACCCCGACGGCCGACCAAAAAATATCCATAACGCCTTTCCTATTAGTCGCTGCTTCAATTGACGCTAGACGAGTAGCCTGAACGCAGAACCATTATTTTTAGGGCTCTGACTAACAGCGTGATGGAAATTAACCACATGCCCGCGAGGATGGCGCTCTCCGGCAGCCAAATAGGCGTCTCTGCCATGGTTTCACTGACAGTACCGCGGCTGTAGCTACGCAGAACGTTCTGAAACCAGAAGGTCGAGAGCCACACAAAGCAGCCCGCCGTTACCAGGCTGCTGAATAGCTCCAGCGGCCAGCGCATGGTTTCAGGAAAGCGTTCCAGAAGAAGCGAGACACGGATCAGCCCGCCCTTCTCGAGCACATAAGGCAGGCCTAAAAATGACATCGTGGCCACGGCATAGCCGATATACTCATCGAGGATAAACGTCGAGTAGCCAAACAGCCTCAGTGTTATCTCTAACAGGATATGGCCGAGCATATAAATAATGAGCAACACGGCAATGACAGCACCGACCCGATTGAGCAGTTGAGAGATACGCTCGATGATATTGAGCGCCCTCATTCAGCGCCTCGGAACTCGCTCAGGATAGACTCGCCGTCATCACCGGTATTCTCCAGCCAGCTCTCGACCACGCCACTGGCGGCTTCCTTGAGAGGCGTTAGCAACTCGTCCGAGACGGGATCACTGATCGCGACGTCGTGCTCACCCAGCGTCCGGTAGTTTTCTTCGGTACGCGTTTCAACCGCTTCCCAGTTGTGTTGGTCAGTCAGGCTGGCCACTTCCATGACCGCATCCTGTTGAGCGTCGGTAAGCGATTCGAATGCATCGCGATTCATGTGCACCATGTTAAGGGGAATGGCGTACTGAACCCCGGCAAAGTAATTCTGATGTTCCCAAAAACTGGCATTGGCCCCCGCTTCGGCGGACGTTAACACCGCCTCGATACCGCCGGTGGCCAGTTGGGGTACCACATCGGCCCAGGACAGGCCGACCGGCGAGGCACCTACATTTCTAAATGTCTCGGTACCGTTACGGTCAAAGGTGCGAATCTTCAGGTTCTCAAGATCGTCCTGACTCGCGACCTCGTCTTCAGACCAGATACCGCTCGGCGGCCAGGGCGAGGCATACAGCAGCACCTGGTTATTATCGGCGAACACCGCTTCATAATAGGGTTTCGCTATGTCATAAAGTCGCCGCGCATCAGCAACGTCGTCGACAACAAATGGGAGCGAAGAGAGTAGAAACAGCGAATCGATGCCGCTCATGGTGCCAGAGAGGGTATCGGCTATCTCGACGGCGCCATCGGCCACGCCATAAAAATGATCACCGGAATTAAAGCCGAGCGAGCCACCCGTATGCAGCGTGATATCAATATCGCCATCAGTTAATTCGGCAAGCTTATCAATAAAATAGGCATCGCCCTGAGCGTGAATGGAGGACGCATTATACTCATTGGAGAAGTCCATACTGACCGACTGGGAATGCGCATAGCCACTGACGAGCAACGCCCCCAGCGCCATCGAAAGTGTTTTACCCACACGAGGAAGTTTGTTATTTAAATCAGTAGGATGGAACATTCTCTTAACCCCTATTTTTGATTGGCATAGGGATTAAACTACAGCCATTTGGGAACCATTTATGTCCCATAGCGACGCGAACGGACCAGACAACGACACGCCGCCCAGTGGGCGGCGTTGCCTATGCTGCGTGATTAGCGTGGTCGACGATCGCCTTCGAGGAAGTTAGCCGTGAAGACCGCTTTGCCATGGGTCTCAAACGACCACCTCATCACCTCGCTTAACGCTGCCATTACCTCATCGAACTCGCCAAATACCTGAGTGCTCATGCGATTCGGGTGCACTTCTAATCCTGTCGCTTCCAGGCGTTTCACCACCTCTTTGACCACCGGCTTAAAATCATCGGCGAGCGGGTAATAGCTAAGTTGTACGGAAAGATACATAACGCCTCCTTACGCTGTATGAGAAGACTGGCGGGTGCTGGCGATACGGCGCCAGGCAGCCAGTATGGCGGCACGCGTCTCATCTGGGTGCTCCATCGGGAACATATGCGTACCGGGCACCTCGCTCACCGATAACCCCTTGCGCCTCAACCGTTTGATACGAGACGCCGTCAACAGGTGCGACTCGTTACCGGCCACCAGTTCGAGCGGCACGCCCAGCCGCTGCGGCAGGCGCGAAAGGTGATCCGGTAGATGGCGGAAAATTTCCACCTCAATCCGCGGATCAAAGGTCAGTTCGGCACTGCCGTCGTCTAACAAGCGCGTCCCTGCTTCAATGTAGTCGTTGAGCGCCTCTGGGGTAAAGCGGCGAAACAGGCCCCGGCGACTCAGCGAGTTAGCCATCGCCTCGCGGCTCGGCCACACAGTGCGCCGCCCCAAGGTTTTACCTGCAGGTGTAACCCGATCCACAAACCCAAACCGCTTGGCGGCTTTCATTGCCCAGGCGTCCGTTCCCAGCATTAGTGGTGGGTCGAGCATAATCACTCCGCAGAAGCGCTCAGGCTGTTTATCCGCGGCCATGGCCATCAAGGTGCCACCCAGCGAATGCCCCACGCCCAGCAGCGGCGTATCGCTCTCTGGCAGGTAGCCCAGCAGCTCATCTACCAAGTTGCCCCAGTTGTGATTAACGGGGTAATCAGGGTGGTGGCCTAGGCGATCCAAAGGATGCAGATCAAACGTCTCTGCCAGCGGGTTGAGCAGGCTGCGATAGCTTAACCCTGGAAAACCATTGGCGTGGGCAAACACTAGACGGGGACGTTGGGCAGCATTAGCAGGCATGGCAAGTCTCGCGCGTTAAAAGGCAGGAAGACGGCTCATGTGAAAACGTTCATTTACGCCGCCTATCATACATCTGTTTTAACGCGCTACTGAATGAGCGTCAATCAGCATAAGGATTAACAGGCTAATTAAAACAGCGACAGCTGATGCTCCTGGCTGTTGTCCGCCAGCCGATACCCCACGCCCAGCAGGCGCACGGGCCGCTCGCCCCTGGCCCAGCCAACGTTAAGCAGGGTTTCGAACTGGGCAAGATTGGGCGCTGGGTCGGCGTGTTCGACGGTGGTTTGGGTAAAGTCGCTAAACTTCACTTTGACTATCAGCCCGCGCACCGCCAGGGGTGGATCAAGCCGTGCATAGCGGCGCTCTAAATCTTCGATCAGCGCGGGTAGTTCACGACGGCAGGCGTCGAGGTTGGGTAAATCCTGGGCGTAGGTCTGTTCGGTGCTGACCGATTTGCGCTCCCGGTGGGTTTTTACCGGGCGCTCGTCCCGCCCCCAGCTTAGCTCGTGCAGCCGCCGTCCAAAGCGTCCAAAGTGTTCGACCAGTTCTGTCAGCGTGCGGGTACGCAGATCGGCGCAGGTATGGATATCCAGTCCCGCCAGTTTTTCGGCCGTGCGCGGGCCAACGCCGTGGATTTTCTTGACCGGCAATTGCTGTACGAAGCTATCGACTTTATCCGGCGTAATCACGCAAAGGCCGTCGGGTTTGTTCCAGTCGCTGGCAATTTTGGCCAGAAACTTGTTGGGTGCCACGCCAGCGGAAACGGTAATGCCCACTTCACGGCTCACCCTTTCGCGGATCGCTTCCGCCATTAACGTGGCGCTACCGTGATGCTGGGTGACCTCCGAAACATCCAGAAACGCCTCATCCAAAGAGAGCGGTTCGATCAATTCAGTCACATCGCGATAAATGGCGAAGACCTGCCGGGCGACCACTTTGTATTTGGCCATATCGCCGCGAATCACGGTCAAATGGGGGCAGCGCTTGAGCGCCTGGCCCATGGGCATCGCCGAGTGAATACCAAACTCGCGGGCGGGGTAGTTACAGGTGGCAACGACCCCACGCTGCTCGACACTGCCGCCAATGGCAATCGGGATATCCCGCAGCGCGGGGTTATCGCGCATTTCCACTGCTGCATAAAAGCAGTCACAGTCGCAGTGAATGATTTTGCGCACCGGCTACCCTTCTACCTGTAAAAAATCACAGTTTATCACAGGGGATACGAGATGGTTCATAACCTCTATCACACTCTAAACCAGCCGGAACAACCCTACGCGGGGGCGCTGTGAACCCCTCCTTGGGCGCTACTTTCGCCATCCATGGCGAAAGACCCCCGCTACGGATTGATTCCGTCCTCAGCGCAATGGCATTAGCTCTTTATGTGCCGCAGAACGTTCTTAATACCTGTTCGCTATCGGTGGCGGGTGCCGCTAAACGGCGCGCTTCTACGGAGTCATCGAATGGCTGGGTGACGACCGCTAACAGCATATGAAAAGGCGCAAAGTCACCGTCGTAAGCGGCATCGATGACCTCTTGAACCCGGTGGTTGCGGGGAATAATCACCGGGTTGGCGCTTCGCATGGCGGCAAAGCGTTGGTTATCTTGATTCGCCACCTGCGCGGCCTGCCAAGTGCCCAGCCACGCCGTTAGCTCATTGGGTTGGGTCGTTAGCGCCAACAGCCCCTCGCGGTGCTCATCACTCATTGAGGCAGCGTATTGGGTGAGTGCATCAAAGGTAGCGGTCATATCCATCCGGCCCTGGTGCATCTGGCTTTCCAACCCTTCCATAAGCAGTGCTGCCTGGTCGCTTTCTGGAGGAAGGCCCAGTTTATCGGCATGCAAACGGCGCTGCTCGGCATCAAACAATGGATTAAAGCGGCGAATGATCTCGGTGGCCTGCTCCACCAAGGCGTCGCCCTCTTCGCGCATCAGCGGCAGCAGCGTTTCGGCAAAGCGGGCCAGGTTCCACTGGGCAATCGCCGGTTGATTGGCAAACGCATAGCGGCGGCCTTGATCGATGGAGCTAAACACCTTCTGCGGATCAAACTGCTCCATAAAGGCACAGGGGCCGTAATCGATGGTTTCACCGGCAATGCTGCAATTATCGGTATTCATCACGCCATGGATAAAGCCGATGCTCATCCAACGGGCGATCAGCACCGCTTGGCGGGCCACCACTGATTCCAGCAGCGCCAGATAGGGGTCTTCCGCATTGGCGGCTTCCGGGTAGTGACGCTCGATGACATGATCCGCCAGCGCTTTTAACAATGCTTCATCCCGTTTCGCGGCGGCAAATTGGAAGGTGCCCACACGAATATGGCTGCTCGCCACGCGGGTAAAGACGGCGCCGGGCTCGGCCATTTGCCGCACCACCCGCTCACCGCTGGTGACGGCCGCAAGGGCTCGGGTGGTGGGGATGCCCATCGCCGCCATAAACTCACTGACCAGATATTCGCGCAGCACCGGCCCTAGCGGCGAACGACCATCGCCACCACGGGAAAACGGCGTGCGTCCGCTGCCTTTTAACTGCACATCGCGGCGAACGCCATTCTGGTCGATCACTTCCCCCAGCAGCAGCGCACGACCATCGCCCAGTTGCGGCACGAAGTTGCCGAACTGGTGGCCTGCGTAACCTAATGCGCCCGGCTTGGCATCCGGCATGGGCTGGTTGCCGCTAAACCACTCAGCAAGCGTGGCAGGATCAGGAATCTCTTGGGCGCCCAGCTCATGGGCAAGCGGCGCATTGAACGCGATCAGCGCCGGGCTGGCCACCGGCGTCGCTTGGGTGGCGACCCAGAGGGGTTCAGGTAAGGTGGAATAGAGATGTTCGAATGGCAGCACGATAAGCTCCGCTTTATGTGGCAATGTCTATCTAATACCCTAGCATTCTACTCAACTAAACGCCGAGACGATGTTGCCAAACATGCCAAATGTTAAAAACAGCCAGCTGACGCCCCTCCCCCGTGATTTCTATAATCGCGACACGCTTGAAGTGGCGAAAGACATGCTCGGCTGCTGGCTGGTGCGCGAACATAACGGCAAGCAGATGGCGGCAAGAATCGTCGAAACCGAAGCCTACTGCGGTGCTGAAGACACCGCCTGCCATGCCCACCGACGCCGCTCGCCGCGCACTGAGGCGATGTTCGGCCCTGCGGGCCACGCCTATGTCTACCTCGTTTACGGCATGCACTGGTTACTGAACGTGGTAACCGAGCCGGAAGGCTCGCCCTGCGCGGTGCTGATTCGTGCGGTAGAGCCCACCTTTAACGAAGCCGCCATGCGCGCCACCCGCCAAGCCGTAGGTAAACAGCTCTGCAATGGCCCCGGCAAGCTCACACGTGCGTTGATGGTCGATAAAGCACTTTATGGCCATGATATGACCCAGGCAGACAAGCTGTGGATTAGCGCCGCTACGCATGACGCCTCGATAGTTAGCGGCCCACGTGTGGGTATTGATTACGCCCAGCCCGAGCACCGCGATGCGCCCTGGAGGCTCTGGCTGGAAGACAATTCGTGGGTATCGAAAGCGCGCTAGCGCCTTTGCAGGTAACCCACAGAAGCCACACCATAGAAAGTGGCGGCAAACTGTCAATCGCTGTTACAACCAGTGCTATAGTTACGTCCCTCTTCAATGAAGCGAGGCCCCAGCACGGGGGTGCAGAGGCCTCTGGCGAAGCTATTGTCCTAGCTTTAGAAATGTATCTTTAATCAGATATTTTGACCACCGGACACTTCAATCCGCTGCGCATTAACCCAGCGATTTTCAGCCCCAAGCAGACTGGCGACTACCGGACCAATATCGTCGGGCACGCCGACACGGCCAAGGGCCGTCATGCTAGCGAACGCGTCGTTATAGTCTGGCGTATCACGTACCGCACCACCCAAAAAGTCAGTCTCAATCGCACCTGGGGCAATCGTGTTTACAGTAATGCCGCGGCTACCCAACTCTTTGGCCAAATAAACACTGAGTACTTCGATGGCACCCTTTGCTGCAGAATAAGCTGAGAACCCCGGGAAGGCGGCACGAGTTAGACCGGAAGAAAAATTCACAATGCGCCCGCCATCGGTAAGCAATGGAAGAAGCGCTTGAGTCAGGAAGAACACGCCTTTGACATGAACATTGAATAGCAGGTCGAATTGAGCTTCTGTCGTCTCGGCAAAAGGCACCATTTCACCATGCCCCGCGTTATTAACAAGATGGTCAAAGCTGTCTCGCCCCCATTTGGACTTCAACGCCGAACGAACACTTTCGACGAAAGCGGGTATGGCATCAATCTCGCTAACGTCGAGGGGCAGCGCAACGGCTTTACGCCCCATGCTCTCAATTTCAGCTACCACGGCGTTTGCGCCCTCAACGCCACTGCGATAGGTGAAGATGACATCGCCGCCATGGCGGGCAATATTGATAGCAGTATTACGGCCAAGTCCGCGGCTACCACCGGTAATAATTGAAATAGTCGTCATGAAAAGCTCCTGTGCTGGTGAGCATTGTGCCCATCAGTACTATCGCCGACACGCTCCTATCCTTGTTGCTGGATACTCGGCACCTTTTGCCTATTCCTCCAATAATATTGCGAGAAGAAAGGGTATCGCTTAATGTTTAATTCATGAATGAAAACCTACTTGAGACAGTGCACCGCTATGCCGAGGCACGCGTTGGTTCGACGACCAGCGTTACTCAAACACCTATCCCTGGTTTGACGATTATTCGTCAGACTAGGCCTACTGCATTGCACTTCAATATAGACAAACCGTTGGTGGCCATGGTGCTTCAAGGCAGCAAACGAGTCATCATGGGAAACCGCACTTATGACCTTGGCGCAGGCGAGTCCCTCGTGATTACCGCTGATGTCCCCACCGTTAGTCAGATCACGCGGGCTAGTATCAAAGCCCCCTACCTCTCGCTCGTACTTGAACTTGATCCCGCCGTCATTGAGGATCTTGCCGTTGAGATAGATGCCAGCTCGCTAGACACCGATAGGCCCGTCCGTGTTGATACAACAGAGAGAGACGTTTCTGACGCTGCATTGCGCCTAATGCGTCTTATTGAGCGCCCAGGATCATTGGCTATACTCCAGAATCAGTTGATTCGAGAGCTGCATTTTTGGCTGATGACAGGACGCCAAGGCACTGCAATTCGACGCCTTGGTGTTGTTGGCAGCCACGCCAATCGCATTGCACGCGCGGTGTCATTCATCCGTCAACATTTTGCTGAGCCGCTCCGCATAGAGCAACTGGCAGAAACCGCAGGTATGAGCCTATCTTCGTTTCATGAGCATTTCAGATCCATCACTTCCCTGACGCCTCTCCAATTTCAAAAGCAGCTCCGTTTGATCGAGGCTCGTAGGATGATGTTGTCGAAGGGAGAGATAATCAGCCACGCGGCTTATGCAGTTGGTTACGAGAGTGTCTCGCAGTTCACGCGCGAGTATAGCCGCCTGTTTGGATTGCCCCCAGGACGCGATATAAAAAACATCAAAGCGCGAACGCAGTCAGTCGCTTAACCCGTTTATTATGGCTTCTCTTGCTACAAGACATTGAATAAAAAAGGGTTATCAACTGCGCTCTGCACCCTTTAAACAGCGCACCGCCTGCTCAAGCACTGGCGTCAACCCCGCCCGCCACTGGTGGGTCAATAGCGCATCCGCACGAGTCACGCCGAGCGAGAGCGACGCTAGCGGCATGCCCCGCTCATGGGCGGCGCGGCAAAAACGGTAGCCGGAAAACACCATTAATGAGGTGCCCACGGCCAGCACCGCATCCGCCTCAGCCAGCGCCACCTGCGCTTCTAACCTGCGTTCGGCGGGTACCACATCGCCGTAAAACACCACGTCGGGCTTTAGGATGCCGCTACAGCGCGGGCAGTCGAAAATACGAAAGGAGCTAAAGTCGGTTTCCAGATCGGCGTCGCCATCCGGGGCGTGACCGGCCTGCAAGCCTGCAAAGCTAGGATTCATCCTCGCCATTTCTTCATGCATAGCGTGGCGCATCATTTGATAGTCGCACACCATGCATTTGACCATATCCGCACGACCATGCAGGTCGATCACCCGGCGTGAACCGGCGCGCTGGTGCAGGCGGTCAACGTTTTGGGTCACCAACTGATGGATATAGCCCTGGGATTCAAGCGTGGCTAACGCACGGTGGGCGCCGCTGGCCTGAGCTTCGCGCATGGCGCTGAAACCGATCAACGCCCTCGCCCAGTAGCGCTGGCGAACGTGATGCGAGCTCATGAAGTCGCCATGCTGCACCGGCGGCGGCCGCTTCCACTGACCGTCCGCATCACGATAGTCAGGAATACCGCTGTCAGTACTGACGCCCGCACCGGTAATCACCCACAGTTTCGGATGCTGCTGAATAAAGGCTGCCAGCTCCTCGCCCGCCTGGGTAACGCTTTTTGCAATTTCCACGCCCTGCGTCAATAGTTCACCTCTAGGCAATGTGGCTTAAACTCAATGATACTGTATGGCGGAAGCGGGCCATGTCACGCGCCCTTTAACGGTTATTGTGCACCCAGGAGATACTCTTATGCAGCACGATCATGACATTATTATTGTCGGTGGCGGCATGGTGGGCGCCGCCCTGGCGGCCCGCGTGGGTCATGCGGGCTTCTCCGTGGGGTTGGTGGAACACGGCGACGCCCCGACGCCCCCTAGCGGTGACTACGACCTGCGTATTTCATCGCTGAATGCCCGCTCGTTAGCGTTCGTTAAGGCCAGCGGCACGACTTTACCTGAGGAGCGTTGCTGCCCTTTTCGGCATATCGATGTCTCCAACCAGGACGGCACCGGCCACTCGCTGTTTTCCGCTAAAGATAGCGGCATGGATGACTTCGGCATCTTTATCGAAAACCGCACGCTGCAGTACGCCCTATGGCAGCGCCTGGAACAGCTGCCCAGCGTTACCTGCTACACCCAGTGCGCACCGTTAAGTACGATCACCTCAACCACTGGCCGCCTGCTGGAGCTGGATAATGGCAAAACCCTAAGCGCACGTCTGATCGTCGGCGCCGACGGCGCGCAATCGACCCTGCGCGAGCTAGCGGGGATCAGTGTTAGCAGCTACGACTACCACCAGCGGGCGATGATCATTAACGTGGAAACCGAACTGCCCCAGCAGGACGTCAGTTGGCAGGTCTTCACCCCCACCGGCCCGATTGCAATGCTGCCACTGCCCGGCCATCGCGCTTCCCTGGTGTGGTACGACGCAGATAAAACCACCCAAGCCCGCGAACAGCTTGACGACGACGCGCTTAAAACAGCCATTGAAATGGCGTTTCCTAAACGCCTGGGTAACCTCATCCGCATCGTCGCCCGGGCCAGCTTTCCCATCAAGCGCCAACACGCCCACCGCTATATCGGTAAGCGCCTGGCACTGATTGGCGATGCCGCCCATGTGGTGCATCCGTTGGCAGGCCAAGGCTTGAATATCGGCCTTCACGACGCTGATACGCTTGCCGAGATCATCATTCAAGGCCGCGACCCAGGCGACTATGTCAACCTACTCCGCTTTGAGTGCCAGCGCCGCGCGGCTAACCAAGCGATGATCGCCGCAACCGACACGTTTCATCACCTGTTTACCGGGGCCAAACCGCTGCGCCAACTGGGTGATTTAAGCCTGCAGCTCGCCGAGCGCTTCCCGTTTGCCAAGCGCATGATGATGCAGCAAGCCAACGGCTTGAATCCATTCAAAATGCACTAGGGTCTACTACGCTGAGAGGGTGGCTGCGATAGCGGCCAAAACAATCACAATAATCCCTCTTTTAAGGCGACCCTATGACACTTTCACGACAAACGCTGTTCACGGCAACACTCTGTTCCGGCCTTGGCCTGCTGCTGGCTTCCCCTCTCTGGGCCTGGGATGGCGTCGTCGAGAAACAGACCTTCGAAATGGACAGCTTCACCACCCAGGGCGGCGAGACGATTCCCAACGTCACGGTGGGCTGGGAAGCCTACGGCGAGCTCAACGACGCCCGCGATAACGTCATTCTGATTACCCACTTTTTCTCCGGCACCAGCCATGCGGCAGGCCGCTATGAGGCAGAGGGGCAGCCGACCGGCTACTGGGATGCGATCATTGGCCCCGGCAAGCCGCTGGATACCGATGAGTACTACATCATCTCCTCGGATACCCTGGTCAACCTCGGTGCCAATGACCCCAACGTCACCACCACCGGGCCCGCTACCATCAATCCTGAAACCGGCGAACCCTGGGGCATGGACTTCCCGGTCGTCACCATCCGCGATTTTGTCGAGGTACAGCGCGAGCTACTGGAGAGCCAAGGCATTGAATCGCTGCATGCGGTGATGGGCGCCTCGATGGGCGCGCTACAGGCGATTGAGTGGGCCAGCGCCTACCCTGACCGAGTCGAGCGCTTAATCTCCGTGATTGGCGGCGGCGTTACCGACCCGTGGCTGCTGGCAACCCTAAGCGCCTGGGCAGCACCGATTAGATTGGATGCCAACTGGAATGAGGGTAACTACTACGACGGCGAGCCGCCCACCGAGGGACTAAAAGAAGCGCTGAAGCTGGTGACGCTCAACGCCAACCACTGGCAGTGGACCAACGAAACGTTTAACCGCGACTGGGCCGACGAAGCGCGCGACCCGGCTGAGGACATCAACGCCCGCTACGCGATCGAGCAAACCCTGGATGACATCGCCGCCGCTCGTGCCGAGACATCCGATGCCAACCACCTGCTCTACCTGGTACGCGCCAACCAAACCTTTATGGCAGGCCACGGCGACTCGCTAGAGGAAGGACTTGCCGCCATCGAAGCACCGACCCTGATGCTGTATAGCGAAAACGATCTTGTCTTCGCGCCCCAAGGCGTGCGCCGCACCGCCGAGCTGATTGAAGCAGACGGCACCGACGTGACGATTGAAACCCTGGAAGGTACTCGCGGCCACTTGGATGGCGTGGTTTCCATCGACCAAGCCAGTGATACGTTGCGGGAATTTTTACAGTAAGGGGGGAGCGCTGGCTTTTAGACTAAAGCCAGCGCTTAAGAAGTCGCAATATGAACCAGACTGACTAGCCGCTAGGCCAGAGCCTCTAAAACGTTAGCGGCTAGCGTTTTCCTCAGCTACCTGACGAAGCGCATCGACCAACACGTCGGCAGGCTGGGCGCCTGAAATCAGGTAGCGTCCATCTAGAATAAATGCCGGTACGGCGTTTACCCCTGCGTCCATAAAGCGCTGTTCTGCCGCTCGCACTTCGTCCGCGTACTGATCGGAGCGGGCGATGGCCTCAGCGGTATCACCGTCAAGCCCAACCTCAATGGCCTTCTCACGCAGCACCGCTGGGTCGGCGGGGTTCTTCGCCTCACCGAAATAGGCCTCGAACAGTGCCAGTTGCAGGGCTGTCTCTTGGTTTTGCGTTCCGGCCCACGCCAGCACGCGGTGGGCCGCGAAGGTATTGTTCGCCCGACGCTCCAGGGCACCGCGGAAATTCAGGCCAAGCTCTTCGGCGGCGGCCATAATCTCGCGCTGGGACTGCTCCATGGTGGCCGCATCTTTACCGTACTTGCGGCACAAGTGCTCCAGGATCGGCTCACCCTCGGACGGCATATCGCGGTTCAGCTCAAAAGGCTGCCAGACCAACTCAACATCAATCTCGCCATTGAGTGTCTCTAGCGCTTGCTCCAAGCGCCGGTAGCCGATCGCGCACCACGGGCAGGCCACATCGGATACCAGGTCGATTCTTACCTTTTGCATTTTGTTTACCCCTTCGGCATATCCCAAAATTCGATCAAACTAAACAAAGCATGGTACGTGTATAAAGTGCGTAACGGCAGTAGTGATTAGGAGACAGATATGGCAAAAGCAGCGTTAGCGTTAAGTACCCTGTTACTTATCAGCGGGTGTGCTCAACACAGCAATGGCACCGCATCAGGCGCGCCGGACTCAGGTGCGTCGACCGAGCAAAACCAGCCCCATCACCAGGAGACCGATCAATGGGTCGGCCGCTGGATTGGCGTGGAAGGGTTATTCCTGGAAATCAGCAAGGACGATTCTGCAGGCCCGGGCCATTATCTCCTTCACATGCGCTACGGCCTGGATGCCGATCAAAGCGGCACCTTCGAAGGGCAGGCCACCGCCGAGGGCATTCGCTTCAACCGCGGAGGTGGCCCACAGCTGCTTAGTGCGGGCGACGGCGAAGCCACCGGCATGAAGTGGTTATTAGAAAAAGAAGACTGCCTGGTAGTCGCAACAGGCGAAGGCTATTGCCGCGACTGATCTGCGCGGCAAGCACTCAAGGAGCGGCGGGATGACATCGGCTATTCGCCCGCAAGTTCAGCAAAGTGGTCCGGTTTATCCAGGGTGTACTTAAACCACCGCTGCTTTAGGCGGCAACCAGCCGCTTTACTTTAAGCTCTTTACGATGCTGTTCGGCGTGCCAGAGTTCGTATTGGGACTGCTGGTTCAGCCAGCTTTCCGCAGAGGTATCAAACGCGATAGAAAGCCGCACCGCCATTTCAGGGCTAATACCGGCCTTGCCGTTCAGGACAGCACTCAGCGTTTTGCGGCTTACTCCCAGCGCTTCCGCTGCGGCTGTCACAGTAAGACCTAAGGGCTCCAAGCAAAGCTCGCGTAATACTTCACCAGGGTGGGGAGGATTGTGCATCAACATGGGCGCTGCCTCAGTGGTAATCTTCATAATTCACTATCTCGGCATCTCCGTCCTCAAACCGAAACGTCACTCGCCAGTTACCACTAACCGTGACTGACCAGATACCAGAGCGATTTCCTGAGAGTTCGTGCAACCGAAGGCCTGGTAAGTCCATATCTTTGGTATCTGACGCAGCATTGAGCCGACCAAGAATAAGCCGAAGCCTCTTTGCATGAGCGGCCTGAATCCCTGCAGTGCTGCCGGATTTGAAGAACTTTGCCAAACCTTTGTGTTTGAAGCTTCGGATCATCTCTAAAATGTACCCTGCAACGTATCAGGTGTCAAAGACATAGCGTTGCTTAAGCATGGCCGAGCAGTTTTCAGCATATTTTCTCTTGCAGAGGCACCTAAACGCTGATGACGAGTATCGAAAAGGTTACTCGCCCGCCACTTCAGCAAAGCGGCCCGCTTTATCCAGGGTGTATTCGCCAAAATCCCGCGCCAGGTAAAGCGAGCCCGAATAGTCGCTCTGGGCTTCTTTGCGAATGTCCTCGATGGAAGGCGACGCAAAGGGGTGGAGCTGGTAACGGGGGCTAAAGTGCGTCAGCACCAAGTTGGGCAGTTGGACCGTTTCGGCAAACGCGGCGACAAGCTTGGCGTAGCTATGCCCCACATCACCAGCCTTCTGGGCCATCTCTTCGGTGTAGGCGGCTTCATGCACCAGCACCTGCGCCCCCACGCAGGCATCCATCAACAAGTCAGGCTGGTCATTGTCCCCAGCAATCACCACTTTTCTCGGCTTGTGCTTGAAGATCAGGTAGTCATGGCTTTTTAACCGCTCACCCTCAAACTCAACATCAAACCCTTGCTTCAACTGCCCCCCATATAGGCCCTCTCGGAATGCTCTTTTGGGTCAGCTTTTCAATGTTTAAATCAGTGTCGACATTTCGCTCAGTAAATCCATAGGCATAGGACGGCGCCCGTGGGCTCAGCGATATGTTAGCAATTGTCGTTCAGTGCCTAGGCGCGCCCTTTTTGGATGACACGGTAGCACTGAACATACAAGCTCTCGACCAATCGAACCTGTTAGCGTTATACAATTGCTTTAAGAGCGTCTAGTGTAAGCACTCTCCATTTCCTACGGCAACATCAGCCTTTGGATACCTGAACGAAAAACGGAATTGCCTGCTGGGCTGCGCGATTGGCTGTGGGTGACATGCCACCGCTGTTGCCCGTTTGGGAGCGGGCAACAGCGGTGAAACGATGGCTCATAAGCTAGTCGGAAACAATCTTTGAAGTCATGCTCACGAACTATGAATTAGAAAGCTTTTCCTCAAGGTTTTGCATCTTGCTCTTAGGGAAAAATGGAACAAATCCTGCCCAGAAAGAATAGTTGTACGTCTTCAGGGCTTTATTGGTAGAGTTCGCAGCGGTACCTGTACTGAAATCCGAAGCAGTTAGGTTATTCAGCAAGGCAGCCTTAATCTGATCTACTTGAGCGCCAGTGCTAGGCTATCTAGAGCCTTCAAGAAGTAGTGCAATTGTACCAGCTACTAGCGGGCAAGACAGACTGGTTCCATTAGCAGCCATGCCACGACCAAGACGGCCTAAACAATCTACCTGGGTGCCTGGAGCCCACAAATCTATATTAGAACCATAACAGGAAGCGTACCCAGAAGGCCAGATGCTACGATTCATATTGGTATCATGGGCCCCCACAGAAATAACATCCTCAAAAGCGGCGGGCACTTGGTTTACTCCCCCATATTCGTTCCAGTTCTCGTATTCATAGTCACTGTTCCCGCTGGAGGCCACAAGAACGATACCAGCAGTTTTTAGCTCATGATAAGCGTAGCGGTACTCCTCTTGGATTGCATCATGCTCCCCTTCAAGACTAGAGGATAATCCACTGAAAGACATAGACACTACAGACGGGGTGTTAGTTGTCTTGGCCCAATGATGCCATGCTACAGTATCCAGTGCTTCGTAGATGTTAGAACGAGGAAAAGGCCCGTCACCTATACGGCAACTATAGATATCTGCATTCTTAGCAACACCATACTGGCTACCTGCTGCTACGGACGCAACTATCGTACCGTGATCGCTTGTGTTCCAGGTTCTGTTATCTAGGCTATAAAGGTAGTTAACTCGTTCACCAAACTCAGGTAAGTCTCCATTAACCCCGCTATCTAATATGTAAATATCAACATTACCACCACCACGATTGTAATAATAAGCATCATGATATGGGCGACTTAACGACTTCAATGCCCATCCTGCGTTTGTTTGCTTGATAGCCTGTCCTGGGTTTCCGCCTGGACTTGGGACTATGATCGTTTGTGCCACATCAGGATAAATAACACTGTCTTCTGTCACAGTCAGAACACCTGGAAAGCTCTCAACTTCTGCCTTACTCCGATCGGTTGAGATAATGACCAAACGATGCAGAGCTCGTCCCTTGCCTACCTTCCCAGCAAAGAACCTTTCAGCCTTTTCACGGTCAAATTTTTCAGGATTAATAGTCGTAATGTATTTAGTCAATGCGTTCTCCTGTTGCTTCGTCCTTACGGTGATTATACGGTCATCCCCATAGCCTTAATGAATGGGAATTTTCATTGAGGTTACGCTCTAACCTAATCTTACCTTATCCCATTATTTATTTTTTTGCTAATTTAATTTTGGAAGCATCTTCGGATTTACCTTCTTGTTCATTTGACTATAGCCAACAAGTAAGTGGGCAATCATGTTTAATCACACTATTAGTTCCGTAGTTATCAAGCAGCAGGTGTACCTTATTACAGCAGATCAAACGTAAGGTAGATACTCAGCGGCACCTATACATACTTCATCTACCGTAACATGGTTTCGATTTAACTCTGGCGAGTAAGTCGAGACAACTTGGCGCACACCTTTAACCATCCCCAGGACTATCTTAAGCCGGAACGCCTAGATCTGTGATGCATGCTGGCATTATCGAGTACTACGAAGGTGAAGATATTGGGCTTTTTAGGCCCATGTTGTAGTTAGCCAAAGCTGGTATACCTATCGGCCCATATAATCAGATGCTTCCTAGGCATGCAACTTCACCCCTGATTGAGTAGCGCTACACGTTAGGATCCGATCCTATACGTAAGGAGATTGGACATGAAAAAGCGTTTCAGCGAAGAACAGATCATTGGGTTCCTGGGCGAAGCCGAAGCGGGGTTCCCCATAAAGGAGCTATGCCGTCGGCACGGCTTCTCGGAAGCCATCTATTACCTTTGGCGCAGTAAGTTTAACGGAATGAGCTTGCCAGACGCTAAACGACTAAAAGAACTCGAAACTGAAAATACCCAATTAATGAAGCTGCTTGCCAAGTCGCTACTGGAGATGGAGGTCACTCGCGAGGCGCTGAAAAAAAAGTTGTGAGCGCTCCTGCCCGCCGAGAGATGGTGCGCTTCATGGTGTCACGTGGTCTGAGTGAGCGCCGAGCGCTCTGTGTCATCCGCATGAGTGCGAGTTCGTTGCGCTATCAAGCGTCCCCTGATCGCAACAAAGCACTCCGTGAACGCATTGCTAGCTTGGGCGCTATGGCGCTGGCATGATCTACCTGAAGCTGCGTCAAGCCAGCGAGCAAGTCAATCATAAGCGCGTCGAGCTCCTCTACACCGCCGCTCAGTTGCAGGTAAAACGCCGAAAGCCTAAGAGGGTGCCTACCTCTGAGCGAAAGCCCCTGGGCCGCCCTTGTGCCGCCAATCAGGTTTGGTCAATCGGTTTTGTGTTTGACCGAACGGCAGAGGACGCGTGATTAAGAATCTCACCGTTGTCGACGACGCCACCCATGAAGCCGTGGCAATCGTGCTTGAGCGTGCGATTGGCAGGCTGTCATTAACACGAATGCTGGATCACTTGGCTTTACACCGAGGATTATCTAAGGCCATTCGTACGGATAATGGCAAGGAGTTCTGTGGGCGCGCGATGCTGGCGTGGGCTCATCTACATGGCGTTGCACTGTTTTTAATCGAACCTAGACAACCCAATCAACGCCTACATCGAATCATTTAATGGGCGCTTTTGAGATGAATGCCTGAAGGAGCACTGGTTTCACCAGCCTGCACCACGCCAGGGTCGTCATCGAAGCATGGCGACGGGAATATAACCAGGAAAGACCGAAGAAGGGACTCGGCGGGTTAACCCCTTCCGCCTATGCCGAGCAACTGGCATTAAAACACGATAAAGTAACTTCAGACTCTAAACCCGGATGCTGCTGAGAAAGGGGGGATGTCGGTTGTACTCATGAACAATAAGTCATATGTAGACTCAGACTCGATAACAAAGAAGCCAAGGCTTGAATACAAAGAACAAGCAGCATGGTTATCTCGATAGACGCGCAGCGTAACCGTCGATGCGCCAGTGGATTGCTTGGCCTTTTCGATGAGCTTTTCGCAAAGCAAGCGGCCTGCGCCATTTCCTCTTGCTTCAGGCGAAATAATAATCCTACCGATATGCACAGCACCCAGCTTTCCGGGCCAGAACTGGCCAAAACCGACGCAGTTGTTATGGATACCGGATAAACAATAACTTGAGCATCCCTCTACGGCGAGTAACTCAGGCAAGTTTTCTGAAACGAAGGGAAATGGCACGGAAGGGCCAGCCCAGCGAGAACAGGCTTTCTCATCACTGATCCAAGTCGCAATAGCCTCATAATCGGCTTTTTTGGGTGTTCGCAGAGTTGTTTTCATATGTCTAACATCGTTCAGCATGCGTGGTTACGAAATGGAGGCGAAGCCGCAATGTAATAGACGTCGCCGGGACTGGCCTTGTTATGCTTTGAATCCAGGTGGAATGTCCCAAAGTTGCACCTCAATATAAAGCTCAAAGTCAGTTTCCCAATATCGCTCATAAGGAACAACATGGTTATTGTCAGGAACTCCAAACCGCTCAACGAGCTCGCTCATCTCGCTAAGCAAAAACACTTGATTGAAGTAAGGCTTATCGTCTCGGGATAACGCAATAAAGCTATCCGGATAGGTCAAGGACGTTGTTTCAGGGTCAAGCTCCGATAGAGGTATTTTTAGCTCACTTTGGTCTGCGTTCAAATCACCAAACCAAGGAGATTCTCCAAGTACGAGATAATAGGGATGACGACAGCGAGACTTACCACCTCGCGCAACGAAAAGTTCACGCAGCCGAGCTTCAACCTTGCTGCGAACTTCAATGTAGTTCCTGCCGTAGCACTGTCGATAGACGGGATCACGCTGATGACGCGTGTCAGAAGATCTAAAAAGACTGGATATTCTGAGCCCGCTGGAAGTTCGGAGAGACTCCGAAATGGGCGAACCTCAGGTAAATAGTAATGGGTAGCAAATTCTGGGAGTCTCATCTCAATATCACGCCTGACAGTGATTCTGCGCGCCACTGCAAAACTTCAATCAATGCGCCGCGCGTTTATTGAAGTTTTACAGCCAATAACAAGCGGGTTCTCTTGAGGGTTTTATTAAGGCTTGTAGCGTGACAAAGCAATGCCGCAAGCGATCAGGCCTGAAGAAACAAACCGCCATACGCCGAAGCCCTCTTTCAGAATGAGAGTGGAAATCAGCGCCGCGAAAAGTACGCTGGTTTCTCGTAGAGCCGATACCATGCCGAGAGGAGCGTAGGCCATGGCCCAGATAACGATCCAATACGCACCGACCTGCATTCCACCGCCAACAACGGCGGGTGCCAAATTGCTGGATATAACTCTTTTTATCTCCTTGGCTTTCCATGTCAGAGCAATCGCAAACGTCAGCAAGCCGTTGCCGAGGGTCAATAAAACCGCAAAGCCGAGCACCGAGGCCACCTACCAGCGTGTAGGAGGCAATCAGGGCGCCCGTACCAAGAGCAAGAAGTATGGCGCGGGGGTTTCTGGTAATACCGGCATGGGTATCGAATGAAAGGGACATCACGCCAACGCCAAGAAACAGCACACCAAACAGCGGTAGCATCCCCAACATTTCGCCAGCGAATGCGGCTGCGCCAAGGGTAACAAGTAATGGCGCCGATCCACGCGCTATGGGATACACCTGACCGAAATCGCCATAGTGGTAAGCCATGGGCAGGCAAAAGTGATATGCGGTATGAATCAAGATGGCCAAGCCAAGCAGCGGCCAACTGGCAGAATCGGGGAGTGCCACGAAAGGCAAGGCGAATACAGAAACTAGACTGCCCAATAAGGTAATCACCGCCATGACGGCGATCCTGTCGCCACTCACTTTAACGATCGCATTCCAGCTTGCGTTAAAGATAGCAGCGAGCAATACAATCATTGTTATTTCTAGGCTCATATCACTGTATCCTTGAGAAACAGGATGCAACGTTAAGAAAAACTAGCTTTTCCAGCATAGTCTAAATTCGTATGCCTGGATGTTTTGCTACTTTTCCCCACACAAACTACTGCTGCTTTAGCCTTCGCTGCTTTTCTAGCAATTGAGTTAAACTGTTCGACGAACATTTGCAGTGACTATCCCATAACACGATGTAAGTCCCTCTTCACCTAAGGCACATACCAAACCAAGAGAAACTGGGTTAAATAGCCTCACTGTAATCTTGAGGAATACCATCACCTGTGTAGTGCATCGCCCTTATAGCAGCATCAGAACACACTATCTCGTCACTCATTTAGCTTCTCATTCGCTAGGCTCCGTTCTTTCAACAGCAAGGATGCCACTACTCCCAAGCCGCTTATAGTTAAGGGTAGAATCAACGCGAGTTGATAGCTCTGAAGGCTTGGAACAGTTTCGGGGTCAGCAGCAGAGACGCTATCAAGAATGATCCCAAAACCTGATTGAACCAAAGCAGCGGTCAGGAAGGCACCCATATTAACGAGAGCAGTCGCAAAGCCAACATTCGCCAAGGCGACTGACTCTTTGGTAGCCGCAAAAATGACCCCGACCGGCCCGCCAGAGAGTCCTAAAAGTACAAACAGTGCCATTGCCACTCCGCCAGGCTCCCACTCTGCAAACGCCATAAGCGCCCATACCGCGACGGATAACATAGCCGTCACAACAATGATGGGTTTCTTCGCCCCAATCCGGTCAGCGATCCACCCCCAAAATAAAGAGCTCAAACCATACACCGTTAAAGCAACGGTGGCATATTGTGCTGCTTGCGCTGGTTGGATGCTGAATCCATCGGTCAATAGCGGTACAGCCCATAGCCCTAAAAATGCATACAAGGTTCCGTTGGTAGCCGCGACACAAACAAATAGTAACCATACCTGGCGCTCTCTAAAGACATATCGATTTCCGCGCAGTATTGGATGCACAGTCGTCTTGGCTTTCGAGTCACGTATCCGCTTTGGTGCTGGGTCGTCTTTACAGAAAAAAAGCAGACATGCAGTGGCCAATAAGGTTAAGGCTGCGAAGAAAAGGACGACTTCTCTCCAGTTGAACCAATGCAACAAATACGCTGTCGGGGTCTGCGCTATTACGCTTCCTAGCGCAGCCAGTAGCATGGTTGTGCCCATAACAAGGGAATGGCGCTCTGGGGAAAACCAAGTAGCGTTGTAACTCATCAGGGCGACAAATACAGCTGACAGGCCCAGCCCCAATAACGCTGACCCCACAAGCAAAACGACAAGATTCGGCGCAAAACCAAAGGAAAAAGCACCTATCGCCGTTACTATACCGCCGATAATGCCACCCTTCCGTATCCCCACCGAGTCAGTAAAAATGCCAGCGGGCACCTGCATCAGCGTATAAACCCAGAAATGCATTGATGCCACAATGCCGAGTGTCGTAGCTGTCAAGCGAAGCTCTTGTTGCATACTCCCTGAAAGGGTCGAGGGGGCAAAGCGGAAAAAAAAACCACTCATGAAGATGCTAATGAGTAAGCACCAGCCTCCCCACTTGAGCCAAGCTATTGGCATCCGCAGGCGCTTACCCATAACGGTATCCGTGCTATTCATACCCCGCCTCCAGGAGCAATGTTTCGATTAGCCCCGAAAAGTAGGCGGCGACAGGTTCAACTGGTGTGTAATGCCCTTGCACACGATTGTTCAATCCTTCCAGTTGGTATTCACAAATCTGGTCATCCTCTAGAATTACTTGATCAAGGCGTTCGAAATAGTGTGGCGCGATCTCGTTAAAGTCATGCCTCGCCAAGGTTTCATCATGAAATGCGTAACCAACATTGACGCTTGTGCGAGTAGCGGAGATTGGCGTCTTCTGAATCCACCACATAACTTCGGGTGCAGTTACAATGAAAAAACCTGGAAGAATGACGCTGAAATGGGTGCCTTCTGCTGCTTCGCCGATAACGTCACGGGGAGCTGGAAAGGCGAGGTTACGTTTTTCAGGAAATAATGCTGGAGAAAGAGAGTTCTGATGATAAACACCAAACCAGTTGCGATCATGTTCTACCGGCTTAACTGGCTGGCTACCAATCGAGCGACTGTGTATGAAGTTGGTATGGAGAGTCTCCATATCTACTTCAATGTATAACTTCCAATTTGTCGTTAATGCATAGGACTTTTCTTGAACACAATGCATTCTCTGAGTTTGGTGTGGTAGAGCCACCTTATCTATGTAGTTGCCTAGATAGACCTCAAGCGGCATCTCGTTTTCTTCATTAAGATTAATGAATACCAAACCAGCTACAGCTTCACATTGAACTGGAACCAGATTTAGATTTAACTTTTTAAGATCACTTCTTTTCACGCTCCCACTTAAGCCGGGAGCGCTCGTCAAATTGCCGAATGTGTCGTAAGACCACTTGTGAAAAGGGCATCTAAAGTGCGCATTCTTTCCGCAGCTTTCGCTCGTTAAAGGAGCCCCACGATGTCTACACGTGTTTAGAAAGGCTCGGATAATACCGTCTTCACTACGAACAACGATGACACTTCGTTCCAAAAACCGACGGCATACAAAACTTCCAACGTTAGGGAGAGCAGTCGAAAGGCAGGCAAAATGCCAGGCTGGAAAATGAATGGTCTGTAGTTCTCGTTCAAACCAGTGGTCATCTATATAGCATTCAGGCCGGAGCATTTTTGAGAGGTCTGTTTTATCGCACCCATCCTGAACGCCAGTGCGGTAGGAACTATTCGTATCTGTCATATTTGTATCCACGTGTTTGCTTTCAGAACAAGTGGTCTGAGCGTACAAAGCGACATGGGATAATTGGAAACGGAAATATTTGCTGAGGGGTATCAATTAATTCGATACTGGATCAGAGCCCTTTTTACATCACTCGGTCGCCACTTCAATTCATCAACATACATGGCGAATAAGACGATCCGACGGTAAGAGGTACCACAATGAAATGGAGCTTGGATCAGCTGCGCACATTTATCTATGTTGCAGATTTGGGCGGTTTTTCACGGGCGGGAGAGCGACTCTTTCTGGCCCAATCTACTGTCAGTTGGCAAGTTCAGCAGCTTGAACGCCAGATTGGCGCTCCACTGCTCTACCGCACCCCAAGCGGCGTTACCCTTACCGAAAAAGGCCATGCCTTCTATCTAAGGGCACAAAAGGTCATTAACGCAAACGATGAGGCTGAGCGATGGTTGGCGCAGAGCTTTGCTGATCGCCAGATCATTCGGTTCGCCACCACAGATTGCTACGCAACTTGTCTGTTGCCAAGCCTACTTGAGCTTTGGAAATGTCAGTTTCCCAATGTTCAAGTGACATTGGATTGTAGCTTCAGCACTGATATCTGGAAGCGCTTTAAAAACGGGGAATTCGATATTGCTCTGGCTCAGCATTGTCCTTCTGACATCGATGCAGAGCCTATTCGAGTTGAACCATTGGAGTGGGTTTGCGCCAGAAGTTCGCTCGTTTGGAAACAGAGTACGCTACCCGTCGCTTTATTCGAGTACGGCTGCCCTGACAGAGAATTCATCCTAAATGCACTCAAAGGCGCAGACCGTGAGTATAGAGTTGAGTTCGAAACCTACAGCTATGGAGGGCTTGTGGCAGCAGTGGAAAGCGGAGCTGTAGTTTCGGCACTGCCCAAATCAACGATACCACCCACCCTCAGGCGCCTGGATAGCCAGCATTGTCTCCCACGGCTGCCCTCTTTAAACGTAAATTTAGCAAGCCCCAAAAAAAGCAGTGATCGCATATGCAGCCAACTGTATGACGCTGTTGTACTGCACTTGGCCGAATACGAACAGAGTTTAACAATCAAAGGCAAGGAGTTACTCCAATAAGCACTGATTCACACTTCTAACAACTATGTACGTGAATGACCTCACTCCATTTTCATTAGCCGCGTTTTCGCAAGAGTGGTCGAAACATGGCCAACCTATTCGTACGCCAGTTCAGAAAAGTGGCCCGCTTTATCCAGGGTGTATTCGCCAAAATCCTGCGCCAGGTAAAGCGAGCCCGAATAGGCGCACTGGGCTTCTTTACGGATGTCTTCGATGGAAGGCGACGCCTGGGGGTTGAGCTGGTAACGGGGGCTAAAGTGCGTCAGCACCAGATTGGGAAGCTGTACGGTTTCGGCAAACGCGGCGACAAGCTTGGCGTAGCTATGCCCGACATCACCGGCTTTCTGGGCCATCTCTTCGGTGTAGGTGGCTTCATGCACCAACACCTGTGCGCCCGCGCACGCCTCAAACAACAAGTCAGGCTGGTCATTGTCCCCGGCGATCACCACTTTCCTCGGCTTGTGCTTGAAGACTAGGTAGTCATGGCTTTTTAACCGCTCACCCTCAAACTCAACATCAAACCCTTGCTTCAACTGCCCCCACAAAGGCCCTCTCGGAATGCCCTTATGCGCTAACTTATCCAAGTCCAAGGCAGCATCGACCTTTGTCTCCGTAAACGCATAAGCGTAGGACGGCGCCCGATGTGAAAGCCTGAAGGTGGACACCGCGATGCTTTCAAACGCAACGCTGGGCAGCTCGTCCGAGTCGATAAACTCCAGGGAGAAGGGTAAAGATAGCTGCGTGGCCTCACAGGTGGCCTCCAGCCACGCCTTGATACCTGCGGGTGCCACAATGGTAAGCGGCGCTTTCCGGCCACCCATTCCCGCACTCGCCAGGATGCCCGGCAGCCCATAGCAGTGGTCGCCGTGCACGTGGGTAATAAAGATGGCCTTCAATGAATGGAACGACAGCTTCGTATGCAAGACCTGATGCTGGGTGCCCTCACCACAATCGATCAGGTACCAGCCTTTGCCTTTGCTCTCTCGTAAGGCGATTCCGGAGACGTTTCTTGTTTTGGTGGGTACACCGGCGGATGTGCCGAGGAAGAGTAAATTCATAGCTTGTACGTGATCTCTCTTATCCACTCTCTTTAAGATTAGGACATCGAATTGTCAGTCACACTAAATTTAAACAGTAGTGCTTTTACAATGATTACCAGGCGCACATTAATTAAACTGTGACCAAAATATACCACAAGCTTGACGAACAGTTTGTGATTATAGCATTGAGCACCTAAACCTTAACGCCTTAAGCGCCGGTGAAGTTTTACTGCATCCTATTGCCTTGACTGGTTGTGTGCATTTTCAGCAAGTCGTCATAAACTAAAGAAAGGCTTTCGATCAGCTCTTTTACTAAGCTACTCATAGATGGAATCACGGACTCGTATTTTTCAACAGACTCCCCAATAACTACATCTTTAATTTTCTCGTAAGACATTATATCTGTAATTTTTCTTACCGATATAGATTCCGGATCTGAATTTTCTATAGCCTGTAGTACGCTCAGATTTTTACTTGAAAAACCTGCTTGGTGTGCAACCTTATTCCGCGGATATCGCAAATGATCTATTGCGCCTTCCATCTTTTTTAGAATTTCAACTGAACACGGAGAAAAAATCTCCAACTCTTTATAAACCTTGCGTTTTCCACCTAATTTTTCAATCTTATTATTTTCCATCAACATTGTTGAACCAGCTAGCAAATATGACCGATCTACTACACCAGTTAATCTGAGCAGGAAATTTTCAATATGAAATGCATGATTCTCTGAGAAGCTGTAGCTTGAGCCAGGATATTCCTTTTGCTTTAAGCACTCGATAGCAATCGACATGTTCTTAAAGGCGTTATCAATTTCAAAAACTCGAGAAAATACTTCCTGCGCATATATCTCAATAGCGGATGCTTCATAGCTACCACCCCCATTAGCCAACGATGTCAATCCTCTGGTAAGGGATTTAGTGACCAATGGAAAGAGCTGCTTTATTTTCGGATTCTCTGAGTGCATTGCGCTACTCCATTTACACATTACACCTAATTATAATTTTCACTAGAACGGAATATCATCATCGAAAGAATCCCAGGCTTTCTTTAGTGGTGCCTGTGGAGTTTTTGGAGAGGGGAAGGCCAATTCTTCGTTTTCCAAAAGTAATTCAATACCTTGAGGTGTGATTTTATAGGTATAAAACTCATTTCCGTTCATATCCGAGTCGTTTCGTTTTTCGATATAACCGACGCGCTCCAGACGAATTACAGCTAGGTCTACTATATGGGATTGCTCTTTCAAGTTATTTTTTAGCTGGTAAAGCATGTGCCCTTCTGGATCTGATGTTGCCGTACTCAAGAGTTGAGCAAGAACCAAATAGTCGAAATCCTTGAGGTTAGCGGCATCGATACTGATCTTTGGCGGTGGCATACCAGTGGAGGCACTCTCTACCGTATGTAACTTTTCCATTTGCTGCTTCATAAGCACGCAAGCGTGATTTACAGAAGATGCTAAATCACCATCCGATCTATTTGGCTCATAATCTGCTGGAGTGACACCTAGAAGATCCGTCGGAAAATGAAGATCGACTCCTCTCGGCTTAAGAATGAAGCACCTTTCTTTTCCGAGTGAACCGATAAACAATCCAAGCTCGAAAAGAACATTATCACGAACTATGGCTTTTTGTTGATTTCGAATTATCGCGATATCATCTGGAGAAAAAATAAACAGAGAAAAGTCCACTGTTTTAGCTTTATTTGCTAAAGCATCAATGGTGTTACTCGAAAGATCAAATGTTCCATTTCTCCAAATGGTGACTTCGGCCTTATGATCTAGATTAAGATTCACTGCATCAGCCACATCAAGGCTCTCCGATGAAGAGCCTATAAATATTCTTGGTTTTCTACTCATCGATTTCCCATATCATTAAATGCTAACGCATCAAACACCGGCGCAGTTTTGCTTTTCCCCAGCACTTAGAATTGTTAGATTTTTATGGTCTATCAAGGCGACGGACATTTTCCGTTCCTTGACTTATTGTTACAGTAATTGTTGCAGAGGGAAGGATACTAAGGTTCATCTCCTTGTCTTCTAGTCTAGTCATAATTTCTTGAATCACCTCTGTATCTCCACGAACCAACCTTTCAGCAATATCATTGTTACGGTTTGACGGCCAGTGTTTATCTTCATAAGGATGGTGTCTACCGCTGCCAGGTAGATGTTGCAAAATGAACCAAGAGAGAGGAGTAGTACCATGGAATATATGAGAATGGATATCTGCAAATTTTTTCGGGCATGGCTCCACTTCAGAAACAAATATTCCGGCTGCCACGGTTGCAGAACCGCTCCTTAAATCATCCCTAAGCTCAAGGCCATAGGTAAAGTCAAATATCTCACCTCGTAAAGATGCGCTTCGGAGATACGACAGTTCCTGCCTAACAACATCGTCTAATTTTTCAGGTCTTGGGCAATAAAATAAGCATCTAAAAAAATCAGCATCCACAAACTCTTGTAGGCGTTTTATTCTTTCATGTTGTTGTTTGTCAAAAGACTCAAATTTACAATCAGAATCATATACGTTATTTGTACCCTTTGCAGGAAACAAACGTTTAGCCTGGAGCAACCAAGACCATGTATTTGAGAGCATCGGCTCATAATAATTTTGATATTTAACAACTAACCCAAGGTCAGATTGACTGACATATCGCTCCCACTGTTTAGAATACACGTGAGTATCAATTGCCAAATCTATGTAAGTGGGATCACCGTTTTTTGCTAGATCTTCTCTAAGCTCTCCAATCCTGTAGCCTAAACTTTCTTGTTCTTGACACTCCTCATCAAGGGCATCTATTAGAGATTTGGTAATATCCTCTTCATCACGCGGCCTTTTATATAATAGCTTGGCTGAAACAGCTTCATCTATTGAATTAAAATGCTTCAATAAAAGATGAGTTGCATATGGTGACAGCACTGTTTACCCCTTTAAAAACCTAACAGTGATTATTCGGAATGCTGCATAACCTCAATAAACGTGCCCACTCATTCATTGAGGCTATGTAGCCACATCATTTAACTCTATCCCATTGATTCGCTTTGGGGCAAAGAAAATATTGGCAATATGCCCAAAAATCGCGTGTCGATGCGTATTGCTCTACAAAATCATACAGCCCCGAGAGAAGCACTACTCCGCTATGGGAATCAGGCCTTTGACGTTGATGGGTCAGTTAGCAGCCAACAAAGGCAAAGCAGAGATACCCAAAATGGGCAGCAGTCCCAACAAAACAGCCCCTAACTAAGCCCCACACAAACCATCTCCCCACCAAACCACTGCTGCTTAATTCCCCGCTGTTTCTCCAGCAAAAGCGCTAGATAGCCATGCAATGGATCAGAGGCTGACAGCGCGGCAAGGTGCTTACGCAATCGGCGTTGATTGGGAAACTGCTCAGCAGGCACATGCAGCGGCGTGGCGTTTTGGGTGAACCATTCGATGCCGGGCAGGAGTATGTGGGTGGCATTGCTGTCGAGAGCCAGCGTAACGCCTTTAACATCGAAGTCACCGGCGTAGATATGTGTTCGGCGGGTTTTGTGCCAGGCCTCGGCCAGTAAGGCAAAGCCGCCGCCGTAGTGGCTGTCGCCGCGGTAGACGACCAGCGGGTTAACGTAGCCGATTAGCGCTGGTAGTTCCGGCGAGAACTCATAGAAGCTGTCCAGGTTTTCGACCTGGATTAGGGCGCTAAAGGCACTCAGTTTTAGTCCCAGAATATCTACATCGCGAATACCCCGTGACTCACTGGCAAGCCCAGTTGTTGGCTGCGGTGGAAAGCTGACGAGAACCCGCCGCGCACGGGGGCTTTCACGGGTGGCCTTGTCTTCTTCCACGCCTTCCTTTGCTTGTGCGCTGCTGGTCAGGCCGCTGAGGGAGCGACCTAGCGGCGCTATGCGGGCGCTCTCTAGTACGTCATTGATCTGCGCCAGCAACGCGTTATCAAAACGCAGCGCTTTACTGTTGATGCGCGAGGCCAGGTCAATATCGTGCTGGTGGCACCAGGCCACTACGTCGTCTACCCACTGGCGGCGGGGCTTCTCCACCGCGGGCTGGCGGAGAAGTTCGCGGGCGACGCCGTTAAGGCCATTGCGTGCGCGGCTGGGTAGGTTCATACGGCCAGCTGCAGTTCTACATCGTGGATCAGGCGCAGGTGGTTGAATTGACTGGCTTGGCTCTCCTGCTGTTTGAGCCGAAACGCCTTCTGATCGCTTCGCGGCAGACCCTGGTATTCGGAAATCACCTGGAAGAGCCATATCTCATCCGGCCACTCCAGCGGGCTTTCGCGCAGGTACTCAAGGGCGCTGATCGGCTCTGCCTGGGGCTGGTCGATTACGCTTAAATAGAAGTGCTCTACATCCTGCTTAAGTGCCTGCTGGCGGGCGGCAGCCAGGCTGCTTTCCTGGGCTTGGGCCGGGGCCGCTGCTTCAACGGTTTGCGTGGTGTGGCGCGGCTGGGGTAGTTGGTGCAGCAGGTCGGCGAGCAACCGGCTATCCAGATTGCGATCCAGCGCCGGGGCGGCGGCGGCGCTTAGCGGTGCGGCTTGATTGACCAGCCCTGGTACCTCGCTGCGGCGGGCGTAATTGCCCGGCACAAAGCCTGGGTGTTCGCGCATAAAGGCGGCCATGCCGCTGATTAAGCGGCTGCGCGCCTGCTGCTTGCGAAAGCGCGCCATCAGTTCGATCAAGCGCCGCTGCACTTCGCGCAGGCCGGTGTAGTGCTGGCTTAGCTGCTGCTGAAGCTGGCTGATCAACAGTTTGCGCAGGCTGCCATCGCTGCCCACCAGCTCGATCAGTTCGTCGAAGTCGATCAACGCCAAGCCATCCAGCAGCCTCGCGATCTGCTTCTGGGCGCGGTCGTTCTCGCGGATCTTGTCGTTGAGCTGGCTAACAAAACCGAAATCGCTATTCAGCCGCTGCCATAAGCTGTCGATGGCATCGGCGAAACGCCCGTTCAGGTCGTCGACTTCCTGGCGCAGGCGCATCAACTGCTGCTCCAGCCGCCAGTGCTCGCCGCGGCTACGCGCCTCCCGGTAGCTGTGCACCAGGGCGCGAATCAGCTCCAGGGTTTCCGCTACGTCGGCGTTCACATGGCGGCGGGTCTCGTCGGCAAGCATATCGGCGATCAGTTCGCGCACCTTGGGCGCCAGCTTCACACCGCTCTGCTCGTCCGGCCGCCATAGAATGCGCGCCGCCAGCAGTTTGCGTAGCGCGCTATCACTGAGCGATTCCAGCGGCACTTCATCGCGGGTGTAGGCCTGCATCAATGCATCAGCGTGCTTACCGAGCAGCGCCAGCCGTTCACTGCCGGTTTTCAACAAGCGGCTTTCCAGGGCGTATTCTCCGCTCGAACTCACAACAGGGCCTCCTGGGAACCGGAGCCCTCTTCGCTACCCTCTTCAATGGGCAGGTTCTCTTCGTCGCGAATAAAGCGCACCAGATCCACCAGGTAGTCGATCTTGCCGGTAACCACGAATACCTGCCGCTCTGAATGGGGCTGGAGCAGATAGCCGTGCTCTTTCAGGCGCTTGAAGACCTGCTTTACCTGGGCATCGAGCTGGTCACTTTGCGAGCCAAAAAAGCTGTCGGTGGCCAGGCGCTCCAGGCGTTCGCGCAGGCTTTGGTTGTCTTCGCACTTGGCGCTGAACTCGGCAGGTTTGAGCACATCGCCGGGGGCGGCCAGGGTATCCCGGCCCAGCGCTTCTTGTACCAGCTGCAGCCACTCCAGCAGCGGCAGCAGGCTATTGAGGGTATCGCCAAGCTGACGTGACAGTTGATCGCGGGCGTTGTCATTGAGCTGTCGCCAGGCCAGGAAATAGACGCTGCCCTCTTCATTGCTGGCCAAACGGCGGTTAAGCGGCCGCAGGTAGGTATCGATCTCTTCCCGGGTCTCTTCATTGGTGAGATGACGATAGCCGCTCTCATCGCTGATCGGGCAGACAAACTCACCGGCCAGCAGGCGCTCTAGCAGTGGGCCATGTTCGATCATACCGTCACCTCCTGCTGACGTTCCTGGAGCCGCTCGGCCAGGCGGCTTAGCCGTGGTTCGATGCGTTTTAACACCCGCTTGTTGGGGTTGGCCTCATCGCGGTCGATCAGGTAGCGGTTGGCGAACAGCAGCAACACATCGGACTCGGGGTTGGGGAACGCGCCGACGATATGAATGCGGTTGCTGTCGCAGGCGTCGAACAGTTTTTCGACGTTGTGGTACGCCAGGGTGCCAATCTCATCGATGGGCCAGTGAATGGCGATTTCCGCATCGCCGCGCAGCAGGCGGGTAAAGGCGAGCAGGAACTTGCACAGAATCAGATACGCCATGCCGTGGCTGGAGGACTCCAGCAGCTGGCGGTCGTTTTTGATCACCAAATCGGTGCCGCCTTCGTTCAGGTGCAGCTCCAGGCGTAGCAGGCTTTCGAAGCTGTACTGCTGGTCGCTGCGCAGCAAATCGACCACGTCCGCCAGGGCGTTGAGGTAGTCGTCGCTGGGCAGCGTCTGGCCGGATTCGCGCCACTCTTTATAGCGCTGGGCGAACAGCTTCAGCGGCTCCCAGAAGCCCAGTTCATCGATGGTGGACTGGATGCGCACTTCGGCCTTGGTGATGCCTTCCAAGCGCAGGTCATCGGCGACCTCTTCAGAGAGCCGGCGGCTCTGGGCGCTGATGCGGCGGTTCAGATCGCGGAACACGGTGAAGAACTTATCCAGGTCGTCGCTTAGGTTGCGGCCTTCCTGAATCAGCTGCTGCTGTTGATCTTCGAGCAGTTTGAGCATGTCGCGCAGTAGCGGCAGCTGTAGGCGCGGGTTGTCGCTTTGCAGCTTGCTGCGTTCGCTCTCCAGCGCTTCGGCGAAGCCGCTGCTGGCGTCCTTGATCAGTTGGCTTTCGACTTCCAGGCAGCCACGGCGCAGCTGCTCGATGAGCTGGTGGCGATTACCCAGCGCCTGGCGGGCGCGCTCGATGCGCTCGTCCACATCGCCCAGTGGCGTGCCGGGCACCTGGCCGTCGGGCTCAATCGCCAAGCTTTCCAGTTGGGTGAGTAGCGGCTTCAGGGCTTCCAGGCAGGCGTATTCGCTCTCCCGCTGGGTTTTCAGCGTGCTGACCGTGCTTTGGTGGGTTTTACGCGCTGCCTGAAAGTCGTTTTTCAGGTGCTCTTTATCGCGCTGCAGCTTTTGCTCCGCCTGCTCCAGCTCTGCCTCTTGGGCGACCAGCTGCGGCTTGTGCTGCCCCCACTCCACACGCATAAAGCGGGTGTATTCGGTGAGTTCATCCTGGCGGGCGGCGGTGACGCGGATGCGTTCATCCTGGCTGGCCAGCCGCGCCTTGGTCTCTTTTAGCTTGGCGGGGTCGACGCCCTGCTCGGCCAGCTCCTGGCTAAAGGCCTCTTCCAGTTCCTCGCGCTGGCGCTGGTGTTCGGCATTGGCATCGCTCAACTGCTGCTTATACTGGCGCAGCTGGGCCTCCAGGCTATCCACCTGGCTCTGGCCGTCGGCTTTTAGCTCCAGCAACTGGCTTTGGTGGGTCTCGCTGAGGGCGGCGAGCGCCTGCTGCTTCTCTTCGCGCAGCTCGGTTTGCGCCTGCTCCTGGCGGGCTAATGCAGTTTGATGCGCGGCGCGGCGCTCCTGCTGGCGCTTGGTGTGGCGCTCCTGCTGCTGGCGGCGGGCCTCTATCGCAAACTCGACTTCCTGCTCGGCGCGCTTGTGGGCCATGCGGCCCTGATCCTGGGCTTCATCGGCCTGCTGCACCCGCTCGTTATGCTGTTTGAGCGATTTCTCGGCGGCCTGGCTCTCCGTTTGCACCCGCCGTTTGGCGGTGTCCGCTTCTTCGATAGCAGCCAGCAGGCTGGCTTCATCCTGGGCGTAATCCGGCAGGGCAATGGCGGAAAGATCCAGCGCCAGCCCGAACAAGTCATCGCTTGCGCCTTCCGCCAGCTGCGGGGCAAGGTCTCGCCGTTCCAGTAGTTCCGGCGCAATCACCTTACCTAACTGCTGCTCCCAGCCGGGGCGGTGGTAGCGCAGAAAGTGGCGCAGGCTGCCCTGCTCCGGGTCGCGCTGTTGATAGAGTGCGTAGCAGCGCTGCTCGGCGCGCTCCAACTGCTGGCGAAGCTGCACCAGCTGCTGTTCGGCACTGTCGCGCTCGCGTTTGCGGCTTTCAAACTCCCGGCGCAGGCCATCCAGGGTAGCAGCCGATGCGTTGCGCTCCTGCTGGGCCTGATCAAGGCGCGCCTGGGCAAGCTCCGCCTCGGAAGCCTCTTCGGCGGTCTGGGTCGAAAGCGAGAGCTGCGCTTTCAGTTCGGCTAGCTGCTCGACGCCGAGTTCCAGCTGCGCCTGATACTCGCCCTCCAGGCGTTGGCGCTCCTGTTGGTAGCGTTCGTTGAGCTGCTGTTCGGACGCCCACTGCTGTTCACGGCGCAGGGCTTTCTCTTCGACCAGAGCATCGATCAGTTCCTGGGACTCACGGGTCTGGCGGGCCAGCGCCTCGGAAAGCTCGCGCAGCCGACCGTCCAGGCGCGCCTGGCTTTCCTTGAACTTATCCTGAAGAAGCTGCAAATGTTTCTTTAGCTCTTCGTACTGATCCCGCCACTGGGGCAGCGCGTTGATGTCGCGCTCCAGGGCAGGCATATCCGCATCAGCGTATTGCTCGTACTGGGTTTGCAGGTCGTTGAGGCGGCGCTGGGTCTGCTGTAAATCGCTGACCACTTCGCTGTGGCGGTCGTTCAGCTTATCCCGCGCCTCACTATAGTCACTCTCCCGCTGCTGGAATTCTCGCTGGTGGCGGGCCAGTTCGGCATCCAGATCGGCCATTTGGCGCTCGGCCCGCTGGCGGTCATCTTCCAGTTGGGGCTTCAGTTGCCACAGCGTGGCATCCAGATCAGCGAGTTCACGGTCGATACCGGCGAGCCGGGCCAGCGAGGCCTGCAGCGGTTCCAGGCGCATGGATTGGCGCATTTGGGCAATCCACTCCCGCGCCTTGGTGTTGCGAATGCGGGTGACCGGCAGTTCAACGCCGTCCTCTTCGAAAATCGCCGCCAGCATGGTTTTGAGGGTGTCCATCTTGCCCTCTTTGGCGTGCACCGCCGAGACCAGCTTTTCGATATGACGGATGCGCCGCTCGGGTTTAACCAAGCTGAACTGCGCCGCGATCTGGCGCAGCTTCAGGCCGTCGCGGCTGTTGCCGTGCAGTTGGGTAAAGTCGTTCTGGATCACCGAGCGGAATTCAGAGGTCGCGCCCAGCTTGGGCGAGACCGGCGTGCCGTTGCGCCGCAGGCCGCTGGCCCACTGGGTGTAATCCAGCGCCGCCACGCCTGCATCGCTCTCCACCAGATAGTCTTCCGGCTGGTAGGGCGCGCCGACAAAACGGTACTCCACCCCGCCCTCTGCCTTGCGGGTCAGCACTGCCTGGCAGATATTGCCCGCTTCGCGGCGGTACTCGTACACCAGGTAGCTGTTGCGGTGGGGCAGGTAGAATGCATCGAACTTCATGCGCGTCTTGGGCACGACCTTGTTGGGTAATTCGCCGTAGAACACCGGTACCAGACGCTGTAGCGTGGTTTTACCGGAGGCGTTGGTGCCGCAAATATTGGTGTGACCGTCCACACTCAGTTCAACCACCCCTTCCAGGTGGCCGTGAATCATCACGATGCGTAGCAGGTGGGCCATGCCGTGTCCTTTCAATGACGACTTCAAGGGCGATCCGGATCGTTTTGCTGATCGCTGAAAGCAGCCATTTTGCCAGACACCTTGATGGCTTGTCTTACTGATTACCTATTGGTTAGCAGCCCCTCAAAGAAACTCACTGCATTGGCCTCCAGCCCTTCCAGGTAGTAGCCGCCTTCCTGGACCACCAGCGTGGGTACGTTGAGGCCCGCGACCCGGCGGCCCAGCTCACCAAATCCTGGCGTGGAGACAGACACTTTGGCCTGGGGATCGCGCTCGTAGATATCAAACCCCAGCGCCAGCACGATGGCGTCCGGCTCGAATAGGCGGATGGCCTGGCAGGCTTCCTCCATGCGGTCAAAGAACACCGCTTCTTCTGAGCCGTGGGGCATTGGCAGGTTGAGGTTATAGCCCAGCCCAGCGCCCTGCCCGCGCTCGTCTTCAAAGCCGGTTACCGCCGGGTAAAAGTTGGTGGTATCACCATGGATCGAGATATACAGCACGTCGTCGCGCTGGTAGAAAATCTCCTGAATCCCCTGCCCGTGATGCATATCGGGGTCTAACACCACGATGCGCGGATAGCGCGAGGTGAGGTGCTGCGCGGCAATGGCGGCATTATTGAGAAAGCAAAAGCCACCGGCGGAGTCGATGCCCGCGTGATGGCCCGGCGGGCGCGATAATGCATAGGCAAATCGCTCCCCGGCTAACAGAGCCTCAGCCCCGGCGACCGCGCTTTGCGCCGACCAATAAGCGGCTTGCCAGGTATTCTGGCCCACGGGCGCACTACCGTCGGCCAGGTAGCGCCCGGCTTCCGCCAATATGCCGCGCAGGGCGTTGGGCGAACGTACGAAGATATTGGAGATAACCTCTTCCCCCCAATCTTCCCCAAGGGCATGCCAGCGCCGATGGGCACTTTCCAGAAAGCGCAGATAAGCCAGCGAATGCACCGCCCTTAGCGGCGCCACGCCATACTCGATGGGTGCCTGCACATCGAAACCAAGCCGCTTGGCGGCCGCTAGCAGCTGAGTGGCGCGCTCAGGCACTTCCTGGGGAATGCGCATCTTCCCGCGTGAGAAGTAGGTTTGCGGCTGATGAAGCAGTTGGTCAGCGTGGAAGAACGTCTTCATCGGTACTCTATTCATCAGAACTATCCTTCATCAGAACCATCTCCGGTTTCGCCTACACCCTTCACCACGAATTTGCGGGCTACGCCTATGTGGTAGTCAATCGCCTCACGGCAAGCGTCAGGGCTACCACTATCCAGCGCGTCAAGCAGCTTAAAGTGGCTGGTGGCGATGGTATCGGGGGCTTCGTGGGTTTTGGTAATGAGGGTGATGCACAGGCGCAGCTCATGGGTCAGGTCGTCAAAGGCACGCAACAGCCGCTCGTTACCCGCGTAATGCAGCATGAGGCGGTGAAACTGCAGATCTTCTTCAATGCGACGGGTGCCATCGTTACTGGCTGCCGCCTCACATAGCACCTCTACCTGCTGCTTGAGCGCGCGCTGGGCATCGGGCGTATAGCGCTCGGCCAGGCGCTGAATCGCGTGACGTTCCAGGCACAGCCGCAAATCAAATACGTCTTCGAGTTCAACGGCATTCAACGCTCTTACAAAGAAGCCCCGGCGCGGTTTTGAGATCAATAAACCGCGGCTTTCCAACAAACGAGCGGCCTCGCGAACCGGTGCCCGGCTCACACCCAAGTCGCGGGAGAGCTGCACTTCAGAAAGCCGTTCGCCGGGTAAAAAGTGTTGCTGAATAATCGCTTGGGTTAAGAAGTCAGCCACTTGCTCAACGAGATTTTGCTGCTGGATAAAGGCCCTGGGAGCCGCCGTTGGTAAGGCCATCGCATTCACTCATGGGGTATGACGTGTTCTTCCCAGTATGACCAAAAATACTCACTTGTCGACGAACGATTGCCGACTGTCGACAGTTTTACCGTGTGCTGCTATGGTCAAAGTAGGCCTCTAAAAAACCTCACAACAGGGCCTGACGCATCACGCCTCGCTCGCCTAACGACGACGTAACCTCATTACGTGCTAATAACCGAGGAGCAGGAAACATGAAGAAACCTTTAGCGTTGGCTATTTCCGCTGCAGCACTCGCTTTTACCTCCGCCGCCCTGGCCGATGACCCCAAAGAGGGTGGAGTGGTTAACACCATTATCCAGCCGGAACCGCCCGGCCTGGTGCTGGGCATGGTTCAGAACGCACCCACCCGCACTGTAGCGGGCAATATTTACGAAGGCCTGTTGCGCTATACCACCGACCTTGAACCCATGCCACAACTTGCAGAGTCGTGGGACGTTAGTGACGATGGCCGTACCTACACCTTCCATCTGCGTGAAGGCGTTACCTGGCACGATGGCGAGCCCTTTACCGCCGACGATGTGGTGTTCTCCGCCGATGTGTTCCACCGCGAGTTGAACCCCAGCGCCCGGGCGGTGCTGCAGCACGTGGAAAGTATCGAAGCCACCGATGACCATACTGTGGTGTTTACCCTGAAGCAGCCCTTCGGTCCTTTCCTGCTCTCCTTTGAAGCGGGCACCTTCACCATGGTGCCTGAGCACCTGTATGCGGGTACCGATTTCCGCAATAACGAGCACAACGACCACCCTATTGGCACCGGCCCGTTCAAGTTCGACAACTGGGAACGCGGCACCGTCATCGAGCTGGTCAAGAACGAGGAGTACTACGAAGACGGCCTGCCCTATCTGGACGGTGTTAACTGGCACGTCATCCCCGACGGTGCCTCCCGCGCAGTGGCGTTCGAGAACGGCACCATTGATGTATTGCCCAGCGGTACCGTCGAAAACTTCGATATTCCCCGCCTGGCCGAGATGGATAACGTTTGTATGACTGAAGAGGGCCATGAGTACTTCAGCCCCTTCGCCATGCTGTGGATGAACAACCGCGAAGGCCCCACGGCGGATAAACGTTTCCGTCAGGCGGTGATGTACGCCATGGACCGCGAGTTCGCCAAAAATGTACTCTGGAACGGCCTGGGCAATGTCCCGCTCTCCGCCTTTGGCTCCAATGCGCGTTTCCAGAACGATGATCTGGAGCCCTACGATTACAATCCAGACCGCGCCCGCGAGTTGCTGGATGAAATGGGCTACGACGGTGAAGAGATCACCATTCTGCCGCTGCCCTATGGGGAAACCTGGACGCGCTGGGCCGAAGCCGTGCAGCAAAACCTGCGCGAAGTGGGCATTAACGTAGAAACCCAGGCCACCGACGTGGGCGGCTGGAACCAGCGCCTGGGCGATTGGGATTACGACCTCGCCTTTACTTACCTTTACCAGTACGGCGACCCGGCGCTGGGTATTTCACGCACCTACCTTTCCGACAATATTGCCAAGGGCTCGCCCTGGAATAACGTGGAAGGCTACGAAAACGAGCGTGTCGACGAGCTGTTTAACGAAGCCGCCACGGCATTCCCCGATGCAGAGCGCGAAAAACTCTATGGTGAAGTGCAGGAAATCCTGCACGAAGACGTGCCCGTTGGCTGGCTGATGGAGCTGGGCTTCCCGACGCTCTACCGCTGCGATGTGCAAAACCTAGTCACCTCCGGCGTAGGGGTTAACGACGGCTTTAAAGATGCCTGGCTAGACCGCTAGGGCTTAGCCATACCCAGGCGGTCGACACCGCCTGGGTGTTTCAGCTACATCAGGAAGGTGTCTATGGTTTACGCTCGGTTAATTGCCATGCGGCTTTTTAAAGCCGTTATCGTTCTGTTTTTGATCGTTATTTTCAATTTTCTTCTGATTCAAATGGCCCCCGGCGACCCGGCGGCTATTTTGGCTGGGCAAGCGGGCGCTGCCGATCAGGAGTTCCTCAACCAGTTGCGCGAGCGATTCGGCCTTGATCAGCCAATGTACGTGCAGCTGTGGCGCTATGTATCGGGTATTGCCATGCTCGATTTTGGCTACTCCTACCGGCTGGGCGTCCCAGTGTTTGATCTGATCATGGATCGCTTGCCAGCCACTCTACTGCTCACCGGCACCGCTTTTGTGCTTTCGCTGGTACTGGGCATCGTGGCGGGTTCCATGGCCGCAGCCCGGGTTAAAAAACCTTCCGGCTCAATCATTATGGCGCTGGCACTGGTGTTCTACGCTACCCCGCTGTTCTGGGTGGCGCTGATGTCGGTGGTGGTGTTCTCGGTCTACCTGGGCTGGCTGCCCGCCTACGGGCTTTATACCGTCGGGGCCGATCACACCGGGTTTGCGCTGATGCTCGATGTTGCCCAACACCTGGTGCTCCCGGCAACCACGCTGGCGCTGTTCTTTATGGCGATTTACACCCGTATGACGCGTACTTCAATGCTGGATGCCGCCCAGCAGGATTACGTCAAAACCGCCCGCGCCAAAGGCTTGAAGCCCAGCATTATCCAGCGTCGTCATGTGCTGCGTAACGCGCTACTGCCAATTATTACCCTGGCAGGTCTGCAAGCGGGGCAGATGGTCGGCGGGGCCATTCTGACCGAAACCGTGTTTGCCTGGCCGGGCATCGGCCGCTTGATGTTTGAAGCCCTTGAGCAACGTGACTACAACCTGCTGCTGGGTATTTTCTTCTTCTCGGCGGCCTTGGTGATTGTCTTCAACATCATCACCGATTTGGTCTACAGTCTGGCTGATCCACGTATCAAGAAGGGGGCCGCATGAGCTTTTTCGCACGCTTCGCGCAAAACCGTGGTGCCCTCGTCGGCCTGATCATCCTGCTGGTGATTATCGCCATGGCGATACTGGCCCCACTGCTATTTCCTGAGTCGCCCTGGCGCATGGTTCAGCGGCCGTTTTTGCCACCGCTCTCCCAGGATGGCTTCCCCCTGGGCACCGACACCATGGGCCGCAACGTGGCATCCGGCTTGATGCACGGCGCCTGGGTATCGCTGTTGATCGGGCTGGTCTCCACCAGCGTGGCCCTGCTGATTGGCGTTCCCTTGGGGGCGATTGCAGGCTACTACGGCGGCATCATTGATGACGTACTGATGCGCTTTACCGAGTTCTTCCAGACCATCCCCAATTTTGCCCTGGCGATCGTGCTGGTGGCGATTATGCAGCCCAGTATCACTTCGATTGTACTGGCGATTGCGATTGTCAGTTGGCCGCCGGTAGCCCGTTTAGTGCGCGCCGAATTTATGTCGCTGCGCAACCGTGAATATGTGGAAGCGGCGCGTCTGGTCGGCCAGTCCAACACCACGATCATTCTGCGTCAGATTCTGCCCAATACGCTGTCGCCGATTATCGTACTGGCCTCGCTGATGGTCGCCACCGCGATTTTGCTGGAATCGGCGCTGTCGTTTCTGGGTTTGGGCGATCCTAACGTGATGTCCTGGGGCTATATGATCGGCGCAGCGCGCACGGTGATTCGCCAGGCGTGGTGGCTAAGCTTCTTCCCTGGCGTGGCGATTCTGCTCACCGTACTGGCGTTAAACCTGGTGGGTGAAGGGCTAGACGATGCCTTGAACCCCAAACTATCCCGTGAGCGCTAAGGACTTTATATGCCTATTACAGAGAATCAATCGGCTGACACCGTCCTCAGCATTCGCGACCTGAACATTGCGCTTCCTAAAGGGGCGGATCGCGCCCTGGCGGTGGAGGACGTTAGCTACGAGGTTAAGCGCGGGGAGATCATGTGCGTGGTGGGCGAGTCCGGTTCCGGCAAATCGATGGCCGCCAACGCCGTGATGGGGCTGCTGCCCAAGGGCGTGAACGCCACCCATGGCGAGATACTCTTTGAAGGGCAGGATCTACTTGCCCTGTCGGAAAAACAGCACCGCGCCCTGCGCGGGCTAAAAATTGGCATGATCTTTCAGGAGCCGATGACCGCCCTCAATCCGCTGATGCGGGTAGGCGCGCAAATTGCCGAGGTGTTCGAGGCCCACGGCCAGTTCAACGCCAAAGAGCGCCAGGCCCGCGCCCTGGAACTGCTGATCGAAGTGGGCATTCCCCAGCCTGAAAAGGCCATTCGCGCCTATCCGTTTGAGCTTTCCGGTGGCCAGCGCCAGCGGGTCATGATCGCCATGGCGCTAGCGTTAGAGCCCATTTTGTTGATTGCCGACGAGCCCACTACGGCGCTGGATGTAACGACACAGGCGCAGATTCTGGAGCTTATTCGGGACCTTCAGCAGCGGCGCGGCATGTCGGTGATGTTTATCACCCACGACTTTGGCGTGGTAGCCGAAATTGCCACCCGCGTCTGCGTCATGCGCCACGGCAAGATCGTCGAGCTGGGTGACGCCAAGCCGGTGCTTGAGAACCCGCAAGACGCCTATACCCAAGCGCTGATTGCCGCGATTCCCAGTAATGCGGTGCCGCCCCACAGGGAGACCAGCCAAGTCGCCCCGCTGTTGGAAATCAAGCAGCTCAATAAGGTCTTTCGCTCTCGGGGCGGCTGGCTCAAACCTGCTCGCGAAGTGCATGCGCTTAACGATGTTTCGCTCACCCTGGCGCGTGGAGAAACCGTGGGCATCGTAGGCGAATCCGGCTCGGGCAAGTCCACCCTCGGACGCTGCGTGGTGCGCTTGGAGCACCCGGACAGCGGCGAGCTGCTGCTGGATGGGGTGAATCTTTCCCAGCTAAAAGGCGATGCGCTACGCCGGGAACGCCACCGGGTGCAGATGATATTCCAGGACCCTTACGCCTCGCTCAACCCACGCACCAAAGTGGGCATGGCGATAGCCCAGGGGCCAATTGCCAACGGCACGCCCAAAGCAGCGGCGCTTAAACAGGCAGGTGAGCTGCTGGATATGGTGGGCTTGGGCGCCAGCGCCGTGGAGCGTTTCCCCCACGAATTTTCCGGCGGCCAGCGTCAGCGTATCGGCATTGCCCGGGCGCTGGCGCTCAACCCCGAGCTGATCGTTGCAGATGAAGCTGTTTCAGCGTTGGATGTGTCGATTCAGGCCCAGGTACTGGAACTACTGGAGGAGCTAAAACAGCGGCTGTCGCTTTCGCTGCTGTTCATCACCCACGACCTGCGTGTCGCCGCGCATATTTGTGACCGCATCGTGGTGATGCAGCATGGCCGCATTGTCGAACAAGGCAGCGCCGAGCAAATTTTCCTCGCTCCAAAAGAGACGTATACCCAGGACCTGCTCAAGGCGATTCCCGGCCGCGAAGCGCCCGTGGCAGCGACAGCGTGATTTACCGAATGGACAAGATAGGCTAAGGAAAACACATGCAAATAACCCTGGAGGCACTGCGCGCTATTGTGGGCCCACCCAATGTATTGACCGGTGACGATGTGCGCAGCCGCCGCGTGGATTGGATGACCGGCGCGCCCTGCCAAGCTGGAGCGATCGTTCGCCCAGCGGATACTGATCAGGTCGCCGCTGTGATGCAGGCTTGCTACGCCGTGCAGCAGCCGGTGGTCACCCACGGCGGATTAACCGGGTTGGTGCACGGTGCAGAAGCTAGTCCGGATGAGCTGGTGATTTCCCTGGAACGGCTAACCGCGATCGAAGAAATAGATCAAGTCGGCGGCACCCTCACCGTGCAGGCGGGGGCGCCGCTGCAGCGGGTGCAGGAAGCCGCGAAAGAGGTTGGCCTACAGTTCCCGCTCGACCTGGGTGCTCGGGGCAGTTGCACCATTGGCGGCAATATCGCCACCAACGCCGGCGGCGTGCGGGTGATCCGCTACGGTATGATGCGCCAGCAGGTGCTCGGCCTGGAAGCCGTCATGGCCGACGGCCGGGTGGTCAGCTCCATGAACCGTATGCTCAAAAACAACGCAGGTTTCGATTTAAAGCAGCTGTTTATCGGCAGCGAAGGCACGTTGGGGATTGTGACCCGCGCGGTACTGCGCTTGCAGCCACCCACCCCCAGCGAACAAACGGCGATGGTGGCCTGCCCTTCGTTTGAGGCGCTCACTGGGCTGCTCAGCCATATGGGTAAAGCCCTCGGCGGCAGCCTGGGTGCGTTTGAAGTGATGTGGCAAAACCACTACCGGCTGCTCACTGAAACCCTCGGCCGCCACATCCCGCCGATGGCCACCGAGCACCCGTTTTATGTGATCATTGATTCTCTGGGCAGCGACGCCGAGCGCAATGCTACTCAGTTCAGCGAGGCGTTAGAAAGCGCGTTAGAGAGCGAGCTGATCGTGGATGCGGTGATTGCGCAGTCGACTACCCAGCGCGATGGGCTGTGGGCGATTCGTGAAGATATCGAAGGGTTAATCAAAGGCTTGGCACCGCTGTTCACTTTTGATGTCAGCCTGCCGATTGCCGATATGCAGCGCTATACCGATGCCCTGGAAGCGCACCTAACCCAGCGCTGGCCAGAGGCGCGTCTGGTAGTGTTTGGCCATCTGGGCGATGGCAATCTGCATATTTCCGTTAGCGTGGGGAGCGCCGATGTCGAGGTGCGCCGTGACGTGGAAGCCATGGTCTATCAGCCGCTGGCGGCACTCGGCGGTTCGGTCTCCGCCGAACACGGCATTGGCCTTGAGAAGCGGCCCTGGCTGAGCACCTGCCGCTCCAGCGCCGAAATAGAGCTGATGCGCACCCTCAAGCTGGCCCTAGACCCGCTCAATCTATTGAATCGCAGCAAAGTGCTTCAAGAAACGTTTTAAGTTACTCATTAACACTGTTTTTAGGACTTACCATGCCTAGCCAAAGTACGCCCCGTTATCCCAAACACTTAACTGGCGAAGGCCCGCATAACCCCTTCCCAGGTATCAAAGTTTTAGAGCGTCGCATTGGAAAGAAGATCCCCTATCGACTGGGCTCTAATGAAGGCTTGGATATGCCCCACCGCGCCCTGCGCGAACATTTTGGCGATGCTCTGGCTGAACATGTTTACTGCTACGGTGATGCCGAAGCGCTGGGGGTGCGCCAGCGCTTGAGCGCACAGCAAGGTATTCCGCTGGAAACGCTGCTGGTAGATGCCGGTGCCGATAGCTTAATCGCCCTGGCCCTGCGCACCACCTGCGAACCGGGGGAAACCGTAGTGAGCACCGCAGGCACCTACCCCACCTTGGGCTATTTTGCCAAAGGCCAGGGATGCCGCCTGATCGAACCCAGCTATTTTGAGGCGCCTGGCGTGTTAGCCCCCGACCTGGAAGCCTTGGCGTCAACGGCGCATCAGGAAAATGCGCGGCTAGTGTATCTGGCCAACCCCGACAACCCCAGCGGCCACTTACATAGCGACAGCGCCATTCTCAAACTGCGCGAGGCGCTGCCCGATACCTGCTGGCTGCTGCTGGACGAAGCCTATGGGGACTTCCGCGATGATGCCAACAGCGAGTTCGCTGGCAAAGCAATACCGGGCGTAATTCGCCTGCGCACGCTCTCCAAAGCCCACGGCCTGGCGGGTCTGCGCATTGGCTACGCTATCGCCGACCCTGACGTGCTGGCGATGATGATGAAGGTGCGTATTCACTACGCGGTATCGTCATTGACCCTGGCCGCTGCGGAAGTGGTGCTCGACCACCCTGACGAGGTTCACCAACACGTTACCGATGTAAAAGCCCGCCGTGAGCAGTTGGCAGAGCACTTTCGCGCCCTGGGTGCCGACGTGCTCCCCAGCGCCACCAACTTTATCGGCATTCGCCTGCCCAGCGCCGAACTCGCCGCTGAGGTCCATCAGCAACTGCTCGACGAAGGTGTATTAGTCACGCGCCTGACACACCCAGAGCTTGCCAATGTAATACGCATCACGGCGGTACAAGCCGCACTGGAACCGGGAAGATTGGCGGCTCTCGAACAGGCGATTAAAGAAAACGCCTGATTCAATGGGTAAATCTGCTCAGTAGGTGCGAGGGCAGGTTGGAGCGAGGGTCTTTTGTCATGGATGACAAAAGTAGCGCCCATGGACGGGTTCACAGCGCCCTCGCGGAAACCTGCCCTCGCACCGCTACATGCTGATTACCCGCCAGAATACTCCTAAGGCGTTAACCAATGCCTAAAATCATCTAGCTCACCGCGCACCGCCTGACGATATAAGCCCTGCAGTTGAGCAGTGACGCTGTCGGGGCTGATGGGTTCGTTAACGGGCGGTGCGCCCGCGCGACCGCCAATACGACGGCCATCCAGCTCGCGAAGCGGGAGTATTTCGGCGGCGGTGCCGGTTAAAAATGCCTCGTCGGCGGTGTAGAGCTCGTCGCGGGTAATACGCCGCTCCCGCACTTCAATACCCAGCACCTTTTGCGCCAGCTGAATCACGCTATCCCGGGTGATGCCTTGCAAACACGACGTCACTTCCGGGGTATGCAGCACGCCATCGCGCAGCAAGAAGACGTTCGCCGCGGAGGCCTCGGCTACATAGCCTTCCGGGTCGAGCATGATGGTTTCATCAAACCCGGCCTTGATCGCTGTATTCAGTGCCAATATCGAGTTGACGTAGTGGCCGTTGGTTTTTGCCCGACACAGGCTGATATTGACGTGGTGGCGCGCCCAGGAAGAGGTCAGTGCGCGCAAGCCATGGGTCGCGGCCTGGGGGGAAATGTAGGGACCTAAATCCCAGGCAGCGACCATCACATGGGTAGTCAGCCCCTGGGCGCGTAGCCCTAAACCTTCTGCCCCAAAAAACACGGTAGGTTTCAGGTAGGCATTGCTCAGGTTGTTTTTGGTCAAGCACTCGCGCTGGGCATCGATCAGCTCCGCTTCACTAAACGGCAGCGGCATATCCAGCGAGTGAGCACTTTCTGCCAAGCGGCGGGTGTGCTCGGCAGTACGGAATAGATGCGTGCCGCTGGGGCCTGCATAAGCGCGCACGCCCTCAAAACAGCCCATGCCATAGTGAAGCGTATGGGTGAAGACATGCACCTTGGCCTCGCGCCACTCCAGCCATTCACCGTCGTGCCAAATCCAGCCATCGCGGTCATAAAGCGGTGTCATTGTTTGCGTTGCTCCCACTGTTGGCACCAGTCGTCTATCAATGACTGCTGGTGCGGTTGCAGGGCCTGATAGCCCCAAGCGGCAATTTCATCGTTTTGCGGGTCAGGCACGACAATCTGACTATCTGCCAAAGTCTGGATCACTGCGTGACCGCAGAGCGGCACGTAGCCCTCTGAATAACCGCCTTCGTGTACAAACACCAGCTTGCCATCGCAGCAGCGCTCGGCCAGCGTTTTTAGCTGGGCGGTCATGGTGGCGAAGGCCTGGCTGTTGAGCAACATCTTGCCTAAGGGATCTTTGGCGCAGGCGTCGTAACCGCAAGCCACCACGATGAGCTCGGGGTTAAAGGCTTCCAGTGCGGGCAACACCAGTTTTTCCATGGCATACGCGTAGGCGCCCAGGCCGCAGCCTGGCGGTAGCGGCAGGTTGAGATTGGCACCCAGGCCTGCGCCTTCGCCCTGCTCGTCAAAGCTGCCGGTTTCCAGCGGGTAGTTGGCCGCCTGATGGATAGAAACCGTAAAGACTTCAGGCTCGTTATCAAACGCCGCCTGCTGACCGTTGCCGTGGTGAACATCCCAATCAAGTATCGCTACGCGGCTAACCTGCCCCAAGGCCCGGGCGCGCATCACCGCCACGGGGATATTGCCCAGCAGACAGAACCCACGGCCTTGATCGGCTTCGGCATGATGCCCGGGCGGGCGGCATAGGGCGTAGGCGTTGCCCACTTCGCCCAACGCTACGGCTTCCACGGCGGCAATAGCTAAACCGGCGGATTGCGTGGCCGCCGCCCAACTGCCGGGCATGTAGGGGGCGCAGTCGCCTCCATTGCCGCCGCGGGCTTGATCCCCCGCCTGCAGTTCGTCTAAATAGCGCGGGGTGTGAAAACACAGCAGATCATCGAGCGACGCGGCGGATGGTTTCACCACATGAAGCTCGTCAATCAGCCCACTAACTTCGAGAATATTTTTCAGCCGCCGTTTACTCTCCGGGCTTTCCGAAGCGGCCTGGGGCTGCAGGAATTCGCCCGGCGCGGAGAATACCCCAATCGCGCCTTGATCGTGCCAAAAGCAGCGTTCGTGCCAGTAGAAACCGGTTCTGCTCATGCCGTAAAGCCCTGCATAAAGGCGGTCAGGTTGGCGCTTAAGTGCTCAGTGGGGTAGCCACCTTCCTGAACAATCACCATGGGTAGCGAAAGCGCCGCCAGGCGTTTGCCCACCTCGATAAACGCTTCGGTTTCCACCTTGAGCCCCGCGAGCGGGTCATCTTTGTGGGCATCCAAGCCTAGCGCCACCACCACGGCATCGGGCTCGTAGCGCTGCAGGTGATCAATTAACACTGCCAGAGCGTCCAGATAGACCTCGCCGTCGCTACCTACCGGCAAGGGCAAATTAACGTTAGCACCTACGCCTTCTTCGTCGCCCTCTTCATCAGCGCCGCCCCAAAAAAACGGATAGAAATCACTAGGGTCAGCGTGCAGCGACCCCGTCCAGACATCGCTGCGGTGATAAAAAATATCCTGGGTGCCGTTGCCGTGGTGCAGATCCACATCGATGATCGCTACTTTAGCGAAGCGTTCGCGCAGCACCGTGGCGGCCAGCGCTGAATTGTTCAGCAGGCAAAAGCCCCCGGCGCGCTCCGGCCCAGCATGATGACCCGGCGGGCGGCACAGCGCGTAGGCCGTAGGCGCGCCATCAAGCACCTCTTCAGCCGCCGCTTCCGCGCTAGCTGCCGAGGCCAACGCGCCTTGAAAGCTGGTAGCACTCAGCGGGCAGGCCATATCGTGCAGATGCCAGCCCGCCTGCCCAATCGGGTGGCGCGGGTAGTGGTAACCACCGCCGCAGGGGTGAATATTGGGTGCAACAAATTCGGCCGCATTGGGTAGCGCCTGCCAACGGGCGTAAATGGTGTCGAGAAACGTCAGGTAGCGCGGCGTATGGATCTGCTCTAAACGCTTACGCAGCGTTGGCGAATCCGCCTCTTTAGGTGCCGTCAGGGTCAGGCCCGCGCTTGCCAAGCCTTGGGTCAGCAGCTCGGCGCGCACCGGGCCTTCCGGTGAGGGCACGGGTTGACCGCGCAGCAAAAACGTCGGCGGCGCGTGGTAGGCCTGATCGGGGTGGTAAAAGCATTTCATGGTCAAATTCGCAATCCTTGGCAGCCCGTTAAAGTAAAGAAGGAATCCAGGTGGAGAGCGCTGGAAACGCCGCCAGCAACACAATTACTACCAGAAATGATACGTAAAACGGCAGCGAGGCCACAATCGCCCGTTCGTACGGCACGTCGGCTATTCGTGCGGCGGTCATCAGCGTCATCCCCACTGGCGGCGTCACGTTGGAGATATTGAGCACCACGATCATCAGGATCGCGAAGTGAAGCGGGTCAAAACCCAGCTGAATCATCGCCGGTACCAGCACGGGCGCAATGACCACCAAAGCAGGCAGCACATCCATGACAGTACCGATCATCAAGAGTAGCAAACACACCAGCATCAACTGCAAAAAGGCCACATCGCTGAAGGTGGTGATCATGCTGGCTGCATCCCTGGCGATGCCCGAACGGGTAACGAACCAGCCCAATACCGCCGAGGTGGCCAGCAGGAAAAACACCACGCCGGAAAAGCGCACCGTGGTCACCAGCGAATCCCAAATTTTGCGCCAGGTAAGATTACGGTAGAACACCACGCCAATCACAATGGCGTAAACTGCCGCAAAGCCCGAGGCTTCGGTAATCGTGGTGAGCCCCGAGAGAATGCCGCCGAGAATAATCAGCGGCACCACCATGGCGGGTAGCGCCAGCACAAACGACATCACGGCCATCTTAAACGGCGTCGGCGCCTGTTTCGGGTAGTTGCGCTTCCAGGCCAGGAAGAAGCTGACGCCCAGCAGCGCCAGCGCCATCAATAGGCCGGGGATAATGCCACCGGCAAACAGGTCAATCACCGAGATATCCCGCAGCAGCGTGGCGTAGACCACCATCACCACGCTGGGGGGAATAATCGGCCCGATGATAGAGGAGCAGGCGGTAACCGCCGCGGCGTATTCGGCATCGTAGCCCTGCTTTTTCATCTCGGGGATCATGATCTTGCCGATGGCGACGGTATCGGTGACCGCCGCGCCGGTGAGACCCGCAAAGAACACCGAGACCGAGATATTCACGTGGGAGAGTGACCCGCGCACCCGGCCGAACAGCGCATTGTTGAAGGCGATCAATTTATGGGTCAGCCCGCCCTGGTTCATCAGTTCAGCGGTAAAAATAAAGTAGGGCACGGCAATCAGCAGAAAGCCGGAGACGCCGGAGAACATTCGGTCGGCAATGATGCCGAGCATGCGCTCGCCGCCCATGGCAAAGCCACCCGCTAGCCCCGACATGGCCATCACCACGGCTACCGGCGCGCCGATAAACAGCAGCAAGACAAACGCAATAATTGCAGGGATCATGAGCGGCGCTCCCCGTCAGTGGTGTCGATGAGTTCACCAATCACGTCCTGCTCATCGATGAAGTGCTCCAGTAGGGCGAAGCCATGCACCAGATGCAGCAGCATAATCACACCGCTAATGGGTATGACAATGGCGGTGAACTTACTAGGGATTTGGATTTGGGCGGAAACCATATAGACCTGAGTGGCGCTGGTGAAATAGCCCCAGCCATACCAAGTTAGCATTAGTGCAAACAGGCCAATCACCGCCAAACACAGCCCGGCAGCCACTTGCACCATCACGCGGGGCAAGCTGCGAACCAGCAGGGTCATGGCGACGTGTTCGCCATAGCGCAGCGAAATCGTCATGGAGAGAAAGCCGATCCAGGGCAGAAACAGCCGCGCCAGCGAGTAGGTCCAGCTCAGCGTGCTGCCGGTGATCAGCTTATAGAGAAACGCCGTGAACGAGATGCCCAGCATCGCCAGAATACAGCTCACACACACCACGATAGCCACCTGATTGACGAGGTCGCTCACGCGGCGCAAAGGAGTTAGAACGCCCATGGTTTTTCCTCACGCTGGGGCCTCACATCGCCCCAGCGTTTATCGTTCGCTAATCGTTATTGGCCTTGTTTTTTGACCCAGGCTTTATTAGCCCTGCATTTATTGGCCATAGATGCGGTAGTCGTCTTCTGCCAACTGCTGGCCGACACGCTCGACTTCATCAAGCAGCCCTTGTACGCGGGCTTCGTCCATGCCGAAGTCATCGACGATCCACTCTTGCCAAGCGGGCCGGGCAATTTCCGCCATCCGCTCACGCTCGGCGTCGGGCATCAGGTAGCACTCTTCGAAGCGTTCACAGGACTCCACCCAACTCGCGGTAGCCAGGGCGCCCGACATACCGTGGCTCAGTTGAATCGCCTCCCGGGCGGAGCTAATCACCGCCTGCTGATGCTCTTCGGGCAGCGACTGGTACCACGACTCGCTGACCACCCAGGGGGCGCTGTTATACACATGCCCGGTGAGCGTGGTGTAGTCGGTGACCGCATCGAAGTTGAAGGTGGTATTGAGCACCGGCGCATTGAACTGCCCATCGGCAAGACCGGTTTCCAGCGCAGTGATTAGCTCGCCCCAGGGCAGCGGGGTGGCCGAAGCACCTAACGATTGCATGATCGCCACGTGGGCAGGGTTCTCTTCGGTGCGAATATTAAGACCTTCTAAATCTTCGACGGTCTTTATTAGACGCACGTTATTGGTGAAGGCGACAAAACCGCCGCCATCATCGAAGGTGCCCAAGTAACGCAAATCGGCGTCTTCGATGGTGCCGGACATGAAATCCGCGAACCATTCACTGTCAAAGAAGCTCCACGCCTGCCGCCAGTTGGTGAACAGGAACGGTGCCGTGACGACTTGGTAGTCTTCGTAGAAGGAGGACATCGCCCCCGCGGACATAATCGTTGACTGTAGCGTACGCCCGCCCTGCACTTCCGAGCCGTTCTCCACCTCGGAACCTAGCTGGCCGCCGCCGAAGATGGTGACCTCAAGATCCCCGTCGGTGCGCGCCTCTACCAAGTTTTTAAAGTGCACCAGCGCCGGATAGATCTCGTTATTACTCATATCCTCGGGCAACTGCGTGGCAATCACCATTTCATAGGATTGCGCCTGGGCATTGGCGCTGGCAATGGCTAGCGGAAGTGCAGCCAAGGCGGCGAAAAATACTGATTTTTTAGCGTTCATAACACACCTCGTTTTGATTATTGGTCGGTCTTCGTTATGAGTGACGTGGCTACCCACCGGGTATCGATGGTGTTGTTGTTATGGCAATCGTTATGACTGTTCGGGCAGCGACTCCCACACTTCTATCGCAGCGGCTAAATCTTCCAGCGAAGCACCTACCGATTTGAATAGCGTGATGGCCTCCGGTGCAGAACGCCCCGGCTTAACCCCGGTCAGCACTTCAGCAAGCTCCGCTTGAATCTGGTCGAACTGGAACTCGCCCTCTTCAATGGCTTGCAGAATGTCGCCCGCTTCGCCTTTGGCACCGGCGTAGGTATCCACAAACACCTCTGAGCGGCGCAGACACAGCGCATCGGTTTCGCGCATTTGGGGGCGAAACGCGCCGATCAGATCCAAGTGGGTGCCAGGCGTCAGCCACTCACCTTTGATCAGCGGCTGGTTGGAGAGCGTTACGCAGCTGATGATGTCTGCCTCGGCTACCGCTTCTGCGAGTTCTTCCACCACGTGGGTCTCAAAGCGTTCGGCATACTCCTCGGCAATCGCTGCCGCTTTACTGGGATTGCGGCCCCAGATCAGCACACGTTTGATGGGACGCACGCTGGCGTGAGCCTCGATCACCATGGGCGCCAACTTGCCCGTGCCCACCACCAGCAGCGTCTCTGCGTTTTCATTCGCCAAGGCTTGAGCGGCCAGCGCAGAGGCCGCCGCCGTGCGACGTCGGGTTAGCTCGCTGCCATCGATGCAGGCCAGCGGCTGGCCGTGTTTGCCCTCGCTGAGCAAATAAAGCCCAGAGATCGCCGGAATACCATGGTCGGCGTTTTGCGGAAACACATTGACCATTTTGACGCCGATATAGCCCGCCGCTTCCCAGGCGGGCATTAGCAGCATGGTGGCTTCGCCATCTGGCCGGTGCATCGCGTGGTGATGGCGCGGAGGTGACTCCACGCCGTTCACGAATGTTGTATGTAGCCGCTTGATCAAGCCATCCCACGTCAAGTGGCGCGTGACCTCTTCGGCAGAAACAACCCGCATATCAGGCCTCCGGCAGCGCGGCTACCACCATAATCTCAACTTTCCACTCGGGCTTGGCGAGCTGGGCTTCAAGCGCTGCACGCACCGGCGGGCGACCGGGCACGACCCAGGCGTCCCAAGCGGCGTTCATTTGGTCGAACTCCGCCATGCTGGTGACCCAGATTTGTGCTGAGATCAGGTGTTCTTTCGAGGTGCCCGCTTGGGCCAGCAACTGATCGATACGCGCCAGCACCTGCTCGGTTTGGCCACGCATATCCGCCGTGGCATCAGGGGGAACCTGACCTGCGAGATAAACGGTACCGTTGTGAATCGCCACTTGGCTCATACGTGCATTGCTGTCTTGGTAGGTAACGCCCATGGTGTTTTCCTTGAAAGGGGTTGTGTTGATTTAAAAGGGATCATTAGAGACTAGTGCGCTCGCCGACAAATTACTTGCCCGAAGCTGAGGTAGATTTGCCCGCAAGTCATGCAGGCAAGAAAATTTTAGCACTAACGGTTCGGCGAGGGGCTAGCGGTCAGATGAGGGTCTAACGATCTGCAGAAGGGCCTAACGGTCTGAAGAAGGAGCAATCTCGAAATATCGCCGATAGGCGCGGGAAAAGCTGCCTTGATCGCGAAAGCCGACCAGCATAGCGATGTGCCCCAGGCTAAGCGTGCTGTGGCGAACCAAGGTGCGAGCGTGTTCTAAGCGCCTGCGCTGCACATAGGCCAGCGGCGTTACGCCAGTCAGCTCACGAAAGCAGGAGTGAAAGTGCCCTGGGCTTAAGGCACACAAAGCAGCTAACTGCTCCACACGAATCTCATCGGCTAGATGCTGATCCAACCAGGCATCCAAACGGGCAAGATCAAGGCGCTCGCTGATGCAGTGTTGGCCCAACTGTCCAACTGTGGAGGGAGTGGCATCATGCAGATACATGGTCAACGCGCGTAACAGCAGAATCGCGATTTCATTCTGCAGCGCGGGGCACTGCTCAAGCTGATTCGCCAGGGCGTGGGTAAGCTGGTTTAACGCGGGAGGCACGCTGAAAAAGCGCGGCTTATCAAAGAGTCGCTCAATCTCACTGCCCTTTTCAAGCGATGCCAACTGGGCAACGGGTATATCCAGCACTAAGGTACGGTTGTTGCCATCACCCTGGTACTCGTGATGGCGCGACGAAGGGATCAAGCACCCTCGGCGGGCGGTCACCCTTTCCCCCTGGCCCTCCATCGAAAGCTCCGTAACACCACAAGTGGCCAGAATAAGCTGATGGAAGTCGTGGGTATGGGCCACCTGCTCTTGGGCTAAGTTGCGGCTATGTAGCTCAAAAAGGGCCATGGTGGATTACCGTTTTTCGTCGAGTGCTATTGAAGCACTATAAAACGGCTAGACAACAAAAAGCGAGAGCACCGCCCACTGTGCGAAAACGCTCAGCTCGATATGTACAAGCCGGGTGCTGGCTGTCATCCGTCAGTCATGGACTCGGGGTAGCGTGGCAATAAGCTGCCAAAAGAGTCCAAACAACATGCCACAGCGCCGACGCCCCTCTCTCCGCTCTCCTCTCAGTGACCCGGAAGTCGCGATCCTAACCCAATTAGCCAACGGCAATGCCCTGTATCTACAGCGCGAAGCTGATCGCAAGACGCGGCTAACGTCAGCGTTGACGCTGTTCCACTCGACTGCGTCAACGACCAAGACACCGCTGAGCGGTATAAAAATATTGATGATTTCGGATGTCTATTTCCCCCGCGTCAATGGCGTTTCAACCTCCATCGCCAGTTTTCGAGGGGCCCTTGAACGCCTGGGCCACTCGGTTACGCTGATCTGCCCCGACTATCCAGTTGGCCAGGTGGACGAGCCGGGCGTACTGCGCATCCGTTCGCGCCAGGTACCCGGCGACCCGGAGGATCGCATGATGCACTACCGGGACTTGATCGCCCTGAAGCCGCAGCTTGCCGCCGAAGCCTTTGACCTTATTCATGTCCATACTCCCTTTACCGCCCACTATGCCGGTGTAGCCCTGGGGCGTCGGCTCGGGCTTCCAGTGGTAGCGACCTACCACACCCTGTTTGAGGAGTATGTTCAACACTATATCCGTTGGTTTCCACGACGCTGGCTGCGATTTGCCGCACGCCGACTTTCAGTGCACCAGTGTCAGCAGCTCGACGCCTTAGTGGCACCCTCTCAAGCGATGCAGAAAGCACTGACCCACTACGGCGTGACCACTCCCTCCACGGTCATTCCTACCGGTTTGCCGCTTGAGTCGTTCTGCCATCCTCAAGCCCAGGATGATAGCGACTTTCGTGCTCATTACGACCTGCCTACAGATGCGCGCCTGCTGCTTTATGTAGGCCGCGCCGCCTTTGAGAAGAACATCGATTTTCTGATCGATATGCTGCCCAAGGTGTTAGCCGAACACCCCACCACCCGGCTGATTATTACCGGCGAAGGCCCGGCTCATGACTCGCTTGTACGGCGCGCCCAGGAAATTGGCGTGGCAGAATCGGTGCTGTTCCTTGGCTATCTCAACCGCAGCGGCCCACTGCAGGCGGCCTATCGTGCCGCCGACGTTTTTGTGTTTGCATCACGCACAGAAACCCAAGGGCTGGTGCTGCTGGAAGCGATGGCACTCGGCACGCCGGTAGTTTCCACCGCCGCGATGGGCACGATTGATGTATTAAAAGAAGGAGAAGGCTGCCTGATCGCCGAAGATAACCATGACGACTTTGCCACTAAGGTTAACCAGCTATTAAGCGATTACACCCTGCTCCAACAGCTTTCCGAGCGCGCCCAATCCTACGTCGCTAGCTGGCACGAAGATGCCAAAAGCGCCGAGCTGGTTAGTTTCTATAGGACCCTCACGGCCAAGGGTTTTGAGAAGACAGTGAAGTAAGTCTCACAATCTCCGCTGACACCTTGTGGACACATGCAGACATTTAGGAAGGAAAAACTCAAATCGCAGACACAAAAAAGACGCCTAAGCGTCTGATTTTGAATATGGTGCCGGTAGCCAGACTCGAACTGGCACACCCGTAAAGGCGGCGGATTTTGAATCCGCTGCGTCTACCAATTCCGCCATACCGGCAATGGATGCGCATTATACGTAATTAACGAGGTAGGTCAATCACATTGACTGACTTTGTGCTGCCAAAGCGCTATCCTATGCCGCCTGTTTGATCAACGCTAAGAGTTATACGCCATGCAGCGCGCGGATTTTCATTACGAGCTACCCGACGAATTAATTGCTCGCTACCCTTCTGAACAGCGTAGCGACTGCCGTTTGCTGTGCGTGGATGGCCAGAGCGGCGCGTTGGAACACCGCCGCTTTCCTGATTTGCTTGAGCTTTTAGAGCCTGGCGACCTACTGGTGTTTAACGACACCCGGGTAATTCCGGCGCGCCTGCACGGCCATAAGGCCAGTGGCGGCAAAGTGGAGATGCTGTTGGAGCGCCCGCTGGATGCCCACCGCGGTTTGGCGCATATTCGCTCGAGTAAATCCCCGAAGCCCGGCACCGAGCTAATTTTCGAGGGCGATGTTCACGCCATTGTAGAAGGCCGCCGTGATGCGCTGTTCGAGCTGCGCTTTTTAGGCGATACGCCAATGATCGCGCTGCTTGAAGAGCACGGCCATATGCCGCTGCCGCCGTATATTACCCGCGAAGACGAACTCAGCGACCGTGAGCGCTACCAGACCGTCTATGCCCGGCGTGACGGCGCGGTGGCGGCGCCTACCGCCGGGCTGCATTTTGATCAGCCGCTGCTGGATGCCCTTGCCGATAAAGGCATTAACCGTGCCTTTGTAACGCTGCACGTAGGCGCGGGCACCTTTCAGCCGGTGCGGGTCGACAACATCCTTGAACACCATATGCACAGCGAGTGGATTGAGGTCACGGAAGCCACCTGCCAGCAGGTGCGTGAGACCTTGGCAGCCGGTAAGCGCGTGGTAGCGGTCGGCACTACCAGCGTGCGCTGCCTGGAAAGCGCCTGCATGAAAAGTAGCGACGGGCAGATTGCGCCTTATAGTGGCGATACCGACATTTTTATCTACCCCGGTTACCAGTGGCGCTGCGTGGATGCTTTAATCACCAACTTCCATTTGCCCGAATCAACGCTACTGATGCTGGTGTCCTCCTTTGTGGGCTATGACACCATCATGCACGCCTATCAACGGGCAGTGGCCGAACGCTATGCCTTTTTTAGCTACGGCGACGCCATGCTGCTGACCCGCTAGGCATTGCTTTCCCCCTGTACCGTCGCGCCAAACGAACGAGATTAACGAGTTACTTTATATGCGAAACGAATGCTTTATGCGCTTTGAGCGCCTGGCCGACGATGGTCGTGCCCGCCGTGGCCGCCTTCACTTCCCCCGTGGCACGGTGGAGACCCCGGCGTTTATGCCAGTAGGCACTTACGGCACGGTGAAAGGCATGACGCCCGATTCCGTCAAAGAGATCGGCGCCGAGATCATCCTGGGCAACACCTTTCACCTGTGGCTGCGCCCCGGCACCGATGTCATCGAAGCCCACGGCGACCTGCATGACTTCGCCCAGTGGGATAAACCGATTCTGACCGACTCCGGCGGCTTTCAGGTCTTTTCCCTGGGTGAGACACGCAAGATCACCGAGCAGGGCGTGCACTTCCGCTCGCCGGTGGATGGCAGCAAAGTGTTTATGGGCCCGGAAGAGTCCATGGCAGTTCAGCGCTCGCTAGGCTCCGATGTGGTGATGATCTTTGACGAGTGCACGCCCTACCCGGCCACCTTTGACGAAGCCGAGAAATCCATGGAGCTTTCGCTGCGCTGGGCCAAACGTTCGCGGGAAGCCCACGGCGATTCACCTTCCGCGCTGTTCGGCATTATCCAGGGCGGCATGCACCCTGAGCTGCGCGAACGCTCGCTCAAAGGGCTGTTGGAGATCGGCTTTGATGGCCTGGCGATTGGCGGCCTCTCGGTGGGCGAACCTAAAGAAGAGATGATCAAGGTGCTCGACTACCTGCCCACCTGGATGCCGGATGAGAAGCCGCGTTATTTAATGGGCGTCGGCAAACCCGAAGACCTGGTGGAAGGTGTGCGCCGGGGTGTAGATATGTTCGATTGCGTGATGCCTACCCGCAACGCGCGTAATGGCCACCTGTTCACCTCGGATGGCACGGTCAAAATTCGTAACGCCAAGCACCGTTTTGACACCCGCCCGCTTGACGAAGAGTGCGATTGCCATACCTGCAAGAGCTTCTCGCGGGGCTATCTACATCACTTGGACCGCTGCAATGAAATGCTCGGTTCAATGCTCAACACCATCCACAACTTACGTTATTACCAGCGTGTAATGGCTGATTTGCGCGCGGCAATTGAAGCGGGTACATTGACGACCTTTGTGGAAGGCTTCTATGCACGGCGTGGCTTGCCGGTGCCTCCCCTAGCGAATTAATCGCCACACGCCTTGGCGCGTGGTTTAAACTGCGTGGCTATGCTTTTAAAAACCATGCTTTTTACGCTTTATTAAACCAGAGTTTTATTAAACCTAAGCTTTTCTAACCCAGACGTTTTCTAACTCAGGAGTTCTCTGTAATGCTGGATTTCTTCATCTCACCAGCCCATGCCCAAGAAGCCGCCGCTGGCGGTGGTATTGCGCAAATCGTCATGCTGGTCGGCTTCGTACTGATTTTCTACTTCCTGTTGTGGCGCCCGCAGGCCAAGCGCGCTAAGCAGCACAAGCAACTGGTCAGCAACCTGGACAAAGGTGATGAGATCGTCATTGGCGGTGGTTTGGTGGGTCGTATCACGAAGGTGAGCGACGAATTCCTGACCATCGAGATCTCTGAAGGCACCGAAGTTAACGTGCAGAAGAACGCCGTTGCCGCCGTATTGCCTAAAGGCACCATCAAGTCCATCTAAACCCTGTAATACCCCTGCCGAGCCAGTGCCAGCCACCCCGGCAGGGGTGACATGGTATGAATGATGGTGAACTTTGCTGTGCACGGTATGTCCGTGCACAGCATTCCGTTTGTAATTGAAGGCAGGGCTTGCATGCTCAACCGTTACCCCCTGTGGAAGTATCTACTGATACTGGTCGTCCTGGTGGTTGGCCTTATCTACTCGCTTCCCAATCTATTCCCCGAAGACCCCGCCATCCAAATCAGCAGCGCCCAAGGCGATTCGCTGGATGAGCGTCAGATAGACCGCGTCGAAACCGCGCTCAGCGAAAACGATATTGAGGTCAAAGCGCTCGAAGAAGAGAACGGGCAGTGGCTCATTCGTTTACGCCACGACGACGATCAACTCCCCGCACGCGACATTGCCGCCGACCTTTTAGGCGATGATGCAACGGTAGCGCTGAATCTCGCCGAAGCAACGCCCGAGTGGCTGCAGGCGTTTTCCGCCTCGCCCATGACGCTGGGCCTTGATCTGCGCGGTGGTGTCCACTTCCTGCTCGAAGTGGATATGGACGCTGCGCTAACCCAGCGCCTGGAAGTCAACGCCAGCGCGATGCGTGAACTGCTGCGCAGTGAGCGTCTCCGCTACCGCAACACTGAAGTCGGAGAGCGCACGCTGTCGATTGATTTTGCCAGCGCCGAAGACCGCGATACGGCACGTAGCCTGATCAGCCGCGACTTCCCAGAGTTTGAATACAGTAGCGAAGGCGATGGCCGTGCTTCCTCGCTGGTAATGACGCTTAGCGATCAGTCGGTCAGCGAAATTCAGGATTACGCGATCAACCAGAACTTGACCACCTTACGCAACCGGGTCAACGAACTGGGTGTGGCTGAGCCTATGGTGCAGCGCCAAGGACCCAACCAGATCGTCGTGGAACTACCCGGCATCCAGGACACCGTGGCAGCTAAGCGCATTGTTGGCGCAACGGCCAACCTGGAATTCCGTCTGGAAGCTCGCCCCGACACCCCGGAAAACGAAACAGAAACCCTGACGTTTCGTAACGAGCCTGCCCGCACCGCTGAGCTAATGCGCGATGTGATTATTACCGGCGATAGTGTTTCCAGCGCCAGCAACAGCTTTGATGAGAATGGCCGCCCGCAGGTCAATATTGACCTGGATGGCACCGGCGGCACGCTGATGAACCGCGCCACGCGCACCAATATCGGCCGCAACATGGCGGTGCTGTTCATCGAGCATAAGAGCGAAGACACCGTGATCACCGACCCGGAGACGGGTGAAGAGACCATTGAGCGTGAGCCTTACATTGAGCGTGGCCTGATTAGCCTGGCCACGATTCAAAGCGCACTGGGCAACAGCTTCCGGATCACCGGCTTAGACTCGCCAACGGAAGCCGCTGAACTGGCGCTACTGCTGCGTTCTGGTTCCCTTGCTGCTCCCATCTACTTCGTGCAAGAGCGCACGATCGGGCCAAGCCTGGGCGCTGAAAATATAGAGCGGGGCCTGCTCTCGGTACAGATCGGCCTGCTGCTGGTCGTGCTGTTTATGCTGGTGCGCTACAAGGTGTTTGGCGTGTTTGCCAATATCGCCCTGGCGCTGAACTTAACGCTGCTGGTCGCAGTGATGTCGATGCTGGGTGCCACGCTAACGCTGCCGGGTATTGCCGGTATCGTACTGACGCTGGGTATGGCGGTGGACGCCAACGTGCTGATTTTCGAGCGAATACGCGAAGAGCTGCGCAATGGAATGTCGGTTCAGCAGGCGATCCAAGCCGGCTATGAGCGCGCCTTCACTTCCATCGTCGACGCCAACATCACCACGCTGCTGGTCGCCGTTATCCTGTTCTCGATTGGCTCCGGCCCGGTGAAAGGGTTCGCCGTCACACTCTCTATCGGCATTTTGACGTCGCTGTTCACCGCTCTGATGGTGACTCGCGCCATGGTCAACTTGGCCTATGGCAGCAAACCCGTCAAAAAGCTATGGATTTGAAAAGCATGGATCTAATCCACGTGCTTAGCCCAGAACTTAAGAGGTGGTAATGAAACCCCTATCACACCTGCAAATCGACTTTATGGGACGGCGCAACATCGCGTTTGTCGTCTCCGCTGTACTACTTATCGTGTCGATTGGTGCCATCCTGTTCCAGCAGCTCAACCTAGGGCTGGACTTTACTGGCGGTACGCTGATTGAGGTGCGCTACGGCGCTGCGCCGTCCCTGGACGCTATTCGTGTGCTGCTTGAAGAGAGCGGCTTTCAAGATGTCTCGGTGCAAACCTTTGGGGCATCAACCGAAGTCTTGATTCGTCTCCAGCAGGCGTTTGACGCCGATGTAGGCGGCGAGGTCGTTAACCTGCTGCGCTCTAGTGGCGATAGTGTAGATCTTGTTCGCTCTGAGTTTGTGGGCTCCCAGGTAGGCGACCAACTGCGTGATCAAAGCGGCCTGGGCCTGCTGGTAGCACTCGGCGTGGTCATGCTCTATGTCGCCTTCCGCTTTCAGTACAAGTTTGCGATTGGTGCACTGCTGGCATTGCTCCACGACGTGATTATCGTAGTGGGTGTTTTTGCGCTATTTCAGCTCGATTTCGACCTTACCGTGTTGGCAGCGATACTGGCAGTTATCGGCTACTCGTTGAACGATACCATCGTGGTTTATGACCGCGTACGCGAAGCCATCCGCACCTCGCGTATCGACGATATGCCGCAGATCTTCGACGAAGCGATTAACGCCACGCTCTCCCGCACCCTGGCAACCTCGGGCACCACTGTGCTGGTATTGCTCGCGCTGCTACTGCTGGGCGGCGATATGATTGAGAACTTCGCCATTGCGCTGCTGGTCGGCATTGTCGTGGGCACGTTCTCGTCTATCTATATTGCAGCGGCGCTGCTACTACCGCTGAAGTTGTCACGGGAAGATTTGATTCCCACCAAGAAAGAGCTCGATGAAGAAGAGGAAGAGTTGCCTTAACGGCGTATCTTTTTACTCCTCTTATTTAGCCTACAAAAAAGCCCCTGCTGGAAATCCAGCAGGGGCTTTTTTTCATTTTAAAGCTATTGTCTTTAAAAACGATGGCCTTTAAAAACGATGATCTTTAAAAACCTAGCAGTACTGCTTAAAAGTGCGGCGTTAGCTGCTTGATCAGCGCCTTATAGAGACGTGGCCCCGCGGCCATTAACTGCCCTTCCACCTTCACCGTAGGCTGACCGTCCGGCGTTCCCATCAAGGCGCCCGCCTCTTTCAGGAACAGCGTGCCTACCAGCATATCCTGCTCTTCCAGGCCGAGTACAAAAGCGCTATCCACTCGCCCAGTGGCCAGCTCACACAAATCCAGCAACCCACAGCCCGTGGCCAACAGGTTTTCTATCTGCGGGGCAAGCTGCTGTGAAACGGTCAAATAGGCAGGTAAATTGCGCGGGCGCAGCCAAACTTCCGGCAGGCTCATGGCCATACGCGTACCGCTAATGGCGGTAGGCTTACTAACGCGCATGCGCTTGTCGTTGTGCTGGGCGCCGCGGCCGCGGCTAGCGATATATTCGTCGTCGGCGAACGGGCAGATAATCACCGCGTGTTCGGGACGACCTTTGATAAGACACACCACTGAGAGTGCAAAGCCCTTTCCGGCCACGGCTAAATTGGAATAGCCGTGCATCGGTTCAATTTTCCAGACGATATCCGCGCCTTCACCTTCACCCGCGCGGTGCGGGGTAAAGCGGCCAGTAACACCGTGCTGGGGATAACCGCGCTCCAACTGCTGAACAATCGTCGCTTCGGCCTTGCGCGCTGTCTCGTCGAGCAGGCGGTCAAGGTTAAATTCATCGTGTGCGTTTTCTATACGTTCGCGCACGCGCAGAAAGTGTTCAACGGCGCCACGCGCAGCGCGCAGCGTAAATTGGACCATCGGATTCATGGTTGGGCCTTGTCACAGTGATGTTAAAGAACGTGATGCTAATCTTAGAGCAATAAGCAGGCGTAGATGCCGCCTTTGGCGCGCAATTCTAGCAGACCGCTCTCGGGCATACCACCGACTCATGCTAGACTGCGCGCGTTACGCGATAATAATCACCCTCTTTATTGACCGAGCCTTATCATGCTTGAGCGCATTCGCATTGTTCTTATCGGCACCAGCCATCCCGGCAATATCGGCGGCGTGGCACGCGCCATGCACAATATGGGCTTGGCCGATTTGGCCCTTGTCGCCCCCCGCTGTGAAGTGATTACCCAGGACAGCATTTCCCGCGCCTCCGGCGCCGATCACCTGCTTCACCAAGCCAAGGTTCACGCCACTCTTGAAGAAGCGGTAGCTGATTGCACCCTGGCCGTGGGTGCCAGTGCACGTTCACGCACTCTGCCCTGGCCGATGCTCTCACCACGGGAGTTAGCTGACCGGCTGCCCGCTGAGTGCGAGCCGGAAGGCGCTCACGTGGCGCTGGTATTCGGTCGCGAGGACAGCGGCCTGACGAACGCCGAATTGCAACGCTGCCACGCCCACGTGCATATTCCGACCAATGTTGACTTTAGCTCGCTCAATTTGGCCGCAGCGGTTCAGGTGCTTGCCTATGAGTGTCGTATGGCATGGCTAAGCCAAGCAGATGGCCAAGCTGATGCGCCCACAGCCGTAGCAAGTGATGACGATGAGCTGGCAACGCATGCCGAACTTGAGCGCTACTTCGAGCATTTAGAGCGCACGCTGATTGGCATCGATTTCCACGACCCTGATCAGCCACGACAGCTAATGGCGAGACTGCGCCGCCTGTACCTGCGCGCACGCCCAGAGCGTATGGAGATGAATATTTTGCGTGGAATTCTGTCGGCCACTGAAAAGGCTGCCAACACCAAGCCACCCAAGCCGTAACTTATTAGGCTGGAAACGCTAAACTTGAAGTTGACGCGCTACGCCCCAACTTCGCTAATCTTAACGTGACTCCACTATTGATACTCCAAGCACCCATGGTGATATTTCAATAGCTAGACGCCGCCCTTTAACGCCAAGGATCACCTCATGTTTCAACGTTTACGTGAAGACATCAACAGCGTATTTGACCGCGACCCGGCCGCACGTAACTTTCTTGAGGTGCTGACCAACTACCCTGGCCTGCACGCCCTGTTGCTGCACCGCTGCGGCCACTGGCTGTGGAAAAAAAACCTCAAGTGGCTAGCGCGCACGCTGTCGACGTTTTCACGCTGGCTAACCGGTATTGAAATTCATCCGGGCGCCACGATTGGTCGGCGGTTTTTTATTGACCACGGCATGGGGGTGGTCATTGGCGAAACGGCGCTGGTCGGCGATAACGTCACGCTCTATCAAGGTGTCACGCTAGGCGGCACCAGCTGGAGCAAAGGCAAGCGTCACCCCACTTTGGGCGATGGCGTGATAGTGGGTGCGGGCGCCAAAATACTGGGACCTTTTATGGTCGGTGCCGGAGCAAAAATTGGCTCTAATGCCGTGGTCACCAAAGAAGTGCCACCCGGCGCCACGGTGGTTGGCATTCCCGGTAAAATAGTGAAACGTGCCGACCCTGATGAGGAGGAAGCGCTGGACGTCGACCCCGCTCGCCGCGAAGCCATCTGCCAAAAATTTGGCTTTGATGCCTACGGCGTCAGCCAGGATATGCCCGACCCGGTAGCCCGCTCGATGCAGGCCATGCTCGACCATATGCACGCCGTGGATGAGCGTATCGAGCGCATGTGCTCAACCCTGCGCAAGCTAGATGACAACTACCGCGACGGCCAACTGCCAGCGCTGCGCGATGAAGATTTTGCCGACATTCTGGACGAGAACGATACCGGCTGCCCCGGCGTTGGCAAACGCTCGGCTACACCGCCATCAGCTAAGCAAGAGACTGGGCAAGAAGCCGAGCAAGAAACACTGCCGCCGGGTAATGGTTGACCAAAGCACTCAGGCTTTCCCATAATGGCAACACATTTGCCGTTAGTGCGCTGAGCGTTCAGCGTCGAGAGGCTTGCCATGCGCTTGACCACCAAGGGCCGTTACGCCGTTACCGCCATGCTTGATTTAGCCTTGCATGCCCACAACGGCCCGACCAGCCTAAGCGATATCTCTCAGCGCCAAGAGATATCGCTCTCTTATTTAGAGCAGCTTTTTGCTCGTCTGCGCCGTGCAGGCTTGGTCAACAGCGTGCGCGGTCCAGGCGGCGGCTATTTGCTTTCGCAACCTGCGGACGCGATTAGCGTTTCAAAGGTGATTGACGCGGTGAACGAAAGCGTTGATGCCACCCGCTGCCAGGGGCTTTCCGATTGCCAGCAGGGTGACACCTGCTTGACCCACCATTTGTGGTGCGAGCTCTCCGTGCAGATACGCCACTTCCTTGACGATATGACCCTGGCACAACTGATGCTGCGTCCTGATGTCATACGTGTTGCGTCGCGACAGAATCAGCGTGTCGAGGCAGGCATTCTCGCCTCTTCACCCTGACCCCGCGACATAGACCCGTTGACCCTGACCGCTTAACCGCTGGAACGTAACGATGACTACACCCACGCTGCCCATTTACCTGGATTACGCCGCCACCGCGCCGGCGGATGCCCGCGTGGTTGAGGTTATGCAACGCTACCTGACAGTTGACCAGCTATTTGCCAACCCCGCTTCGCGCAGCCATATGCTGGGCTGGCAGGCAGAACAGGTGATTGAGCAGGCGCGCCGTCAGGTGGCCGACACGATTGGCGCCGACCCCAGAGAGATCGTCTGGACCAGCGGCGCCACCGAAGCAGACAACCTGGCGCTGATTGGTTTTATGCGCGCTAACCGCGAACGCGGCCTACACTTGGTGACCTCGACGATTGAGCACAAAGCGATCGTTGACACCGCCCATGCGCTGGAGAAAGAGGGGTTTGAGGTCACTTGGCTAACGCCTGGGCGGGACGGTTGCATTGAACCCCAACAGCTACGCGAAGCGATGCGCGACGACACCGCGCTAGTCTCGCTGATGGCGGTTAACAACGAGCTTGGCAGCATCAACGATATCGCTGCTCTGGCGGCCGTTGCTCATGAGTTTGGCGCGGCTTTTCATACCGATGCCGCCCAGGCGGTGGGGCGTATCCCGTTAGACGTAGTGGCCCAGCAAATTGATCTAATGTCGCTGTCAGGCCATAAAACCTACGGCCCTAAAGGCGTCGGGGCGCTGTATGTAAAGCGCCACCCGGATATCCGCGTTGAGGCGCTGATCCATGGCGGTGGTCATGAGCGCGGCATGCGTTCCGGCACTCTGCCAACACACCAAATTGCGGGCATGGGTGAAGCCTTTGCGCTGATGCAGCAGCAGTACGACGAAGACAACGCCCATATTACGCGCTTGCAGCGGCGTTTTCTGCGCGGCCTTGAAGACGTCGAGGGTGTGCTTCCCAACACGCCATTGGGTCACAAAGAGCCGCGCGCCGTACCCAACATTCTCAACTTGGCGTTTGAAGGCGTCGACGGTGAATCGCTGCTGATGGCGCTGCGCGATGTGGCGGTTTCTACCGGCTCGGCGTGCAACTCGGCCAGCGTCGACCCGTCCTACGTGCTGCTCGGTATCGGCACGCCGCGCTCGCTGGCCCTCTCATCGCTGCGTTTTAGCTTCGGGCGCTTTACCACCGAAGCCGACATTGATCATGCGCTAACGCTCATACGCCATGCGGTGAGCGGTTTACGTACACCGCCCCGTCAAGCGGCTGACTAGCTGACTATTTTCAAGGAGGACGCCTCATGGCAACACTCAATATTACCCCGGCTGCCGCACAACAGATTCGCCACGTGCTCGACGAGCGAGGCCAAGGCCTTGGCCTGCGCGTCTCGGTCAAGCCAAGCGGCTGCTCTGGCTATAGCTACGTGCTCGATTTTGCCGACTCGGTTAGCGACGAAGAAGTCCATTTTGAAGCCCACGGTGCCAGCGTCTATGTCGCCCCCGACGCGGTGGAGATGCTTAATGGCAGCGAAGTGGATTACGTCAGTGAAGGGCTGAACCGCTTTTTCCGCTTCAACAACCCCAACGTCAAAGATGAGTGCGGCTGCGGCGAAAGCTTTACCGTTTAGCCTTTTCGGTCAGGTTTCATCACCGGTATTCATCCCCTGGCTTAAGGGTTATAATCGCGCCCCTAGATATCCAACAACAAGCGCCGACAACGCTCGACGCTTGTTAAAACGCTAGCTGCTTAAACGCTATTAGCCGAATTAATTTCTGGGCCGCCCCGGCTTTCTGGGGCGGCAATTTTGCTTAGCCCCCATTTATGGAGACCATTAACATGGCTACTGAACGCACTCTTTCTATTATCAAGCCTGATGCCGTTGCTAAAAATGCGATCGGTGACATTATCGCCCGCTTCGAAAAAGCTGGCCTGAAGGTCGTTGCCGCGAAGATGGTTCAGCTCTCTGAAGAGAAGGCTGGCGGTTTCTACGCAGAGCACAAAGAGCGTCCCTTCTTTAAAGACCTGGTCGGTTTCATGACCTCTGGCCCGGTCGTTGTTCAAGTGCTGGAAGGTGAAGGCGCTATCGCTAAAAACCGTGATCTGATGGGTGCGACCAACCCGAAAGAAGCGGCACCCGGCACTATTCGCGCCGACTTTGCGGAAACAATCGACGCTAACGCTGTCCATGGTTCTGATTCTCCGGAAAGCGCTGAGCGCGAAATTAGCTACTTCTTTGGCAACGACGAAATCTGCCCGCGCTAAGCCTGTCAGGTAGCGCCGCCGTATCAACTTCCGTTGCCGGCCATTTTGCGGGGGCTAGTCCCCCGCCCCTTTCTATAACGCTGACCGCCATGACCACCAATGTAGCCCAACATACGCCCGCCCCCCATCCAGTCGCCGAAAGCTCAGACGTCGCCCGCACGCCTGCTGCAAAAGCGACGCCGGAGCGCCAAAACCTGCTTGGCATGTCCCGCGAGCAGATGGAAGCCTTCTTTTTGTCGATCGGCGAAAAGAAGTTTCGTGCTGCGCAGCTGATGAAGTGGATTCACCAGGAAGGCAGCGATGACTTTGCTGCCATGACGAATCTCTCCAAACCGCTGCGTGAAAAACTGGCCCGGCTGGCAGAAATTCGTGGCCCAGGGGTGATTTATGAGGGTACTTCCAGCGACGGCACCCGTAAGTGGGTGCTGGAAGTGGAGGACGGTAGCTATGTAGAAACGGTACTGATCCCGGCAGAGAACGGTAAACGCCGCACGCTATGCGTCTCCTCCCAGGTCGGCTGCTCGCTGGACTGCAGCTTCTGCTCCACTGGCAAGCAGGGGTTTCAGCGTAACTTAACCGCTGCTGAAATTATCGGCCAGGTATGGGTCGCCCAGCGCAGCGTTGGCCCGCGCCGTGATACGGCGAACCGCCCGGTGACCAACGTCGTGATGATGGGCATGGGCGAACCGCTGCTCAACTTCGACAACGTTGTGCCCGCCATGAAGCTTATGCTTGATGACAACGGTTATGGCCTGTCCAAGCGCCGCGTGACGCTGTCGACCTCTGGCGTGGTGCCGATGATCGACAAGCTCGGCGATGAAATGGACGTTAGTTTGGCGATTTCGCTGCATGCGTCTACGGACGAATTGCGCAATGAACTGGTGCCCATCAACCGTAAATACAACATTCGCGCGCTGTTGGATGCTTGCCACCGCTACCTTTCCAAGTGCCCGGATAATCGTCAGATAACCATTGAGTACACGCTGATCAAAGACGTCAACGATCAGCAGGAGCACGCCGAACAGCTTGCCGCATTGCTGAAAGAACTGCCGTGTAAGATCAACCTGATCCCGTTCAACCCGTTCCCCAACTCGGGTTACGAAAAACCGTCACGTAACCAGGTTATGCGCTTCCAACAGTGGCTGTATGATTTAGGTTATAACGCCACGGTGAGGACAACCCGAGGTGAGGATATTGATGCCGCCTGCGGCCAACTCGTTGGTCGCGTGAAAGACCGCACCAAACGCAGCGCGCGCTATATCCAGTCAGTACAGCTCGATGCGGACTAAGGTGGAATGTAGAAAACCGGGCTTATCTTGACTTCCGCTTGGCACGGCGCTTTGATGGTCACGGTTTTTATTTAGATTAGCACTGCTGTTTGTGTGTATTGCCTTACTAGCAGTTGGACGTTCACCACACGAGGATTTACATGATCGCTCACCGCAGGCGCCAACACCCATCGCGGGTGCCCATGCTCACCGTGCTTATCGGTAGCTTGTGGCTAGCCGGCTGTGCCTCGTCCAACAACCTTACACCGCCAGCCAACCCCGCGGCGGCAGACGCCTATACCCAGCTTGGCGTCGCCTATCTGGAACGCAACAACCTTCCCCGCGCACTCAACGCACTGGATCGGGCGCTGGAAATTGCCCCACGCCATGCAGAAGCGCTGCAAGCACTGGCATTGGTCTACCAACGCCAAGGCGAAAACGCGCTTGCCGAAGACTATTTTCAACAGGCGGTCAACGCCGAACCTGACTACACTCGCGCCCGCAACAACTATGCGGCGTTCCTGTATGGTCAGGGCCAGTTTGACGCTGCCTGTGAGCAGTTAGAAACCGCATCAGAAGATGCCCAGTACGCCAACCGAGCCCAGCTATTTACCAATTTAGGGCAGTGTTATCTGGCACTGGAAGATTTTGACAAAGCGCGTGCTCGGCTGGAGCGCGCGCAAAGTATTGATCCGCGTAATTCACGCGGCTATTTAATGTTAGCTGAACTCGAATATTCGCAGGGCAATTACTCTCAGGCCTGGGCACCGCTGCAAACTTATTTACAGCTCGCCGACCCCGACCAAGCAGCGCTAAGAATGGCGGTTGATATCGCTCATTCACGCGGCGAGCATAGCGCCGCCGCCGAATATCAGCGCCTGCTTGGCGACGACTGACTGATTGACGCCCTGATCACCGCTTATTTAATCAAGGATGCTCAGCCATGAGCGATACACAGTCACAAGAAAACGTCATTGATAGCTCTAACACAAGCGCCTCCCCTGGCGAACTTCTTGCTCGCCAACGCGAGCAGCTTGGTATTCCGCTCGCCGATGCGGCCCGGGCGTTAAACCTGCGCCCCGCCGTGGTGGGCGGGCTTGAGCAGGATAATTATCAAGAGATTCCCGTCGCCGCTTATCGCCGCGGCTATCTACGCTCTTACGCCAAATACCTGGGCATGGATGACCGGCTGGTGCTTGAGGCTTATCAAGCCCGCAGCGGCGGTACCGACACCGAACGCAAAGTCACCCCGGTCTCCACTGCCAAGCCGCCCTCCCAGGTTGGCGCTTGGCTGTTTAAGCTGGTTACCCTGCTGGTGATTGTGGCGCTTATCGCCGTGACCGTTATGTGGTGGCAGAGCCGGGGCGGCAACGAGCCGCCGGGCTTTGGTTCCACTTCCACGGAAGAGACCGCTCCCGCCACGGCAGAGCCAGCAGATGAACCAGCTGACGCAGAAGAGAACCCTGACTCAAGCTTCACCAGTAGCGATGAAAGCGCGTCGCTGCAAAGTGATGCTGCTCGCGTTACACCTACACAAGACCAGACTCCCAGCGCGCAAGATGACGCTGACGCCATTGCTGGGCTAGATGAGCCATTGCAGGATAGCGACGACAGCGCTACCAATGAAAATGATGAGCTCAGCACGACTGCAGAGACTGCTAGTGAAGAAAGCAGTACTGAGCAAAATGACGCTGATAGCGAGCAAACCGCTGCCGCCGCCCAAAACGCCAGTGCCAATCGGCTTGAGCTGACATTTAACGAGCAGTCTTGGACTGAAATTTTTGATGCGACCAACCAGCGCGTCTTCGTTGGTCTGCAATCGCCCGGCACCTCGACAACCGTCGAAGGCGAGCCACCCTTTCGCTTAACCGTAGGCAATGCCACCGGCGTTGAGCTGCGCTACCAAGGCGAGGAAGTTGATCTTCCCGCTCGCGCAGGCGCCAATAATGTTGCCCGATTCACCTTGGGAGAGTGACACGTCCTATGCACGCCCCTTCTCCGATAAAACGCCGCCACTCCCGCCAGATTCAGGTCGGGAACGTCGCGGTGGGCGGTGATGCCCCCATTGCCGTACAAAGCATGACCAATACCAACACGCTGGATGTCGCCGCGACCGTGGCCCAGATCCAGCAGTTGGAAAAAGCCGGTGCGGATATCGTACGCGTTTCAGTACCCGATATGGACGCCGCCGAAACCTTTGGTCAAATCAAAAAGCTCGTCAATGTACCGCTCGTTGCCGATATCCATTTCGATTACAAAATTGCCTTGCGCGTTGCCGAACTTGGCGTCGACTGCCTACGTATCAACCCAGGCAATATCGGCCGTGAAGACCGGGTACGCGCGGTGGTTAGCGCGGCACGCAACCATGGCATTCCAATCCGGATTGGCGTTAACGCGGGGTCGTTGGAAAAAGACCTGCAGAAGAAGTATGGCGAACCTACTCCGGCGGCGCTGGTGGAGTCTGCCATGCGTCACATCGACTACCTGGATCGTCTCGACTTCCCCGACTTCAAAGTCAGCGTCAAAGCCTCGGATGTATTTATGGCCGTGGCCGCCTATCGCGACCTGGCCGCGCGCATCGAACAGCCGTTGCACTTAGGGATTACCGAAGCAGGCGGCTTGCGCTCGGGTACAGTCAAATCATCGATTGGTCTAGGTATGCTACTGATGGATGGCATCGGCGACACGATCCGCGTCTCGTTGGCGGCAGACCCGGTGGAAGAGATCAAGGTTGGCTTTGACATGCTCCGCAGCCTCAAGCTGCGCTCTAAAGGCATCAACTTTATTGCCTGCCCCAGCTGTTCGCGCCAGAACTTCGACGTCATTGATACCATGAACCAGCTTGAAGAGCGGCTGGAAGACGTGATGACACCGCTCAACGTCTCGGTAATCGGTTGCGTGGTCAATGGTCCCGGCGAAGCCAAAGAGACGGATATTGGCCTGACCGGCGGCAGTCCCGCCAACCTGGTGTATATCGACGGCAAGCCCGCCAGCAAGCTGCGTAACGACCACTTGGTCGACGATCTTGAAAAGTTGATTCGCGATAAAGTACGTGAAAAACAGCAGCAGCAAGACGATATGATTGCCCGCAGCGTTTAATCGCTGGGGCTGGCTGCCAGCCTGGGTGAGCCACGCCTGATGGCAGAATAAGGAGTTTTCTTTGAGCAAGTCCGCCGTTAAAAAGATTCAAGCCATTCGTGGTATGAACGACCTGCTGCCCAGCGAGAGCCCGCGCTGGCAGTTTTTTGAAGCAAAAGTACGCCAGCTAATGCTGCGTTACGGCTTTAATGAAATTCGCACGCCGATCGTTGAGCAAACCGCGCTATTTGCGCGCTCTATCGGTGAAGTTACCGATATCGTCGAAAAAGAGATGTATACCTTCGACGATCGCAACAGCGAGAGTTTGACCCTACGCCCCGAAGGCACCGCAAGCTGCGTGCGCGCGGCCATGGAACACGGCCTGCTGTATAACCAAACCCAGCGACTGTGGTACCAGGGGCCGATGTTTCGCTATGAGCGCCCACAAAAAGGCCGCTACCGCCAGTTTCACCAGATTGGTGTTGAGACCTTTGGTTTTGATGGCCCGGATATCGACGCCGAGGTGATCCTGCTTTCGGCGCGCCTATGGCAAGAACTCGGCTTGATGGAGCACGTCACCCTGGAGCTAAACTCGCTGGGTTCGTCTGAGGCGCGGGCGGCTTACCGCGATACGCTGGTGGCCTACTTCGAGCAGCACCATGACGTCCTCGATGAAGACTCCAAGCGCCGCTTGACCAGCAATCCGCTGCGTATTCTCGACTCCAAAAATCCGGCCATGGCTGAGATGCTCGACGGCGCACCGCAGTTGATGGATCACCTGGATGCCGAGTCCCAGGAACACTTCGAGCAGCTCACCAAGATGCTTGAAGCCGCGGGCATTGCCTATGTAATCAACCCGCGCTTGGTGCGCGGGCTCGACTACTACTGCCGCACCGTGTTCGAGTGGACGACGACTGCGCTGGGCAGCCAGGGCACCGTGTGCGCAGGCGGGCGCTACGACGGGCTGGTCGAGCAGTTGGGTGGCAAACCTACTCCCGCAGTGGGCTTTGCCATGGGCATTGAACGCCTGATCCTGCTGCTCGAGACGCTTGAGCTGATTCCAGAGGACGCCCTTGGCGGCTGTGATGTTTATTTGCTGCCCATGGATGATAGCGCCACCACGGCAGCGATCACTCTGGCCGAGCAACTGCGTAGTCAACTGCCGGAACTGCGTCTGCAGCTTCATTGCGGCGGCGGCAGCTTTAAAAGCCGAATCAAAAAAGCCGATAAGAGCGCTGCTACGATAGCCATACTGATCGGTGAAGATGAAATCGCAGCGCAGTCAGCGACGATCAAATTTTTGCGCGATGGCCGCGAACAGCAAAGCGTTCCTCAAGCCGCATTGGGCCGCACGCTGGGCGAGCTTTTAACGGCTAACGCATAAGCCCTGCAGGCTGCCTGCTTGCATGCGACGGTCTAAACATACGACTTTAGAAGAAAGGAGCCCGCCCGTGGTGGAGCTGAGAAGCGAAGAAGAACAGCTAGACGCCATTAAGCGCTGGTGGAAAGAGAACGGCATGTCGTTGATTGCAGGCGCTGTCCTGGCGGCGGCTGGGGTGTTCGGCTGGAATGCCTGGCAGAACTATCAGCAAGGCCAAGCCGAAGCGGCCTCCATGCGCTATCAACAGCTGGTTAACATGACCGCTGGCAACGAGCTCGACGAAGAGCAGTTGGCAAGCGCACGGGAAATGGTCAGCGAACTGACCGACGAGCATGGCGATACGCTCTACGCCGAACTCGCTCTGCTGCTCGACGCACGCCTAGCGGTTCAGCAAGGTAATTTGGAGGGCGCGCGAACCGCACTGGAAAGCGCAGCCGACTCCTCGCGCCGCTATGTGCAAAGCCTGGCGTGGCTTCGCTTAGCGCGTGTTGAGCTTGCCGACGGCAACCCCACACAGGCGCATGCGCTGCTGGATGAGCCAATTACTGACGCCCTGGCAGCACAGCGTGCTAACGTACGCGGCGATGCGTTCGCCGCTCAAGGCAACACTGATGCAGCCCGCGATGCTTGGGAAACGGCGTTGGAAGTGTCACAAACCCAAGACCAGCCGCTTTACGGCGTGCAGTTCAAGCTTGACGATCTCGGCGCTGAGGAGGCGACACAATGACGTTTGGTATCCCAACAAAACAGCTAGTACGCGCAAGCTTAGGCGCGCTGTCGCTGGCACTGCTAGTCGGTTGCGCTAGTAAAGGCGAGCCAGCTTATACGCCCAAAGAGCTGCGTAGCTTCGACGAAACCTCTTCGCTAGAGACCCAATGGGATCGCAAAGTGGGCGATGGCCTGGGCCATGCCCGTTACCCCATCGCGCCTTCCCGTGAAGGCGACACCGTGTTTGCGGCCGATGTCGAGGGCGTGGTAATGGCGATGGATGCCACTAGCGGCGACGTCAAGTGGGAAATCGACCTTGATACGACTATTTCCAGCGCGCTAACGGCGATTGCCGGTCAGGTCTATCTGGCCACCGGTAACGGCGAAGTGATCGCGTTGGATCAAGGTGACGGCAGCGAAGAGTGGCGTTCGCGGGTATCCAGCGAAGTGCTGGCCGCGCCGCAGGCCAACCAACAACTGCTGGTTGTACAAAGTGTCGATGGCCGTGTGACGGCGTTGGATCGCGCCACGGGTGCAGAACGCTGGGTATACACCAGTTCGCAGCCGTCACTCACCCTACGCGGCACCGGCACGCCAATGGTGATTGATCCAGTCAGCTTTGTTGGCCTGGCCAATGGCCGCCTGGCCACGTTGGATAACCGCAGCGGCCAGCCGCTATGGGAAATGCAGATTGCCACTCCCCAAGGGCGTAGCGAAGTGGAACGCCTGGTCGATCTTTCAGGCCAGCCGATCATCAGCCCCGATGGTCGACTTTTCGTGACCAGCTATAATGGTCGTGTAGTGGCGCTGGAAGCCACCCAAGGCGACGTGCTTTGGGAAGCGGATCTCTCCAGCCGCCATACCCCGATCCTGGTCGGTGACTTTCTGTTTGTGGTCACCGATGACAGCCAAGTCGTCGCCCTCGACGCTAACAGCGGCCGCGAAATTTGGCGCAACGACGATTTAGAAGACCGTTGGTTAACCGCCCCGGCCTTCGCCGATGGCCGTTTAGTATTCGGCGATTTTGAAGGTTATGTTCACCTGATCGACGCTCGCGAAGGCGATATCGTGGGTCGCACTCGCGTGCACAGCTCGGGTATCAGCGTACGCCCGGTCACTGAAGGCAGCACCATTCATGTCCAGGCCAACAATGGTCGCCTGGAAACCCTGGAAGTAACTCCATGACACCCGTCATTGCTTTAGTCGGTCGCCCCAATGTGGGCAAATCGACGCTGTTTAACCGCCTAACGCGCTCGCGTGATGCACTGGTGGCCGACTTTCCTGGCCTCACCCGCGATCGTAAGTACGGCAATGGCATGTTGGGCGATAAGGTCTATACCGTGATTGATACCGGTGGTATCAGCGGTGACGAAGAAGGCATCGATGCCGCCATGGCAGAGCAGTCACTTGCTGCCATTGATGAAGCCGATATTGTGCTGTTTATGGTCGACGCGCGCGCCGGCCTTATCGCCGCGGATCAGGCGATTGCCAACCACCTGCGGGTCAATCAGAAAAAAACCTGGCTGGTGGTGAATAAAACCGATGGGCTGGAAGAGCATTCGGCCATGGGCGACTTCTGGTCGCTCGGCCTCGGCGATCCCTGGCCGATTGCTGCCGCCCACGGGCGCAACGTTTCCACCCTGATCGATGTGGTACTCGAACCCTTTCCCGAGCGTGACGTCAGCATTCCTGCCGACACCGGCAGCAAAGGCGTTCGCATCGGCGTGATAGGCCGCCCCAACGTGGGCAAATCGACCCTGGTCAATCGCCTGCTGGGCGAAGATCGGGTCGTCGTGTTTGATGAAGCGGGCACCACCCGCGATGCCATCGAGATCCCCTTCGAGCGCCGCGGCAAGCCCTATGTACTGATTGACACCGCGGGTATTCGGCGGCGCAAGAACGTGCGCGAAATCGCCGAGAAATTTTCCATCATCAAGACCCTGGATGCGATCAAAGAGTCCCATGTGGTAATCATGGTACTGGATGGCTCCAGCGGCCTGGTGGAGCAGGACTTGCACCTGCTCGACTACGTATTGACCACCGGTCGTGCGCTGGTATTGGCGGTGAATAAGTGGGACGGCCTGGAGACCGAAGCCAAGGATAAAATGCGCACTGAAGTGAAACGCCGCCTGGGCTTTGCGGATTATGCCGAACTGCACTTTATCTCTGCCCTGCACGGCACGGCGGTGGGGGATCTCTACCCCTCGATTGATCGCGCCTTTGACGCCGCTAACGCCCACTGGTCGACCAACCGCCTCACCACCCTGCTACAGGACGCGGTCAGCCAAAACCCACCGCCGATGGTACATGGACGGCGTATCAAGCTGCGTATGGCTCACCAGGGCGGCAGCAATCCGCCGATTATCGTCGTCCACGGCAACCAAACCGAGTCGCTCCCCGAAGCCTACCGTCGCTATTTGACCAACACCTTCCGCAAGGTGCTCAAGGTGCGCGGCACGCCGATTCGCTTTGAGTTTCGCTCGGGCAGTAACCCGTTCGATGACATGGCGGGCGCCAGCGACAAAGAGAAGGCTAAAAAGCGCGAGCTTAACCGCACCAAAGAGGCGCGCAAAAGCCGTCGCTAATCGCTTTATTAGCTGCTATTTGAATTCGCCCGTTTGCACCGACAAGCGGGCGTTTTTGCTTCTAGCCTTCAATAGGCGCCTGAACACGCAAATTGTCTTGACAGAAAATGGCTTCAGCCCTCAAATAGCCGCGCTTGTTAGCCCGAACCTAGTAAGTTTGCATCAGCACCTTACACTTGACGCCATTACCCCACTATTTACGCCCTACTTAAGGGGAGTCTTATGCTTTATATTGCTCGCTACTGGCGACGGCTTACCCTATTTGGCGTTGCCAGCCTACTCACGGGCTGTCTCGCCCTTCCCCAAACAGGCCTGTTTGCGTTTCGTTTGGCGGTGACCTCTCTGGGGGTCGAGGATGTTCGCATTGGCCCTTACAGCATTAATGCAGGGCTGGACACCAGTGATCTAACCAGTCTGATTGCTTCCAGCCTTGGCGCCGGCAGCTTGCCTATACAAGCCACCATCGCCATGGGGCTGGGCTTACCTGCGGGTATGCCCCCAGTGGAAATGTCAGGCTTTCGCTGGGCGCTGGATATGCCTGGGGTTGATCCTGTAGAGGGTAACTATGAGCAGGATGTCACACTGACCTCCGGTGACGATGCCAATTTACGCCTACCGGTAGCCTTTGATGTCCTCGCCACCGATACCCAACGCATGGCCCCCATGCTCGAGCTTGCCAGCCAGTTGGCGTCCCAAGGCGAGCTACCACCCGGCAGTCAACTGGCCATCAAGCCTGGCGATCTGCGCGGTTTAGGTATGCGGTTACCTGCCGGTTTGTTGACGCCCACCATTCGCCTCAATGTAGGCGCGGATGGGCAGTTAGTACCCCAGCGCTGAGGGTTTATTTCTAGGAGCTTGCAGCCCACCGTCTGGTGCCTAGCATTGGGTCAGAGAAGGATGGTTAATTCAGCATCCATACTCACCCTCTAGGTGGGTTATGATGGGGGATTGATTTACTGCTATCAGCGGTTATCTTGTGTCCAAGAAACCCATTCGTCTATAAGGAAACCGTCCCATGCGCTGGCTTCGCCCCCTTGCTATTACCGCGCTATGCGCCTCCATCGCCGCTTGCTCCACCTCGCCTACCGGACGCTCGCAACTGCTGTTGCTCTCCGATAGCGAACTCAATGAGATGGGCCGCCAGGCGTTCACTCAATATCAGCAGAAACTGCCTACCGCCGGCCAAGCCAGTCATCGCTATGTCCAGTGTATTGCCGATGCCATCGTGGCGGAGCTCCCCGCCCAGCAGCAACAGCTAGATTGGCAAATCCGCGTGTTTGAGTCCGAACAACCCAACGCCTTCGCGCTTCCCGGCGGCTATATGGGCGTGAATACCGGTATGCTGGATATTGCTACAAATCAGGATCAGCTTGCTTCCGTTATCGGCCACGAAATTGGTCACGTACTGGCCAACCATGCCAATGAGCGTGCCTCAACCGAGAGCGCTACCTCGTTAGGCCTGTCGGTAATTTCCAGCACCTCGGGCATGCAGTCTGTCGGTGGCCAGCAACTCATGGGCGTGCTCGGCATGGGCGCACAGTATGGCATCGTACTGCCTTTTTCCCGGGCTCATGAGAGCGAAGCTGACGTGATTGGCCTGGATCTTATGGCCCAAGCAGGTTTCAATCCCCGTGAGAGCGTGACCCTTTGGGAAAATATGCAGGCGGCCACAGGCGGCGGTGCGCCCCCCGAGTGGATGTCGACTCACCCTGGCCAAGGCCAGCGCATTGAAGGCCTGCAAGCCAATATGGATCGTGCCCTGGCACGCTACGAACAAGCACGCAGCAATGGCCGCACCCCCAACTGCCCACGCCCTTAACGGCTCTTGAGGTTTAGATGATCAAGTTAGGTTTACTGCTGCTAGTGCTGCCGCTGTTTGTACTAATGGGCGTCTATTTCTGGGAGCTCAACGACGTTCGCGCGTGCCAGCTTAATGGCGGCCATTGGGACTATATCGAGAGTGTCTGTAGCGACACTCAGCAACCGTTCGTCTCCTGGCTGCAGCGCTCGCCGCTGTTAGTCAATGGCGGCATGCTGGTCTCAGTGGCGGGACTGGTAATGAGTATGGTGGGCTTGTACGTTAAACGCGCTAAGTGAAACGCTATTAGCGGAGCGGCATCAATAAAAGAGGGGGCGGATACTGTATCCGCCCCCGCTTTTTAAGTTGTGTTGGTTGGATTCGGCTATGAATAATTGAGCGACTGGCGCAGCATTTCGCGCACGGGTGCGGTTTCGGGGCGCACATTGCGCCATAGAAAGAACGACTCGGCAGCCTGCTCGACCAGCATGCCTAAGCCATCAAGCAACTTCGCACCACGCGGGCCTGCCCACTGTAAAAATACCGTCGGCTCGGGCCCGTACATCATATCGTAGGCCCAGGCGTTGGTATTAAACAACGTATCAGGTAGCGGCGGTAAGTCACCTGAAAGGCTAGCGCTGGTGCCGTTAATCACCACATCAAAGGTACCGTCAATAGTGTCAAAACCGCCGCCAGTAATAGGCCCCAGATCAGCAAAATCGTTGGCCAGTTGATCGGCTTTGGCGGCGGTGCGATTAACCACAACGATTTCGCTGGGTTGCTCCGCAAGCAGGGGCTCGAGAATGCCGCGCACGGCACCGCCAGCGCCTACCACCAAAATACGCTTTCCCGCTAACGCCACGTGGTGATAGGCCAAATCGCGCACTAGGCCAATGCCATCGGTGGTATCGCCGTAGGTACGACCATTGCCCCCCAGGATCAGCGTATTCACCGCCCCTGAACGACGGGCGCGGTGGCTCAGGGTATCGCACAACGCAAAGGCATCGCCCTTGAACGGCACAGTAACATTGGCGCCACGCCCCCCCGCGTCGATAAACGCACGCCAAGCAGCGGCAAAGCCATCCAGCGGCACTTCTTCAGCGGTGTACTCAAGCGCTTGATGGGTTTGATGGGCAAACTCAGCGTGGATCTGCGGTGATTTAGAGTGTTTGACCGGATTACCAAACACGCAGTAGCGATCAGTCATGAGAGCTCTCCGCTTTTTGTTTGACCTGCATCCTCAGCGAATTCGCCGAGCCAGTCGCGGGGGTGTAAGAAATCCTGCAAGCGCGCCTCGGCGCTACCGGGCTCCGGCTCAAAGGCGTACTCCCAGCGCGCCATTGGCGGCATAGACATCAAAATTGATTCCGTGCGCCCGCCGCTCTGCAGTCCAAACAGCGTACCGCGATCCCACACCAGGTTGAACTCCACGTAGCGGCCACGGCGGTAGAGCTGGAAATCGCGCTCGCGCTCCCCCCAGGCGTCGTTTTTACGCCGTTCTACGATGGGCAAATAAGCCGCTAAGAAGCTGTCACCCACTGCCCGTTGCACGGCAAAACAGTCGGCAAACTCACCTTCGTTCAGGTCATCGAAAAACAGCCCACCGACACCGCGGGTTTCATCGCGGTGCTTGAGGTAGAAGTACTCGTCGCACCAAGCTTTATAGCGCGCATAAACATCGTCGCCAAAGGGTGCACAGGCGGCTTTCGCCACTTGGTGCCAGTGAACCACGTCTTCCATCACAGGATAAAACGGCGTTAAGTCAAAGCCACCGCCAAACCACCAAACCGGCGGCTCGCCGACTTTTTCGGCAATAAAGAAGCGTACGTTGCCATGGCTGGTGGGTACATGGGGGTTTTCCGGGTGCAGCACCCAGGAAACGCCCACTGCGTGGAAGCTGCGCCCGGTCAGTTCAGGGCGTGCGGCGGTGGCCGAAGGCGGCAGTTGGGTGCCATAGACATGGGAGAAGTTGACGCCGCCCTTTTCAAACACGCCGCCATGGGTCATTACCCGTGATCGGCCGCCGCCGCCCTCAGCACGCTCCCAACTATCTTCTTGGAACTGGGCAGCCCCATCGGCTTTCGCCAATCCAGCGCAGAGCCGATCCTGCAGATCAAGAAGGTAGCGTTTAACGTCATCAAGGTGCTCGTGGGCCACGGGAACTCCTGGGTGGTGAATAGTGAGTAGAGAATAGTGAGTGGAGAATAGTAAGTAGCTGGAGAGCCGGTTAAGAACGCATGATTTTACCGGTGGCTAGGTCTCTAATAGTACTGGGCTTGGCATTGCCACCTAGCTCGCCCTGCACCACATGGGCCACTTCATCAGCAAAGATTTCCGTGATCTCAGCGGCGCTCATTGCAGGCGGTTCCCCCGAACGGTTGGCCGAGGTTGATACCAACGGGCCACCAAAGGCTTCGCACAGGGCTTTCATCACCGGGTGGTCGGTCACCCGCAGCGCCACGCGCTCATGGGCACCACGCACCAGCCCATGACTGCGGCCATAGTCGGGCACTAGCCAGGTATTGGGTCCCGGCCAGCTTGCCGCCAGGGGAGCGTGCATCGCGAGCGGAAGCTGGCTCAACCAGGGTTGGAACTGGCCAATATTGGCAGCAACAAGGATGACGCCCTTGGCAGGATCGCGCTCTTTCATGCGCATTAGATGGGCCAGGGCTGCGTCGTTTTCGGGGTCACAGCTAAGTCCCCAAACCGCTTCTGTGGGACAGGCAATCACTCCCCCACTACGCAGCGCGCTAATCGCAGGGGCTAGATCGGTCGCCAAACTCATGCTCTCTCCTCACGGTTAACAGGCCTTTAATCGTTTTATCCTATCATGGCCGCGGCAGCCGCACCCAGCCTCCCGCCTGCTGGGCGACCCAGCCCTCTAACTCGAGCATCAGTAGGCGCTGCTGGCAGTCGCTGACCGTCACGCCGGTGGCGTGTACCAAGAGATCAATGGGCGTTGGCGTAGCGGATAAAGACGCTAATAAGGAATCGGGCAATAGCTCTTGCGCGGGTGGTTTCTCCGCCGTCGCCGGTAAAGTTTGCTGCACGGTGTCTTCGGACGGGATAAACGCCTCCGCCCAGTGACCAAGATCGGCGATGATATCGTCGACGCTAAGGGCAAGGTGGGCACTGCCCTGACGCAGTAGTGCCAAGCAGCCGCGGGCCTGTACGTTGTGTAGCGAACCGGGCAGTACAAACAGTTCGCGATTTTGCTCTAAGGTGAGCCGCGCACTGACCAGCGAACCGCTTTTTTCGGTGGCTTCGACCACTAGGGTACCGAGCGAGAGGCCGGTAACGATCCGGTTGCGCCGCGGGAAAAACGCCGGGCGGGCCAGCGTACTTGGTGGATGTTCTGATAGCAGCAGGCCGCCGGGCAGGCGGCTAAGCTGCTCGTGGAGATCACGGTGGGAGGCGGGATAGATCACATCTACACCACAGCCGAGTACGGCGATCGTGCGTCCGCCGGCATTTAGCGCTGCGCGTTGGGCAACGCCGTCAACCCCTAACGCCATGCCGCTGACCACGCACCAGCCGCGACGGGCTAGGTCGCGCGCGAAGGTTTGGGCGTTATGGGTGCCTTCGCCGGTGGGGCGACGAGTGCCTACCATGGCAAGCTTGGGGCCCTCCAGAGCGCTAAGATCCCCCTGGGCCCAGAGCACCACGGGCGGGTCGGGCAACTCATTTAACAGTGCAGGCCAGGCGGGGTGGTCGCGATGCAGCACGTGGCGACTTGGGCCGCTTTGCTGCCACGCCTCGGTTTCATCGATTACTTTTTGCAACGGGCTGCGGGTGGGGTGCTCAAGCCACAGGCGCAACTCGCTGGCAGCACGGCTCGGCAGTGCTGCCAGCCAGCCTTCCGGCCACTGCGGCTGACGGGCGATTAATTGCGCGATTCGCAGCGCGCCCATACCCGGCAACGCATTGACCACCAACCACGCCTGGGCGTCCATACTTCCTCCTTTTAAAGTCTTTGTGTGCCGCCCGTTAGTTCGTCGCTGACGCAACCTCATCGCCCACTTCCAGCACCCGCGATGCCTGCATTACCAGGGCGTAGCTGACGCGATCATAGGGCTTGAACACCATCACACTCCCCGCCTCTGTGCTGGGCAGTTGTACTAGCTCCTGGGTACGTGGGTCGTTGATCAGCTCACCCTGCTGATTGACTCGCAGCACATGACCCGCCTGCAAACCATCCAGGGTGCCGAGATCCAGCGCAACGATCTGAAAACGGCCAATAAAGCGCACGCCACCTGGCACAGCAATAACATGACCTGCGACGGCATTAAGCGGCGCGCGGGGCATAAACTCACGGCTCAGCTCGCGCTCCTCCAGCGGTAAAATAATATCGTTAACTCGCACTTCCTGATGAGAGCTAACGACTTCGAGCTGCGCAATCTCGCCTTCACTGCTGATGTGGCGAGCGATGCCAACGCTGATCAACTCTAAGCCCAGCGGCGTGCCATCCATTGCCAGGTAGGGTTCCGACTGCCGATAGATGCCCAGCTGACCATAGCGTGGCACATCACCACGCACGTATAACCGATCACCCGCACCGCTGATCAAGCGGCGATCGTCTCCCGCCACTACGTAAGCCAGTCCCTGCAACGCCTCGGCATCATCGACAACGCGGTGTTCGCGTAAAAAGGCCTGGGCTTCCTCCAGGGCGATGGGCTCGATCGCTTCACGATGGGGCAATGTACGCACCTGCGGCGAGAGTTTAATCACTGCCTGATCACGCTCCCAAGCGTCGGCATCGATACTCATCAGCATCACTGCACTCAGCAGCAAACCACTTAATGCCCCCCGATAGGGGTGTTGTTTTGCCGCCATCCTGCTCTCCCCAATAAAATGCGTCACTCTTAGTTGCGTCACTCTTAGTTCCATGTCGAAACGCTGCATAAACGCAGTCATTGTGTTGCTGCTGAAACCCTGCGCGTATCAGGCGCCCATGCCCAGAAACGTTGACAGCATGATATAGTGACCCATCATAAAGTACCTAGGTTAGAAGACGCCCGTCACTGCCTAGCTTGACTTAATTTAGACTCAGCATAACGGTGATTGTAACGCCATGGCCAAACTTCCTATTCTTGAATTCCCCGATGAGCGCCTGCGCACCAAGGCCGCTCCGGTGGAAACCGTCGACGATGAGGTACGCCAGCTCGTCGACGATATGCTGGAGACCATGTATGACGCCCGTGGTATCGGTCTAGCCGCGACCCAGATCGATGTCCATCGCCGCGTAGTCGTCATGGACGTCAGCGACGATAACTCCCAGCCGCTGGTGCTCATCAACCCGCGCTATACCCCGATTGGCGACGAGAAAGAGCTGCTTTCGGAGGGCTGCCTGTCGATTCCAGAGCACTACGCCGAAGTGCCGCGCTACCTTAAGGTGCAACTCAACGCGCTGGATCGTAATGGCGAGACCTATGAGTTAGAGGCAGAGGGTCTGCTGGCACACTGTATTCAGCACGAGTACGACCACCTTGAGGGCGTGCTGTTTGTTGACTACTTGTCGCCGCTAAAACGTGACCGTATCCGCAAGAAAATGCAGAAACGCCATAAGCAGATGCAGGACGCCTAACACTTCTCTCATTCAAGCCAGGTAGCCCTCTTTATATGTCACGATTGCGCGTTATTTTTGCTGGCACGCCTGAATTCGCCGCCTCTAGCCTTGCCGCGCTACTGGAAAGCCAGCACGAAGTGGTGGGGGTGTATACCCAACCCGACCGCCCTGCTGGTCGAGGCCGTAAGCTAACGCCCAGCCCGGTCAAACAGCTGGCTCTGGAACACAGCCTGCCTGTCTATCAACCCCAGACGCTAAAACAGCCCGAGGCTCAAGCAGAGCTGGCCGCGCTCAATGCCGACATTATGGTCGTTGTGGCCTACGGGCTGCTGCTTCCCCAGGCCGTATTGGATATACCGCGTTTAGGCTGCGTTAACGTTCACGCCTCGCTGCTGCCCCGTTGGCGCGGCGCTGCCCCTATTCAGCGGGCGATCGAAGCGGGCGATAGCGTATCGGGGGTGACCATCATGCAGATGGATGCTGGCCTGGACACCGGCGCAATGCTTACAGAAGTGCGCACGCCGATTACTACACGCACCACCGGCGGCGATTTGCACGACCGTCTCGCCATTCAAGGTGCCAATGCGCTGATCAACACGCTGGATGCTCTGGCCACCGGCACCGCGCATGCGACGCCTCAGCCCGAAGAGGGCGTTACCTATGCCGCCAAGCTGAGCAAAGCGGAAGCCGAGCTCGACTTTGACCAGCCCGCGCAGCAGCTAGCCAGCAAAATTCGCGCCTTTAACCCCTGGCCAGTGGCCTGGTGCGCGCTGGGCGATGATCGCCTACGTTTGCTAATGGCCAATGTAGAGGAAGGCGAGCATCCTCCCTGCGCCCCCGGCACGCTACTTGAGCATGGCGACGATCACCTGCGCATTGCCTGCGGCACCGGCGGTCGCGACGTGCTGTGCGTGACCAACGCGCAGTTGCCCGGCGGAAAAGCCATGGCCGTGCGTGACTTACTGAATGCACGACACGCGCGTCTGGCTACCGGCACACGGCTTGGCGCTCATCTTGACACTCGTCTTGGTAAACCAGCGGCTCAGGCCAGCGAAGGAGACACACCATGAGCCAAAAGCGCTCCCCTCAAAGTGGCGGCAGTGGCCAGGAAGTCCGCGCTGCGGCGGCTCGCGCGCTGGCCCCGGTGCTCAGCGACCAAGGCTCACTGGCGGGGCTGGATGAGCACAGCGTGGTGGCTCGCGACCGCGGGCTGCTCAAGGAGCTCTGTTTTGGCACCTGCCGCCGTTTACCGCGTCTGGAAGCCTTAGCGGGTGTGCTGCTTAAGCAGCCGTTTAAAAAACGCGATAGCGATGTTCAGGCGCTGCTGCTACTGGGTATTTACCAACTGCTCTACATGCGCATTCCTGCCCACGCGGCGGTAGGTGAAACAGCGGGCGCTGCGCGCTTACTGAATAAGGAGTGGGCCACCCGCGTCTTAAATGGTTGCTTGCGGCGCCTACAGCGCGAATCCGAGGCGCTCCAGGCCCAGGTAGACCGGGATGAGAGCGTAGCGCTAGAGCATCCGCCCTGGCTGCTTAACGCCCTGCGCCAGGCATGGCCAGAGCAGTGGCGCGATATTGTTGAAGCCAACAATCACGCTGGCCCTATGACGTTAAGGGTGAATCAGCGTTACAACGACCGTGAAGCCTATTTAGGTATGCTCACCGAACAGGGGTTGAACGGCCACTTATGCCCCCATGCCCCAGACGCTATCACCCTGGAAACGCCCTGCGATGTCACCGCGCTGCCCGGCTTTGAAGAAGGCCATGTTAGCGTTCAGGATGAGGCCGCCCAGCTTTCTGCCGCACTACTAGGCCCCGCGCTGGCACCGCGTCCAGGTGCCCGTGTGCTTGATGCCTGCTGCGCCCCAGGTGGTAAAACGGCCCACTTGCTCGAGCAGTTTGATATTGCGCTAACGGCTATCGATAGCGACAACCAGCGCCTGGCGCGGGTGGAGGACACCCTCAGCCGCCTCGGCGTTGAGGCGGTGCTTGAGCACGCCGATGCGACCGAGCGCGACTGGTGGAGCGGCACGCCGTTCGATGCCATTCTGCTCGACGCCCCTTGCTCTGGCACCGGCGTTATCCGCCGCCACCCGGATATCAAAAAGCTGCGCCGTAAAGACGATATTCGCCCGCTGGCCAAGCTTCAACGCCAGCTGCTAGATAACCTCTGGCCGATGCTGCGCGAAGGCGGCACACTGCTTTACGCAACTTGCTCCGTACTGCCGGAAGAGAACAGTGAGCAGATTGAAGCGTTTCTCGCCCGCACCCCTGACGCCCATGTCACCACGCCTAACGACGTTGCCTGGGGCATTGCCAACGGCGCAGGTCGCCAGCTGTTTCCGGCCCAGGGCAGTCACGATGGCTTTTTTTATGCCAGACTAGAAAAGCGCACTGCCTAGGCGCCCACTGACGCCGGGGGCAGTGATTTCATGACAAGGAAGGAGATATTATGAGTCATCATACCTATAAGCACGTGGAACTGACCGGCTCTTCCGAGAAGGGTATTGAGGAAGCGGTACAGAACGCTCTGGCCAAGGCTTCAGAGACTATTAAGCACATGCGCTGGCTGGAAGTAATCGATACCCGTGGCCACATTGAAGACGGCCAAGTGGCCCACTGGCAGGTCACGGTTAAAGTCGGCTTTACGCTAGAATAATCCTCACCTGCTTTTCGACGGCGGCTGGTTTACACTGGCCGCCGTCTTTATTGCAGCGCATGATAGACCGTCCCGGTCTTAGGGTATGGTCTCAACAACATCGCGCGCTGGCGCTTTTAATGGAACCGATGCTCAGCAATGAAAATCATCATTCTCGGCGCCGGCCAGGTCGGCGGCACACTGGCTGAACACCTCGCCCGCGAGGAGAACGACATTACGGTCGTGGACACCGACGCCAAAAAACTGCGCGACCTGCACACCAAGCTCGATATCCGCACCGTCACCGGGGCGGGCTCCTACCCCATTGTGCTGCGCCAGGCAGGCTGCGAAGACGCCGATATGTTGATCGCCGTCACCAACAGCGACGAGATCAATATGATCGCCTGCCAGGTCGCCCATACGCTGTTTCGCACCCCGACCAAAATTGCCCGGGTACGCGCCACGGCGTACTTAACCCGCAAAGGCCTGTTCGCCCATGAAGCGATCCCCATTGATGTGCTGATCAGCCCCGAGCAGGTGGTCACCGACCACGTGCGCCGCTTGATCGAGCACCCTGGTGCCCTGCAGGTACTGGAGTTTGCCGGTGGCCTGGTACAGTTGGTCGCGGTGAAAGCGTTTTACGGCGGCCCGCTGGTAGGCCAGGACTTGGCTTTCCTGCGCCGCCATATGCCCAACGTGGATACCCGCGTGGCGGCGATCTACCGCCGCAATCGACCGATTATTCCCCGTGGTGATACGGTCATCGAGGCTGACGACGAAGTGTTCTTCCTCGCCGCCCGCCGGGATATTCGCGCGGTGATGAGCGAGCTACGCCGGGTCGAGCGGGATTTTCGCCGGGTGGTGATCGCCGGGGGTGGCAATATCGGTGAGCGGCTGGCGGAGCATTTGGAGCACAGCCATCAGGTCAAGATCATCGAGCACAGCCTGGAGCGCTGCACCACGCTGTCTGAGCGGCTGGATCGCACCGTGGTGCTCCACGGCAGTGCCACCAGCAAGCGCTTGCTGGAAGAGGAGAATATCGAAGAGTGCGATATCTTCTGCGCGCTGACCAACGACGACGAGGTCAATATCATGTCGTCGCTGCTCGCCAAGCGCTTGGGCGCCAAGAAGGTGCTGACGCTGATTAACAACGCCGCTTACGTGGATTTAGTGCAGGGCGGCGAGATCGATATCGCTATTTCCCCTCAACAGGCGACCATCGGCAGCCTGCTGACCCACGTGCGCCGGGGCGATATTGTCAACGTTCACTCGCTGCGCCGGGGCGCCGCCGAGGCCATTGAAGCCATCGCCCACGGCGACAAGCAGTCGTCTAAGGTGGTCGGCCGCACGATCCGCGAGATTGACCTGCCCGACGGCACCACCATCGGTGCGATTGTGCGCGGCAAGGAAGTCATCATCGCCCACGGCGAGGTGATGGTGGAGAGCGGCGACCACGTGATTCTATTCGTGATCGACAAGCGCCGCATTCGCGATGTGGAGCGCCTGTTCCAAGTCGGTTTAACGTTCTTTTGATAACCTTCGAATCCCTGCCACTGGCTGCTAAAAACAGGAGCATGCGACAACCATGAGTCTGCGGGTTATTTTGCGCATTTTGGGGCTGCTGCTGATGCTCTTCAGCCTTACCATGCTCCCCCCAACGCTAATCTCACTCTGGTTTCGCGACGGCGTGTGGAGTGCCTTTATTAGCGGCATTGCGATTTCGGTGGTGACGGGATTACTGCTTTACTTGCCCAATCGGCACTCGCAAAAAGAGCTGCGTATCCGCGACGGCTTTATTATCGCCGCGATGTTCTGGACGGTGCTGGCGCTGTTTGGTTCGCTGCCGCTGATGCTATTTGGCGAAGGTTCGTTAGGCATTACCGATGCGGTGTTCGAGTCGTTCTCCGGATTGACCACTACCGGCGCCACGGTGATTACCGGCATCGATTTTTTACCCGAATCAATTCTTTACTACCGCCAGCAGCTCCAGTGGCTGGGCGGCATGGGGATCGTTGTTTTGGCCGTTGCCATTTTGCCCACCCTAGGCGTGGGTGGTATGGCGCTCTATCGCACCGAGATCCCTGGGCCACTAAAAGACTCCAAGCTCACACCTCGCATTACCGAAACCGCTAAAGCGCTGTGGTACATCTATGCGACGCTCACCCTCGCCTGCATGATCGCCTATATGCTAGCGGGCATGAGCTGGTTCGATGCCTTAAGCCATAGCTTTTCGACTGTCGCTATCGGTGGTTTCTCCACTTACGACGCCAGCATCGGCTATTTCGATAGCGCCACCATCGAGATGGTATGCGTAGGCTTTATGTTGATTTCAGCGTTCAGCTTTAGCCTGCACTTTATCGCCTGGCGTGAAAAAAGCCTGATGCACTACTTTCACGACCCCGAAGCGCGCTTTTTAATGCTATTTCTGCTCGCCCTGGCCGTGATCACCGTGCTCTCCCTGTGGTTAACCGACACCTACGACACGCTGCGCGGTCTACGGCATGGGGTCTTCCAAGTCGTTTCGGTGGCCACGACCGCGGGTTTTAGTGTCGCCGACTTCTCCATGTGGCCCGGCGCGCTGCCCTTTCTGCTGTTTGTAGCAGCCTTCGTTGGCGGCTGCTCTGGCTCTACCGCTGGCGGTATGAAGGTGATACGGATTATTTTGATCATCAAACAGGGCATGCGCGAAATCATGCGGCTGATCCACCCCAATGCGGTGATTGCAGTCAAAGTCGGCAAGGTCAGCGTTCCCGACAGCATTGCCCAGGCGGTATGGGGGTTCTTTTCGGTCTATGTGATGCTGTTCTTATTAATGCTGGTGGGCGTCATGGCCACCGGGGTTGATCAGGTAACCGCTTGGTCGACCGTGGGATCTGCGCTCAACAACCTTGGCCCTGCGCTAGGAGAAGCCAGCACTAATTATGGCGACATGCCTAGCTTGGCGAAATGGATACTGGTGATAGCCATGCTGCTTGGTCGCCTGGAAATCTTTACGGTACTGGTGCTGTTTACCCCCGCTTTCTGGCGGCGTTAAGCACGTCACGTCTGCCCCCTTATAGACCGATTTGAGAGCTGTTAATGAACCACGAAGCTACATCTCACGAAGAAACCCCGGCTTCTCTGCCGACCACCAGCGGGCCGTTAAAAACGTTCACTATCGGCGAAACCCGCTATACGCTGCTGGGCACGGCACATGTGTCGGCGGAAAGTGCCGACGATGTGCGTGCGCTGTTGGCTAGCGAAGCTTTTGATGCGGTGGCGATTGAGCTCTGCGACGCTCGCCACCACAGCATGTCCAACCCGGATGCCATGGGCGAGCAGGATCTTTTTCAAGTATTCAGAGAAGGCAAGGCAGGCATGGTTGCCGCAAGCTTGGCGCTGGGTGCCTTTCAGCAGCGGATTGCCGACCAGTCTGGCATCCAGCCGGGGGCCGAAATGCGCGCCGCCGTTGAAGAAGCCAGCCGATTAGAACTACCGCTGATGCTGGTCGACCGCGATGTGGGTATAACGCTAAAACGCATTTACAGCAATGTCCCCTGGTGGCAGCGTTTCTCACTGTTTTCAGGCCTTATCGGCAGCGTGCTCTCCCGCCAGGATGTCTCTAAAGAAGATATCGAAAAACTCAAAGAAGGCGATATGCTGGAAGCCACCTTCAGCGAGTTTGCCGCCGAATCCGAAGCGCTGTACACCCCGCTGATTCGCGAGCGCGACCGCTACATGGCGCTACGCTTGGCAGAAGAGGCGCCGCCAGGACGTTACAAGCACGTGCTAGTAGTCATCGGCGCAGGCCACCTTAAAGGCACCGGTGAGCACCTTGAAACCCCTCTGCCCGCCGAACCAAAGGTAGAGCGCGAATTGCTTGAGGCCACCCCGCCGCCTTCCAAGCTTTGGAAAGCGCTGCCGTGGCTGATTACCGCCTTGGTGCTTACCGGCTTTGCGATTGGTTTTTCACGCAATACAGACCTTGGCTGGCAATTGGTGCTTGAGTGGTTCTTGATTAACGGCATTCTATCGGGCGGTGCGACGATTATCGCCCTGGCACACCCCGTTACAGTGATTGCCACCTTCTTTGCCGCGCCGCTCACTTCGCTGAACCCCACCATCGGCGCTGGTTTTGTGGCCGCCGGGGTTGAGCTCTATATGCGCAAACCCAAAGTGCGCGATTTTTCATCGCTGCGCCACGATGTCACGGAGTTGAAAGGCTGGTGGAAAAACCGCGTATCGCGCACCCTGCTGGTGTTTATTCTCGCCACGCTAGGCTCCGCGGTGGGCACCTGGGTGGCTGGATTCAGAATCGCCGGCGCTCTGTTTGGCGGCTAGGCGCCGCATCGCTGCCGTAGGCGGGTCGATTTTGTGATGCAGTCGGCTCGCCGCGTAGCTATCGTTAAATACCTCAAAGTAGTCGTCCAGCACGTCCCCAGCAACCGTATCCCCGCCCTGGCGCAGCAGCTCGATAGCCACTTCCGCCGTGCAAAGGTGCGCTTTTGAGGCCGGCTTGCGCAGCCGGTAGCGCGTCTCGCGCTCGGTTCTCAATGGCAGCACAGGCAACGCATCCAGATAGGCGCTTTTACGGAACATGCGCCGCGCCTGACGCCAAGTGCCATCCAAAATGATAAACACCGGAATGCGCGCCTGCGCTTTCGCCGTGTGAACCGCTTCGATACCCACAACACGATCCGCGTAGTCGGGCTGGTCATCGGGAAAGATCACAAAGGGCGCGTAACGCGGGTCTTTTAGCAACGCAGCCAATTGGGCATCCGGCGCCGTGCGGTACCAGGTAAACACCTGGGTCGTCGTGATCACATCGCGAATCAAACGCCCGGTATTGGTCGGCTTAAAGTGCTCCAGCGGGTGGGTCAACAACCACACCTGGGCATAACTCTCTGCCTTCACCTGATAGGGGCACAGACAGTTCAGCACGGGTAACTGACAGTTATCGCAGCGCGTTACAAAACTGCCCCGCGCTTTAAATTCGCGCCGCGGCAGGCGCGGATGCTCGGCGACTGAATCATGATTAACTAAACCCTCTACAACAGAGCTATCAAAATCAGACATCCGCGCTCCAGAATGTGGAAAAAGGGCGCCGAGTATAAATGAGCACGCCGTCTTTTGACGAATGTTTCCACCACCACCGTAAACCTAAAAAACCACCAACGTTGACACCCAAAGCGCAACGCCGCTAAAGTCTCGTCAACTATTAAAGTTAAAAAGGTTTACACCATGACCGTGCCCCACGAGCGATTTCACGAACAGCGCCACGATTGGACGCTAGAAGAGATCAACGCGCTGTTCGCGCTGCCGTTCAATGATCTGCTGTTTAAAGCCCAGCAGGTTCACCGTGCCCACTTTGATGCTAACGCGGTGCAGGTCTCTACCCTGCTGTCGATCAAGACCGGCGCCTGCCCGGAAGACTGCAAATACTGTCCGCAGTCCGGCCACTACAACACCCAGCTAGAGAAAGAGAAGCTGCTGGAAATTGAAAAAGTGGTCGAACAAGCCAAGGCAGCGAAAGAGGCAGGCGCCAGCCGTTTTTGCATGGGCGCGGCGTGGCGCAGCCCGCGGGATAAGGATTTACTGCTGGTCGAAGAGATGGTTCGTCAGGTGAAAGCGGTAGGTCTGGAAACCTGTATGACGCTGGGGATGGTCGACGGCGAACAGGCCAGCCGACTGGCCACGGCGGGGCTTGATTACTACAACCACAACCTGGATACCTCGCCGGAGTTCTACGGTGAAATCATCACCACCCGCACCTACAGCGACCGGCTTGAAACCCTCTCCAACGTGCGTGATGCGGGCATGAAAGTGTGCTCCGGTGGCATTCTAGGCATGGGCGAAGATGCCAAAGATCGTAGCGCGCTGCTGCAACAGCTGGCTAAGCTCACCCCGCACCCTGAATCCGTACCCATCAATATGCTGGTGAAAGTGCCCGGCACGCCGCTGGAAAATGTCGAAGATCTAGATCCCATTGAGTTTATCCGCGCTATTGCGGTCGCCCGCATCATGATGCCACAAAGCCATGTGCGGCTCTCCGCTGGCCGTGAGCAAATGAACGAATCGACCCAGGCGCTGGCGTTTTTGGCCGGCGCTAATTCGATCTTCTACGGCGACAAACTGCTGACCACTGGCAATCCTCAGGTCGATCGCGACCGAGCTCTATTTGCCAAGCTGGGCCTGCACCCTGAAAAGCGCGAAACCTGCGAAAGCGAAGCTACCCAAGCGGCCCGCCTTGCCCAACAGGCACAGCAGCAGGTGCACGCCGAACGGGTGGCCGAGCTGGCGGTAGACGCCAGTGTCTAAAGCGTGGCAACAGCGTCTGGCCGACGCCCGCGCTGATCGCCAGCAGGCAAATCGTTGGCGAACTCGGCAGGGCGTGGAAAATAGCACTTTGGGCTTTGCCGGTAACGACTACCTGGGTCTTGCCCAAGACCCTCGCGTTTGTGAAGCCCAGGCAGCGGGCGCTCGCCGTTACGGCGCAGGTGCAGGCGCTTCGCATTTGGTCAGCGGTCATCTGACAGTTCACGACGCCCTGGAAGAAGGCTTAGCGCGCTGGACAGGCCGCGAACGTGCATTGTTGTTTTCTACCGGCTATATGGCCAATCTCGGCGTGCTGCAAGCGCTGGCAGATCGCCATACTGCTATTTTCCAAGATCGCCTCAACCACGCGTCGCTAATTGATGGTGCTGCGATGAGCGGTGCCCGCTCGCGGCGTTTCCATCACCGCGATGCCATTGATCTGAAAAGCCTGCTGGCGCGCAGTGAGTGCACTCATAAGCTCGTGGTTAGCGATGGCGTTTTCAGTATGGATGGCGATATCGCCGACATTGCCACGCTTGTCGAAGCCAGTCAGCAGCACAACGCCTGGCTAATGATCGACGACGCCCACGGGGTGGGCGTGCTTGGCGACAATGGCAGCGGCTGCGTGGCCAGCACCTGGAGCAGCACCGAAGTGCCGATTTTAGTCGGAACCCTGGGCAAAGCATTAGGTACCGCCGGGGCTTTTGTAGCCGGAGATGCCGAGCTAATCGAGCACTTGATTCAGTTTTCACGCAGCTATATCTATACCACCGCCCAGCCACCGGCGATTGCCGCCGCTACTTTAAAAGCGCTGGAGATCGTTCAAAGTGAACCGGAACTCCGCGCCCAGCTCAACGCCAATATTGCTTACTTTCGCCGCGAAGCGCTTCTCTTGGGGCTCCCGCTCAGCGATTCGGTCACCCCCATTCAGCCACTGATTTTGGGTGATGAAGTACGCACCCTACGCTGGGCAGCACAACTGCAGCAGCGGGGCATACACGTAGGCGCGATTCGTCCACCTACGGTACCCAGCGGTGAAGCACGCTTGCGTATTACGCTCAGTGCGGGTCATACCCGTGACCATATCGATCAGTTATTAGCAGCGCTAACTACATGTCAGCGTGAGGAGGCCATGTGCCTTACCCACGCCTAGTGCTGCTCTCAGGCTGGGGCATTGACTGCCGTATTTGGCAGTCACTTGAAGCCTACTGGCCGCATGAAACTGAAGCTTTGCCTCTCGATTGGCCGGGTTATAGTGGCGGTGACCGCGATACTCCCGCGCTACCCGCTAATGTAACCATGGCGCAGTTAGCGGAGTCGATGGCCACTGTATTGTCCCACGATACAGTGTGGGTAGGCTGGTCCCTGGGCGGCCTACTGGCGACCGCCCTGCTCGACTACCTCCCCGCCCCGAAGGGGCTTATATTATTAGGCGCAGGCGCCACTTTCTGCGCCGATGATGGCGTTACCACCGCCGAGCTAAAGGCTTTTCAGCGCGCTTTTAAGCGCGACCCCACCGCAACCTGGCAACACTTTTTGTGCTGGCAGGCACAAGGGGAGCCCAGCCCCCGGCAGGCTTACCGGCAACTGCAGGAGTTGCTGGGCGATACACCGCCCGCCGACAGCACCACCTTGGCTACCGGTCTGCAATGGTTGGCGTCGATTGATAATCGCCCGCGCTTAGCGGCTGCCCCTTGCCCGGTTGTACGTCTTGTCGGCGACCATGATCCACTCATCAGCCCCGCCCAGCGCCGCATTAGCGAGACCTTAAGTGGTGTCGGCCACTGCCCGATGCTCTCGCAGCCCCAGCCTCTCGCAGCGGCGATTATCCGTCATGCCACCCAGATGGCTAACGTCAGCACGGCGGTTTTATGAGCGATCTAACGCTGAACAGCGAGGTTAACTGGCAAGCACGGGTCGCCCACGCCTTCTCCCGGGCTGCCCCCCGCTATGATGTGCTCGCCACGGCACAACGCCAAATAGGCGAGATGCTGTGGGGGTCATTACCTTCCCGCGCATTTAACGTGCTGGATATGGGTTGCGGCACCGGCTTCTGGACGCAACGGTTGGCCGAACTTTACCCGAATGCTCGTATAACGGGGTTAGATTTAGCCCCCGGCATGCTGGAACAGGCCCGCCAGCGTTATGGTGAAAGTATCCACTGGCAACCGGGTGACGCTGCGACACTGCCGTTTGGTAAGCATGCCATTGATCTAGTGTTTTCCAACTTGGCGGTCCAGTGGTGCCGCGATATTGGCGCGGTGATGGAGGAGCTTTACCGGGTGCTCACGCCCGGTGGGCAGGCGCATATCACAACGCTGCTACCCGGCACCCTGGAGGAGATCGCCTTTGCCTGGCAGCGCCCCGAAGCGCTGCTGCAAACGCCTGATCGCGCCAGCGTAGAGAGGGCCATCGGTGAAAGCGGTTTAACCATCACCCGCCAGGCGGCCACCGTTGAGCGCTTTTATTACCCTGACTTGAAGGCGGTGATGGCATCTATTAAAGGCGTTGGCGCCCAGATTGCCCGGCCACAAGCCAGCCTTAGCCGAAATGACATCGCCGCCGCACAAGCGCGCTTTGAACAACTCCGCCAGCCGGAAGGCCTACCCGTGAGCTACCACTGCTTAACGCTGCACTTGGGAAAATCGCTATGAATGTCTGGTTTGTGACTGGCACCGATACCGATGCGGGTAAAACCTTGGTGACCAGCGGATTGCTATATGCCGCCCGCCAACAGCATTTGAGCACGCTGGGCTTAAAACCCATCGCCTCAGGCAGCCAAACGACGCCTGAAGGCCTGCAAAACAGCGATGCCCTCGCCCTTCAGCATCAAAGCGTGCCGCCGGTCGACTACGCCACGGTGAATCCTATCGCCTTTGCACCCGCCATTGCGCCTCATCTCGCCGCGCTAGAGGCAGGCAAGCCACTGGAGGTTAGCGCTATTGCTAACTTGCTGCGCGAAACGCTTAGCCAATTGCCCAGAGACGTGAGCCTGATTGAAGGCGCCGGTGGCTGGCGCGTACCGTTAAACGCACAGGAAGATTTCGCCGACCTGGCGATGGCGCTTGAGCTGCCGGTGATTCTGGTGGTCGGCCTAAAGCTGGGCTGCTTGAATCATGCTCGCTTAACAGCGGAAGCCATTCGCGCCGACGGCTTGGTAGTGGCAGGGTGGGCAGGCAGCGTGGTTGACCCCGCCTTTGCGGCTGACACAGCCCGCTTTAAGGCCAATATTGCTCATCTAAACGCCAAACTCGCGGCCCCCTGTTTAGGCATTATTCCCCATCTTGATGCCCCCGACGCCGCGACTGCCGCCCCCTATCTCTCCCTGGAGCCGTTATGAAAACGCCCGTTTGGCACCCCTATGCCCACCTAAAAACCCAGACACCCGCGCCCAAGGTGGTTGGCGGTGATGGCGCTCACTTCGTGCTTGAGCGCGGCGAGCGCCTGCTGGATGCCACCTGCTCCTGGTGGTGCATGATTCACGGCTATGGGCACCCACGCCTTGTAGCGGCCATTCGCGAGCAGGCTGGCGAGCTGTGCCATGTGATGCTTGGCGGCTTGACACATGAGCCCGCCAATCAATTAGCTCGTGAGCTGGTGCGCATTACCCCAGACGGGCTGAATCATGTTTTCTACTCGGACAGCGGCTCGGTGGGCATGGAAGTGGCGATGAAAATGGCCCTCCAATACCAGATACTCACTGGCCACCCCGGCAAGCAAAAGATGCTCTCGCTGATGAAGGCGTACCACGGTGACACCACCGGCTGTATGGCGGTGTGCGACCCGGAAGAAGGCATGCACGGTCTGTTCGCCAGCCTACTGCCCCAGCACCATTTCGCCCCGGCGCCCACGGCCCCTTTTGATGCCACCGCTGAACAGGTCGAACACGACCTTAGCGCCCTGCGTAGCGTACTTGAGCGCCACCATGATGAGATCGCCGCGCTGCTGATGGAGCCGCTTTTACAAGCGGCTGGCGGACTCAATATGACCTCACCGGACTATGTTACTGGCGCCCGTAAGCTGTGCGATGAGTTTGGTGTACTATTGATTTTCGATGAAGTCGCCACCGGCTTTGGCCGCACCGGCAAACTGTTTGCCGCCGACCATGCGGGCGTCACGCCGGATATTATGGTGCTCTCCAAAGGTTTGACCGGCGGTTATTTGGGCCACGCTGCAACCATAGCCACAGATCGCGTCCACGACGCCTTTATCGGCGACACTCCCCTGCACGCCTTTATGCACGGGCCTACCTTTATGGGCAACCCGTTGGCCTGCCGGGTAGCGTTGGAGAGCCTGCGCGTCTTCGAGGACGAGAATTACCTCGGCAAAATTGCGAAGCTCAGCCAGCAGTTGCAGCGTGAGCTACTTGAAGACCAAGCGCTGAACGCACATTCAGCGGTGGCCGACGTTCGAGTACTTGGCGCCACCGCCGTCATTGAAACGCACTCCGCCGAGGAACTAAAAGGCGTGGGAGACTTCGCCCGCGAGCGCGGCGTGTGGATGCGCCCCATTGGCCGCTGGCTCTATACCATGCCCGCTTACATCACTTCGGAAGCAGAAATCAACCAGATTACTGACGTAATGAAGGCTTGGTTTTTGGATTAACAATAAGTGGCTCAAGACAACAGCAAATTACCCTGCTGCTTCCAGCGATTGACCAACGCCGGAACGCCTTCTCCAGCGGTGGTATTGATTGCCAGCACTCCTGGCGGGCTAAGCATATCCGCCTCTGGGTCGACCAATGCACAGGGGGTATCGTAGTCGATGTAGGATAACAGCGATGCCGCAGGCATAACCGCCAGCGACGTGCCCACGACCAGCAGAAAGTCAGCCTGACTGACGAGATCACAGGCCTCGGCAAACAACGGTACCGACTCGCCAAACCAGACCACATCGGGACGCAGCTGGCTGCCTTTATCGCAGACATGACCCAACTCAATACCGCCCTTGGGCAGCGGGTAGCGCATACGCTCATCGATAGAAGAGCGCGCTTTTAGAATCTCACCGTGCAGGTGCAACACCTGACGAGAGCCTGCACGTTCGTGTAGGTCATCAATGTTCTGAGTAATGATACTGACGCTAAAACCGTCTTGCTCCAGTGCAGCCAGCGCTTTATGGGCAGCGTTGGGCTTGGCGCGACGGATCTGTTCACGGCGCTGATTATAAAAATCCAATACCTGTTGCGGGTTGCGCCGCCAGGCCTGAGGGGTAGCGACATCTTCAACCGGGTGGTTCTCCCACAGGCCGTCGCTGGCGCGAAAGGTTTTAATCCCGCTCTCGGCGCTAATCCCCGAGCCGGTAAATACCACCAAATGCGGGCTGGCTGCCATGTTCACCTCGTCGTTTATGTTCCACCGCACCTTAAATAGAGGCCTAATATACTAGTTGGCCGATGTTCCACCGCACCTTAAATAGAGGCCTAATATACTAGTTGGCCGATACTGCCCGCAAAACGCTGCTTGTTACGGTAAGGATAAACATCGATGACGCGGCCATCGATGATGGCCTGCTGCAGCTCCAGCCAGTATTCCGGATCAAATAGCTCGGGGTGCTGCGCCATGAACATATCGCGCAGCGCCTTATTAGCGAACATGAAAGGTCCAAACTCCTCTGGAAAAATATCGTTAGGGCCGATGGACAACGTATCACCTCCCTGGAAGTCATTGCCCTGGGATTTGGGTATATGCCGAAAACGGCATTCGGTGAGGTAGCAGACTTCATCGTAGTCGTAGAAGATCACTCTCCCATGGCGTGTCACGCCAAAATTTTTCAGCAGCATATCACCGGGAAAGATATTCGCCGCAGCCATTTGCTTAATGGCATTGCCGTAATCCTTAAGCACCATCTCCTTTTCTGGGTCGCTGCACTGCTCCAAGTAGATATTCAGCGGTGTCATCATGCGCTCGGTATAGCAGTGTTTGATGATGACTTTGCCGTCTCTAAGCACCACCGTCGAGGGCGCCACTTCCAGCAGATGGGCCAAACACTCGGGGGAGAAGTGATCCTGGCGGACGATAAAATTAGAGAACTCCTGGGTGTCTGCCATGCGCCCTACCCGGTCGTGGCGCTTTACCAGCCGATACTTCTCGCGTACTACGGCGTGGGTCACGTCTTTGGCCGGGTCGAACTTATCTTTAATGATCTTAAAGACGGTGCGAAAGCTGGGCAGTACAAACACCGCCATCACCATGCCGCGCACGCCTGGGGCGATAATAAATTGATCTTCGCGCTTCGCCACCTGACGGTTCAGAGCCCTGAAAAACTCGGTTTTGCCATGCTTGAAGAAGCCGATGGCAGCATAGAGCTCACCTTCTGGCTTATGCGGCATCAACTGCTGCAGGTAATCGACAAACTCTCTGGGCACCGCCACCTCGACCTGAAAGTAGGCGCGGGTGAAGGAGAAGATAATCGACACCTCGTCGGTTTCGATCAGTACCGTATCCAGGTGCAGGCTGGGGTCGCCGCCCTGCTGCTCACCAAATCCCTCGCCATGAAGAACCGGCAGCACCAGCGGTACCTGCTCACCGCCGCCCAGGATTCGCCCGACCAGATAGGCGCCTTTATTGCGATAAAAGACGCTATTCAGTAGCTCAATTTGAGCATCATCGGCGTTCAAAATTGACGGGGGTAAGTGCTGCTGTAAGAAGCTGGCACCTAGGTGGGTATCCTGGTCTATATCGGCAAAGCGATTGTCGAAAGGAGTATCGATAAGCGCCCATTTGAGCGCAGCCTGCCAGTCGCCATTCACCTGTTTGCGACGGCATAGATCAATGCCCGAGCGGTGGGAGGCATCCTCACGGGAGCTATACACAAACATCCACTCGTTGCGGATATGGCGGTGATGGAAAATGGCGCAGAACAGCGAGTTAAAAAAGGTTTCCGCCAGTTCAAAATCGAGCCGATGGCTGATCAGTTCAGCGTAGTGGTTGCGTGCCTCTCGCCAGCACTCACAATGGGACACCACGTCAGGATCGAAAGTACGCTTTAAGCGCCCCAGAGTGACGTCGATTTTTTCCTGATAGAGATTGATGCGCTCCGCCGAAGCCAGTTGGGTATCATGCCACGCCGCATCACGAAAGCGTCGGCTTGCATCCGCCGTGATCTCTTTAAAGCGCGCACGATACTCATCGAAGCCATGCAAAATCGTCGTAGCTAAGCGGTACGCAGGTGCGTGTTTCACGGGCCGGGCTCCTGATTATTTTTACCAGTTTCGCGTAACCGGAAACTACATGCGAGACGACCTTGGTGGGTAGCCAACGTCAAGTTAGCGCAGGAGCTCGATACGGCTAATCTGAAGGCAGAAAGGCCCTGCGGTGCGGTCAGCGATTAAAAAGCCGAGTTGGTGAATCTCGCTTGGCGTTACGGCAGGTGCGTCGCTCAATAACGTTCCTCGCCGCACCGCCTCAAAGGCGCTCCAGGGGAAATGCAGCGTTTCCCAGCGATCCTGAGCAGGCGTAAATTTCACTCGATACGCTGAGGCATGATCCAGGGAGGTACTTTTCAGGCGTAATTGGTAGGTGCGACCATCACCTCGCACGGTTAGCGCTATGCCTTGGGCATCCGCTAGCGTGGGTTCAAAACCGTTGGGGTCGCGGCGAACGGACGCAAAGCCACCGCCATTTTCCAACGACACTTCGCCATGAAACCGGCCTTCACCCTTGATAACGCTAAACCCGCTCTCGGAAACACCGCCCATTACACCATCGTCAACCGCGTACCAGCGCTGCTGTTCGCCAGGATTATTAAAGGTCAGCGTCATAAAGCAACCTCGTAACGATTAATAAAAAAGAAAAAGCCCCTAACGTCTTACCGCCAGGGGCTTATCACAGTAGCCTAATCGTTGGCTCGCTTACAGCTTAGCAGCGGCTACCGGTGCGGGGTCGCTCCCGTCTAGCTCCTCAGGTGAAGCAGACACCAGCGCAAACTCCTCCTCGGCGGTTTTCGCCACCAGATGGTTTTTACTGTAGAAGAAGTAGTAAGCCGCCCCGGCGATAAATAGCACGATGGTGTAGTTAAACGCGCGGGGATCAAAGGCGTAGACCCCGGTTAGTGCGACCAGCGACAGTACCAGCGCAATGCCTGACGTCACCACCCCGCCAGGGGTTTTATACGGGCGTGGCAGATCAGGTTGCTGTACGCGCAGCATAATGTGGCTAAGTGCCATAAGTGCGTAGGAAATGGTGGCACCGACCACGGCCATCCCTAGCATAAGGTCACCTTCACCGCTGAGTGAGACTAAAAAGCCAAATACGCCCGGTACGATCAGCGCCAAATAAGGCACTTTACGCCCGCTGGTCAGCGATAAGCGCTTAGGCAAATAGCCCGCCCGTGAGAGCGCGAACACCAATCGGCTATAGCCATAAATAATCGAAAAGAACGAGGCAATTAGCCCCGCCAAGCCCAGCACGTTAACCAGCGTGGCCAGGGTCGGGTTACCCGCCTCGTTTAGTGCATCCACCAGAGGCACGCCGCTTTGGCCAATCATTTCGGCGCCCGCCGCTCCGGCCAGAAGCACCACGACTAACAGCGCAGTGAATAGCAGAAACAGCATCGCCGCGATAATGCCTTTGGGCATATCACGAGCGGGGTCTTTGGCTTCTTCCGCGGCCAGCGGTACGCCTTCTACCGCCAGGAACAGCCACATACCAAACGGCAGCGCCGCCCAAACGCCGTACCAGCCAAACGGCATAAAGGTGCTGGCGCCCGCTGCATTGGTGGGGGCAATATCAAACAGGTTGGCAGCGTCAAAACTGCCTATCAGCGCGACAGCGGTGGCCAGAATGGCGAACACCGCCAGACCGCTAATCACCATCATGACCTTGAGCGCTTCCCCCACCCCCGCCAGGTGGATACCAATAAACACGGCGTAAAAAATCAGGTACACCAGCGGGCCGTTAATACCGATTAACGCCTCTACGGCGGCACCGATAAAAATCACAATCGCCGCTGGGGCCAGGGCATACTCGATCAATACCGCCAACCCGGTTAAATAACCACCGGCAGGCCCCATTGCCTGACGGGCAAAGCTGTAGCCACCGCCCGCAGCGGGAAGTGCCGCTGACATTTCCGCGAGCGACAGCACCAAGGCTAAGTACATCAGCGCCATCAAACAGGCGGCAATCGCAAAGCCACCCCAGCCCGCTTCAGCGATGCCAAAGTTCCACCCGGCGAAGTCACCGGAAATGACGTAGGAAACCCCCAGTCCCGCCAGCAGTACCCAGCCAGCGGTGCCTTTGCGCAGTTGGCGTTTTGCCAGATACGCCTGATCAATCGATGGTTGTGTCATCTTTTTGCCCTTTCAGTGTGGAACGAAATCGTCGTCAGCGGCGTGCTGTTGTTTACCAACGTTGTTCCATTTTGTTATGTGATCGTTGTTATGGGATATCGCTTTGGGTGACGTTACTCCGCCACCAGGAAGTTACGCGTCGAGCCTGATGCTGAGTCGCCTTCCAACACATCGTCTTCGCTGCGGTCTTTCAACTTAACGCCAGACAATTTGAGCTGGTGGGCCTCTTTTAAGAGTAGGAAAAAGCGTCTGGCGGCCTCCTCTACTTGCAAACCCGCCGGGCGCACGTTGGAAATGCAGTTGCGCCGGTCATCTTTAAGCCCCGTTTCCGGTGCCCAGGTCATATACAGTCCTAAGCTATCCGGCGAGCTTAGCCCTGGCCGTTCGCCGATCATCACCAGCACGGCGTCAGCATTGAGCAGCTCACCAATCTCATCGCCAATCGCTACTCGCCCCTGCTCGACAATCGTTAACGGCGCCAGCGTCCAATCGGCGGCATCACTGCTCAGCATCTGATAAAGCGCACTCAGAAACGGCGCGCTATTCTGCTGCACGGCAAACGCGGAAAGCCCATCGACCACGACCACCGCAAGGTCAAAGCGCTGCTGAGAGGTGGAGGCTTGCTGCAGGTGTTCACGCAGGTATTCACGGCTCTCGTCGTTCAGGCGACGGCCATAGTCGGGCCGCTGCAGATACATAGCGCGATCTTGGGCATGGCTGTGCAGGCGCAGCGGTGCCTCAGACAAATCCAGGGCTTGGGTCAGCTCGGTGGAGAGCGCTTCCACATCCAGCGGACAGTGAACCGCATCCTGGGCTTGGGCGTGAGCTAGCTGAAACGCCAGCAGTTTGCTGGTCGGCAGGCTGACCCCAGCGCGCCCCAAGCCAATGCGCGCGTCGGTAAAGGCATTCAGCCGCTCCCAGGGGTTCTCCACCACGATGGGTGATGACGGATCATGTGCCATGGCGTGGCTCCTTGGGCAGGTGGCGCAGGCTGTTGGCAAAGGCGGCAGGAAGCTGGTCGTTGAGCCGGTGAGTGCTGACATCCTGGAATATCTGCATTTCTTCGAGCCAGCGCTCAAACTCCGGCGCCGCTTTTAGCCCCAGTACTCGCCGTGCATAGAGCGCGTCGTGAAACGAAGTCGTCTGGTAATTGAGCATAATGTCGTCGGAGCCGGGGATGCCCATAATGAAATTGCAGCCCGCCACGCCCAGCAGCGTCAGCAGGTTATCCATATCGTTTTGATCGGCTTCAGCGTGGTTGGTATAGCAAACGTCGCAGCCCATTGGCACGCCCAACAGCTTTCCACAGAAGTGATCCTCAAGCCCCGCGCGAGTGATCTCTTTGCCATCGAACAGGTACTCGGGGCCGATAAAACCCACCACGGTATTGACCAGCAGCGGATTAAACTTGCGCGCCACCGCATAGGCTCGGGCCTCGCAGGTTTGCTGGTCGAGCCCGTGGTGAGCATCGGCGGAGAGCGAGCTGCCCTGGCCGGTTTCGAAATACATCACGTTACGACCCACCGTGCCGCGATTGAGCGACTGCGCCGCCGCCTCGGCTTCGGCGAGAGTGCTCAAGTCAAAACCAAAGCTGCGGTTGGTGGCCTCGGTGCCGCCAATCGATTGGAATACCAGATCCACCGGTGCGCCCTGCTCGATCGCCTCCAGAGTGTTCGTTACGTGGGTAAGCACGCAGGATTGGGTGGGGATTTGATACTTCTGGATTACTTCATCCATCAGGCGCATCAGTTTCACGCTCTGAGCGACGTTGTCTGTCGCGGGATTAATGCCAATCACCGCATCGCCGCTGCCGTATAGCAGCCCATCCAAAATACTAGCGGCAATACCGGTGACATCATCGGTGGGGTGGTTGGGCTGAAGGCGTGTCGAGAGCCGCCCCGGCATGCCAATCGTATTGCGAAAGGCGGTGGTGACCCGGCACTTCTTGGCCACCAGAATCAAGTCCTGATTGCGCATCAGCTTGCTGACGGCAGCGGCCATTTCGGGGGTAATCCCCGCTTTCACTTCCGTTATTACTTCACTGGTAGCATGGTCGGAGAGTAGCCAGTTACGAAAATCGCCCACGGTAAGGTGGCGAATGGGGGCGAAGGCGTCGGCATCATGGTCATCCATAATCAGCCGGGTGATCTCATCCTCTTCGTATGGAATCAGGGCCTCATTCAAAAAAGTGGTCAGCGGGAGTTCGGCAAGAACCATTTGAGCAACCACCCGCTCTTCGGCACTCTCCGCCATTACGCCAGCCAAGCGGTCACCGGAACGAGGCGGTGTGGCTTTGGCCATCAGCTCGGCTAGGCTTGCGAAGCGGTAGCTGCGACTCCCGACCGTGGTGTGATAGGTCTGCGCCATGGAGCTTTCCTTTTTTACGACTGCTCTTTTAATCGCGCTGACTGCGCGTTGAGGTATGAAACTTGCTTGTTTCTACCATAGCGCTATCACTAGAGAGGGAGTATCGAGTTTCGGCAAACCCGTTAATATTTCATAAATTCCAATAGATACAGAAACATAAGGCGTTAACCAAACAATATTGAGCGCTTATAACGCTCCGAGGAGCCTCCCATGACCACGCTTGATAGCGCATTTGCACCAAAAAGATGCATTCAGGAAGCGTTCGATGCCGATGAGCACGCGCAAAACCTGACGCGCTGGCAGCAGGAGTACGACCAGCTTAGCCCAGGAAGCTTCTATGGTCGCCTGGATGAAGTGGCACTTGAGACGATACAGGTGTTTAAGGAGCACACCGGGAAAGCGCTACGACAGCAGTGTCGAGTTTGGCCAGACTCACTGTGGATCGGAATTCCGGCTACGGACCAAGGCGCGCGAATCAATGGTCAAGCGCTGAGCGAGGGCGAGGTCATGTGCCGCCCCGGCGGACGGGATTTTGAACTGGTCACCCCAGAGGCTTTCGATATTTATGGGTTGGTCATTCAGTTGCCTGCGCTAGCTGAGGCGGCCAAACGGCAGGGTGTGAGTTTGGATACATGCTGGCAAATGATGCCGCGTCGCCAAGCGGCTAGCGAAACGATAAACGCCATGTCATTTCTTATCGAACGTTTACTCACCAGCCAAACACTGGCAATCGCTAACCATATTCATCAAGACATTCTACTGATGGCGCTGCTTGAACTGTTGCAAGTCGAGCAGCCTGGAGCAGAGCTGCCACCCAGCTACACTCATCGTAAAGAAGTGGTAGACCGGGTTAAACGCTATGTTGATGAGCACTTGGATGGCCCAGTGACGATGGAGGAGCTTTGTCAGCTCACTCACGTGAGCCGCCGCACCCTGCAGTACAGCTTTACCACCATCCTGGGCATCAGCCCGCTGCAGTTTTTACGCCTGACCCGGTTGAACCGCGTGCGTCGGGCGCTGCGTGCCGCATCACCCGAGCAGTCGGTAACGGAAATAGCCACTTACTGGGGCTTCTGGCATCTAGGACAATTTGCCCACGACTATAAGCAGCAGTTTGGTGAGTGTCCGTCGCAGACGCTCAACCCAAAAGTAACCTTAGTTAAAGGTCGGTAGGTGCGTCGATTCCCGCCCTGGCAGACCCAACTCAAACCAACTGCGATGTGCCTTGCTGTCGACCCACAGGTGGTAGTGCAGTTGCGACATCATCACTGGATCATCTAGAAAATCCAGCCGTTCCAATCGACTCATCCTCTCTGGCCCCATCAACACGGCGCGAGAAACCCGCTCGGCTCGGCGCTGGCGTATGGGTTCGACATCGCGGTGTCGTGATGTGCCTAAAGCAATTGCCAACGCATTAGGCACGGGCTCTACCACCACACGGACAAAGGACGGTGCCGACATTCCTGTGTTCATGCGGGTAAGTAAGCTCACCATGCGCCGCAGCACCCGTGGTGGCTGCGTTTCTTCGGGAATACGGAACAGTCGCTTTTGAAAACTGAGCTGCCCTAGTGAGACACGGCTCGAGAGAGTCGATACCGGGATAGACAGCATCAAAGCAACGACAATGGGCGAGAGCCACCAAAGAAATGTCGGTTCCATAACGTAAACACCCGCTGCCCACACAGCCCCTATTAGCGTTTGGGTCCAGTGCGCGCGAATAGCATCCCGCCACGTCGTGTCGCTGTTTTCCCGCGACGGTGAGCGCCACTGTACTGCCCACCCCATCACTGACGTGAGTACAAAGCGGGTGTGAAACAGCATTCTTACCGGCGCTAATAGCATCGAGAATAGCGACTCAAGAACCATGCTCGCCAACACCTTGAGCGGCCCACCAAATTGGCGGCTGCCCTTTATCCACACCAGCAGTACGCTTAGCAGCTTAGGCAAGAACAGCAGTAACGCCGTTACACCGAACAGCCCCACCGCCAAGGTAGGATTCCATTGTGGCCAAACAGGAAACAGCATTCCCGGCTCAGGAAAGTAGTTGGGGGTGCTAAAGCTGTGCACGGCTAACAGTGCGGTAGAAAGGACTAAGAAAAGGCACCATAGCGGCGCTGAAAGGTAAGACATTAAACCGGTCAGGAAGACGGCACGGTGAACGGGATGAATGCCTTGCGAAAAAAACAGCCGGAAGTTCATCAAATTGCCGTGGCACCAGCGCCTGTCGCGATTGAGCTCATCAAGCAGGTTAGGTGGCATTTCCTCATAGCTGCCTTCCAGTTTGTAGGCAATCCATACTCCCCAACCGGCGCGCCGCATTAGCGCTGCCTCGACAAAATCATGGGACAAAATCTCGCCGGACATTGAGCCTTTACCGGGTAGCGGCGCTAATATGCAGTGCTGCATAAACGGGGCCAGGCGAATAATCGCGTTATGCCCCCAGTAGTGCGACTCGCCCAGTTGCCAAAAATGGAGCCCGGCGGTAAACAACGGCCCGTAAACCCGCGTCGCAAACTGCTGCATGCGTGCATACAAATTGAGGCGCCCAGAAGCGCGTGGTGCTGTTTGGATAATGCCTACCTTGGAGTGCACTTCCATCATTTGCACCAGCCGGGTAAGGCATTTTCCGCTCATGACACTATCGGCATCCAACACCACCATGTAACGATAGAGCGCCCCCCAGCGGCGGCAAAAATCGTCAAGATTACCGCTCTTGCGTTTGACACGGCGCTGTCGACGGCGATAGAAGATCTGGCCGAAAGCATCCAGGTCACGGCACAACGCCAGCCAGGCATAGGTTTCTTGAATGGCAATATCTGGGTCGGACGTATCGCTCAGAATGAAGATGTCGAAATGCTGGCCATTGCCCGTGCTGCGCAGGGACTCCAGGGTGGCGCGCACCCCGGCAAAGACCCTGGCAACATCCTCATTACAGATCGGCACCAGCAGTGCTGTGCGTGCCTCATCATCAATCGGCTCGTCGCCCACTTCGCTGTCAATGGCGTAGCGGTCATGGCTTCGTAATAGCTGAAAGAACCCCATCAACGCGGTCCAAAACCCGGCGGACACCCAGGCGAAGAGCAGCACAAACAGCGATAGGATCGCTATCTCAAGCCACTGCAGACCCTGGCCAGGGAGTACAGTACGCATCTGATTGGCAGCGATAATACTTTGGCCGAAAATCAGCACCAGCAAAATCCAACGACGCCGTCTGGCGACCCACTTCCAGGACGCGGAGGGCGACGCTCTTTTGCGCCGACCAAAATCACCGTTAGCCCAGCGCTTGAAACGTCGACCAATATTCACGAAAGGATTGGTCGACCACTTCTGGGGGGCCAGTGGCGTTCGTTTCATCGGTGGCGCAGTGCGTAGACGCGTAATGCCAGACGCATCCGTTGACAATATCTCTGGCGGCGCTAGCGGCGGCTCTGCATAGGCAAGTGCCAAGCGACGTCCCACTGATAAGGCCGCTGGATCATCACTATTTTCATTCTGCCAATCACCTGCGCCCTCGCTATCTCCACCCAACGCAGTGTGTAGCGCCGCCATATCGTGTTGATCTAGATCACCCACTAATAGCGTGTAGCGCTCCTTTCGATCCTGGGTTTCCAACGCCAATCGCTCTAAATAAAGATCCGTTGGTGCTGTCTGGGAAGGAGATCTTGTTTCAGCCATTAGCGGGCAGCCTATAGTACCAAGTCTCGGACATTTGCTTGCCATCGAGTACTAGCTTGGCCCTGATATCCAAAGGCTGATTGCCATTGTTGCGCTTCACGTTGACGAACACCCGCCAACCGTTGGTCGCTGGGTTATGAACAACACGACTATTGGCTAATTCGCCATTATCGCCAACGCTGGCCTCTACACTCATATTTGCATCACTGGGGATACCGGAAAGCGAGGGCCCGATAAAATCGAGTACGAAAGCGAGCGTACCGTCGGGCTCACGCACCATGTTATCGCGAATCACTTCTCCCCGTGATCGACGCGTCTCTTCAACCCACGCAAGCTGAGGATCAAGGTGACGGCTTTCATCGGTTGTGAACGTAATACGGTAATCGAACGCCAGCGGTGTTTCAGGTTCATGCGTTTCATCAGCCAGCCACATTGATACGATGTTGTCGTTGGTCTCGTTGTCTGTGGGAATCTGGATCAGCTCAACACTACCGGCCCCCCATTCGTTTTGTGGCTCAACCCAGGCGCTTGGGCGCAGATCATAACGTGCGGCAATATCCTGATAATCGCTAAAATTGTGACCTCGTTGCATCAGGCCATACCCGCGTAATTGAGGCGTTGCCTGTCGATTCATCATTAATCTGGCCGGATTGGCTAGCGGGCGCCATGTCCAGCCATTCTGTGCATCATTGATTAATAGGCCATTAGAATCATGGATTGCCGGGATATAGTGTTGTGTCGAAGAGGGCTGCTCTGGGCCGTAAAGGTACATACTGGTGAGTGGTGCTATCCCCAATTTCTCGACCGCCCGGCGCAAATATAGCCGCGACTGTACGTCTACTAAGGTGTCTTCTCCGGGGCGTAACACGAAGCGGTAGGCACCGGTAACGCTAGGCGAGTCAAGCAGGGCGAAAATCGTCAAGTACTGGCTTTCTGAGCTAGGTTCGATGATCCACATTTCGCTAAAGCGAGGGAACTCTTCGCCTGAAGGCAACCCTGTATCAACAGCCAGGCCGCGCCCTGAAAGGCCATAAACCTGCCCTCTGCCAACTGCGCGAAAATAGCTTGCCCCCAGAAAGACCATCATCTCCTCATTGCGATCACCTTCATTGAGCGCATGGTTGATCCTGACACCAGCAATACCAACGCCATCGCTATTCTTCACTTCATCGGAGATACCTAAATCACCGTACGTGAAGTCATCAGGGTTGTAAGCAAAGGCATGCACCTCGCCTTCCTGATCAATGCTGTTTAATTGGATGGCACTGTCATAATGCATCCCTTCATGGATAAAGCTCAGGGTGAAAGGTGCGCCTCTACCGCTCCACACGTCGCGATCTCGCTTGAACTGTATTTGCGCATATTCCGTAAAGCTGAGCTCTCGCAGCTCACTGGGCAACGACGTTTCCGGTGCGCGGTAGCCCTGTTGCGCGAGTTCCTCTGCTTTTTTAACGACATCATCAAAGCCAAACGCAAAAGCCTCAACAGGAAAGCTTCCAATCAGCAGCCCACCTAGAACGGCTAGAGAAAAAAAATCGTTCCGGCGTGAAAATTTACTCTGCGGGGTCGATCCACTCATTTAGCGTAATCCTCCTGTACAATCCTTTGACTGAATTCAAATACGCTTATTTGCCGAATCGACATACGTGATAGACCATTCGATCAGCTAATTGCGTCCTTCTGCTACTGCTCGCCATCGCAAAAACACACGCCATGCGCGCATGTAAAGATTAGATTACATTTTAGGTATAGCATGAGTCTAGACTACTTGGCACCCTGGCTGACCGAGCTTTTTGAAAGGACTGAGACAAAAAATTAGAACTTACTCAATATGTTGAGCAGTGAGGATGGTCGATCTATTAAGCTGGTGGACTACAGGCGTAAGTATTTCTGCTGACAACTGCTGTAAGCTCAGTAACCGCAGAGGCATGCAGAGACTTTCATGGTCTATCTGCCTAGGCTAAATGAGCCAACGTTGGGCAAACTGTGCGGCTGTCAATGGCCGATCAAAGTAGTAGCCCTGCCCCTGAGCACAGCCCATTGCAAGCAATGCTTTGATTTGTTTTTGGTTCTCAATACCTTCCGCAATGGTCTCAAGTCCCAGCGTATTCGCCATGGCAATAATCGTCGCCACAATGACACGGTCATTGTCGCTGGTAAGCATATCGCGGATAAAAGAAATATCGATTTTTATTTTATCGGCGGCAAAGCGTTTTAGGTAGGCAAGCGAGGAATACCCAGTGCCAAAATCATCAATGGAAAGCCCTAACCCTTTGCTCTTTAAAACCTCAGTCATGGCGATCGCCTTTTCAGGATTTTCCATGATGCCGCTTTCGGTAATTTCCAGACTCAGTTGTGACGCCTCAATGCCGAAATAGGCACAACAATGGAGCACGTTGGCGGCCAAGTCGTCCTCTTCAAACTGCTGTGCGGCAATATTAATCGCCAACTGGCCAACCATAGGGTGCCCCTGCTCTCGCCACTCGGCCAGCTGACTGCAGGCTTCTTCAATCACCCAGTTGCCTAGCGCAACAATCATGCCGCGCTCTTCAGCAATAGGTATAAATTTACCCGGCGATACGTCGCCAAGCTCATCATCGTGCCACCTGCACAGCGCCTCAGCGCCAATCAACAAGCCGCTGCGCAAATCCACCTGGGGCTGAAAGTTCAGGCTCAGCTGTTTTTCTGCAATGGCAGACGCCAAGCGTTTGGCAATATGCAGCTGTTCGGCCACAACGCGCCCCATCCAGGACTCGAATACACATACGGAAAGCTTTTGACGTTTGGCTTGATACATAGCAATGTCAGCGTGTTTCAACAGCTCTAAGGGTGTTGCCGCATGCTTGGGATAAAGCGCTAGTCCGATTCCCACAGTGAGTTCGAAAGAGTGTTGCTCAACAATAAACGGCAGCGCGATGCTGTCATACAGCCGCTGAGCGGTGGCTATTGCGCTGTTTTCCTCGTCACCAGGGGACACCACCACAAACTCATCGCCGCCTAAACGTGCTAAATACTGCCCCTCAGTTAGCGACGCTGCAAAGCGTTTGGCAACGTCCTTAAGGACTAAATCACCTAGATCGTGGCCAGCAGTGTCGTTGATCTCTTTGAAATGATTAAGATCCAGTAGCAATAGCGCCAATTCAGTAGTCTGGGTATCGGCAACCACTCGCTCTAAGTGGCGCATAAAGGCAGCACGATTGGGCAATTGAGTGCCGGGATCACAAAAAGCGAGTTGGCGTATGCGGACTTCATCTTGTTGACGTTCAAGCTCTGAAGCTGCCCGTGCGGCAAATATCTGCAATACATTGCGCACAACATCGACATCGGCCAGCGGCTTTTTAAACATTACGCCAATAAGTCCCAACGGCTCACCATGGCTATTATCTAGCCGCCGCCCAACATAACCATTTACCCAGGAAAGCGCCCCGTTGCTTTCAGCGGGTAGCATAATGGCGGCACCCTCATAAACGGTACACTCCTGTTCTAACATCACCTTGTGGCAGGGAACACCGGGGAGGTAGTAGGCAAAATTGCTTTGAACTTGACCATTTACATACAGCGTCAAGGTATGAGCGATATCGGAATCTTGCTCATCCAGCAGTGCAATAAACCCCACTTCGGCGGATAAAGCCTCAGCCATATGGGCGGTCAGTTGGTGCAGAAACGATTCGCCATTTTCAGCCGAAACAGCAGTCGCCACGCTGACAACAGCGTGTTGGAAGCGCTGTTGCTCATTAATGGTATTGATTAAGGCGGAGTTGTGTCGGCCAATGCGCTGCAGCGCCAATTGATTATGCAGCATATGTTCGCGCGCTTGGCCTTCCGCTAACTGACGCGCCAACTCGGCACCAGCCAACGCCGCAGCGATACGTAATACTTCATCGGTATACGGTGGCAGTCTCAAAGCAGAGGAGTGCATTAGCGCAATGACGCCCAAGAAGCCCCCTCCAGGTGCTGCGATAGCGACACCCAAATACCCCTCAACTCTCAAGGCGGCCAAGCGTTGATCATCTGGGAACTGCTGACGAACCTGAGAAGGTACATAAAGTCGCGAGTGTTCGGCGACCTGTTGGCATGGTGTACCTTGTAGCGAATATGGGGCCGTCTCAATGAACTCGCCCTGAGACCATACCGCCAGCGTTGTCAAAATGCCCTGATGGCTATCGACATGTTCAACAACGACATGATTAACTCCAAGGATGTCCGCCAAGGACTTCACAAGGTGTTGAAAAAACCCTTCTTCACTGACGTTAGATAACTTATCCGCCAACTGTCGAAAAATCTCTGGAGCAGAAGTAGGGAGCATGTTATTAAGCGCCTTCGAATTTACACATCAAGCTTCTCACCCGATTTTTTGAAAAGTATTTTTGCAAAAAAAACGCACCCGCTCGCCGCGTAAACATTTTCAGCTGTCGATAAAACATTAAAAATTTATAAAACGAATATTATTTAACACTCAAAAAACTATTACTTTAAAAAATTTTTAATAATTTCAAAAAATCATTAAAAGAACTCAAACATTGCTATTAAAAAACATCATCATCTCGTGTATTTCTCAATCTACGACCAGCTATTCACCTTATAGCTACAGTTTTTTTCATTTCCATACTTAGGGTTGTTTTTTAAATGAACAATTTAATTAACATCGCTCATTATGCATTTCACTAGGTAGCCAAATGAAACAAAAAGTAACCATCAGCATCCAAATCAACCTTAGAAGATGATATTCAACCTAAACAGTCCTTCATGTCAATAGGTCGTTCCTCAACCATCTAGGTCCAATGGAGGGCATTGTGAATAAAACAGAACAGAAGCGGCTGGCGGGCAGTATTGGCCGGGCCATTGCCAAGCAAAGGGTGCGCAGTCAATTGACCCAAGAAGAAGTTGCTGAGCGCTTAGGTGTTGGTAATGAAGCCGTTTCGCGCATTGAGCGCGGGCGGGTGATCCCCAACATTGTGCGTCTAATAGAGCTTGCTGAAATTTTCAACTGCGAAGCAGCGGAGTTGTTTGGGCAAGCAAGTTTTCATATCGATGATCAAACAAGCAGGTTGAAGCATCTTTTAGAGCCTTTAAATCCAAATGATCGCATGCTGGTTATCAACATTGTTGAAAACTTAACCTCACGCCTACAAAAAGGCTAATATTTTATGGCGATAAAAAGCTATCTTTTAAAACATTAAAAAAGATCAATAATCGCAAAAAACCAATTAAAATATCACACAACCTTACTTCCTTATGGATATAAATAAACAAATTTAACAGGGTGAATAGAAATATTTTTACAATTTTTTATAATATTAGCTATACAACAAGGACATACTCCATTGGTTAAATAATTCCTTTCATGCTATAGGTAATTCGATGTAGGTGGTCGACACCTGCTCTTCAGCAATCGCAGCGTTGCGCTGCAAAGAGGCGTTATGTTCAACACCACCGAGTGGAATCGCCTACGCTACAATGTGTACGCTCCTTTCTACGATGCGGTAGTCGCCCGTGCATTTCGCAAACCGCGGCGTATTGCACTTGGCCAAGTGGATTGGGAGCCCGGTATGCGGGTGCTGCTGGTAGGTGCCGGCACAGGACTAGACCTGCCTTTTCTGCCTCATGATATCGAATTGCACG